>JBBRYQ010000020.1:0-71624 GCA_038237425.1 Verrucomicrobiales bacterium
AAATTCGAGCGCCCGTCGGAATCGGCATCGGCGTTCGGAAATTTGAGCGCGGGAACGGTGATCGAGGGAAACCCTGCCAGCCAGGTGCCGAAGCTTCCAACTGATGGAGCGACGGCAGTGGCGAGTTTTTCGCTGCCCTGGCGGTTGCCCACGATGACCTTTGCATCGGCCAGATGCAGCGAAAGCAGCGGTTCCAGACCGGTCGCGGTTTCCACTTCGAAGATCCTGCCCGGGAAACGCGCGACGATGAATTCCCCGCCCGTGGTTTCGATCAGCAGGGAAACGGTTTGTCCCGCCCATGCAGGAGCGGTGCCGGATTCCTTCACCGCGATTTCAAATCCTCCCGCCGCACCATCCACCCCTTCGCCGATGCTGCACGAGCTGCCGAAGGGAATGAAAGCGGCGGTCAATTGCGGCAGACCTTGAGCGGCCAGATCGAGCACCTGATCATCGCTTAACGCAGGAAATGCCCCCACGCGAACCTGCGTGCCGACCGCGAGCGGAATCCCGCTGAGTGCCGTCAGCGGCTGGAGGCTGTGGGCCTCATCCTGAACGGAAGTGATCACGACCGTTCCCGCCATCAGAGGCAGGGAAGCCACAGAGGCAAGTAAAGTGAATTGAAAATGCGTCATGGGTCGATTGTTCAATCGGCGGTGATTTTCAATCGATAGAATGCCCGGCGTTGCCCTGAAGGGAGGGCGAAGGTGGCCTTTCCGTTGACGATCGAAGTACCGGTATAAGTGACCCATGATTGAAGGTCGGTGCAGGTTTCCACGACTAAGGTGGAGTTTGGAGTTACCGGTCTGGTATAGGGAAACTCTTCTGTGATCGGAAGCTCGCCCGGTTCAGGATCAGGCGATAGCTCCGGTCGTGGGACGGCTGGTGGAGCCTGGCTTCCTTCCACGAAAACACGGCCTGGATCGCCATCCCGGCGCAGGATCAAGGTGGACAGGAAATCCAACGGTTCGATGGATGCCGAGCTGCTATTTTTTCCAACCTCGCGCCAACCTGATGCATTGGGTCGGGAAAGGTGATAGAAGGGACCTCTTTGCAGGCCGGTGGTAGGTTCCTCCAATGTCAGGAGGTCGGAGCGCTTGGCGTTGGGTCCGGAGATGACTGAAAAATTTCCACTCGCGCGGACCATTCCATCGAGTGTGGCCGATAGATTGATAGGGAGTGAGAATACGTTTGCAGCGGACCGCACTGGCAGCAGGACCGCATCCGCGCCGATATCGCCGGACAGCGCGATGCGGAGGGTGCCCGGTGTCCGCCTCACGATGTAGAATCCGTAGGGAAATCTGAAAACAGCGACACTGGCATCCGCCACGATGTCCTTTTCCTCCCAGCGGAAACGGGTGGAGTTGAAATAATAAATCCGCTCCTGTTGGGTGTCCGGATCCCAGATCACGACGTTGTCCGCTGCGCCGGCATTCGTTCCCGCGCCGAGCCCGAAACGATTGGTCGCGCCAAGGATGTCGAGAAGTTGTGGATGGGGGCGGATTTTGACCTGACCGCCCGGTTGAAGCCAGGGAGTGAGATCTTCCGCGCACACGATGTCCGAGGTGCGGTATTGGTTGATATCCACCACGAAGCCCCTGCCGTTTCCTGTCAGAACATGCAGGTAACAGTTGCGGACAGGTGTGGCGAGGACGCTGTGATTGCCGAGATTTGCCAATGAAACCGCACTACCGTTGACCGTTGCCGCCAGCCCGACAAACCGCGGGTCCGGCAGCAATTGAATACCAAGGTAGGTGCGGACCGGTTCATTGGCTTGGGTGGTGCCGGGAACTTTCACCGTGTAAATCCCACGTGGCGAAGTTACTGCGACCTGAGCCGCAGTCACCGTATGCGACGCAAACAAACCCACGAAAAAACAAACCACAGTTCCCCGGATAAATGCGGGTTTCCGAAGAGTTCCGAACGATGATACTCCGCGCTCGCCAACGATACTGCGCATGGAATTCGTTACAGACACGCCATGAATCTAGCTAACATTACAACGATGCCAAGCTTTGTATTACCCGTAATGCAGTCACTCCGCACCGCGCTCGGCCATTAGCAGGAGCACCGGGATTTTCACGTGGTGGCGCACTTTGCGTGAGGTGCTGCCGAAGATTAGATCGCCGATGAACTGGTGGCCGTGAGTGGCCATGGCGACGAGATCGATGTCGTGCTGGCCGACGAGTTTGATGATTTCATCCGCTGGTTCGCCTAGCAGGAGGACGGCTTCGCACTGGAATCCATCGTCGCGGAGTTCTTGTGTCCGGCGTTCCAGATAGGCTCGGTCCTCGCGCATTTCCTCGCTCTCTTGGAGGTCGAAGTTGGTGAAATTTCGCGCAGCCCAGCCATCGGCGACGTGGACGAGCATGAGTTTTGCTCCGGTGAGCTTCGCAAGCTTGCGGACGTGGGCGAGGATGGAGGCATCGGCCCAATCGTTTTCCAGAGGAATGAGGATGTGCTGATACATCGCGTGTTCAGAAGGTGGGAAGACCGAGGAAACGATACACCGAGTTCCTGATGGATTCAGGGAAAAAGGTGTCGAAGAGAAGTTTTACGTTCAGAGCGATGATAGTGAAGGTGATGCTCCAGCCAAGAATTTTGATCCACAGCGGATTGACGAAGGGACCCATCTTCGCTTTTTCCCCGGTGAAACGCATGAGCGGCCAGACGGCAAATCCGAGCTGCATGCTGAGCACTACCTGGCTGCCGATCAGGAGCTGCGTGGTTCTTCCCTCGCCGTAGAGCCCGATGACGACTACCGCCGGAATCACTGCGAGGCCGCGGGTGATGATACGGCGCAGCCACGGCTGAAGGCGGATGTTGATGAATCCCTCCATGACGATCTGCCCGGCGAGCGTGCCCGTTAGTGTGGCGTTCTGGCCGGATGCGAGCAAGGCGATGGCGAAAAGTGCGCTCGCTCCGCCGACGCCGAGCAGGGGAGTGAGGAGTTTGTAGGCGTCTTGGATATCGGCCACTTCATGGTGCCCGGACCAGTGGAAGGTGGAGGCTGCGAGGATGAGAATCCCAGCATTGATGAAGAGCGCAAACATCAGCGCAAAGGTGGAATCGATCGTGCCAAACTTGATCGCCTCGCGCCGGCCGTCGGGTGTTTGGTCGAATTTCCGGGTCTGCACGATGGACGAGTGCAGATAGAGATTGTGCGGCATCACCGTCGCTCCGAGGATGCCAATAGCCACGTAGAGCATCTGCGGGTTCCGCAGGATTTCCGCGTTGGGGATGAAGCCGTGGAGGATGCCGCTGAGACTTGGCTTGGAATAGAACAACTCCGCCACGAAGCAGCCGCCGATCGTTAGAATCAACGTGAGTACCAGCGCCTCGATATAGCGGAAGCCTTTCTGTTGGAGAAACAGCACTGCCAGCACGTCGAGACAGGTGATGCAGCAGCCCCACACCAGCGGAATGCCGAAGAGCAGTTGCAGGGCGATGGCCGAGCCGATCACCTCCGCTAGATCACACGCGGCGATGGCGATTTCACACATCACCCACAGGAACCAGACCGTCGGTGCCGAGTAATGATCGCGGCAGGCCTGCGCAAGATCGCGGCCGGTGGCGACGCCGAGCTTGATGCAGAGGTGCTGGAGCAAGATCGCCATTAGATTGGAAATCATGATCACCGAGAGCAGCGTGTAGCCGAATTTCGATCCACCCGCCAGATCAGTCGCCCAGTTGCCGGGATCCATGTAGCCGACGGCGACGAGAAATCCAGGACCGGAGAATGCGAACAATTTCCGCCAGAACGATGCGCCCTTCGGAATCGCGATGCTGCGGTGCACTTCCGGTAGCGAAACCATGCCCTCGTTGCGCCGCCAGGCGGGTTCGGTAGTGGGAATGGCTTCGGGTTCGGTGGAATTCATGCGTGCTTGCTGCCAGTGATAACAGGATGGATACCAAGCTTGCGATTAGTTTCAACAATTAAATTTAGCCAAGGCTAAGATTGTGGGCGGGAGCTTCGGTTTTCTTCTGAAATCAGGCTTTTTTCGTCGTCAGCCGCTGCGATCCCCACACCGCCGCGAAGGTCACGATGAGCAGCAGTGTGCTCAACGCGTTGATCACCGGAAACTCCCGGCTCTTCTTGATCATGCTGTAAATCACCACCGGAAGTGTGTCTGCGCCCGGTCCCTTGACGAAAAACGTCACCACGAAATCATCGATCGATAGGGTAAACGCCAGCAGACCTCCCGCCAAAATTCCGGGCGCTAACAACGGTAGCACGATTTTCAAAAACGCCTGAAACCGCGTCGCACCCAGATCACGCGCGGCATCCACGATCTGGAAATCGAAATCCTGCAACCGCGCCAACACCACCAGCGTCACGTAGCTCACGCAAAATGTGACGTGCGCGATCGTCACCGTCACGAGGCTGAGTGGCTGATCGATCGCTACAAAAAGAAGCAGCAGGCTCATCCCCATCAGAATTTCCGGCAGCACCAGCGGCACCGTGATCAGAAGATGATGCGCGGTTTGCAAACGCGACTTGTAGCGGTTCAGCGCGAAGGCGGCGGACGTCCCCAAGATCATCGCCCCGATGCTCGCGATGGTGGCAATTTTCAGCGAATTCCCCAACGCCACCCATAGATCTTCGCGCTCCAACAGCCGCTCATACCATTTCGTCGTGAAACCCTGCCACGTCGTCCCGAAACGCGAGGCGTTGAAGGAATTCAAAACAAGCACCCCGATAGGGAGATAGAAAAACGCCAGCACGAACCACGTCGTGATCAAAGGCAGGCGGCTGGTTTTCACGGCGGGATTATTGACGGAATGGATGGAAGATCCAAGACTGTCTTTTCCGTTGAGAATCACCAGTCGAAGTTGCCAATCTCTTTCCAAAACGGCCTAGCGTCGCGTGAAATTCAAAGAGGTGAATAGAACACTGAACGTGGTTGTGGCGTCCCGCCGCAGCGAGTCTTTCTTTTGACGTTGCGGCGAGACGCCGCAACCCCGTACGCACGCGCTGTCCGTCACATTGAATTTTACGCCACACTAGAGCGAGACACTCCTGCCATGATCGGATCGTTCCGGTTTTGCTCCTCTCCGTGTCTCGTTTCAATGGAGCTTAGACTCAAAAATACCATCACTCATCCATGCTGCGCTTCCTGATCTTCATTGGCATCAGGAAAAATTTCGACTATCCCGTGCTCATGCGCATCGCCATCGGCTCGGATCATGCGGGTTTCCGCTACAAGCAGGAAATCATCGCGCACTTGCGGAAGGGCGGGCACGACGTCACCGACTTCGGCACGGACTCGGACACGCCGGTTTCCTATGTCACTTTCATTCGTCCGGTGGCCGAGGCCGTTGCGGCAGGGGAATACGAGCGTGGCATCGTGCTTGGTGGATCAGGGAATGGCGAGGCCATTACCGCGAACCGCATGCAGGGCATCCGCTGCGGGCTTTGTTGGAATCTCGAATCCGCGCGGCTCACCCGGCTCCACAACGATGCAAACGTGCTTTCGCTCGGCGAGCGCATGATGAATCTGGAAACCGCGCATCGCCATCACCGATGTTTTTCTAGCAACCAATTTCGAAGGAGGCCGCCATCTGGAGCGCATCCGCCAGATCGATGAATGAATCACCACCATGTCCCTCACACGCATTTTCCTCATCCGCCATGGCGCCACCACGCTCAGTGCCGAAGACCGCTTCGCGGGTGCCACCGATGTCCCGCTATCTGACGAGGGGCGGCGGCAGGCATCGCTGCTAGGCGACCGTCTAAGAGGTGCTAAGCCCAGCGCCGTTTACGCCTCTCCACTCGGTCGGACGATGGAAACCGCAGGGTTTCTCGCAAAACCGCATGGCTTGGAAGTTCAGCCGCGCGACGGACTGCGCGAAATTTCCCATGGCCACTGGGAGCAGCTCACGCGCCGTGAGGTGGATGAAAAATTCCCCGCCGAAGCCGCGGCGTGGGAGGAGGATCCTTTCAGTTTCGCACCGGAAGGCGGAGAGAGCGGCCTGGCGGTGACCGCACGGGCTTTACCCGCGTTGTTGGAAATTGTGAGAAATCATGAGGGCGAGTCTGTGGTCGTAGTTTCTCACAAGGCTACCATCCGGCTGCTGCTGAGTTCATTGTTAGGATTCGATCCACGTCGCTATCGCGATAACCTCGATCAAGATCCGGCCGCACTGAATGTAATCGATTTCAGAAGTGCCGTGCGGGCGCGTCTGATTCTTTTCAACGATACATCGCACTATTCTGATAGTTGCCTCGCGAAGCCCGCCTCGGCCGAGCCGCGGCTCTCCCGCTGGTGGACTCATTGATAGAAATCGCTATGGAAGTCGCTAGACCGTTTTACGAGACCGAGCAGTTTTTCTACGAGAAAATCCCGCTGACCCGCGCCATGGGCGTGAAAGTGGAAGCATACGATCGGGAGAAACTTATCCTCACCGCGCCGCTGGAAGAAAATCACAATCACCTTGGCACCGCATTCGGCGGTAGCCTCGGGGCACTGGCCACGCTGGCGGGTTACGGGCTGTTATGGCTGGAACTGGGAGACCGCGATTGCCACATCGTCATCCGCAGCAGTTCCATCAGTTATGAACGGCCGGTGCATGGTTTACTCCGCGCCATTTGCCGGCGTCCGGATGAGTCCGAGCTCGCGGATTTCAAAGATGCGTTCAAGAAAAAGGGGAAAGCCCGCATCCGGCTGCACGTGACCATCGAGGAGGGCGACCAGGTGTGCGTCGTCTTCGAGGGAATCTTCGTTGCGATCCGTTAACCAACTGGGAGCGCGAAATTCATTCCGCCAGTCCATGAACTGCGTATGGAACTGACTATCAGCTCTCGTTTTTCATCAGCCATTGGTCTTTGCATCGAACCCCGTTCCCCCAAAGTTCAGATCAGCAGTGCGTAAAATTTAATTTTACGCGACGCCACCTCTGTTTGATCGCACCTATTTTTCCAACCGCTTCGCAAATGGCAACGCCAGAAGTTGAAATAACACCAAGGCAAGGACCTCCATTCCAATCAGATACCATGGCCACGGCCCGAGGTGGTCGAGCAGGCTGGGGTTCTCTGGCTTGTGAGCTGCGAAGGCGAAGTTGGTGCCGAGCAGATGGTTCGTCGTCATCGCTACGGCCAGATAGATTTGCGACCAACCGAAAACCTCCAGCGGAGTTTTCCAGTGCGGTCGCCAGCCGTCCACGACCGGTAGATAGAAAGCTGCGGCGACGATGGCGAAGTGTTGGACAAAAAACATCACGAACGCCATGTGCGGAAAGCCGACTGATAGCGCGGGCGTGAGTAGTGCCTGAATGGTAGCGGCGAGCCCCCAGAAATACGTTAGCGCACAGAGGAGTGGGCGCTTGGTGAGCAAGGCGAGGCCGGCAGTGAGCGAGGCAATATCGCAAAGCTGGAGCGGCAGAAGGTTGTCGAGTGATTTTGGCACGTCGATGGAAGTCCATGCGACGAGGCTTAGCGGGAACGAGCTCAGGTTGAGAAGTGCGAGCACTATTGCCGACCGCTTCCGGCTATCGCCGCCCTTTTTACCTGCTAGTAGAAATCCCGCTACCGCGATGAAGCCGATCACCACCGCGATCAGATGCTCCTGCGAAAATGGATGGAACGGGTGGATCATGGGGGAGTTGGATGGTGAACGGGAAGAGACTGGAGACTCTTTTTCTGACTCTCAACCTTCAACTCTCAACCCTCAACTTCTTCAGATTCATTCTTCGACTCCGCCGATCTCGGCGATGGCAGGTTTCTGGTTTTTGAAAACCTCGCGGGCGATCGCCTGCACGTCGGCGTCGGTCACGGCTAGCACACTGGCCCGCCACTCCGCAGGTGATGGGACGTAGCCGAAGTCCAGCACGCCCTCGCCCGCCCAGGCGGCGTGGGCGGAGGTGGTTTCGAAAGCGAGCTTGCTCTGGGCGATGGCGAGGCGCTTTGCTCGGTCCAGTTCACCCTCGCGCGGGCCGTTTTGGATCAGGTCGTCGATTTCGCGGAAAATGCAGGCGAGCGCTTCCTCGCGTGACTCCGGATCGAGGCCGGCGCTGATTTCGAAGGCTCCGGTTTCGTCGAAAAAAGTCACGTCGCTGCTGATCTGATAGCAAAGCCCACGCTCCTCGCGCAGTTCGAGAAACAGCCGTGAGCTCGCCGTCTCACCGAGCATTGTGCTCAGCATGCGCAGCGCGTGGCGCGACTCTGCATGACGGCCCGGCGTGTGCCAGGCGAGCGCAAGCTGGAGTTGGTCCGTCTCACGGGCATCACGGATTTCCTGAGGAGGGAAGTTGTCCCGATCAAATCTCACGCTGCTTTCCGGTTCGTGGAATTTCTCCGGCAGGTGAGGCATAATCATCGCCATCACCTCGTCCACGGTGAACGGCCCCGAGGCGGCGATCACCACGTCGTTGCGAAAATGATGGCGGTCGCGGAAATCGAGAAGTGTTTTTCTATCAATCGCTGTGATCGATTCGACGGAGCCGGAGATCGGTTGGCCTAACGGGTGATCACCCCACAGTGCGTTCGAGATCAGATCGCCGATGTGATCGGACGGCGATTCCTTGTACATGGTGATTTCCTCGCCGATTACCTCGCGTTCGAGGCCGATTTCCGCATCGGGGAACGTAGCGTGCCAGACCATGTCTGAGATCACGTCGGCAAGCAGTGGCATCAGGTCTGCCTCGCCGCGGCCTTCGTAAACTGTTTGGTCTTCAGACGTACAGGCATTGATCTGGCCTCCACCGTTTTCGATTTCAAAACTCAAATCACGCGCGCTGCGGCGTTCGGTGCCTTTGAATACCATGTGCTCTACGAAATGCGCGAGCCCGGTTGGAAGGTCTGTCTCGTCGCGACTGCCTGCGGGAATGTAGATCGAGAGTGCGGCGCATTCCGAATCCACAAGGGTCGCCACGGCAAGGCGTGGTCCGTTAGCGAGCTGCCGCCATTCATAAATTGCCTTGCTCATTTCATCAGTAATGCCTCCGCCAACGTTAGATCCGCCGGGGTGGTGATTTTCAAATTCGGATATTTGGATTCCACTAGCTTTGCGCGGACGCCGATGGATTCCAGCGCGGAAACCTCGTCAGTGACTTCCAGCTCCGCCGCTGCAACGTTTGCGTAGGCTTCGTTGAGCAGCGCGATACCGAAAATCTGAGGGGTTTCCATAATCCAAAGGTTGTCCCTCGATACCGATTCGTTAGAGAATCCCTCGTCGTCGGAACGTTTCAGGGTTTCCGTAACGCGGCGTGCGAGAGTCGCCGCCTGGTGCATCGTCGCGGCGGCGACGCAGCGGTTGATGTCGTCCGGGGAGACCATCGGCCTCGCACCGTCATGGACGGCGACGTAGTGGGAGGAAATTTTCGCAAGTCCCGCAGCCACGGAATCTTGTCGGTCCCGGCCGCCATCGACGCGGGTGATGGATTTGTTCAGCTCGATGCCGTCTAGCAGACTCCATAGCACTTCCGGGCAGACGATCACGACTGACTCGATGGAATCTGCCGCGAGAAACGCCTCGACGGTCCGCCGCAGGACGGGGACACCGCCGAGCTCGGCAGCAAGTTTATCGAATCCCATCCGCCGGCTGCTTCCTGCCGCCACGATGATGGCCGAACAGGTGTGAGGTAGATGGGGAACTTCCATGCGCAGCGGAGTCTTGCAGCGGGTTTTGCGCTGCGCCAGTAAAATGCCCGGGGTCAGCGGGCGGAGTTTTTCCAATCGCGGTAGGCTGCGCCGAGGTGGTCGAGCACGTCCGTCGGGGCGAGCGATTCCTCGGATATCCGTGGATCGTTAAGGGAAATTTCCGCTGCCCTCCCGCAGAGCCAAGCAGCGAGTGATGCGGCCTCAAGCGATGAATCGCCTGCTGCGAGTCTCGCGCCAATCACTCCGGCGAGCAGGTCGCCTTGGCCGCCGCAGGCCATGCCGGGTGAGCCAGTCGTATTGCAGTAAAGCGGTGCTCCTTGTCGCGTGATGATCGTGCGGCTGCCTTTCAAAAGAAGAGTGGCAGGGACTCGTTCGGCGAATTTCCGGGCAGCATCTTCACGGGAGAGGTCCGCGAGATCGGGGGCGAGGCGCTGGAGCTCGCCCGGGTGCGGAGTGAGGATGTGATTCTCTGATAGAATCGAGTTTGCTCCGCGCTCGGCGATGAGATTGAGGGCGCAGGCGTCGATCACGACGGGGGCAGGGGAGTTTGAAATGAGATCGAGCAGGCTATCGGCGATGTTCCTGCTGAGTTCGCCGAGGCCACAGCCGGTGACGAGGGCATCGAACCGAGAATCCAACAGCTCGCGCGGATTTTCATAGCCACGCACGATGATTTCAGCCGGGCATTTGGCGGAAACGACCGACACGATTTCATGTGGAACGAAAAGCGTGATCAAGCCCGCGCCACCCCGGATTGCGCCGCTGGCGGCCAAAACTGCTGCGCCGGTGTAGCGCGCGGAGCCCGCGAGGATAGCGACCCGTCCGGCCATGCCTTTGTGAAAATCAAATGGGCGCGGCTTTTTTCCGACGTTCGAAGTTTGCGGAGTGATCGCTGCCAGTCCGGACGAACCTTGAAAAGTCAGGCACTCCACCGGCACCAGCACCAAGGCTCCTGTCGCGTTTGTGGCCTGTCCTCGCAGAAGTCCGGCCTTCGCGTTGCCAATCATGAAAGTGACATCAGCGGTAACCGTGCCGGGAAAAATTTCACCGGAATCCGCATCGATCCCTGACGGCAGATCAATCGCCGCCACGCGTGCACCGGTGTTCTGGCGGAGCCATTCCATTTCCTGGGCAAGCGGCAGCAACGAATCGCGGAGTGCGCCGGAGCCTCCGCTGCCGAGCAGTCCGTCCAGCAATAGAAGCGGGCCGTCAATATCGCGCCACGCAGGGATTCGGTCCAGCGGCAGACGAAGGCCGAGTTCGTCCCATTTTTTCAACGTGAGTGAGGCGAAATCATGAAGGGCAAACGCGCTGCGGACTCCGATTTTCCAATTGAAGCAGTCGCGCAGGATTCTCAGGGCGACCAACGTGTCACCTGCGTTATGGCCTTTTCCCAAATAGCCAAAAACCGTACCGGGATGCGGGAAAAAGCGCCCGATGGCATGCCCAAGTCGTTCACCTGCAAGGTTAAGGAGCTGTTCCTCGGACCAACCGTTTAATTTTGCCGCAGCTTCTGCGGCGAGCATTTCAGAGATCGTGACTGCGCCCATGGCGGCAAACTAGCCGGGATTCGAGTCTTTGCAGCCGAAATGTGATTGTCACATTCCGCGGCGGTAGCGCTGGATGCCATCGACGATGCCTTGGGCAATGCTCTCGCGGAACCAGGCTGACTTCATCCGGTCGCGTTCGAGAGAGTTGCTGACAAATCCGCCTTCGACGAGGACAGCGGGGAGAGCAGAATTCCGGATGACGTAGAAGCGCGCATATTTCACCTTGCGGTCCACGGTGCGAGTGCGGCGGATGAGGTTGTTGTGCACGCAATCGGCGAGGGTTTTGCCTTCGGCGCTGTAGTAGAAGGTTTCCAAACCGCTGACTTCCTGTTTCCAGGTGTAGTTGTAGTGGATGCTGACGAAGATCGCGTTGCGATAGCTGTTGCCGGTGCTGACACGTTGCGGCAGGGAGATGAAATAGTCGCTGCGGCGGGTCATCACGGTGTTGTAGCCGAGGGCCTTGAGTTTGCCTTCGAGGCGATAGGCGGTGTCGAGTGCGAGGTGTTTTTCGTAAACCCGGCCCCATTGGCCGCCATTGTCGTGACCGCCGTGGCCGGGGTCGATGACGACAGTTCTGAAGTTGCCTGCCTGGGTGATGCCGCTGAAGAGAAAGAGAGCGGCGATGATGAGAAATTGGGAAAAAGCTTTCATAGGAAACAAAGGTTTCAAAAACGCTTAAGATATATTGATATTTTAAAAAATTGTAAAGACCATTCCTGCAAAAAATGAAATCCCATCAAACTGATAGGGACTTTAATAGGTCGTCGCTGGGCGATCGGAGGCTTTGCGGATCTTTGCTTTGGCTTCCGCGGCGGACTTTTCGTCGTAAAGAATGCTATTGGTAACGCGGACGGTGCCATCGGCGAAGGTGAGCAATTGCGGATCGCCCTGACCACCGCGTTGATGGATCTCGCGGTTGATGAGTTTCCCGTCAGTATCGACGGTGCAGTGGACCCACATGGTCGGCGTGGCGAGAAACATCACGTGCATGCACTGCTTGCGGTCCACGGTGACGAGGGGCTTGCGGATCATGAGGACGTCGCCCATCAGAAAAGTGCGGACGAACTGGCCGGTGCGTTCATTGACGATTTGGGTGTAGAGCTGGGTTTTCTGGTCACCCGCGAAATTGAGAAGTCGATATTGGCGCGTTTGGCCGGATCCGCCGGGGATGCCGACGGTCTGGGACCAATAAAGTAGTCCGGGGCTCTGATTGAAGAGCACGCGGTTGGTGCTGGTGCCTTCGGTGGTTTCACCGGGCATCCGAACGATGGCTCCCACCGTGAAATTTCCCTGCTCGGTAAGGATGAAATGCTGGCCCAGATCGACTTGGCGAGCGAGGGATTCGCCGGCTTTGATGGTCATTTTACCAAATGCTGAACTGCTCCGGGGAGTGATGGAATTGCCGCGGCCATCTTTGATGAGGAAATCGAGCCATTGGGTGCGGCCGGTGCCGGTGAAGGTGATTTGGTTGCCCGAGTGGTTGGTGATGGTGACCGTGGCGATCACGGGTTCTCCTGCGAGATACTGCTTTTTGTTCAGGGCGAGGGAGGTGGCCAATTGCGCATGGGCCGTGCCGATGAACGCGAGGACGAGTGAGAGAATGCTGAAACTCCGGATGATCATTTCCCCGCACAACTAGCCCAGACCCGTAAGGGCGTCAATCTAACCTAAGGAACACACCGGTTACCGCGCATTTCATTTAGTATCAAGCGGCAGACGCAGATTTTTAAAAATCTCCGTCCGGGTAGAGTTGGTGGAATTTGATGGCTTCCACCGCGATGGCGGCGGCTGTTCCGAAGATCGTCTCCACCGAGGCCGTGCGCGGCACTTGGGCGGCGGGTCGGGATAGCCCGAGGATCAATTGCCCGTAGTTCTGGGCTCCGGCGACGTGCTGGAGTAGTTTTAGAGAAATGTGCGCGGCGTCGAGATTCGGGAAAACGAGCACGTCGGCCGTCGGGCGGACCTCGGCGGCGGGCATTTTGATTTCCGCAGCTTCGGGGTCGAGCGCGACATCCGCCTGGAGCTCACCTTCGATGTTGATGTCGAGAAACTGGCGGATCGCCTCATCCTGCGCCAGCGATGTCGCGGCGGCCATGCGGCGGGCGTCCGGCGTGCTGGCGGAGCCTTTTGTCGAGTGACTGAGCATTGCGACGAGCGGCTTGCGACCGAGGAAATGGCGGGCCAATTTTCCGGTTTCAAGAGCGATGGCGGCGAGCTCGCTGACGTCCGGGTTTGGGATGAGCCCACAATCGGCGAGGAAGAGGATGCCGTCGCCACCGAGGTTTTTGAGATGCGAGCCAGTGAGCAGAGTGACGCCGAAGATTTTCGGCACGTTCGGCAGCGGCTTGATCGTGTGCAGCAGGGCACGAAAATAGGCGGCGGGCAGCGCTTGGTTGCCGCCGACGATGGCGTCCGCTTGGCCGTATTGCACCATCAGCGCGCCGAAATAGTGAGGGCGGGCGACGATTTCCTCCGGTTTCCCGAGTTGCATCGTCCGATAGCGGGCCATGTTTTCCACGCGCTGGCAAAAAAGCCCGAAGTCCGAGGCCAGTGGTGGATCGATGATGTGGACAAATTTTAGCGAAACCGAATGCTCCGCTGCCAGCGCGCGGATGCGCTCGCGGTTGCCGAGCAAGATGGGAGCGACCACCTCCTCTTTCACCAGCATGGCGGCCGCCTTGATCACGCGCGGGTCTTCGCCTTCGGTGAAAACGACCCGTTTCGGATGGCGGCGGAGCTGTTCGAGAAGGTATTGGGTAACGCGATTGCCGGGCGTCGTTTCTATGGGAAAATCGGTCATTGAAGGGGCTGGTGCTTGCACCATGGGCGGAGTCTAGTATGGATTTTTGTGTCCGTTCAACCGGATTCATCCCTAAACACCGAAGTGCCCGCAGATTACCACACCCACACACCGCTTTGTCACCATGCGGAAGGTGAGCCGGAAAAATACGTGGACGCAGCATTGGCCGCGGGAGTCACCGAATACGGGATTTCCGACCATGCGCCGTGCATGCCGGAGCCCTTCGACGACTGGCGCATGCTCTCAGCAGAACTGCCGGAGTATTTCCGATGGATCGAACGCGCCCGCACCCATGCTGCCGGGCGGCTGCCGATCCGGTCCGGGCTCGAGTGCGACTGGCTGAACGGCTGCGAAAACTGGATCGCCGACCTCGCCTCGCGCCACGAATGGGACTATCTGATAGGCTCCGTTCACTACCTGGGAGACTGGGATTTCGATAACCCGAAATGGCTCGGCCGTTGGGCGGAAAGCGACGTGGATGCCGTATGGTCGCACTATTGGAAAACCTACGCGGAAATGGCTGAGAGCGGGATTTTTGACATTCTCGCCCACCCGGATCTGGTGAAAAAATTCTCGCATGTCCCGGCAGGTGATCTCGACCGTTATTACGAACCAGTGATCGATGCGATTGCTGCGTCCGGCAGTGTGATCGAGCTCAACACCGCGGGCTGGCATAAGCCCTGCGCTGAAGCCTACCCGACGCCACGCTTCTTAGAGCTCGCTTGCTCGGCTGGCATCGGGCTGTTGATTTCCTCTGACGCCCACAATCCATCCGAAGTCGCGCGGGATTTTCCGAAAGCCATCGAAATTGCCAAAGCCGCCGGCTATCGCGAGACGATTCTGTTTGAGAAACGCAAGCGCCGCAGCGAGTTGTTTTGAATAACTGGGAGCGCGAAATTCATTTCGCCTGCCCAAGAATTGCTAGTGGCATGAGGAAATCCGAAGTTCCAGCGCTCTCGCATGGACTTACGAAATGAATTTCGCGGTCCGGTTAGTTTGCTGGTTCTTCTGGCTCGATTTTCTCCGGCGTCTCACTTTCAATGACCACTTCCGCAGCAGGAATCTCCGTTTCGACGACAGGTTCAGCAACGGCTTCAACCGGAGCTTCCTCCTCAATGTCCACCAGAGGCTCGGCAACTGCAGGAGTTTCCTCACTCACCGCTTCGGCAGCGGGGGCGTTTTCACTATCAACAGCACCTGGCTCCTTGGCTTTTTTCTTCTTTTTCTTTTTCTTCTTCGGCTCACCGGTCACCTCGGGAGCGCCCGTTTCGCGAGTTTCCTGAACGACGAGCGTGTCGTCGGTATAAAGAAGAATGTGGCCCTGATGGAGCAGCCAGAACAGATCGGCGGCGAATTCCGCAGGTGGCGCGGTGCTGCCTTCCGGCAGGACGGATTTCCAAAGTCCTTCGAGCTTCGCTGGCTTGTTCTCGCGGATCCAGGCGACCATGATGCCCGGGCGTTCTGCTAGCACCGCGTTGAGCGGCAGCGGATGCGGGCGGGCGGGGCCGGTGTGGAGTTTGCCTTGGCGTTTGAAAACAGGAAGGTGCTCGGCTTCGATCGCCCGGCAGACGGCGGGAATCAGGATCGCCGGATGTTTCCGCGCATGGCTGCCGGAGAGTTTCAGCGAAGTGAGCAGCGAAGGTGATAGATTTTTCGCCGGCACCGCGCCGGACACGTCGGCCTTGCGGGTTTCCTCGAATGCCTTGTCGAAACAACGCGCCGCGATGGCGCGCTCGGCCTCGGCGCGGTCGTCGATCCATGCGTCATCGCCGTCGCCCTTGAGCCGCCAGCGGGTCTTCTTTTTCATCGTTTCCAGCCAAGCATTCACCGCCTCCTCGCCGCGCTCGGTGCGGACCTTGGACGAGTAAATTTCGAACGGCATGTTCGCAAAACGCTCACGGTGCAAGCGGCGCAGGTTTGTCTGATAGGAATGGAAATTGACCGGGCCCAGCCACTCGCCGGAGATGCCGCAGCGGGCGATCGCCTGGAAGTTCCCAGTCGGTGGCTCGACCTCGATGGTTTCCTCTTCGATGAGTTCAGCGCGTAGGTCCGAGCTCCAGAGATGGCGCACGGCCTCCTCGCGGGTGAGGAAAACGCATTCATCCAGCTTGCCGCAGATGAGAGATGCGTGGGGTTCCGGTGCTTCGAAGATTGCCCGACAGCGCGCTTTCTCGGCTAACAAAATCTTCGCAACATCGAACAACGGATAGACTCGCGCCACTGCATGGACTTCCTTGCCGATGAGATGCACGGCCTTAGAATCCGGAGCAATCGTCACCCGCACGCCCTCGGCCGGTGGGGCCTCTTCTTGGCGTGGCGGTCCGTCGCGGCGGTCGTTGAAATTGCCACCGCGTCCTTGAAATTCCCTGCGTCCGCCACCATCGCGGCCTCGCGATCCTCCATCACGATCCCGGTTTCCGCCACCGCGGTCGTCGCGCCTCGGCGGACGGTCGCCGTCGCCTGAAAACGCCTTTGGTTTGCGCTCTTGTTGGTCGCCGGCGGCACGCGCCCAGGAGGGTCCGAGGGCAAAGCTGGACAGTAGGCTGCTCAATGGGTCGTTTTCAGAATCACTCACGGCGCGAATCCTATGGTGCTGATTTGAAAATGACAAACTCCGCTTTTCATCAAATATCAGAGCAAAATTCCTCCTTGGAAATCCAATCGACCGGCAAAATCAGCGCGACGATACGGCTGATAGCGAACTTTCCCATCGCCATTAAAATCCATCCGCGCAATCCTCCGTCGATGACGAATTTCTTGCAAACCGGTCTTGCCTCCCTGCTCGTCACCGCAGCCTCAGCCGCGCCCGCAAACTTTTATCGCGTGGATTCCAAGGTCTGGCGCTCCGCCCAACCAGACGCGGCGGATTTTTCCGAACTTCAGAAACTCGGCATCAGGGAAGTGCTCAACCTCCGAGAGTGGCACGACGATTCAGCGGCGGCGAAGAGCACTGCGGCAAATCTCCATCGGGTCTCGATGAACCCCGGTCAAATCCGCGAGCAGGAACTCGTCGAAGCCGTGAAAATCCTGCGGGACGCGCGCGGTCCGATTCTCGTCCACTGCTGGCACGGTTCCGATCGGACCGGGACCGTCGTCGCGCTTTACCGGATGGCCGTCGACGGTTGGTCGCGCGATCAGGCCATCGCGGAATTCATCACACCGCGCTACGGCTACCACGCCGGCATCTATCCGAAACTGCGCCGCTACCTGGAGACGGTGGACATCGCGCGTTTCAAGGCGGAGATGAATGCGGGATAAGATACGGAAACGTCACGGCCGGATCTCGATCCTGATTCCGTTAGGTGTCGCCCGCCAGATTTCATCGATCTCGAAATCGGTCACGGCGATGCAGCCGGAAGTCCAGTCACGGCAGCGGTGGAACGCGCCGATCCAACCATAGTCATTCACGATTCCGTGAATCATGACGTCGCCACCCGGCGGCAGCCCGCGCTTGGTTGCTTCGGACCGTTCGTGTTTGTCCGGGTATGAGATATGCAGCGCCCGATGGTAACTGCTGGCGGCGTTGCGACTGTCGATGGTATAGATACCCTCTGGCGTGCGGTTGTCGTCCTCGTGGTTTTTCGGGCCAACCGGTTTGCGCCCCAACGAGACGGAGTAAGTTTTGATGGATTGTGTGCCGCTGAAAAGCGTGAGTTTGCGTGCACCTTTTTCAACGAGGATGCGATCCGCTTTCGCCCCGCCCGCGAGTGGATGCCAATTGTGGTTGGCGCAGAGCAAGGAAGATCCGAGGACCGCGCTCGCAATCAGAATGATCAGGCTGATCCGTTTGAACATTTAGCGAAGGGTTTTCGGATCGTGACAGATGAGAAGATCCACGATTCTTTTTGTCGCACCTTCGTGGTGAACCAACAGGGCGCTGGCGTTTGCGGTCAGGGTCTCCGCTTTGCGGGGATCGAGTGCGGTTAGGATGGCGCTAGGGAGTTCGCTGGCATCGCGGGCTAGCAGGCATCCGCCGTTAGCGAGGAGGCGGGAGGTGAGTGGTTGGAAATTCTCCATGTGCGGGCCAGTGACGAGCGGTTTTCCGGCAAGGATGGCTTCGCAGGGATTCTGGCCACCGGTGGAAAGGAAACTTTTACCGATGATGACGACATCCGCGTGGGCTGTCCAATCGCGCAGCTCGCCGGTGGTGTCGATGACGAGGCAGGCGTTTTGTAAATCGCGAGCAGGGGAGATAGCCGAGCGCAGGATGACTTCGAAGCCGGCGCGTTCGAGATCTGTTTTTGCTTCTAACCGGCGCTCGGCGTGGCGGGGGACAATCACAGCGAGACTGCCGGGGCTTGCGGTTTTGATCGCTTGTGCCATGAGAGTTTCCTCTCCGGGAAAAGTGCTGGCTACAAGGATAATGGGCCGGTTTTTCCCGAACGCATCGAGGATCTGTTTGAACTCCGGTCGGCTGGTGGGGCGCGTGCCGCTGCCGGGATCGAACTTGAGGCTGCCGGTGTCGTGAATGCGTTCCGGCGTAACTCCCAGGTCCTGCCAAATGTCGGAATCATCCGGTTCCTGAATGGCGACGACATCCAATACCGCAAAGAGCGGCCTGATCCAAGGCGCGAATTTCCGATAGCGGCGTGACGAACGAGGTGACATCCGGGCGTTGACGATGCTTACGGGAATGCGCCGTTTTTGGCAGGCGAGCAAGAGGTGTGGCCAGACCTCGCCCTCGATGAGAACGATCTGCGAGGGCTCGAAGCGGTCGAGGTAGCGGCTGACCATGGAAATGAAATCCAACGGCGAATAGGTGACTCGCAGATTCGGAATTTCCGCCGCTGTGGCGACGGCGTGTCCGGTGGCGGTGCCGGTGGCGAGCACGAATCGGCGGCCGGGCTCACGCAACAGCCACTCGCGGATCAGTTTGAGAGCGAGCAGTGATTCACCGACGCTCACGGCGTGGACGTGCACCGCGCCGCAGGGTTCGAAGTCGCTGGCTTGGGTATAAAATGCCGCACGTTCTCCCAAGCGGGTGCCGAAGCCGCCGCGCCGCAGCATTTTCACAATCCAGCCGGGAAACGCTGCTAGAAATAGCAGCGGCAGCAGCAGCCGGTAGATCGTGAGGGCGAGGGTGAAACGCATCGGAGGTGAGGATAGGCGACGGGAGAAGAGTAGTCGAGGACTTCAGTCCGTTCTTCGTCTTGAATTTAAAATAGCAGACAGAAGTGCTTGACTACTTTTTCGCGAAAATCACATCTAGGTTTATGGGTTTTACGCCATACAGTCACGACGAAACGGTATAGCGCCATCGTCTGAAGCTGCCTCATTGGCGGCAGTGGGGCCGCACTTATTTTATCACCACGCGTCTTGCCGACGCAATGCCCGAGGAGGTTAGAAATCATTGGATAGAGCAGCGGACGCGCTGGCTAGGAATGCACGGACTCGCACCCGATGCTGATGCGGATCAGCTTCCCGAGGCGGAGCGCAGGGCTTTTCATGGTGAGTTCACCGCTAGCTTGGGAGCAATCATGAAGTTATGGAAAGGTGCGAGCGCGAGGAAGATCAACCAGATCACAGGACGGGTCGGGAGCCTCTGGCAGGCAGAGGCTTTTGATCACATCGTGCGCAGCGAGGCCCAGTTGAATCATTATCGACGGTACATTGCCGAGAATCCTTCCAAAGCGGGTTTGCGAGAATGTTTTGTGTTAGGGTGGGGGGAACGGTTCGGGCTGACAAAAGCGGAAATGCTTTAAGGCGTAGTTTATGAATTCAGTGCAATGCTGTTTGAATCTTAAGAACGGACTGAAGTCCTAGACTACTTTGTGTTGTAAATCAGGATCGCGCTGCTGCCATATTCGCGGCGGGCGATTAGGGTGAAACCTTCGGCTTCGGGGGTTTTCTGGTTGGAGGAGATTTCCGTGATGAACCAGCCATCAGGAGCGAGACGCGGGGGAATGAGGGGGCTTTTCAGGAGATCGGTGACGTGGTCTTTGTCGCCGTAGTGTTTCCAATAGGGAGGATCGGCGAAAATGAGATCGTAGCTTGCGGCGTCGCGCTTGAGGAAAAGCTGGACCTCCGCTTTCACCGGGTGACCGCCATCGAGATGGGCTTTGGTTAGGTTTTCGGTGATGACCTGGATGGCTTGGCGGTGTTCGTCCACGAAGGTGCAGGTGGCGGCTCCACGGCTGAGGGCCTCAAGTCCGAGCGCGCCGGAGCCAGCGAAGAGATCGAGCACGCGGGCGTTTTCCACTTTTTCGCCGAGGATGTTAAAAACCGCCTGACGGACGAAGTCGGTAGTGGGGCGGGCGACGGCGGATGGCACCTTGATGGCGATGCGTCCGGCTTTTCCGGCGATGATTCTCATGGCGGTGGATTTGCGTTTTTTAAACTCAAGATCGGGCCGTCCTTGCCCAGCCGCAGATATGGCTGGCTGATACTGCCGAATGCTTCCAGATCAAAGGCACTGCGCTGCGCCGTGCTGAGTGGGGTAAGGGAGGGATTCTGGAGATTGGGGAAAACCTGCTTTACGATGGAGCTCACGTTATCCGGCGGCGCGACGATACGCGCGACACCGGCGGCCATGCCATTGGCGAGCAGAGTAGCATTGCCTAACACCGAGAGTTCGTCGCCGATCAGGCGGGCATCGACACAGGAAAGTCGGCCCCCCCGCAGCACGGTGACGGCGCTGCCGCGGTCGAACTTGGCTTCATGCCCGGATAGATGGAACAATGGTTCTGCTGTTTCTGCGAGGAAATCACCCTGCCAGCTTCCGGGAGCGAGTAGCAGGCCGCGGAAGGCGACGTTCGCTGCGATCGCGGCGGCCTGGGCGTCGCTATTGAATGGTAGCATCGTTTTGGCTAACGGTTGTTTTGGAATCTGTGCCTCGATCTGGATTGGCAGGCCTGCGAGCGGGGCGATCTTGCCGGCGACGAGGAACTTGAGCCCTTGGAAATCCAGCTCGATGGGCTTGAGTGAGAGCGCGGGAAACTTCCAATCGATATTTGCTGATAGATCGGAAAATGCACGTTTTCCTCCGAATGAAACCGAGTTGATTTTCAAAACGGACTGCGCTGGATCGCCACCGATGGGGAGCGAACCGGTGGTGTGCGCGATTTCCAACAGCGGATGACTCCGGCCGATCGCGACGATGGAAAACGAAGCGTTTTTTAAATGCAGCCAGCCGGTCGGTTGGGGAGGAAGCGCAGGCGGGACTGTTACGGTGTTGGGAGGAGGCGGGGGCTGAGGAGTCGCGGCAGCAGGTGGGTTCGCGGCGGGCGGATTGTTCTGGGCGACGGGCGGCGGTGTCGCTGGGGCTGGAGGCTGCGCAGATGCCGCTTGGCTGCTAGAGAGGTAGGAAAGGAGTTCGAGTGGGACAGTTAGGTCCGGTGCATCAAGTGTGATGGAGCGGATTTCGAGGCGGCCGCGGAGCCAGGCGCGCCAGACGGGAGCGATCTGGATGCCATCGATGCGGGCGAAGGCTTTCGGGATTGCTGCGCGCAGGGCGGCGGGTTGCAGCAGTTCCACTGCGTGCAGGGAAGCGCCGTTCCATGGGGACCAGGTGGCGCTACCGATGTGGGTTTCAAGCCCGGTAGCGCGCTCGATTTTTGTGGCAATCCAGCGTCGCGCCCAGGGTGTGGCCAGCCAGAGATTGCTCAGAAAAAACGTGAGGACCGGCAGGATCAAAAGAGTCGGCACGAGCCACGACCAGCGGCGATAGCCCCGGCGTTTTTCGCCAATCGGGGCTTCGTCATCCATGGCTTACTTCTTCTTTGTGGTAGGTTTCGCAGGCACCTTGGCGGGGGCTTTCGGAGTGGTGGGTGCGGCAGTGGGTTCCTTGATCTGACCACCCTTGCCGATTGGGAAACGGATAACGAGGCTCTTGTCGAGAAGTCGCGTTCCCTCGCTGGAAAGTTCCTGCGCCCGATAGACGATGAGGCCGAATTTCTTGTCTGCAAACTGACCGACGGCGAAATTTTCCTTCACTTTACCCAGTCCGGTTTCCTCCTCGAATTTCCACTCGTGTCCTGTCCAAGCGCCGAGGATGCTGGAAGGATCTGCCTCGATTTCCTTGATGCGTTTCAGGTCGCCGTTAGGTGAGCGGATTAGGTCTTCCTTTGCCATGTAGCGGAGGGTGGTGAGGACGCTGCCACTGCCGGTGGCACTCAAGGTCCAAGTGTTTTCCGCGCTATTGCGGAGGAGCAGGACGACGTCTTCGATGGACTTGAACTCTCGTTGGTTCCAGAGTCTGAGATACTCTTCATACTCCTCCTTGGTGAGGCCGAGGCGTTCGTCATACGGTAGCGGGGCACCGGGTTTCGAGCTGCCGGAAAATTCCTTGAACCATTTGGGATCTTTGCGTGCGGCTACTTCCACCTTGGCCACATATTTGTCGATTTCAGGTGGCGGCATCACCACGCCGATCTGGCCGCGCACCGGGAGGTTCTGGTCCATCAGGCCTTCGAAAACTTTGGGGATTTCCGCTGCGTGGAGGCAGGTAATCGAGGCGAGGGCGAAGAGCGGTGCGTGGAATTTCATAGCTGCGCCGAGAAGCTGCCTGCCGGGTCGCGAAAACTCAAGCGGCAATGCGGGAGGAAAAAACGGGCGTTATCGCAAACGGAGGAGGCTGCCGGATTTCAGCAGCCGCTGGTGCGGATAAAGTGCCCAAGCACACTCGGCGCAAAAATGAAAATGGCGGTGTGATCGCCAACGAATTCTAGCGAGCACTGCTCAGTCGGGCTCTCCTCCGGGGAAAATTTCTGCGATGGAGGATTCGATTTTTTCATCCATCCAGCGCGCGAGTGCGGTCTGCATCGGAGCGAGGACTTCGGGTCGCTGGCTGCGGAGATCGTTCTCGCCGTAGCGGTCGGTAGTCATATTAAAGAGCCCAAAGTGGCGGCCGCCTTGCGCAGTGGGGGTGCAGACGACTTTCCAATGGCGGGTTTTCAGGCAGCGTTGTTTCGCGTTAATCAGGACTTCGCGATACTTGTCCTTGAGGACGAACTGATAGTTGAAGTCCTTTTCGATGTAGGTGAGCTCGTCCATGGCGGGGAGCTTCGGCCGCTCGACGCCGGGGACGGTGAACTGGATGAAGGGAAATCCTGTCTCGCCATAGAACGGGCGGTAAACGGGAGTCTCGGTTTTTTTGATCCATCCGGCGAAGCTCTGACCCTGCCAGGTTTTTGATTTTTCAATACCAGTTAGATCGGCGATGGTGGGGATGACGTCGATGAGTCTCACTGTCTCTGGAATCACGCGCGGCTCGACGCCGGGGATGTGGACGATCATAGGGACGTGGTTCGCTTGGAGGCCGCCGTTGAAGGTGAGGCCGTGGCCGAGGGTGACACCAGGCTCGTAATGGTCATCGCCATGATCGGCGGTGACGATGACGACGGTGTTGTCCGCGAGGCCGTTGGCTTTCAGTGACGCGAGGATCTTTTCCACACATCCGTCGAACTGCCGGGTGCAGCCGTCGTAGAGGGCTTTGATCTGATTGATTTCCTTGGGCGGCAGGGCTTTCCATTTGGACTCTAGATCGGTGCCGCCGATGAATTTATCGATATCGAAGTCCACTTTGCCCCGGTTTTTTCCGACGTATGAGGGATCGCCGAACATGGTGTTATAGGGTTCCGCGCTGCCATAGGGGAGGTGGTTGCAGGAGTAGAAGACGTGCCAGAAGAATGGCTTCTGGCTTTTCGCCACGGCGGCGAGGCGTTTTTCTACGCGTTGGGTGACGACCTGAGGTGTGACGAACTGGGCGAAGGCCTCAAGCTGTGGGAAGAGTTTGTAGCCGACGGGATTGTCGAAATACAGCGGCACTACGAAGTGCGCCATGACGACCGCCTGGCTCATGTAGATTTTGAAATTGTCGAAGCTGGAGACGGATAGATTTTCGAAATCCAGACCGACGACTTCATAATATCCCGCACACCAATCGCCGATGGCGGTGGTGTCGTAGCCTTTTTCTCGCAACAGGCGGGCGATGGGGACGACGCGCTTTTGCATGGCCTCCACCGTCGGCTTGTCCGGATACATGTAGCGGATGCCGTGGCTCTGCGGATACTGTGAGGACATCAGTTGCGTGCCTGATTCCATGGTGGAGGCGATCGCGGTATAACAATTTTCAAAACGCACGGACTTGGCAGCGAGCGCATCGATCACGGGAGAAACGCCGTCTGCTGCTAGGCCGTCCGAGCGCTGTGGGATATACCCGGCGCAGCCGAGACTATCGGCGCGCAGTGAGTCCGAGCCGATGATCATGACGTTGAGTGGCTTCCCGTTAGTCGTAGAGGTGGTTGGATTTACCGTTGTGCTGGATAAGTCGATGCCGAGGCATGACACGATGGCGGTCGAGACAATCGCCGCAACGGCCCATCCCCAGCGGCCGTGAGTCCGGAGCTGCCAGACGAGCACGATCAGCAGAACGGCGACTGGCAGTAGAGTAAAAAGCCCGAAGAGCGAGGTGGGCTTGATGGCCTGCGGAATGAAATCCAGCGCTTTGTAATACCACTGCCCGTATTCTCCTTCGCTAAGGAAATACGGGCGCGTCTCCACCAGGCGGAGAGTGAAATAGCCATGGATCAACGACGTTAGAAAAAAGCAGCGGAGCATGACGGCTGGCTTTTTCCGATAGTTAGAATGACGGGTCCAGGCGTTGGCGAAGGGTTGGATGAGCACGGCAGCGGCGAGTGCGAGCACCACGTAAGCAAGTAGCATCTGGAGGTTTTGGGAAACCAGGAAGCCCATGTATTGATCGCGGGCGAGGGCGCTAAACTTGTTTTCCATGCCGCCCGAGGAGGTCGCGAGGTGCCTGAGGGCAAGGCCGTATTGGATCGCGAGGAAGATGGATGCACCGGCGAGGACTGTAGGAAATCGGGCGGGCAGGGTGCTGGGTTGATTTTGAATCACGGCAAGCGGAGACAGGGGAGAGGGATGGAAATCAAGTTCAAGGCGCGGGCGGATCTATGTAGAGCCAGCGTGGACTCATGAGCTTTTCAACGAGGACGCCGCTGTGGGACTGCATCGCCTCGGGGATGACCAGGCGGAGGACCATGGATGCCCGGCGACTGCCGTTGTGCTGGAGTTGCTCAATAATTTCCCGAGAGAGAGCGCTCTCTGATTTGATGTATCCAAAGAGCGTTTCTTCGCTGTCCAGCGCGGTCAGGCGGAAACAGTTCCAGATGTTAGAATCGGCGAATTCATGGCTGAAAAAATTATCCTGCTCCACGTAAACTCGGAAGTCCATAGGCTTGCCACGGGGTTTTTTCGTGGCGAAATCATCCCACTTCATCGGCTGATAGCAGACTAAAGTTTCCCAGTCGATGCGTGCCTCACCGGACGGTAGGATCTCCAACAGGACGTTGCGCTTTTCTTTGTTATCGAGTTCCACTGCGGCCATCCAGTAGTTGCCATGGTTTCCGAGCGTGAGCGGTTGGAGCATTTGAAATTCATGCAGCCGGGAAGCGGCGATCGGGCGGGATGCATAATAGATTTCCATCAGCGGACGCACGCGGTCTGGTTGGCGGACGAATTTCAGAAGCGAATCGATGGTGGTGGAATCGAAAAGTTGCTTGGTGGTCAGGTGGATTGTGTCGATGAGCTGGGTCGCCTCCTGGTTCTCTTTTTCATCATCGATCAACACGTTTTCCGCCGCAATCCGGATCTCGTGTGCCTTGTCGTCCGACTCACTCACACGAGTCAGCGACCAAATCACGCTGCCTCCGAGCAGGAGGCCGATCAGCACAAACCAACCCCACGGGATGTTCCTGTGTTGCGCTGTCACCGAGCCCCAGCTTTCTTCCATTTGATGGGGATTTCCGGTATTCGTCTCGATTAGTGCCTCGATTCCCGGTTCGGTTTTTCTTTGGCCTGACTTTTCTCGCGAAGGGATTTCCAGCCGGTGAGCAGACTTTAGGTCTTTGAGGGGCAAATTCAGCCGGACAGGTGCTTCCTTCTGGGGCATGAAGCCTTTGCGCCCGATCCGGGCGATCGTGCGGTGCTTTTCGGCCTCCTCGTCCACTGGCCTCAGATCGAAACGTTTTTCCTTACGTGCCATTCGCAGCGGAAGGAAAAGCGTAAAAGCCCATCGACGCAACGCAACTCTCACTCTAAATCTCTCCCCGTCACCGCCATGCCCGCCTCTCCGCGCATCCTCATCATCACCGCCGCTTTCGGCGAGGGGCACAATAGTGCCGCTAGAAATCTGGCGTTGGCCCTTGATGCCATGGGCGTGGTCACCCAAGTGGGCGACCCTTGTATGCTCGGCTCGCCACGTTTCACCAGTTTCGTTGCTGCGGCCTACCGCTATTGCATCACGCATTTCCCCCGGCTGTGGGCCGCCATCTACCGCTCCACCGACCGCTGCGATTTCAGCCGCAAGCGCTCCCCGATCATGGGTGCTCCGGAAAACGCCCTCGGCACTCTGATCGAGGATTTTCAGCCGGATGTGATTGTTAGCACCTTCCCGCTTTACCCGTATTTCTTGCCGCGTATTTTCGCGAAAACCGGAAAAAAACTGCCCGTTTTCACCATCATCACCGACTCCATCGAGATCAACGCCTCGTGGCTGCGCCTGCCCACCGATTTCTGGCTCGTCACCGATCCCGCCACTCGCGAGGGCATGATCCGCAGCGGTTTACCTCCAGAAAAAATCATCGATACCGGCTTCCCGGTGAATCCCTCGTTTTCGAGACTCAGCCCCATCGAGCCGTCAGACGCCTGCAATCCCTTCCGCATCCTCTATTTCCCCACCGCCAAGCTGAAACTCCTCCAAACCCACTGCCGCGCCCTGCTCGACGCCTCGCCTGCCGTCACCCTCACCATCGTGATGGGCCGCAACGTCCGCCTGCTCTACCGCGATGCACGGGAAATCCAAAAAGCCTACCCACACCGCGTCCGCCTCATCGGCTGGACCCGAAAGGTCCCGCAGCTTCTGAATCGCCACCACCTCGTCGTCGGCAAGGCCGGCGGTGCCACCTCTCACGAAGCCATCGCCGCCCGCTGTCCGATGCTCATCCACCACCTCGTTCCCGGCCAGGAAGAGGGAAATCTCCGCCTGCTCGAATCCATCGGTGCCGGCCATTTAGCGGAATCCGGCCCCGCGCTCGCCGCCGCCATCACCGATCTTCTTGCCGACCACGCCGCCGGCTGGCGCACCATGAAAAACGCCCTCATCCGCCACGGCCGCAACGCCGGTGCCATCGCCGCCGCACGCTTCATTCTGACAGAGATCAAGGATAGAGAATCGAAAAAGGCCGATTAAAAAAATCTTCCTCTTTCCATCAATTATCAAATTCCAAACCATCAATCCTCTCCCATGACCTTCCTCTTCGACATCGGCCGCGTGCTTCTCGACTTTGATTTCGAATCCTCGCTCACCCGCCTCCTCCCGCCCGGCACACCCGACATCACCGCCCGCCTCACCCGACTCTTGGAGCGCAAGGACGAGTTTGAAACCGGCAGAATCGATGTGGAAAGTTACGTCACCTGGGCGCTCGATGTGCTCGGTAGCGACGCCACGCCTGCCGATTTCTGCCATGCTTGGCAGCAGATCTTCACGCCTAACGAACCGATGTGGGAATGCGTCCGCAAGCTCTCTGCAGACGGCCACCGCCTCATTCTCTTCTCCAACATCAACGGCATCCACTATCCGTGGATCTTCGAGGAGTTTCCGCAGTTCTCCCTCTTCGACGACGGCGTGATCTCCTTCCTCACCGGCTCCATCAAGCCCCATCTGGAGATCTATCAATACGCCATCGACACCCACGCCCTCGATCCCGCCAACACCTTCTACATCGATGATCTCCCGCAGAATATCGCCACCGGCCGCGAGCTCGGCTTCCGCACCTGGCAATACGATCTCAAAGACCACGCCGCCTTCGAGGCATGGCTCTCTGAAAATCTGATCTCTTGAACTCTCAACTCTCAACCACCGACTCTCAACTCCCTTCCATGTCGTCCACCCTCACCATCGCCGGTCGTGAATTTAGCTCCCGCCTTTTCCTCGGCACCGGGAAATTCCCGTCCAACGAATCCATGCGCGATGCACTCGCCGCCAGCGGCACGCAGATCGTCACCGTCGCCCTCCGCCGCGCAGACCTCACCGGGAAAAAGGATCCCTACGCAAACATCCTCGAATTCATCGATCCCGAAAAATACCTGCTCCTTCCGAACACCAGCGGGGCCATGAACGCCGAGGAGGCCGTCCGCCTCGCCCGCCTTGCCTATGCCGCCGGCCTGCCGAAATGGGTGAAACTCGAAATTCACCCAGACCCCACCTACCTCCTTCCCGATCCCATCGAAACCCTCAAAGCCGCTGAAATTCTCGTCAAGGAAGGCTTCACCGTCCTCCCTTACATCAACGCCGATCCCGTTCTCGCAAAACGCCTCCAGGAAGTCGGCACCGCCACCGTCATGCCGCTCGGCGCGCCCATCGGTTCGAACCGCGGCGTCGTCACCCGTGACCAGATCCGCATCATCATCGAGCAGGCCATCGTCCCCGTCATCGTCGATGCCGGACTCGGCGCCCCCAGCCACGCTGCCGAAGCCATGGAACTCGGAGCCGATGCCGTGCTCATCAACACCGCCATCGCCATCGCCAGCGATCCGGAAAAAATGGCCATTGCCTTCAAGCAAGCCGTCGAAGCTGGCCGCACCGCCTACGAACTCGGCCTCCCCGAGCCCATCGACCACGCCCACGCCACCAGCCCGCTGACCGGCTTCTTGAGTTAGGAAAATGTGTCCCTACTGTCTCAGTCGGATCTCAGCCGGGTAGTGACTCGACCGCGAGCCCCTACCCCTCCGCTTTCCGCTCTCTCCATCATCGAGAAACTCTTTCTCGGTGAGGAACTGAGCCGGAAGGAACTCAACAAACTCGGGACTCTCAACCCTGTCAAAGCCTTCGCGCGCCTCGCCACCCTCAATGAATCCGATGAAAAAACGCTCCTGCTCATTCCCGCCTTCCACTACCACAAGCTCAAGGGAAGCTCGAAATACTCAATCGATGCCGACTCCCGGAAATCCCCGTGGCGCATCACCTTTCAATGGGAAAACGGGGAAATGAAAAACGTCGAACTCGTCCGAATCGAAGATACCCACTGAAACGAACCGAAAATGAAAATGCAAACAGCCGCCATTCCTCGGGATCCTCTCAAGGTTCCAAAACCTCTATCGAACCCCGCCGCCGCCCTCGTCCGGGACACCATTGCCCATCATGGCCTCACTCAGCTCGAGGCCGCGAAAGCCATGAATATTAGCAAGGCCCAGCTCAGCGACGTCATCCGGCAGAAAAAAGGCGTAAGCGCCAGCATCGCCCTGCGCATCCAGTTCTGTTTTGGTATTCCGGGAGAATTACTCATCCGCCTGCAAGGACAGTTCGATTTCCAGAAAGCCTATCACGCCAAGAACGAGGACTTACGAAAAGAAGTCAGAGTCATTGCCTGAGTTATACCTACATCCCTTCCGGTTGTCAGAAAATTCTCGGCCTGAACCTTCCCCCATTCGAAATCGTCTCACTGCCATGACACTCAACGCCGCACTCAACCAGAAGGCCAAAGCCATCCTCATTCGCGAGCTTGGCCCCGTGGGCTACGTCCGGTTCATCCAGCAATATGAAGAAGGAGCCGGGAACTACACCGAAGATCCTCACCCGTGGCTTGCTGAGGAAAGCGCCGCAAGCATCCACGAACAGGCTTCCCAACTCGCGGCCACCGGTGAAATCCCGCGCCCGGCAGGTGCAAAATTGCTCACACCGAAGAATTGAGTGCTTGCGCTCGATTCTCAGGACTCACCCTATCGAATTGTTAATCCGCAAGACCTGACCCCATTCATGACCCCATTCATCGATCCCCAGACCCAGGCGGTGACCCTGCTTTTCCACCCGCGCCAACAGCACTGGGATGAACATTTCCGCTGGGACGGCCTCCACATTGTCGGAGAATTGGATATCGGCCGCACCACCATCCGAGCGCTCTGCATAAACAGTGATGAACAATTGGAACTGCGCACGGCAGGCGAGTGACCGGAGGTCAAAATCATGAATCATCATCCACTCCCTGCGAGCCGTCTGGGAAATTCAAACTTGCCAGGAACTCGGTTTGATGCATGATGACGTCATCATGAGAACGATTATTGACCTTCCTGATGCGCAGGCGCAGGCGCTTGCGGAATGGTGCAAGGCGGAAAAAATTTCCAAGGCTGAAGCAGTGCGAAGGGCACTCGCGGGCATGTTGGCGAATCAGCAACAGGCTGGAAGGGAAATAGCGTTCGGCGCTTGGCAGAAGAAAAATCTTAATGCCCGCACCTTCGTCGAAAACCTTCGCGAGGAGTGGGATCGATGAAAGCGGTGATCGATAGTGATGTTCTGATCGACTATCTTCAAGGGGTTCCCGATGCCAAAGTCGAAATCGACCGCTACGACCCGCCGCTCTATTCGGTCATTTCCTGGATGGAAGTGATGTGTGGCGCAGATACCGACGAGGATCGCGAATCCGCAGAAGCGCTCTTCAAGTCCATGAAAAGAGTCGAGCTTTCGCCCGAAGTGGCGCGGAAGGCAGTGGAGGAAAGGCAGAGATTGAGATTGAAGCTTCCTGACGCCGTGATTCTAGCAAGTGCCGATTGCGGGGGATGCATTTTGGTCACACGGAATACCAAGGACTTTAGTGTGGACGATCCGAGAGTGCGCTTTCCTTATTCGGTGTGAGCGGATGACCGACTTCTCAAAAAATCTCAGCGGCATCAGGAGCACCTGATGGTATCCCTGCTCAACCCCATCGACATCGTCTCACTGCCATGACACTCACTGCCGAACTCAACCAGCAAGCCAAAGCCATCCTCATTCGCGAGCTTGGCCCCGTGGGCTACGCCCGGTTCATCCAGCAATATGAAGAAGGAGCCGGGAACTACACCGAAGATCCTCACCCGTGGCTTGGTGAGGAAAGCGCCGCAAACCTCCACGAACAGGCTTCCCAACACGCGGCCACCGGCGAACTCCCTCGCCCGGCAGCTGCAAAATTGCTCACACCGAGGAATTGATTACTTGCGCCCGATTCTAAGGACTCACCCTATCGAAATGTTAATCCGAGAGACCTGACCCTATTCACATTTCGGTATTTTCCGCTGGCGATCCAATGCTCGGGAAAGCAATCTGCCTCCAATGATCGCTCAGGAAACATGGAGGATGGAGCGCGACTCGTTTTTATCCATGCCGCCACCGAGGGACGTTCCGCCATCGGTAAGGAAAGCCGCGATGCCCCTCAAAGGTCATTCGGTTCTGGTATCCATCACAACGATGGCCTTGGCTTTCGGATTACTGTTAAGTGGGATTTTCTTCCCGACCCACCTGTTGCGCGATAGAAAAATCCGGCAGGGTCCCTCGCGGACGGTTCCTGGAAAAATCCTTTCGGCGGAGGACACCATCCTCAATATCAACGACGTAAAAGTCCGGAAATATCGCTTTTCCTATCAGCCCGACTCCGGCGCAGGCAGGGAAGGCACGGCCTACACCAGCGGTGGTTCATGGCGGGAAGGGATGGCGATCCCGGTCCGCTATCTTGAATCCAATCCGGCGCTCGCCGTCCCGATAGGCGCCAGGTCGGGTGCGTCAACCGCGTTCGGTCTTCTGGCCATGATATTTCCTCTCATGGCTGGCGGCCTTCTGATCCATACTCTCTACCAAAAGCGTCGCGGGAAAAGGCTTCTGCGGTATGGCAGGGTAGGCACCGCGAAAGTGATCGCCGTGGAAAATACCCACGCCATTTATAGTGAGGACAGTGAGCAATTCGTCTTCAAAATCCACCTGGCTTTTGCCGAGGACGGGCGCGCGGTGGTGAGGAGCAGCCATGATCCGAGGGAAATCGCGCTCGTCGAAGAGCGGATGGATTCCTCGCAGCCGGTGCGAATCCTCTACGATCCGAACCAGCCGAAGTGCTTGCTCTTCCCGGAAACCTGGAACCCGTGAATCCCCAGCAGGACTGAAGGATCTGCTGAATGGGGTCGTAGCTCACAGAGTAAATGGTACCAGTCCTCGGATTTAAAGATGACGGGACCCCGAACCACCCCATTCATGACCCCATTCAATCTCAAAAGTTTCCCATACCATATTCTATTTGAGGAACGTCACGAGTGCGCTCGAGTCATGGTTACCTTAATCGCCGGAGAATTCTACCAATGCGCTCACTTTTCTTGATTACCATCATGACAGCCCTTTGCTTAGGGCGTCTTGTTGCTGCGGTTTCCTCGGGCAGCACGCCTGAGTGGTTGGCACACGAAGCATCATTGACCTTGGTGGGCGTGCCACAGCATGTCGTTGTATCACACCTTATTGGCGATCGATGGCTGACAAGTGTGCAGTTCCGTATCGACAGGCGTATCAAGGGCCCGTTGTCGGTGGGTGATGTTGTAACGGTGACATCAATTGATTCCACGGGCAGAACCGACCAGATGGATCTCAACGGAGCGGCGGAGAGGAAGCGGGAAGTGTTAGTAATGGCAACTACAGCGGAGAATTCGTTTCCTGAGACCGACGGACTTTATGTATTCTTACCTCACTTCTGGAATTCTCCCTTGTCCTCGTAATAGCGTTCATCGCTACCCTCCTCGGTGGGATGGCGATTGGCTTCATGATCGGCATCACGAAGGGGATGTCATTGGGCGCGACTTTTAGAACCGGACGCCCAGTTTCACCGATACTGTGGATTTTGTGTTTCATCGGAGGAGGCATTTTTCTCCTGACGGCTATTGGTTCCGTCGGTCTATTCAACCTACTTCCTTGCCAACAGCATTCAGACGAGTGCGGTGGTCACGGAGATTGTCGAGCGGAAGGACGGCGAGGGTCACGTGAGTCGAAATCCAGTATACGCCTACAAGGATGCCACTGGCGAGAAGTTCACTGATCGATCATCGACAGGCGATGGGCGGGAGTTCGAAGTTGGAGATGCCATACCGATTCGCTACCTCAAGACTTCTCCGAGCCAGTCACGGATTGATTACTTCTCGCATCACTGGTTATTGCCGATTTCCATGCTGATTTTTTCCCTCGTGCTGAGTGGCTTGGGGATCGGGTTGCACTGGTGGCGTCACAGAGAACAACAGTGGGCTAACAAGCCGTGGATGGCAACTCCCACTAGCCCCTTTGTTATGGATGCTCACACGTAATCTCAACCTCCACCCCGCGATCAACGCTGGCCCTCGCTCGCGGGGTGGCGTGCCACCGACGCACGTTCTCCTGGTCTTGCGGAGAAGCCTTTGGTTACAAATTTCACCTTGTATCCGTGTGGTAGGGAGACTACTGGATGGAGTTGCCCTTTTACCGGTTTTGTAAGGTCCTCTGGGCTTGTTGTGTTCCTATTCCCTCGATCCGATGAATTCGTTTTATGAAGATCCCGCCGTCCGGCAGCGCTTGGTGGAGTATTTGGGCGGAGAAACTCTGGAGGCCGCCACGGCGGTGTATCTCACCCACTCGGACGGTTGTCTTTTCCAACGCTCCGAACTGCATCCACCGCTCGATCTCCAGTGGTTTCTTGATCGCGAACTGGACATCGCCCGCTCCCTTGCTGATCGCGAGTCCCTGCTGCTCCACCTCGATATCGAGTATGTGAATTTCGACGCACCCGGCGAGGCCTACATCGATCCGCAGCGGACCTTCGAGCTGCAGGAGCCGGTGGTGCGGGTGATCGAGGCGCTGCTGTTGGAGTGGGGGATCCAGCCACTGCATCTGATCACCGGTCAGGGCCATCATTTCGTCTGGCAGGTGCCGTTTCACTCCGAGGTCGCGGTGCGGATCGCGGCGCTCAAGCCCTCGCCGGAGCTCGTGGCCGCTTGCATGGAACGGCTGGGGGACGGCGTGGGCTCCGAGATCAGCAGTGATCAGCTAGGGACTTTCACCGCCATCGCCCTGCTGATGGAATACCTTGCCCACCGGATCAAGTGGGAGGCCGCGCCGCGCACTTTGTTGCCGGTGGAGATCACTGCCGTTCACGTGGGCCCGTGTGCGACCATGCAGCGGGAAATGATCTCGATCGATATTTCTGAATACGGCGATCCTCTCCACACCCGAATGGTCCGCATGCCCTATACGAACTATCTGAAACCCTGGCTCAATGGTCTCGCCCGCGACATGGGAATCGAGCATGCGCTGCCCCGTTTCCGCGCTATCCCGCTGCACGAAATGGACGTGCGTCAGGCGATCCGCTGCCGAGAGGACGAGGGATCGGTGAAAGAGCTCGCCCACCGTGCGAGCGGCCGCATTCCGCAGCAGGAGAGGGGGACTGGGCGCATGCTGGACGAGTATCTCGCGTCTCCCCTGCGGAAATTCCACGAGCACTACTACTCCGTTTATCACGATCCCAAGGAGCAATGGCCGGACACCTACGACCGCATCCCGCTGGAGACGCTCGCTCCCTGCGTGAGGGATCTGCTTCTCTATCCAAACGACCGCCTCCTGAAACCCGCTGGCATGCAGCTCGTCACCCGCGCCTTACTCGCGGAGGGCTGGCACCCGCGCCACATCGCTGGGCTCATTCGCTCGAAGTTTGAGAATCCGATCCACGGCTGGGGCGTGAACTGGAACGAATACGAGGCGGGCACCCGCGCTGATTTCTACACCCGCCTCTTCGCCGGGCTGTGGGCGACGGGCGTGGACGAATTGGTGGATTTCAACTGCATTTCCACTCGGGAAAAAGGCTTCTGCTCAGGACCACCGGCCGGCGAATGCTCGCTTGCCCGCTATTATGAACTTCTAACCCAACCACCAAATCCATGACACCCTGGAACATCGGCCTGTCCACCGGCTGCTTCTACAGCCGCCCCATTTTCGACGTGCTTCACGAGATCCGAGACAGCGGGTTCGAGTCTATCGAGGTCTGTTCGTTTCCCGCGCATCTGGACTATCATAACAAGGACGACGTCGCGCGGGCCAGCGATCAATTACGGTCACTCGGCATCCGGCCTGTGTCGTTCCACGCCCCATTCGCGGATAAGATCGATATTACGGACCTCGATCCCGGCAGACGCGCTGCCGCTGTGCACGAGTTGGTCGTCGCTTGCGAGGCCGCCGCCGTGCTCGGGGTGAAAAACATGGTGCTCCACCCCGGCCCGGAGCGCGAGGGCCGCCCGCCGGAGCATGAGTTTCTGGACCGTATGAAAAACGCCGCTCAGTCGCTCAACATCGTCGCCGAGCGCTGTTGTAAGCTCGGCGTCCACCTCGTGCTGGAAAACATGCTGCCGCACCTGCTTTTCGGCCACATCAACGACATGCTCTATCTGTTGGGCAGTATCAAAAATTGCGAAGTGGGCGCTTGTCTCGATACCGGGCACGCCTTTCTTGCCCGTGAGCTCGGCACGGTCATTCATAAACTTTCCGGTCACCTCCACCTCGTCCACGTGAATGACAACCGCGGCGACCGCGACGAACACCTCGCTCCCGGCGAAGGCCACATCGACTGGGCGTGGTTCGTTTACGAACTGCGTCGATACCATTTCTCCGGCACGCTGATTCTCGAGCTATCCTCCCGCCCCAATGAAAGCACCGCCGACATGCTCCAGCGTGCGAAATGGGCGAAAGACTATCTCGTCAACCTCATGAACAAGCTGGAATAGGAGAATGCCCGAGTGGCGCATCTCGTGACGAGACGCCCAATCCTGTCAGTTTAAGAGTTTTTCAACCACAGATGAAGAGGATAAACACAGATGAAGAACACAGAGGGAAACGAAGAAATTGGGATATTTGTAAGATCTTATCCCTCTTTCATCTGCGTCTATCCTGTTCATCTGCGGTTTAATTTTCACAATTTTCTGCTTAAGCTGCCAGTATTGGACGAGGCACCACCGCCCCGGATCTATCAGAGTCTGGCGAGCACGGCATCGCCCATGCCGGAGGTGCCGACTTTGGTTTCGCCGGGCTGGCTGGTGGCGATGTCGCCGGTGCGGAAGCCATCGGCGATGGTCTTGGCGACGGCGGCTTCGATGGCGTCAGCGGCTTCGATTTCCCCTAACGAGAAACGCAGGAGCATGGCGAGCGAGAGGATCTGGGCGATCGGGTTGGCGATGCCTTGGCCGGCGATGTCGGGAGCGGAGCCGCCGGACGGTTCGTAGAGACCGAAGTAGAGGCCGTCCTCGCGCTGTTTTCCTAACGAAGCGGAGGGTAGCATGCCGAGTGAGCCGGAGATCATCGCCATTTCATCGGATAGAATATCGCCGAAGAGGTTTTCGGTCACTAACACGTCGAACGAGCCGGGGCGCTTGATGAGCTGCATTGCGGCGTTGTCCACATACATGTGGGAGAGTTGGACTTCGGGGAATTCCTTGGCGATTTCGATGACGGTCTCGCGCCAGAGGACGGAGGAGGCGAGCACGTTCGCTTTGTCCACGGAGAGCAGTTGTTTTTTCCTGCCCATGGCGGCGGTGAAGGCAACGCGGGCGATGCGCTGGATTTCGCTTTTTTGATAGACCATGGTGTCGAATGCGACGGGCTCGCCATCGCGTTCCTCGCGGCCTTTCGGTGTGCCGAAATAGATGCCGCCGGTGAGTTCGCGGACGCAGAGCACGTCGAAGCCGTCGGCGATGAGTTCCTGTTTGACAGGCGAGGCGTGGGTAAGGGCGGGGAGGCAGACGCCGGGCCGGAGATTGGCGAAGAGGCCGAAGTGTTTGCGCAGCGGAAGCAGAGCGCCGCGCTCGGGCTGGATGTCGGGCGGGAGTGATTCCCATTTCGGTCCGCCGACGGAGCCGAAGAGGATCGCGTCCGCAGCCTCGCTGGCAGCGACGGTTTCCGGCGGAAGCGGGTGGCCGGTGGCATCGATGGCGGCACCGCCGACGAGGTGCTCGCTGCGGGCGACGGTGAATCCGAATTTCGCCTCAACGGCGTCGAGAAGGCGGAGGGATTCGGCCATGACTTCGGGGCCGATGCCGTCTCCGGCGAGGATCGTGATGCGGTGGCTGCGTGACATGCGCGGGAAAATGGCGGGCGATTCGGAAACTGGCAAGAGCACAAAAACGCCGGATGGCGGAGAGTGATTGTTGTTTGCTCACCGGTCCGACTCATTTCCATGCAGCAGCAGGCTGCAGGCATCAAAGCGGCAGCAGGCTGCACGCAGTCCACGGAGTTTTAGGTAGAACCCTTGGCTTGCGAAGTGGGCGTTCCGGCGTCACTCTTCAGCCATCATGCAGGCCGTTACCGACAGATTGAAAAATTTTCTCCAATACGTGGCCGTAAAGTTAATCGACGACCCCAGCCAAGCGCAGCTCAAAGTGGCCGAACTGGGGCCGAAGCGGCTGCGTTTTAAACTCGTGCTCGCCCAACAGGACGTGGCGATGCTCATCGGCAGAAACGGCTTCACGGCCTCGGCGATCCGTAGCGTGCTGAAGGCGGCGGCGGAGCGGGAAGGGGTGCAGGTCACGTTACAGATCCACTCCCACGAGGAAGAAGCGGAACTGCTGGCGCGGGGCGATGGGCATTGAGTGGCGTGACACGGGCATTCCTGCCTGTTCTGTTACCCAGTTCCGGCCAATCGCTCAAAGATCAGACAGGAATGTCTGAATCACGCCGTCGCCAGGCACCCCGGGCAGTTTTGCGCGAAATGTCTCGGCTCGATTTCATCTAACGCTGGCGATCTATCACTGAGGCAGAGCTCCGGTTTTCCGATTTGATTGCGGGCCTGGAACGAACATCCAGCGGGTGGCTTGGAGAGATCCGGCGGCAGGCCCGGGATGGTGTAGAGAGGCTCGCCTTTGGCGTGGGCGGCGGGGATGGATTTCAAGAGCGAGCGAGTGTAGGCGTGCAATGGGTGGCGGAAAAGCTCGGTCTTCGGGGCGCTTTCGATGATGCGTCCGGCATACATGACGTTGACGTGGTCGCACATTTCGGAGACGACGGATAGATCGTGGGTGATGAAAATGACGGCGGTGCCGAGTTGTTTCTGGCGGTCGCGGATGAGGTCGAGCACCTGCTTTTGCACGGTGACGTCGAGCGCGGTGGTAGGCTCGTCGCAAATGAGTAGCTCGGGGCGGGTGATCAGCGCCATGGCGATCATCACGCGCTGGCGCATGCCGCCGGAGAACTCGTGGGGAAATGAATGGATGCGCTTTTCTGCGTTGGCGATGCCGACTTCTGCCAGCGCATCGATGGCGCGGTGGAGCGCTTGCCTGCCGTAGATTTTCTCATGGATGGCGAGTGGTTCCGTTAGCTGGGCACTCATTTTCATGAAGGGATTGAGCGAGGTCATCGGGTCCTGGAAGATCATGGAAATACGCTTGCCGCGGATCTTGCGGAGCTGTTTTTCCGAGGATTTCAGAAGATCGATGCCATCGAAAAGCGCCTCGCCGCGTTCGATCCGGCCGGGAGGCTGGGGGATCAGGCCTAGCAGGGAATAACAGGTAACTGATTTTCCCGAACCTGACTCGCCGACGATGCCGAGCGTCTGTCCCGGATCGACCGTGAACGAGACATCCTCCACTGCATGGACGACTCCGTTGCGGGTGTGGAAACGGGTGGTGAGGTGGCGGACGTCGAGCAAGGGCATGACGTGAGGGAGATTGACGATTGTCCCTGAAAGCGCAAGTGCGGTGCGGACTGCATGATCGGGATTTTGCACATTGACGTGAATCATTCTGATCATCAGGGTGCCGACTTCGAAATTGGAAATCTAGTTTCGTCTGAAACCCACACGTTTGCTCCCTAAAACCCCACTGCCACTTCGATGAAAAAGCTGAAGATCTGTATGAGCCGCTCGTTCCTGTTTCACTGCCAGCGGGATTTGCTCGCTTTGGTGTTTGTGGCATTCGCTGCATCGCCGCTGCTGCATGCCCAGAGCGCCACCTCGCCCTTGCTCATCGAGTTCGCCACAGGACTGGTCGGTAAGCAGGTGCGACTGACATGGGTGTCGGAACCGGGTGCCCAGTATCGGATTGAAAAATCCAGCGACTTGGCAGGTAGCTGGGCGCAGGTCGCACTGGTGGATGCTGCCGCTACCCAGGCGGAATGGCTGGATCCCGAAAAGAGAGTGCAAAAAGGATTTTACCGCATTTCAAAGCCGCAACCGCAGGTCTTTTCGCTGGAGCCGCCGGTGATCTCGAGCTTGGGAGGGGATATCTTCGTGCGTGGGCAGGCTTTGCCGCCGGGGGCGATGCTGCGTCTCGATACCGATCCTCCGATTTTCTTGAACTTGGAGCCAGTCCCGGGGCAACCCGGGGTGTGGCGGGCATCGCTCTCACCAGGCGCGGTGGGCGGGATCACGGGCGGAGCGATCGCCGGGCGGATTGTGGATGCCAATGGGGTGACGATTTGCCCGGTGGATCAGACGATTCAAATCACAGCGGATGGATTTGCAGCGGACGCACCGCCAAGTCTGCCGCCGGGCGCTCCGCAGGCCCGCTCGAAACAAAGTGAGGCGAAGTCGAACTCAAAGGCGATGGTCTCTGGACCCGACGATGATTGTGATGGAGATACCTCAGTCATGGCCATTTGGGCCAGCAGGAGGGGATACGACTATTACCGGGCGCAATCGGATATGGCGGCTGCCGGGACGCACCATAATCCCGCTTTTCAGGAGAGTTTAAATGCCGGAGAGATGCCACATGGCCGCGATAAGCTTAAGGCGACTACGAAGACGCAGGGGGATTTCAATCTCTCGAACCGGTGTGGTGCCCCCGGCATCGTCGGCGAGGTTACAGTGCAAGCGTGCTCGCTCTCACTGGAAACTCCCGCAGGGCCGCCGCTCGACTGCGTTCTCACTTACCGCTCGATGGTGGCCAGCGGCTCCACCTCGTTCTTTGGTCCTAACTGGACCTGCGCTTATGATATTTCCGTCACGCCGGTGCCGGCATCGGCAGGCTCCAGCGCGACCCAGGTCAAGGTCTGCGACGGTGCCGGGCGATGCGATACTTATACCCGCCAGACCGATGGCTCGTTCACTTGCGATGGCATGTTCCGCAGGGGCAGTTTCTCCGGTAATACTTTTACACTGACCTTTGCCGACAGTGGAAGATGGGTGTTTTGCCCGTTCGATGGTTTGCCGAATCAAGGGAAGATTTTGTCGATCATCGACCGGAACAACGTCGCCCTGACCTGCGACTATGATGCAAAGTTCGGTTTGCTGAACTCAGTGAGCAGCCAGTTCGGCCAAAGCCTGAGCTTCACGCGGAATGGCACGGGCCAAGTTTCCCACATCACAGATCACACCGGGCGTTTCTGCACCTTCTCCTATTTTGCGTCCGGCTTGACGGACGGTAATCCCGGGATGCTCCAAGCCTGTTCATCGCCGCAAGTGGATGGATTGGCCCCAGTGGCTGGCGACTGCACTTTTACCTATACCACGGGCAGCACCCAGCCCCGCTGCGATGATAATCTACTGGCCTGTCGCGATGGTGCGGGCCGCTTGATTTCCAGTTTTGCCTACTCCCCCTCCACCAATCCGCTGGATGTGGATTTCGACCGGGTAGTTTCCGAGCGCTGCTCCGATTCATCGGCCGTGCCACCAAGCGTTTGCACTTACACGGCGGTGAGCGGGGGATTGCTGGTTTGTGATATCGATGAACTGGGCCGCCTCACGGAATACTCGTTTGATAAACTCCACCGGCTCACACGCGGGCGACAATACACCGGCTTCTCGACTCCGGGCTCTCCTGTGACGCCGACGTCGAACCGCCCCACAGGGAAACTCCGCAGCACGGATCTGGATTTTTATGAAACCACCTGCGCCTACAATGCCCAGCACTGCCCCACCGTCGTCACCGCGCCGGATGGTCTGCAAACGCGCTGCACCTATCAATACGATCTAACTCGCTCGGCCTGTCCGGTGAGCGAGCGGGGAAATGTGCGGGTCTGCACGTTGGTCTCGCCCGCTAACGAAATGCGCACGGTTTCCATGGAATACCTGCCGGGCTTCGGAGGACCTGAGCCGGGAACATTCAAGCCCGGTGGGCCAGTGAAAGGTATATCAGTCAAGTGCGGGAGGAATCCCGGCGCAGATGCAGTTAACCAATATAGAAAAGGTTGGGATGGCTCGGTTAAGGGAAACATTATGGTAGATAAAGGTTGGGATGGATCAGTTAAGGGAAACATTATGATGGATAAAGGTTGGGACGGCTCGATCAAAGGAAACATTGCGATGGACAAAGGTTGGGACGGCTCGATTAAGGGAAACATTGCGAGGAACGAAGGTTGGGATGTTGGTGAGGATGGAGGAGGGGGCACCGCGAGAGTTTCGCTCAATTTCGCAAAAATTGAGTTTCAGTATCCACCGCAAAAGGAAAAAGCGAGGTCGCGTTACGTTAGAGGTAATCTCGGTTCAAGTGGCCAAGATGGGGTGGAAATCAATTTGAGTAGAATCCACGTTAACAATATCGGTTCCAGTGGGCAGGACGGTGTGGAGATCAAGTTCCGCACCAGCATGTCCACGACTCTCGGCCAGAAATTTACCTGGGGCTATGACGGCAATGGTAACTGCACGAACAGCCGCCCAGCCATCGCCGGAGCGGGAGAAGACCGTGCTTATAACTCGCTCGGCCAATGCACCAGCGAGGTCACGCTTAACGGCCCTGGCTCCTCCTTCACCGCTGCGTTCTCCTACGATGCCGACACCCACTTTTGCTCCAGCGTCGTCAGCGATTCCACCGGCCTGAGCCTCACAGAAAGCTGCGCCCGCGATGCCTTGGGCCGCGTCACTAGCACCACCGATGCCCGTGGTTACGACACGCTCTTCTCCTACAATGCTCTCGATCTCTGTGTCCAGAGCCAGTCGCCGCCTATCGGTTCCTCCCGGATCGCCACGGATTATTTCTACGACGCTGGCGGGCTGCCTACGGGCTGCGATGTGGAACACCGTGATGCCACAGGTGCCTTGGTAAGTGCGAATCCGGCCTACAGCACGCGCTACCTTCGTGAAAGCCCAACCTGCCCGTTCGCCATCTCGCGCGTGGCGGTGGAGAACCGTCCCACCAGCCTTGCTCCCGGCAGTACGGATCTCGGCACCTCGTTGGGCAACTTCGATGTCTGCGATTCCACCTACAATCCCGCCGGTGAATGCATCGAAGAGCGCACTCCCGCCGTCTGCCTAGCCCAAACTACAGATGTCGTTTCCTCATTCACTTTCGACGAGCGCGGCATGCTTCATCGTTGCATCAGCGGCACTCCCGGCACCCCGGCTGCGGTGACCACGGAATGTGACTACACGCCCGCCGGAGATCTGTCCCGCTGCGCCACGCTGGCATTTTCATCTGCTGATAGTCCGACCGAAACCTTTCTCTATGATAGCTTCCGCCGCTGTGTTTCCTACACCGATGCGATGGGCAATGTGAGAACCTATGCGTATGACAACCAAGGCCATGTCACTTGCTCGCTCTATGGTGAATTAAATGATGTGCCCGGTTCGGAGGGAAACGTGCTGCTGGCGAACGTAAGATTCACCATGAAAGATGATCGAGGATTCCCTCTCGACATAAGTCTGGCGAGACGGAATGGAGGAACCGTCAGAGGAAGTGTCATTATCAATTCTGCAAACCGTTGTGCCAGTCCCTTCTTTGATGTTATAACCGAGGATGAAACCATCACCGTGGATCGCTTCAGTCCCGGCACGAACCTGCCTGCGGTGCAGGACATCACCACCGTGGATCGTTCCCCCGCAGGCCTGGTCATGAGTGTCACCACCAATGGCGACACGCTGGAGACCAATACTTACGATACCGCTGGCCGGTTGGCATCAGTTGGGGAGGGATCAAAAACGGTCAAAGTATGTCTCATGGATAGGGCCGGTAACGTGACCTCCTGCACCCGCACTGATTTCCCCACCGCTGGTGGCAACCCGGTCCTCGGAGATTCCTGCTCCATCGAGTATGATGCCTTGAATCGACCGGTGCAGGTCACGGAGGGCTCCAATGTCACCTCCTGTGATTACGATTCACTCTGCCGGACCACACGCTGCTCGCCACCGACTGGAGCACCGGTTTTCTACGATTACGACGGCGGTACTGCTGCCGCGCCTTTCAGTGTCCGAACCCGCTGTGATGTCGATGGAAATGGATCTCTGGAAACACTGGGTAGCAGCTATTGCCGTAGCGGTTACACGATGTTAAAACCAGACGGAACTCCGGTAAGGGCAACCTGTGGTTCAGTTGCCAGCAAGAAACATGTTGCTAACTTCAAATGGACATCTGGGAGATGCGCTAATGGAGCCTGCCGCTCCATCACCGACTCCAACGGTGCCACCACCACCTTCACCAGCGACTCGCAAGGCCGCTGTGTGCAGACGGATTTTGCAGATGGCACGCAGGAGAGTTGCACCTTCGATGCGCTGGGCCGCATGGATTCACAAACTCGGCAGAATGGAGCCTACTTTGTCATCAGCAACAATCTCAATGGACAAGTCACCCAAGTCGAAACCGGCCCCTGCAAGCCACCTTACATGTGTTTGGAATTTACCGTGCCGGCGACCACCTATGGCTACAACGGCCGGGGTGACTGCGTTGCGATCACCCAAGGCTCGTCGATCATTCTCACTCCGCGTGATTCCTACGGAAATGCCCGCTTCGAAAGCCAGAATGGCCGGGTGGTGGAATACACTTACAACCACCGCGGCCGCACCAGCATTACTTATCCGATGGGTGCTCGTTATAACGAAAACCGCAATGCCCAAGGTCAGTTGACTTCGATCACACTCCAGGGCGCGACGCCTGCCTCGCCACCCATCGCGTCGTTCCAGTATGTAGGAGACAAGCTCGTGCAGGAAACTCGCGCGAACGGCGTGGTGACCACCCACCTCTATCGCGGGCCAAACAATGATCCGGCGCAACAGGGCACCACCGACTTCACCGTCGATGACTGCGTGCAGTCCACCATCACCGGCCCAACCGGCAATGTGCTTTCCCGGACCACCTATGCGAGGGATCGCAATCAGCAACTGGTGGGATGCCAGACGCTCTTCAGCGGCGAATCCAACGCGACCAGCCCGCTGCGCCGGCAGCAAATCACGCGTGATCTGCTAGGTCGTCTTACCCGCATGAGGACGACGGTGCGCGCCACGGCAGGCACTGCGCCTCCAGAAGTGGAATCCGACGTCACCTATTCTCTCGATTTGGAAGGCAAGCGCCTCACCGCAAGTGGCGGCGAGAACCCTGGCAGTTATACCCAGACGCTTCCTCCGGGCGATCTCCAGATGCATCAATACAGCACTTGGCCTGGCGGCGATTTAATCTGGAATCCCAATGGGGATCTCACGCAGTTCTCCCATGGTTCGGCTGGATCTCAACAATTCGCTTATGACTCACTCTCCCGCCTCGTCTCCGTATCCGATACCGCCACCGGAGCCACCGTGGCGACCTATGGCTACGATGCGGAGAACCGTCTGATATCGCGCACGATTCCCAGCAGCGAAGCGACCTTGCCGCCAGTCACCACCTTCTTCATCTACGACGGCGACCGCTGCATCCAGGAGCTTGATTCTAACGGCACTCCCCAACTCACCCACGCTGCCATGGGACTCTGCATCGTTCCGATCAACGGCGATCCGATCTATCCGCATGGCGGTGGATTCTCCAGCGGCGTCAGCCTGATGACTGGCAACACCGGTGCGGCGTTGGAACACTTCACCTGCGACGATGGCGGCAAGCCGATCTTCCTCGATAGCGCCGGAGTCTTGCGTGCCGACGCTACCACTGCTGTTGGCCCGATAAGATGGATGGCACCAGAGTGCCTCTGGAGTCCGGAGGCCCGCTTGTTCCAGTGCCCTAGCGGCGCCTATTGTCCGGATCTAGGACAGCAAGTTTCCCACAAGGTGACACCCAAAGTGTCTGGCCCTAAGTCCGATGGTAAAAAGGAATATGTGGGCCATGTGACGCTAATGAAGTGATATGTCAGGACTGCCGATCTGGAAGAGATGTGAATCTCACCTCTGGTCATTGAGTCTCTTCTCCACCCACCGGGCGACATCCGCAAACGCGCCGTTTTGCAGTGGTATTCCCATGCCGAGCGTGAGGACTGGCACCTGCTCGCGGGTGTGGTCGGTGCCGGGGTGATAGGGGTCGTTGCCGTGGTCGGCGGTGAGGATGACGAGGTCGTCGGGCAGGATTTTTGGAATGAAAGTTCCGATCCACGCATCAAACTCGCGCAAACATTGCGCGTATCCCTCGGGGTTACGGCGGTGGCCGTAGAGGGAATCGAAGTCCACGAGATTGGCGAAAACGAAATGTGGGGCTTCGCGTTTCTCTCCCCAGAGACGGTCGATCACGGCCATTCCTTCTGCGTTCGATTTCGTGGGATGCGATTCTGAAATGCCGGAATTCGCGAAAATATCAGCGATTTTTCCGACTCCGATGGTCTGCACTCCGGCGACTTGCAGACGGTTCAGCACGGTCTCGCCTGGCATCAGCGAGTAGTCGTGGCGGTTTCCCGTGCGTTTGAAATCCGCTGCCGAGCTGCCAAGAAACGGTCGCGCAATCACGCGCCCGATCTGGATGCCGCGTTCGTCCAGCAGTATTCTAGCAGTTTTACAAAGCTGCCACAATCGCTCCAAGCCGAAGACTTCCTCATGCGCTGCGATCTGGAGCACGCTATCGGCGCTGGTGTATAAGATCGGTTTTCCGGTGCGCAGATGTTCCTCGCCGAGTTGCACGAGAATCTCCGTCCCAGAGGCTGCGAAATTTCCGATAAACTCCACCTCGCCGCGTCTTTCTAACTCCGCGACGAGTTCAGCGGGAAACTCTTCAAATGTCGCAAACGCCTCGTCCAGCGCGCAGCCCATCAGTTCCCAGTGGCCTGTCGTCGTGTCTTTGCCTGCGGACTTCTCGGTCAGTCGCGCCCATGATGCGCGAGGATGAACACTCGCATCGTTGGGTAAATCCAGCACCGCATAGAGACCGAGTCGCGCCAGATTTGGCAGTGAAAACCCCGGCACCCGCTCGAACAAATGCCCGAGCGTATTCGCCCCCGCATCGCCATAATCCGCCGCATCCGGCGCGTTCCCGCAGCCGACCGAATCCAACACGATGCACAAAACCCGTTTCATGAACCACTTTTAGCCTCCATCATGCCAAGCCGCCAGCGGATTTCATAGTGGTCCGCTCAGCCCTCTGTGCGGTCTTTTCATTGCAGCCGGATCATCCTGCGAACCAAGATTCCGCGCAGAGGACGGTGCGGACCACCTTCAAGCATACCGATTGAAAGTCGGTGGCCGCAGAAATCCGATCAGCGTTTGCCCCGAGCGTTTCGCAAAATCCACCGCCAGCGAACTCGGCGCGGAAATCGCCGCGATCACCGGAATCCTCGCCGCCAGCGCCTTTTGCAAAATCTCAAACGACACCCGCCCGGAGACCATCAGAAACACCGATTCCAGCCCAATCCGATTCAGCAGCGCATGGCCGATCACCTTGTCCACCGCGTTGTGGCGGCCGATGTCTTCGCGCAACACCAGCAGCTCGCCGGAGGCCGAAAAAATACCCGCCGCATGCAGCCCGCCGGTGGAATCGAACGCGGTTTGTGCCGCCCGAAGGTTCCCCGGAGCAGCCAGCAGAATCGCGTCCGCCACTTCGAGTTTTGCCCTGATCGGCGGGAAGTCGGAGAAAATCGCCTCCAGCGTCGCCTTGCCACAAATCCCACACGACGACCCGCTGAACAGATGGCGCGTCAGCCGGCCTAGATCGACTTCTACGCCATCTCTCAGAAACGCCAGCACGCGGTTTTCGTCCGGACGCGCTTCCGTTTTCCGCAGATCATCCACCGAGGAAATGATCCCCTCCGTCACGAGAAATCCGGCCAGCAATTCGAGGTCATCGCCCGGGGTCCGCATCACCACCGCCACCGGATGGCCGTCCAGACGGATTTCCAACGGCTCTTCCACCGCGACCTCGTCCGTGACTTGTACGCAGTCATCCGGCCCGCAGCGGACCAGCGAGATTGATCGGGCACTTTCCATTGGTCTGAAACTGGCATCGGGGCGAATTCCTGCAATGCAATCTTCTGCTCTTTACCGGCTCCCGATTCAACGCTAATTCCCTCCCGCGATGCACGGATTTTCCTACAAAAACGGTTCACTTTTCTGCGAAAACGTCGGTCTCCAAGCGCTGGCCGAGGAGCACGGCACTCCGCTCTACGTCTATTCTGCAGGCACGATTCTCGATCATTTCACCCGCCTCGATGCCGCACTCGCTGGTGTCGAGCACGAGGTGGCCTACGCGGTGAAGGCAAATTCCAATCTCTCCGTGCTCCGCCTGCTCGCTACCCACGGCGCAGGCTTCGACATCGTTTCCGGCGGCGAACTTTTCCGCGTGATCAAGGCCGGCGGCGATCCGGCGCATTGCACGTTTGCCGGTGTCGGTAAGACCCGCGACGAGATCGTTTACGCACTGGAGAAGGGGATTTACTCCTTCAACGTCGAGAGCGAAGAAGAACTCCGCTACCTCGATCAAGTCGCTGGCGAGCTCGGCATGATCGCCCCAGCCGCCGTCCGCGTGAACCCGAACGTGGACGCGAAAACCCACAAATATATCTCCACCGGCAAGTCCGAGAACAAGTTCGGCGTCGATTTCACCGCCATCGCCGATCTCTACGAGCGCGCCTCGAAGGAGCTGAAAAACATCAAGCTCCGCGGCTTGCAAATGCACATCGGCTCGCAGCTCACGTCGATCGCGCCGTTCATCGAGGCCGTGGAAAAAGTCACGCCGCTCGTCCTCTCGCTGAAGGAAAAATACGGCATCGAGTTCTGGTCCATTGGCGGCGGCATCGGCATTATTTACGAAGAATCCCTCGCATCCGGCAGCGTCGATTGGTGGGAAAACCAGCCGCTGGATGAGCGCCCGCTGACCATCGCCCGCTACGGCGAGGAGCTCGTCCCGCGCCTGAAAGATCTCGGTTTGAAAATCCTGCTCGAGCCCGGCCGCCTCATCGTGGGCAACGCCGGCGTGCTCATCACGAAGTGCCTCTACGAGAAAAAAGGCTCTGCGAAGACCTTTAAAATCGTCGATGCCGGGATGAATGATCTCATCCGCCCGGCGCTCTACGAAGGTCACCACGAAATTGTCCCGCTCGCCGAACCCCCAAGCGCCGACCGCCTCAAGGTCGATGTCGTCGGCCCGATTTGCGAAAGCGGCGACTTTTTCTGTCAGGACCGCGAGCTTCCGGATTTTAATCCCGGCGACTACATCGCCCTGATGTCCGCCGGTGCCTACGGCTTCGCCATGGCCTCGAACTACAACTCGCGCCCGCTGCCCGAGGAAATCCTCGTCGAAGGCGGAACCGCGACTGTTATCCGCAAGCGCCAAACGCTGGATGACCTGATCGAAGGCGAGCTATGACGGACAGAGTTTGAGAACATGGTTGTGGCGTCTCGCCGCAACGCTTCTTTTCCCGAGACGTTGCGAGGGGACGCCACAACCACAGCCCGGCACGGCCATCGGGCAAAAAGCATTTCTCAAGAAAAGGTCGCTCTCCATTGTAGTTTTGACTAACAGTATAACCCGCGTCACCTTGCCTTCGACTGTTGGTGTGGATGCTGCTTCCGCTCTTTGGCTTGACCATGGTAGTGCGCTCGGCATTAGTATGAAATTTCAACCGACGGCTTCCGTCGGCTACCCCCCGTTTTCCCCGATGTTTTTGCCTCATAGCGAGTGCACGCGATGCGTGACGCCTCCCCTGTCATTCGGATACGTTCGTCGTCTGCGTGCGTTTCTGAATGGCATCGCCTTGCTGTGGTTGATCGGGATGATTTTTCTCCCATGCCATGCCCAACCGATCCGGGTGCATCCTGAAAATTCGCGGATTTTCGAATACAACGGCGAGCCCGTTTTACTGAAGACTCTGGGTGAGTACTATGGCTCGATCATCAATCAGGGTTTTAACTATACGCCCTATCTGAATACGTTGTCACAGGAGGGCATGAATCTCACCCGGGTGCTTCTCGTGGGCTTCCACGTGGACTCCGGAGACTTCAACGACAGTTCCAATCCAACGACTTCCAACTTCCTCCAGCCTTGGCCGCGCAAGCCGTCTGCAGGAAACGCCCTCGACGGTGGTGGTAAATGGGATCTCTCCGCCTGGAACGAAGCGTATTTCACCCGCTTGCGCGCGTTCGTGCAGGCCTGCTCCGACAAGGGCATCGTGGTGGAGTTGAGTTTGTTCAGCACCATTTATTACCAGGGCCAATGGGATCGCAGTCCTTTCAATCCATTGAACAACGTGCAGGGAATCGGTCCTAACACCGGCGTCAACAGCCGCTACGATAGCATGCGCCCGGTCAATGCAAGTCTCTATGCGGCCCAGCAGGCGGCGGTGCGCCGGATCGTGCGGGAGGTCAACAGCTACGAAAACGTCTATTTCGAAATTCAAAACGAGCCGTTCTGGAACCAGCCAGGTATCGAGGATACTGCGGAGGTGACCTTCCACAACGCAATGCTCGCCGCCATCCGCAGTGAGGAATCCACCCTGCCGAACCGACATCTGGTAACCCATAACTTTCCCCAGCAAATCAACAGCCTCTCCAGCGATTATGACATGATCAACTGTCACTATCCGTTTGCCGTGCCGACCACGACGATCATCGGTGGTGAGAACCTGCTGAAGGATTTCTATGGTCGCAACAAGGTGCTGTCCATGGATGAAACGACGACGTCCGGCCCGATCGAGTCCCGTATGGAATCGTGGATGTTTCTGATAGGCGGCGGGGCGGTTTACAACGCACTCGCCCAAGGGAGTCTGGTTTACTCTGTCAGCAATCCCGCCGGGACCGCCGCACCCGGTCCCGCCATCCGGGGAGGGCTGCGCAATCTTTCCGATTATATGAACTCGCTGGATCTCCTCGGAGTCCGGCGTGACCTGTCATGGCTGGTCAGCGGCGCACACGCATCGTCACGCAGGCAGGGCATGTCGAAGCCGGGCCAGCAGTATGTCATGTATTTCTATCATGGCAGCTTTTCCGCGCCCTATCAGACGGTGTATTCGCCCATCGACGCATCGAATCACACGGCTATCCTGCGAGTCAGCCTGCCGGCCGGATCCTATCGTGCGGTGTGGACCAGACCGTCCGACATGTCTGTGCTGAAAGTGGAATCCTTCACCCACTTGGGCGGTGAATACGTGATGCAGTCGGTGGTCTATCAGGAAGATGCAGTGGTGAGGATCGACCGCACCGGCGCGGGTGATACCACCGCGCCGCCGCCGCCGAGTGCGCTTTCAGCCACCACGAACGCGCAGAACAACATCCTGCTCAATTGGTCTGCTGCGTCCGCGGCGGATGTGGCGAACTACCGGATCTATCGCTCGACAGGCACCGGCACTCCGAATTTCTCCGCTCCACCGCTCGCCACTGTGACGTCGGGCGTAATCACCTTCATCGACAGCACCGCCGCACAAGGACTGGCGCAGCGTTACGTGGTCACGGCTGTGGACAATCAGGGAAACGAATCCCGCCGCAGCCGGATCGCGCTGGCAGTGGCTCCGATCACGCTTGCTCCACCCGTTGCAAACGCGGGGGCCGATCAAATCCTTTTCGATAGCAATCAGAACCTCACGGAAAATGTGACTTTAAACGGCGCTGCCAGTCAGCCTGGAGTGAGGCCGATAGTTTCCTACGTCTGGCAGGTGGCGGGCCAGCAGATTGCCACCGGAGCCAATCCGACGGTCGCGCTGTCCACCGGGATTCGGGATATCCAACTGACCGTGACGGACGATGTCGGCTTGTCGGGAATCGATACGGTTAGGGTATCGGTTTCCAATTCGGAGTTCCGCAACGGGAGCTTTGAAAATAGCCTGACCGCTCCTTTCACCGCAGGTGGCCACAGTGTTCTGGGAGAAGGCCTTGCGGGCTGGACGCCGCAGGGAGAGACGGATGCGTTGACGGCGTTCCCGGGACATCCTGCGACGGATGGCCAGACCGTGCTGGTCTTCAACGGTGGTGGCAAGCCGGCGGGAAATTCTATCAGTCAGACCTTCCCCACGGTGGTGGGCCGCACCTATCTGGTGGATTTTAATCTCGGGGTCATCGCTTACAACACCAATAGCCTGATGCGTCTGACGGGGCAGATTATGGGGTCTGTCCTCCAGCCGTTGCAAACGTTCGATCAGAACGGCATCGGTGCCGGAGCCAGCAACGGCAATGTGGTGTGGACTGCCCGTGGTTTCTCGTTTGTCGCTGATTCCACCGTGAGCAGTCTGATCCTGCGGGATGCGTCACCCTTCACGACGGCCATGGATCTCGTCATCGACAACGTACACGTCAGAGCGCAGACCGACCGCACATTCACTCTCGCGTCCCAGCCATCGGACGGTGTGAATCTCTTGGTTTCTCCGACCGATCTCGACGGCGCTACCGGAGGAGCCACACCGATGGTCCGCAACTTCGCGGACGGGTCAGTCGTGACGGTGACCGCTCCGCTGGTTTCCGGAGGTCAGGGTTTCCGCCGCTGGTTATTGAACGGAGTGGATGTGGGGAATACCAATCCGATCACCGTGGCGTTGGCTGCCAGCCATTCCCTAACTGCTGTGTATGAGGGCGGTCCGCCGGTGATTCTCAGCCATCCGGTCAGCATCGAAAAAATTCCGGGTGATGCGGTCTCGTTTTCAGTTTCCGCCGCTGGCTCCGGTGCCCTCGGTTACCAATGGCGTTTCAATCAATCTGCCATCAATGGTGCGACGGGTGCCAGCTATCAGATCTCCAGCGTGACCGGCCTTGCCGCCGGGACTTATGACGTGGTCGTCACCGGCAGCGAGGGTCAGACGACCAGCCAACCGGCGGTGCTGTCGGTTGCCGTTCCGGATTTTTTGAATGGCAGTTTCGAGATGGGGCTTGAAGGCTGGCAGGTGGAGCGAAACACGTTTTTGCTGGGGATCTATCCGGGCTACGAGGCCAGCGATGGGTCGCAATTGATCGTTTTCAATGGAGGCAACTCCGCTCCAGACGGAACCATCTCGCGGACATTCAATACCGTCCCCGGAGTGGCCTATCGGGTTTCCTATGACGCGAGGATCGTCGCTTTTCACGCCGACCCGCAGCTTCTCAGACTGGAAGTCACCGGTAATGCCCTGCTTCGTGCGGCAAACCATCCGTTCATCGGTTCGAGCGCGGGACAGATTCCTTGGCAGACATTTTCCGAGTCCTTCGTGGCCGACAGTCCCTCCACTACGGTGAAATTCCGCGACCTTTCGGCGCAAACCATCTCCATCGACCTGCTGTTGGACAACGTGCACGTCGTCGCCCAAAGCCCTGTGCAATTCGCGCAGCCACAACCTCCCACCGCGAATCCGCAATCGGTGGGAACAGCGGAGGATACAGCGGTTTCTGTGGGTCTTTCCGGCAGCGGCGGAAGCGGGCCTCTGAGCTATACGATCACCGCACAACCGCTCCACGGCAATTTGAGCGGGACGCTGCCTGGTCTGCTCTACACGCCGGTCCAGGATTTTCACGGCACCGACAGCTTTCGTTTCGTGGTGAACGATGGAACTGGAAATTCCGCCGAAGCGACGATCTCAATCACGGTCAATCCAGTCAACGATCCGCCGTCAGCCAACGCTCCATCGCTTGCTGTCGAAAAGAACACACAATCCGCCGTAGTTCTCACTGGATCGGACCCTGATGGCGACAGTTTGACGTTTCAGGTCACTGCCATTCCGGTACATGGCGTGTTGAGTGGAGCTGCTCCAACTTTGATCTACACTCCGCAGGCGGATTATTTCGGTCCCGATAGCCTCACTTTCACGGTGAGTGATGGTGCTTCGGATCCAGTGGTAGCCACGATCGCCATTAGCGTGTCGGCGGCGGGTGAGCCGTTGCCGAGCCTTCGGGCCGAGCGGCTTGCCGGGACATGCCGACTTATTTTGGTCCCTCACGCGGCGGGTAACTACCGAGTCGAGTGGTCGGAGGCGCTGGAAAATTGGGACCTAGTCGAGGAGAAGATCGTCACTCAGGCGGGTGAGATTGAAATTATCGATACAAACGCCACCAGCGATCGGCGTTTCTACCGGGCTTCCATGAGGCCTTGATTTAATTTGAGACAGCTGGATTTCCGCAGGCCCTTCCTTGACCTTCGTCGGGATCGGGAAACACTCCGCCGCAATGAGCGGATGGACGGAAGAAACATTGCGGAAAGCAGCCACATGGCAGGCATTCAAGGAGGGTAAATCGCTTTTCGAAAGCGGCCTCGTCGCAACGGCTGAGGCGGGAAGCACCGGTTGGCAGGGCACGGTAAAAGTCGGCGCCCGCATGTTGCGCGTCAGCGTGATCGTGAAATCCGCCACCAACATCGAGGCCCGCTGCCCCTGTGCGGACAACCAGCGTTCCGGCGCGGTTTGCGCTCATGCGGTCGCCACTGGACTTGCGGCTATCGCTCCCAAATCGACCCCCAAAGTGATTCAAGCGATCGTTCAAAAGACCGCAGTTGCAGGGGCAGCAGCCGCCGCATGGCAAATTCTCCTGCCGCTCAATTGGCGCGATGCCCTCAAGCGCGGCAAGCTTGCGGCCACCCTCGCGCTTTCTCCGGATGAAGAAATTTCCCCCGCTGACGACCGATTGAGCGCTTGGCTGGCGAAGGAAAAGGTCGCGCAGAAGTCGATTCTGAGCCTGAATATCGACGGCGCGCGCATCCCGGCTTTTCTCGAATCCGTCGCCGACCACCCGCGTCTCGCTGCGGGAAAAGACCGCCTCGTCATCCAGATTCGCTCTGGCGAGCGGCTACATCTCACTGCCGCCAGTCTGGAAAATGGTCAGATCCGCCTAGTTCCAGACGTGGATTCCGGCCCGTGGATCGAGATCGGCGGGTCGTTCTGGCACATCGGCGAGGAGACCGTGAGCCGGATTGGGGAGGGGACCATACCCGCGGATCTGGCGAAATCCCTCGGCCAGCTTTCTCAAGGCGGGACGCTGGAAATTCCAACCCAGCGCTTTTTCAATCAGCTCGAATCCTGGCAGGAATGGATCACTTTCCCGAACGGTTCTTGGCTCGATTCCCTCCACTTCATTCCCGCCCCGGCCAGCATCGAGCTGACCCTCGAAGGTTCGCTCCAGCATCTCGAAGCCCAGCTTCTTGTCCGTTACGGATCCGCGCCGCCCGTGCCGCTCGGGCTCGGAAAAGTCGATGGCCTGCCCCGCCTCGTCGGCGACCGCTGCGAGATCCGCGATCTGGCCAGTGAGGAGCGCTCTGTGAATAAGTTGTCAAAAGCTGGATTCCAGATTGAGGACTATTCAAGCGGTCGTTGGGTGCTCAAAGGAGAGTCAGCCATTATTCCATTCCTCACCCAATCTCTCCCGCTTTTGCGCCAGCAGTGGACCGTCACAGAGGGTGAGCGTTTTGGTCACGTCCAGAAGCAGGTCACCGTTGTTTCTCCAAAAATCGACATCCTTGGCTCCGGCACCGACTGGCTGAGCTTCGATCTTTCCTTCCAAACGAGTGATGGTGCCTCGATCCCGGCCGCCGAAGTCCGGCAGTTGCTGCGTTCCGGAAGAGGCTCCGGCAAGACCGCAAGCGGGAAACATTTGGTAATCTCGGATGATATCGCTGGGGTGATCGATCCACTGTTTTCCGAACTCGATCTGCGCCAAGAAAACGGTCATTTCATGGCCTCCGCGCTGTCGGGAGAGCTTGTCTGGGAAATCCGGAATAAACTCTCCAAGTCACAGACGGGCAATGAAGCGAATGAGTTGTTGCCATATGATAAGCCCGCCACTCTCCACGCCGAGCTTCGACCGTATCAGGAGCAAGGCTCGCGATGGATGTTCGACCGGTTGGAGCGCTTCGGCGGGGCACTTCTCGCGGACGATATGGGCTTGGGAAAAACAGTTCAAACGATCGCTTTGATCGAACGAATGTTCCCGTTGTCGCTTGAGGACTCGGGGGTGGTAATGGTGGTGGCCACTGCGTCGCTGCTTGGTAACTGGCAGGCTGAGATTCATCGTTTTGCTCCCGGCCGGAAAGTCAGGATTCTCCATGGTGCCAGCCGCGATGCCGAGCGCGAGAGAGTGCAATCCGGCGATGTAGTGCTCACCAGCTACGGCACGCTTGCCCGTGATCTGGCCTGGCATTTGAAGCGTCAATATCGTGCGGTGGTCGTGGACGAGGCCAGCTTGATGCGGAATCCGGACACCGATCACGCGAAGGCGATTGCGAAATTGAAGTCCTCCCGGCGGATCGCGCTCACGGGCACGCCGATCGAAAACGGCGTCCGCGACCTGTGGGCGATCTTTCGGTTCATCCAGCCCGGTTGGCTCGGGACTCGGGAGGAATTCAAGGATCGCTACGAGACTCCGCTCCTGCTGCCGGAAACCGCTGCCGGGGTGCTGGAGCGCCTGCGGCTCAAAACCTCGCCCTTCCTGCTCCGGCGGACGAAGGAGCAAGTGGCGCCAGAGCTGCCGTCCAAGCTCTTCATCGATGAGTTCTGTGACCTCAGTCCGGACCAACAGGCGGTTTATAAAGAGCTGCTCACCGAGGGTAGAAAGCGGGTCGATGCCATCGCCGATTCCGGGAACAAAGGCGCAGCCCGGATGCAGATGCTTACCGCGCTTCTCCGACTTCGGCAGACTTGCTGTGACCTTGCGCTGCTAGGTAACGAAAGATTCAATCAACTGTTGGTTGCGAAGCGCTCCGCCAAACTCAATCGCTTGCTCGAACTCATCGAAGAAGCTGTGAATGGAAATCACAGAATGCTTATTTTCAGTCAATTCCAGACGCAGTTACGGGAAATCGAGAAATGCATTGCCGAGCGTGGATGGCAAAGTTTGCGGCTCGATGGAGGCACTCGAAACCGCCAACAACTTGTGGATAAGTTCCAGCAACCGGACGGTCCGCCGGTTTTCCTGATCAGCCTCAAGGCCGGCGGCTACGGCCTGAACCTCACCGCTGCGGATACGGTCGTCCACTTTGATCCATGGTGGAATCCGGCGGCCGAAGCCCAGGCGACCGACCGCGCCCACCGCATCGGCCAGACCCGCCCGGTGACCGTTTACCGGCTCCTCACCCGTGGGACGGTGGAAGAAAAGGTCGTCAAGCTTCAGGCGAAAAAACGCGAGCTCGCCTCGGCCATCGACGACGAAAACGGCGTCGGCGATGCCGCGGGCTGGAGCATGGAGGACCTCGCCTCGGTGATCACCGGGGATTGAAAAGCACTCTGGTCATCCAATCATCCGGATGATATTGCATGGCGATGGTTGGAAGTATTTCAGAACCGTGGGAGATGGAGCGAAGGACGGCCGGATCGAACGGGCCGAAGAAAGTGCTCATAGGATTGCTGATCCCGATCCTGGTGGTTGCCGGGCTCGTGGCGGGTTTCATCATCTGGAAAATTCCTCCTTCGGATCTCCGCGTTCGTGCCGAGGGAGAGCATGGAATCCGGTTGCCGGTCTCTGCTATGAAGATCCAATGCCGGGGCGATGCATGGCATGGGTTCCTCGATCGCAATGCCTTCACGATTTTTGAAATGGACCGGAGTGATTTGCCTACCTTCGTGGGGAGCCTGAAAGTTGCAAAGCGCGAGGTGGCGGTAAACAAGACTCCTGCGGACCCGATCACCGTGAACGTGTTGGGGGAAAACGACTATTTCAGAGGGAACGCGGAGGCTTTTGACAAAAATTGGGCGGCGGATTTGGTCCCCGTCGAGAAGCTCTCATGTGATTCTCCGATTGGGGCGGATTGGCTTCACGTCGAGTTTTGGGAGATTTCAACAACCCGGCTGCTCGTGAAAGTCCACAGTGACTGGAATTGATCCATCACTTCGCCTTTTCCAAAACCCCCGTCGCCAGCTCCGCCACGCGGGTGCCGGGTTTCAGATCGGCGGCAATGGCTTTCCACGGCAGGATGAAATCGACGATCCCTTGAGCGAAACTTGCGATTTCGTAGGGATCGTAGCTGAATCCGATGCCGCCAGCGGTGAGGAACCAGTTTTGGTTGAGCTCCAGCTTGTCCTGGAAAAGGCCGGACTCGTTGAGTGGTGATCCGGGTTTTTGGCCGCAGGATTTGCGGATTTCGGCGGCACCGAGGGCGGCCCAGCGTTTTTCGAAACCGGGCGTTACGAGGTCTTCAAGTTTCAGTTGCTTGCCCGTTTCCGCATCGAAAGTGAGGTAGGAGACCCCGTAATTTTCGTGGGCGCCGCCGGTGTAGGCCGAGTGGACGACGCTCACGCTGACGAGGCTGGATTCGTTCATGACCACTTGCATCGAGGAGGCTTGGGAGGCGAGGAAGGCTTCTTCCCAATCGATGACGGCGGGTGCTTTTACGGCCAAGGCTTTTTCGATGTCCTCGGGCGAGACCTCGGCTGGCGCTTTGGGTTTTTCCTCGGCCACGAAATCGCTGGCGCCTTCCCAAGCGGTTTTGCGAAGGGCGGCATTGATGGCAGTGAGGCCGGGCGCATCGCCTTTGAATTTCAGGAAATCGACGGTTTTTTCCGCGCCGGCCTGTTGCCGATCCCGCTCTCGGTTCCAGGAGCTGCGGAAATGGATCGGCTCCACCCGGAAAACCCCGGCGGGATAGGACTCGGTGAGGGTGATGGGCATGGATTTTTTCCCATCTGGCGAGGACCACGTGCCGGTGATTTTATCCTCGTCGATCTTCACCTTCCATTTGCCGGTGAAGAGGGATTTTTCCCCGTCCCAGTGCTCATTTTCGAGAAACTCCGTGGTCGCGGTTTTTTCCTCGGACTGGCTGAGCGCGATGGGAATGCCGGTTTTCTGATAAGCGTAGCTGCCGGCGTAGTCCTCGCCGCCGGTGTCATTTCCGGTGGCATGAAGCGTGAGGGTGATGGCGAGGTCCTTGCCGATGGTGCCCTCGTAACGGCGGATGCTGTCTTTTGGCTCGCCTTCGGCCAAGGCGAGCGCGGCGGTGCAGAGGAAGATCAGTGATTTCATGGACTGAAATTGAAGTCTTTCCAGCGTTCGGGATAGGAAATTATGCGCACCCCGGATTCGGGCTTGCGCCCTGAAAGTCGCTTCTATTGACTCCGCCATGGCAGAGATTTCTCTCGGACTTTCATTTGACGACGTGCTTCTGGTGCCGGCTTTGAGCTCGGTTTTACCCGGTGAAGCGGACCTTTCCACCCACGTCACGGCGGGTATTCCGTTGTTCCTTCCGGTCGTTTCGGCGGCCATGGACACGGTTTCCGAACACGACCTCGCAATCGCCCTCGCTCGCGAAGGCGGCATGGGCGTGATCCACCGCGCTTGCCCGATCGACGAGCAGGCGGCGATGGTTTCCCGGGTGAAGCGCTCGGAAAACGCGGTCATTCAGAAACCCCACACCGTCCGCAAAGAGGACACCGTGGACCACGTCCGCGCGATCATGGCGAAGAACGGTTTCTCCGGATTCCCCGTCATCGATGCCGATGGCCACCTCGAAGGCATGGTCACCGGCCGCGACGTCCGCTACCTCGACCGCGCCGACGCCACCGTCGCCGATGTGATGACGCCGCGCGAAAAGCTCATCACCGCGCCGCCGAACACCGGCTTGGAGGAAGCGCGCCGCATTCTCTATCAAAACCGCATCGAGAAACTGCCGCTCGTTGATTCCTCCGGCCGCCTTGTCGGGCTCATCACCGGCTCCGATATCGAAAAGCGCATCACTTTCACCAACGCCGCCAAAGACGACAACGGCCAGCTCCGTTGCGGTGCTGCCGTCGGCGTGGGCCCTGATTGCATCGACCGCGGCCGCGTCCTGATCGACGCCGGTGCCGACGCGCTTTTCATCGATGCGGCCACCGGCCACACCCGCCATGTGATGGAGGTGATTTCGAAACTCCGCTCTCTATCAAATGTCCCGGTCGTCGCTGGCAACGTCGTCACCGAGCAAGGCGCGCGCGATCTGGTCGCTGCCGGAGCGAGCGCAGTGAAAGTCGGCGTCGGTCCTGGATCGATCTGCACCACTCGCGTCATTTCCGGCGTCGGTATGCCGCAGTTCACCGCTATTCAGAACGTCGCCGGAGTCTGCCGTGAGGCGGGTGTGAAAGTCATCGCCGATGGTGGCATCCGTTATTCGGGCGATATCGTGAAAGCCCTCGCCGCCGGTGCTGACCTCGTCATGTTAGGGTCGCTCCTCGCAGGCACTCGCGAAAGCCCCGGTCAGACGGTGCAGTCCCAAGGTCGTCGTTTCAAAACCTACCGCGGCATGGGTTCCATCGCCGCCATGCAAAAAGGTGCGGGCGACCGCTACGGCCAGAACAGCTCCGGCAAACTCGTCGCTGAAGGCGTGGAAGGCCGTGTGCCCTACAAGGGCCCTCTATCCGACGTCATTTTCCAACTCATGGGCGGCCTGAAATCCGGCATGGGTTACGTCGGGGCTTCCACCTTGGACGATCTCCGCGAACGTGCAAATTTCGTCCGCGTCACCGCCGGTGGCCTCCGCGAGAGCCACGTGCATGACATCGTCATGACCGAGGAGCCCACAAACTATCAGCCGCTCAGCTGAAATGAATTTTCACCATAGAGACGCAACGGCCACTAAGGAATGCAGAGAAGACCTGAGATTAGAAAGGATCGTCCACCCTCTGCGTCCCTTTGCGATCTCCGCGCCTTTGCGGTAAACTCTTTCCCTTCTTTATATGCACGATTCTCAACACGTCGCCGTTCTCGACTTTGGTTCCCAATACACCCAGCTCATCGTCCGCCGCGTGCGGGAGCTTGGTTTTTTCGCGAAGCTTTATGCCATCGAGGATTTTCCAGACATCGGGAAACCCGGCGCGATTATTCTATCCGGTGGGCCGAAGAGCACCAGCGAGGCCGATGCGCCGGATCTCGACTTTGAAGCACTCAAGGCGTTCAACGTGCCCGTGCTCGGTGTCTGTTATGGAATGCAGCTTCTGAACATCAAGTTCGGCGGCAGCGTGGAAGCGAGCGACCGCCGCGAATACGGCCCAGCCGATTTGTTTCCCGCCGCCAGCGTGGGAATTTACGAAGGCATCTCCGCTTGCTCGCAGGTCTGGATGAGCCACTCGGACACGGTGAAAATTCTGCCGGAAGGTGCGAAGGTCATCGCTTCGAACCAACACGGCACGCCAGTTTCTCTGCAATGGGACGATTTGTTTTTCGGCATCCAGTTCCACCCGGAAGTCACGCACAGCCACGAAGGCCTGAAGATCTTGAAAAACTTCCTCGATCACGCGAAGGATCTAACGCCGTTCAAGATCGATGACTTCAAACGCGAGATGATCGCGGATATCCAAGCGAAAGTCGGCACCAAACAAGTCGTCTGCGGTGTGTCCGGCGGAGTGGATAGCACGGTGCTCGCTGTGCTGCTCAAGGAGGCCGGCGTGAAAACCCGCGCGATCTTCGTCGATAACGGCCTGCTCCGCAAAGACGAGGCGGCAGTCGTGCAGGAGAATTTCAAACGCATCGGCCTGGAAATCGAAACGGTAGATGCCTCGGAGAAATTCCTCACCGCGCTCGCTGGTGAAGGCGATCCCGAGAAGAAGCGCAAAATCATCGGTAATATGTTTATCGAGGTCTTCTGGGATGCAGTCGGCGATGCTGAAATGCTCGCCCAAGGCACACTCTATCCGGACGTCATCGAAAGCGCATCCAACGCGAAGTCCAAAGCCTCCGTCATCAAGACCCACCATAACCGCGTTCAGAAAATCCTTGAACTTCAGGCTGAAGGAAAAGTGTTGGAGCCTCTAGCAGAGCTTTTCAAAGACGAAGTCCGCGAACTCGGCACCGCGCTTGGCATCCCCCAGGACATCCTCCAGCGCCATCCATTTCCCGGCCCCGGCCTGGCCGTCAGGTGTCCTGGCGAAGTCACACCCGAACGCCTCCGCATTATCCGCGAGTGCGATGCCATCTTCATCGGCAAGCTCAAGGAGCACGGCTGGTATGACAAAGTCTGGCAGGCCTACGCCGGTCTGATTCCTGTTAAAACCGTGGGCGTAAAAGGCGACGAACGCAGCTACGAATGGGCCACCAATCTCCGCGCCGTCGTTTCCGAAGATGCGATGACCGCCGACTGGGTGGAACTCCCCGCCATCCTCCTGCGCGAGACCAGCCACCGCATCCTCAACGAGGTGAAAGGCATCAACCGCGTGCTCTACGACATCTCCACCAAGCCACCCGCCAGCATCGAATGGGAATAAGGAGAAGGGGTTTGCAACCCCTTTCCACAGCATCCGGTCTTCTACTTTGGCCTTTAATGAAGGGGTTGCAAACCCCTTCTCCCCATCACCGCCATGCACCTCTCCGACAACCGCGCCGTTAGCACCGTGTTCCGGGCCTTCGGCGGGGTGGGGGAGTCATTCGTGGCGGATGCGTCGGTATTGACCGAACAGCCCGCGATGCATGCTGGTGAAAAGCGGGTGCTCTCGATTCTTGTTCCGCTAACGGTTCTGATCGCGGTGGGCGATGTAATGGTTAAAGTGTTAGGAATGATTCCCGGACTCCTGCTTGCCGCACCGGTGGCGTTTCTAGCACTCAATGTTTTGCCCTTCATCCTCGCTGGGAAAAATCCGCGGACGCAGTGGCAGTTGTGGTTTTCTGCCTGTGTCTTATGGGCGGTGTTTCATGCCGAATCTCCGGGAGTGGTTGGATTTCTCTCCTACACGTGGATTGCCGTGGCGGTGATGACCTCGGCGGGTGCCTGTTTGTTAGCGTGGAGATGGCTGATGTCTTTGTCGGGAAACGCAGGGGTTGCCCTGCGTCTTGCCGGCGTCGTTGGTAGTCACTTGGCGGCGGTCGTGCTGGGTTTTCAATTTGGCTGGCCATTCGCGCTCGCCGCTGGCGCGGTCATCGCCGCATGGATCTGTTGGGCGGTGCTGTCCCCCTATTGCCAATGGCTCGGACACGTCACACTAACGACCGATGATGCCGAAATCCTCATCACCATCGATGATGGCCCGGATCCACACGACACGCCGCTTCTGTTGGATCTGCTGGACCGCTATCAGACGAAAGCGGTCTTTTTCATGATCGGCGAAAAAGTCCGGGCACATCCCGAACTCGCCCAGGAGGTGGTGAGGCGCGGTCATGAAATCGGCAACCACACGATGACCCATCCACAAGCCAGCTTCTGGTGTGCCGGCCCCTGGCGGACACGCCGTGAGATTGAGGACTGCCAGAAAACCATCGGGGAAATCACCGGTGTCATGCCCCGCTGGTTCCGAGCTCCTGTTGGACATCGGAATCTTTTCACGCATCCGGTCGCGAACGCGCTGGGCCTGCGGGTGATGGCGTGGAACCGCCGCGGATTCGATGCGGTGGAAAAGGACGCGGGAAAGGTGCTAACAAGGATTTTACCCCACCTCGGCGCAGGTGACATCGTCCTTCTTCACGAAGCCACGCCGATCGCGGAGGAAATGTTAGGCGGAGTGCTTGAGAAAGTGTTCCGGCTGTCTCAGCCGGAAGCGAAGCCACAGAAACCCGGCTGAGACAGCCAGGACACTTTCTTTAGGGATTGGCCTTTGCCACGCTTTCTAACGCCTTCATCCGCTCTTGGATCGCAAGACCGAATCGGTCGGTGGCGACGGTGTAGTTCCAGCCGTTAGCATCGACTCCGGTCTTTCGCGAAATGGCCAGCCATTCGCATTCCACAGACGGGCGAAGCACTTCCGAGCGGCCTACCAGCACCCGCACGATTTTCTCCGGCTGCGGACTCACGCTGAGCGGAAGGATCCGGTCCGTGGTGGATTGCGGCAGCACCCAGAAGACGCGCAGGCCGGGGCTTTCGAAGTAGCTCGTCCACCACGTCTGGACCATCGCATCGGCTTCGGACTCCAGCAGCCCGCAGGAAACAAGGCCGAGTTTCATCGTTTGATAGATCTCCACCGGAAACTCGCCTTTCGCCGGAGTGAGTTTGTTTTTCTCCAGTTCGGTTTTCGCACCCGCGTCCAGTCCGCTGCCTGCGGTCCACGCGACGGCTCCACCCAGGTTTTTTTCAAATACCAGATAGAAAGGAACCGCTCCGCCGGTCTGGTTGTCGAGGTGGAGCGTGTCATCTGCGGAAACGGTGGTCACGAGTCCGGGTTTGAAATTTCCAACACCCCGATAGAAAAGGTAGTTTTCCGTTTCACCGGTGTTGGTGCGGACCACATTTGCTTCGGGCACACGCGCGCGCAGCCAGTTGACGGAATCGCGCGGCTTGAATGTGAGGGTGGCGTGGGATTCCTCGGGGGAAAGCACATCCACGGACCACTCGATGCCGCCCTGATAGGGTTTTGAGAAATCCAGGTTCCATTGCTCGGCCGGGACCGGTTGCTTCACGGGATCTTTGGCGGGTGCGGGTTCCGGCAGGATTTCACCACCGCTGCGGTCCGGATACCACTGGCTGATAGTGCCGCCTTGGAAGCCGACCTTCACCTTCGCATGGATGGCCTTGTCCGAGTGGAAATAGATCACGGGTGTTTCCATTTTTACCGTCACCCCGGAGACGGGGCGTCTGCCCAGACCCTTCGTCTGGGTAGGAAATGCCGGGTAGCCGTGGGTCTTGATGAGGCTCATAAGTTTGTCGGACGAAGCGGTCTGGCCGTTTTCAAATCCGAAATGTGCGTGGACGAATGCCGGCAGGGTTTCCTCCTCTCGCTGCAAGCCGGAGAGGAGCACTCCATCGGATCCGGAAACCGTGGTGAAGGTGCCCCACTCGTGAAGCTGATAGGCCCCCGCTGTCTGAAGTCCGAGCGCGGCGGCAGTGATGAGGTGCAGGGATGATTTCATGAGACCCGGACTCTCGCACGCCAGCCAGGCGGGGACAAGAATCCTCCGCCGCGTTGACGGAGAATTTACAAAACACGGCCTTTAGAAATTCTGTCTCATTTTCCCTAAGATCTGCGGTTCCTGCACGTTTTTCCTTTCACATGATTCATCCTAAATCACTCGCCATCGCCGGGGCTGCCACCGTGGCGGCAGTCGTATCCGCTCATGCTCAGTCATCTAACAATCCGAGCGTTTTAAGCGACGTCGTCGTGGAGGACTACGCGTTCAGCGAGGATAAGCCGGTGGGCGAGTTCGGCCAGCCGGAGTGGGTGAAACAGCGCCGTTTCAGCACCACCCGCATCCATTTGCAGAAAGACCCGTGGGAAATGGGTGTGGAGGAATGGTATCGCGTTAGAACTTATGACGGCGGCCGCGTCACGCAGCGCTCGCAGACGGAATTTGAAATGGGCCTACCCTATCGCATGCAGTTGGACATTTACGAAAAAGCCATCCACGACAACTCGGACGACCTCGGCTGGCAACAGGACGAACTGGCCGTGGAACTCCGCTACGCTTTCGCCGATTGGGGCGTGATTCCGTTGAATCCGACACTCTACTTCGAATACGCCTTCGCCCATGAGGGGGCCGACGGCATCGAGCCGAAATTGCTGTTGGGCGATGATTTCGGAACGGGCTGGCATTGGGGCGTGAACTTCATCCACGAACGCAGGGTATGGGGCGACAACGAGGCGGAATGGAGAATCGCCGGCGGAATCTCGAAGACCCTAGTGGACAATTGTTTTTCCATCGGTCTCGAAGGGCAGTGGACCCACGCGGAAAGTGAGAAATTCGAGGGGATTTTCGGGCCCACCATCCAATGGCGTCCCACCGCTAACACCCACCTCGATCTCGTCGCGATGGCCGGCCTCAACGACTCGTCTCCTAACACCGAGTGCTGGTTGATTTTCGGCTTCGACTTCGGCAAGGGCAGCCACGCGCAGAAGGGATACACGCCCACATCCGTCGCCGGAAACTGAGGATTTTTGAAATTTGATAGATGATGGGAAGTGGTAGATTTCCCCCCCCCCGGTAGGGCCCGACCGCCGGGCGCGCCGACAATACCATCACCCGCCGGAGGCTCCTCTTTCTCCCCTGACCCCTGACCCCTGGCTCAAGCGCACCGATTCCCACCCGCTCATCGCTGGCTGCGTCTTCCACTACGAACTCGAATTCATCCACCCCTTCGCCGATGGCAATGGCCGCATCGGTCGCCTCTGGCAGACGCTCGTGCTCAGCCGCTGGAATCCGCTGTTCGCCTACCTCCCGGTCGAATCCGTCATCCGTGACCGCCAAGCGGACTACTAAGGTGCTCGCCAGCTGTGACAAGGCCGAGAACTCAACCGACTTCATTGAGTTCCTGCTCGCCGCCATCCTCACCGCCCTGCGCGAGGCTGGAAGCGCCGAACCAAGTGAGCAAGTCGGTGCGCAAGTCAGTGAGCAAGTCGCCAAGATACTCAAAACTTGCGCCCGCTCTCCCCGGACCAAGGCGGAACTCTTGAAAAGCGCAGGCCTCGCCAACGCCTACCTCAACTATAAGCGCCACATCCAGCCGCTCGTAGCAGATGGCGTGCTCGAAATGACCATCCCCGACAAACCCAACAGCCGCCTGCAAAAATATCGGCTCACCGAAATGGGCCGCGCCTCGCGATCCCAGAATCAGCCCTGATTTCCTCTTCTCTCCATTTCAGCTTCTCAGAATTTCAGCATTTACCCCCCGCCTCCCACCATCATAACCTTACGATCATGAAAATGAGCTCCCACCGCATACGCGAACACGTAAATGGTTGAAATGCGACACCTGACCCGATTCATTCGCTGGCGATGCGCTCTGAATCCGGGCAAAAAGAAACCCCGGGGCCTCTCAACCGCAAGCGGTCAAGGAAGGGATCCCGGGGCACTAAAAAAGAAACCCCGGCCCCTATCTACCGCAAGCGGTTGAGGAAGGGATTCCGGGGTCAACATTCACAATGTGCAACTAACGCACCCGCTCGTCAAACCTATATTTGGGGTATCACAGAAGGAAGTAGTCACCCATGAACCCCGTCTTTTTTCAGCAGATTGAGAGGATTCTTCATACCGAAAGGATCGATGCATACAGGCAGGATGGGGCTGGTCCGGTGCTCACGCTCGGCCGCTACACCTTAAACATGGCTTTCAGCGAGTCTCTTTATCCGGTGCTTCAGTTCTCGGAAATCGCTTTGCGTAACGCGATTCATCAGGCGATGATGACACGCTGCCAGTCGGACGCGTGGTATAATACCCAGGCAGCCCGCCTAACGCCTTGGCAGGTCGATCAGATCGCCAGTGCAAAATTGTCGCTTTCCAAGCACAGGAAACCCATCACCCCAGGTCGCATGGTGGCGGAATTGAACTTCGGGTTTTGGACGGGATTTTTTAACAAAGCTCATGGTCAGACCGGTATCGGCCACTATCTGGCCAGAATCATCTATCCGCATGCTCCTCTCACGGAACAGAATCTGAACAAGCTGGGAGTCCGCTGGCAAAACATCCGCGACCTGCGTAACCGCGTCTTCCACCACGAACGGATTCTGCATTGGAAAGACCTCGATGCCCGGCATCAGGCGATCCTTGAAATCATCGCGTGGATGTCTCCGGAACTCCAAAATCTCGCGAAAAACTTGGATCGCTTCGCCTCACTTCGCAAAGCGGGTCTCAAGCCATGGCTTGGCAAGCTCCAGCGTCATTGGCCCTTGAATCCACCCAGCGTCGGATCAACCGCAAGAGCAGTTGAAACGGTAGATGAATCCTTTGACGCCACGAACGGTGCAGACACGCCCTTCGGCCATCGCTGGGGCGGCGACATCTTCACTCTATCAAGTAGCCACCTAGAAGTCATCCGTTCCGGCCAGACCCTCGCCTTGGACGTGATGAGCGAGTATGTGGTGTTCTTGAAAGGGGAGGAAGGAGGGGAGGCATGAGCGGCGAGTGGACAGAAATCGTTCTGAAGGATTGCATCTCAGCCATCATCGAGTTCAACTTCGGTATGAGGATGGCAAATTCTTTCACCCAAGACCAGCACCCGGACCTCTGCGCCGACTGTATGCGAACCAGTACCGGTTCGTGGAAGGCGCTTGCAACAATGCCGAGTTAAACCTCATTCCCTTGCGCTGAACCTGCAAATCCCGGAAAACAGTCCTGCCATTCATGTCTTTCAAACTCGAAGATCTCTCCTACCAGCGGCAGGCCATCAACGCCGTCGTTCGCCTTTTTGACGGCCAACAGCGGAACTACTTCGACCTCCAACTCCAGGGCGACTGTTTCCCGAACCGCCTCGACCTCACTCGCTTGGAGATCGTCGCCAACTTAGAGAAAATCGCCGCCGAAAACGGCATTTCCCACGGTGAGGCGACCGTCTGCATCGATCCCGATTACTGCATCGAGATGGAGACCGGCACCGGCAAGACCCTCGTTTACCTGCGCACGATTTACGAACTCTGCCGCGAATACGGCTTCACCAAGTTCATCATCCTCGTGCCATCCGTGCCCATTCGCGAGGGCGTGCTCGACACCATCGAGTCCTTCCGCACCCAGCTTGAGCGGCTTTACACTATCCCGCTCCACGCCTTCGAATACGACAGCAAAAAGCTCACCAAGGTGAAGCGCTTCATCGAGGGCACCGACCTCCAGGTCATGGTGATGACCACCCATTCCTTCAGTGCGGATGACAACATCATCAACCGTGCGGACCGGGACGATTCACCGGATGGCATGTCATACTGGCAGGCACTCGGCAAGGTCCGGCCCGTCGTCATCATGGACGAGCCACAGGAGGGGATGGATACGGAAAATCTCCGGCCACGGCTGGATGCCCTGGATTCCGTCGCGCGGCTCCGTTACTCCGCCACCCATAAGACCGTGCGGAATCTCATCTTCCGCCTCACACCCTTCGAGGCCTACAACCAGCGGCTGGTGAAAAAAATCGAAGTCCTCTCCGTGGCAGAAATCAACGATGAGGCCACGCTCAAGATTGAACTCGTCGAAATCCAGACCGGAAAAGGCGCACCCAAGGCCAAACTCAAGGCCTGGCGGCAGATGGCCACCGGTTTCAAATACTCGGAGACCAAGTGGCTCAAGGACGGCGACTCGCTGGAAGACGCCACCAACAATATCTCCAACAGGGATTTCAAAATCTCCCACATCCGCGCCAAGGGCCTGCGCGGTGGGGATGCCATGGTGAAATTCCACAACGGCGTGGAGCTGACGCCCCGCACCGCCACCGGGGATGTGAAGGGCATTTTCCGCCAGCAGCTTTATTGGCTCTGCTTCCGTCACTTCGAAAAGGTGGAGAAACTCAAGCCCCTCGGCATCAAGCCGCTCTCGCTGATCTTCATCGACCGCGTCGCCAACTACATGGACACGGATGGCATGATCAAGACGCTCTTCGCCGAAGAATTCCCCCGCGCCTATCAGGATCACTACAAAGTCGCCGCTCCTGCCGGATTCGTCCATGAAGTGCAGGCTTACTACTTCGCTAAGACCAGCAGCGGCGAGTTCACGGACAACGAGAACTCCATGGCCAAGCAGCGGGAAATCTACGACGAGATCCTGCGCGACAAGGAAAAGCTCCTCGCCTTTGACAATCCCCGCCAGTTCATCTTCTCCCACTCCGCCCTCGGCGTCGGCTGGGACAATCCGAATGTCTTCAACATCGCCACCCTGAACCACACCTACTCCGACACAAAGAAGCGGCAGGAAATCGGCCGCGGCCTGCGCATCTGCCGGAATCAGTCTGGCCTGCGCATCTACGATGACGACACCACGCCGGAAGGCCAGGAGGTGAACCTGCTCACCGTCATTCCTAACGAGTCCTACCAAACCTTCGTCACCCAGTATCAATCCGAACTCCGCTCCCACGTCCCCATGCGGCACTCGCCCAAGGGCAAGCCGCCGGCCAAGAAAAAAGTCGTCCTCAACCGCGAGCGCCTCGAAGGCGATTCCTTCAAAAAATTCTGGCAGCGTCTCTCCCGGCGCACCGACTACAGCGTCCACTTCGACGAAGACGCCCTGATCCGGGACTGCATCGCCAAGCTCGATGAAATCTCTCTCGAACACTACGAGGCGGCCATCGAGATCAATCGGATTGACTCCCTTTCCGCCACCGAAGAAGCGCGTGCCACCTTTGTCGGCGGCGAGAACACACGCCTTGCCGCGGATTTCACCGCCATGGACCTCATCGAGGAACTATCGGAAAACACCGCCCTCGCCTATCCGACCATCGTCGAGATCGTCAAGAGCCTGACGAACCTGGATCAGCTCGTTCGCAATCCGCCGCGCTACCTCCATCTCGCCACCGAGCACATTAACCGCATCGCCCTCAGCGAGATGGTCCGCACCATCGAATACACGCCCACCGGGGAGAGCTACGGCCTCGACCTCTTCAAGGACATCATAGAGACCTACCGCTCCACCGTCCCCACGCCGAACCAAGGTATCTACGACCACGTCATCCTCGATGCGGATTCTTTGCCTGAAAGCCGCTTTGCCAACGAGGCCGACCGGCACCCGCGAGTCCGTGCCCTGCTCAAGCTGCCGGATTGGTATAAAATCCCCGTCCCATCCTTGAAAGGCGGCACCTCCACCTACACGCCTGACTTTGGCGTCGTCATCTCCCACAAGGGGCTGCGCGATGATCAGGAAGTGGAAATTCACCTCGTCGTGGAAACCAAATCCACGGACAACATCGACGAGCTGGATGCCGATGAGCGCATCAAGATTCTTTGCGCCATCCGCCACTTCCACGCCCTCGGCATCTCCGCCAACACCACCCTCATCTATCAAGCACCGGTCTCCCGCTTCGACGCGAATGTCCATGACGACGAGGTCGAATACGGCGGCAAGCCTCCCGCCATGGGCTTCTTCGCCCCGCGTGGCAACTTCGGTGCCACCCTCCAAGCTGCCACCGCCACTCCCAATTCCCCACGATGAAGATCCAAACCCTCGACACTAAGCGCCGTTTGGTGCTTCCCGGAGCCAAGCCCGGCGAATGTTACGCCGTGCGCGAAACTGCACCCGGACGCTACGAACTGGCCAAAGTCATCCCCGCGCCGAAATCGAAACCCACGTCCGAGGAACTGGATGCTTTGCTCGTATCCGCAGCACTTACCCCGAAAATGGACTGGGAAGAACTCCGCCACCTGACGCGCAATCCCTGATCCTGCCAGATTCGACCTCCCCACGCCTTGACGGAAAAGCGGAAATATGGGAGATTTTCCCTATGAAAACGACCATTGATCTTCCAGACCCCATTTTCCGCCGTGCCAAGGCAACCGCCGCCGTGCAGGGCATCACACTCAAGACTTACATCTCGAAAGCCATCGAACAAAGCTTGAACTCAGAACAACAGGACTGGCGCACGGTACTCAACAACCTGCCACATGTGGAGAAGGAAACCACGAAGCAAATCATGGACAGCGTCGCCGCATGGGATGAAACGGACCTCGAATTTCAGAGGCAGCAACTGGAAGCGGACAAATGATCATAGATACCAACGCCCTTTCCGCGCTTGGCGACAAGGATGTCGCGCTTCTCGATCGGCTCCATCTCCCCGATACGCCTAAGCCGTATCTTTGCTTCATCTGCCTGGGCGAATACCGGCAAGGTCTCCTCAACTCGACCCGTTCACAAAATCCGCTCGCCATGCTTGAGCAGCTTTGCGCCGCATGGGACACCCTGCACTCCGACAAGATCACGATTGCCCACTATGCGGAAATTAGCAATCGACTCCGGGCCATCGGACGCCCCATCCCCACTAACGACATCTGGATCGCCGCCCTCGCCCGCCAGCACGCCATGCCAGTCCTCTCCCGCGATCGCCATTTCGATTTTGTAGAGGGTATCCAACGCCTCGATTGGTAAATCAAAAATCACCAATCATCATTCGTAAATCAATCATCCAGATTTACCCACCTTTCACTTTCCCATGTCAAATCCATCCTCCACTCCGGAAACGCTCAACGACCTTCTTCCCGTCACGCCGGACGGCCGGGCCGAGCGCCTTGCCGAGCTCAAGCGCTTGTTCCCCGATCTCTTCACCAACGAAGGCCGTCTCAATCCGGACGAACTCCGTCAACTCGTCGAACCGAACGAAGTCCACGAGACCGAGCGCTATGAATTCAAATGGTATGGCAAGGCCGCATCCAAGCGCGAGGCCTTCACCCCCACCACCGCTACCCTCGTTTATGACGAAGCCCGCTCCGTGAACCCAGACAAAGCGGACGGCAACATGATCATCGAAGGAGAGAATCTGGAAACCCTGAAACTCCTTCTCAATGCCTACCGCGAGCAGGTGAAGTGCATCTACATCGACCCGCCTTACAATACCGGCGAGGATTTCATTTATCGAGATAACTACAAAAAAGACAAGGCGAGTTACTGGGATGAGACTGGTGTCAGCGAGAACGGCATTACCTTGGAATCTAATCCAGAGTCTTCTGGTAAGTTTCACTCCGATTGGCTGTCCATGGTTCAGTCACGGATTGTTGCAGCTCACGCCCTGTTGAAGCGCGATGGAGTGATTTTTGTCAGCATAGACGACAAAGAAGTACATAATCTACGTCGACTGCTAGATCTGGTGTTTGGTGATTCAAATTTCATCGCTCAAGTAGTTTGGGAGGGAGCTTTTAAGAATGACGCTCGCCAGATTGGAACCAATCATGAATACGTATTGGTGTATGCGAAAGAGAGGGATGCGCTGCCTAGGGAATGGGGATTGAGAAAGGAGGGAGTGGAGCCGGTGTTGAGGGAGGCGGCTCGTCTTCAGAAAGAATATTCAGGACGGTGGGACGAAGCATCATCGGCCATGGCTGCGTGGTTCTTGGCTAACAAGGCAAAGCCACTGTTTGCTAATAGAAGATTCAGGTTTATCGACAACCGAGGAGCTTACAAAGAAGACGACCCAACAGCGCCTGGAGGACGAAAGTTTGGTTTGATCAATCCCAAAACGAAGGAATTGATTCCACTGCCGTCCCACAGCCCGGACACGACGCGCCCCGAGCCTTGAATTTGCGAGGCTCTGAGGGCGTTTTGGAGGAATGGCGATTGCGACTTTTTTGCCTGTAGTTGATATAATCCTGTGTTTTCGCGGCGATGCTGTCCCA
>JBBRYQ010000021.1:0-70994 GCA_038237425.1 Verrucomicrobiales bacterium
GCGCAACATTCAAGGGATTCAATTCTCCAGCGCCGCCGGTTCCCGCGCCTACACGATTACCCAGGGTAGCAGCGGTGCAATCATCCTCGATAATACCGCCAACGGAGCGAATGCCACGATCGCCGACACCAGCACCAGCGGCACGGCCAACGCGATCAACGTCCCAATCACCCTCGCGAGCAATCTAGCCGCCTCGGTGACCAACGCCGCCAATACCTTGACCATCGGCGGTGTGATTTCCGGCACGGGCAGGACTTTGACCAAAACGGGCGCAGGCACCTTGACCCTAGCCACGGCGAATGATTATACCGGCCTGACCAGCGTCACTGCCGGGACGCTCACCCTCGGCACGTCCGGCAGTCTTGCTAACACCGCCGTGAATGTGGGCGGAAACGGCTCCAGCAGCACACCCACCTTAGCAGGCGGCGGCACGATTAATGGCGCGACGACGATCGCCGCAGCCGGCACGGGCGTGGTGGGCACACATTCCGTGGGGGTGTCAGGGGTAAGCAACGGTGTAGGTACGCAGACCTTCACCAGCACGCTGAACTACGCCACCGGTTCGATTTTCGAGTGGAATCTACAGGCGGCGTCCGCCAGCGATCCGGGCGTGGTCTCGAATGCTGCAACCGGGACTTATGACCAGGTGGTGGCCAGTGGAACTTCTGGCTCAGTGACCGGCAGTGATGCTGTCTTCAAGATCGTGCTCGGCGGAAACGCATTTACCAATACGTTCTGGAATAGCAACAAAACTTGGACGAACATCTTTTCCGGCACAGGGGCGCCGGCAAATCTTGCTTCGATCTTTAGTGGCGGTTTCAGTGGAACGGGCGTAAACTCGAATGGCACAGTGACAGGAAATCCCGGGAATTTCACCTTCAACGGAAGCACCAACACGCTGACATGGTCCGCCGTTCCCGAGCCGACTTCGGCCTTGGCTGGCTTGCTGCTCGGCGCAGGGCTGCTGCGCCGCCGCCGCAGCGCATGAGCTGAGACATCAATTTTGCCCTTGGAGGAGGGCAAATTCAGGGCGGGGTGCAGTTAATGGGTTTTCTGCGCTCCGCCCTCCTTCTTTTTAATCGAAAAGTAAGATGATAGTGATTCCCGCAGTAGCATCACACGATCAAGAAGGGTTCATCGAACAAGCGTCATCGTTCCGCACCCGTGCGGCCTCCCCGCAATAAGGAGAAGGGGTTTTTAACCCCTTTCTTTCTTAAAGCACTCGTGCGGCCTCCCCGTAATAAGGAGAAGGGGTTTTTAACCCCTTTCTTTCTTGAATTACAGGGGAACGCCTTACCGCTGAAAGTGGTTTGGACCCCCTTCTTCTTATCCGAAGCCGCCTCTCAGGGATTCACAAAACTTCATGCGCGGCAGTAAATCAGGCTGCCAGCCGGTGTCGTGCAGGTGAAACAGAAGGGGCTTGGCCCGCCGGACGATATCATTCTTGCGGGCAACACGATTCTTGATGCATCGGGCACGCCCCAGGGCGGTTGAGCCTGCATTCCTCATGCAGCTACCCGTTAGCAGCCAGTCGCTAAAATAAGATCAATGACCACCCTTGCTTTTCAGGCCGCGGACTCCTTCCGCTTGACTGAGCCGCGACCAGTTGAATCCATCAACCCCCATTTTCCCGCCCTCCGGTCCGATCCATCGGCCGTTTCAGGAGCCTCCCGCCAAAAGCAAATTCCTAGCAGCCACGCGCTTGCCTGCTGCTTTGCACATTGCGGTGGCGTTCACGTAGCCGTCCTTGGAGCGCTGCGGAATCATCGATCCGTCGATCTCGTGCGCGATCAGCTCTGGTGGCGCGTCGCGGTAATCCGACACCACCACCGCATTCTCGAAGCAGCGCGTGTCGGTGGGCTCGGGCATTTTACGCGGCGTCTTTGTGACGCCTTCTCTGCTTGCAAGCCAGAGATGACCCTTCTAAGAGGGCACGCCTTAAAAGTCAGGCCGATTTTGCGTCTTCGATCGATCCCTGTCTCTCGCGCTCGATCGCCAGCACGATCAGCCACATCCAAACGTAGGTTCCGGCAAAGGAGACGCGTTGGAACAGGCCGATCCATTCCGGCTTCCATTGCGAGCCGAGGATCCCGATCAGGATGAGCCCGAACGCGATGGCATGGATGAAGAGCCCCGCTTCGCGCGGCCTTCAGTGAGTCATTTTAATTGTCGTTGAGGGGATTTATAATTGTCGCTGGACACGGGCCTCCCTCAAGTTTCCCGAGGATCGAGGTCGCGATGTGACGCAACCGTTCCATGCGCCCGGTGTGCAGCAGGCTTTCCCGGTATTCCGATGTCTCGATTCTCAAGGTAGAGCCGGTAAAGTCGAATGCCCGCCAAAGCAGGTTGTCGATTTCGGAGCGCCGCAGGCCGCAGACCAACGCCAGGACCATCACCTTGAATGCTTCCGGGTCGGTTTCCGCCATTTGCTCCTTGGCGAGTGCCAGGATGGCGAACGGGTCCATCTTGGAGACGTAGCGCGTTGAGGGCGCTTTTTCCAGCGTCACACCTTCGAAGGGAAGAGGGCGGGGGATGGTGATGGATTGTTCGATGAAGGGCAGGATCTTTTTACTGAAAAGTGCCTTCGAATTCCGGATGAGGCTATTGATCGTGACGATCGCGCGCCGTTTTGCCAACGGGTCGGCTTCAGCTTCCCGTAGGCGGCTGTTTTTCCAGGCGAGGACATCCGCCGGAGTGAGGGTCTCCAGTTTTACTGCATCGACCTTTGCCCGCCATTCCAATGCTCCTCCGCCGTGATGGTCGTGTTTGCGGTCGTGCGCAATGTCCTTGATATCGGAAACGATGCGCCGGAACGCCTTGGTGTAGGCGTCCAAGCTCTGGCGGCGGGCCGAAGAAAGGTCGCGGGCTGTTTCGATCAGTTTGCCGACGGTAACCAAGTTCTTCTCGTCTTCCTTGGTCTTTGGTTTGTATCGCCTCAACGCCTCGTCGAGCCCGTTCGCTTGGATGAATGAGTAAATCTCGGAGGCTTTGGCTGCAGCGGATTTTTTATTCGGTGTCCCGAGTGCGAACCATTCCCGCGCCCCATTGGACTGGATCTGAAACGAGTAGTTCGGGGAATTATTGAACTTCAGGCGGCCCGGTTTCAGCCAGTAACGGGCATCCGCCTTGCTTTCCCCAGCACGACTGCGCGACTTCTCAAAAGAGTGCATTTTGAGTGCACTTTTTTCCACTATCAATGATTGAGATTGATCGTCGTTGAGCGGCTTTATGCCGACAGAGTATGCGTAAAATAAATGATTTACAACGATCATTTGCGTTCATTGCCGATCATTCATAAGTCATTGAAAATGAAATATCTAATAGACTGTAAATCTGCTAGCGTAAGCTTACGTTGGTTCGAATCCATCTCTACCCACCATCCTCTTAATCAACGACTTAGGGAGCCGAAAGGCTCCCTTTTTTGTTGATTTTGCGAAAAATCAGTATGCCGATAGTATGCCACTTTTGAAATCTTGCGCCCCGGAGTGGGCATTTGCTCCCTTATTGATCACTGCCTCTGTTTTCGCCCTTCTCGGGATCCTTGCCAACGCTGCGCGGTTGTTGACGGCATAGGCGCAAATCTCTGAGCAAGCGACAAAACCGCCGCACTTCCAGTCCTCATGATGCCTATTCTCAATTGACCAAGATCGAGGCACAGAAACTTTGCTACTTCGCCCAGTGCGCGGGCCAGTCGTTGAATCTGGATTTTGAAAAGAACCAATATGGTCCTTATGCTTCCAAGCTGCGGCACGTGCCGACCCACATCGACGGGCATTACGTGGAAGGGGTGGGCGATCACGACAAAGCCGAAACGGAATAGTCAATTTTGCCGGGTGCTCTTGAGGAAGCTGAAGAGTTTCTGCGGAAGCACGTGGATTCCCTCCAAAGGATGGAGCGGGTTGGCAGGTTGATCGAAGGATTCGAGACGCCACTCGGCATGGAACTGTTGGCCACCGTGCATTGGGTGGCAACGCGACAGTGCCAAGGTGAAGGTCTGGACTGCGTGATGGCCGGCATTGAGCAGTGGGAACCGGAAAATCCGGAGTGGAACGAGCGTAAGAAAGCAATGATGACCCGGACGCAGGTCGGATTTGCTCTGAATCGCCTTTCCGCGAAGCAGTGCGCTCGATCAATCCGTGGCTGACGGACCGGCAGCTTGAGGATTTGGGCAGTCAGATTCTACGCCAACCGAACCGGACCTTGCTGGAGGCGAACGAGGCGATCCAGAAACTCCTTTTCAAGGCCCAGGTGGATCTCAACGAGGAAACGGGCGAATCCGATCCGGTGATGAAGTTGACCGACTTCGAGCATCCGGAGAACCTGTTCCACGCGATCAACCAATTCCGGATCGATACACCGGGTTGCGTGAAGAATTTCATCATTCCGGACATCGTGTTGTTCGTGAACGGCATGGCACGGCGCATGACCTCCGCTTTGGAAACAGCCCACCGCTTCGCAAGGTTGTCCAAAACTCCCAAGGTTCCGATGTCCAGCGACACACTTGTCCTCACCAAAGTCATTGCATAATTCATGTGGTAACGAGTGGTGCATGCGTGGTGCCACGTCATGTTTTTAAAACATTGCCATTTGAAACATCCCGGAATCACGGCAAGTAATGTCCCGCTAACTCTCAACTTCATGACATCCTTCAAACGCGCGTTTTTCTGGCTCTCCGGGGCCGGCACCGAGACTCTCGAACAATGTCCGGCGTGGGAGCAGCGAAAATACGTCGCTTTCGGCGCGACTGTGCTGGTCCCGTGCGCCTTCGCTTTCATCGCCTGCGCCTACGCACTTTCGACTCTAACGGACAATGCTCGCGTCATCTATCCGGTCGCCGCAGTTTGGTCGTTCATCATCCTCACCATCGACCGCGCGCTGCTCGCAGGATACCGGCCCTACATGTCAATTTTCCGGAAGCTCGCGCAGTTTTCGCTCCGGGTGGTGGTGGCGGTTCTGATGGGCATTACCATCGCGCATCCGCTCGTGCTGCTGCTCTTCCGCGACACGGTTTCCTCGGTGATCGAAAAGGACCGCGCGGCGGAAATCGAGGTCGTCCGCACCGGGTTTGAAAACGAGAAGGAAAAGATCCGCGCCCAGGTCACCACCCTGGAAAGCGCGCTCGCCGAGCAGCGCACGAAGTGGAACGAGTCATTCCAAGCGAAATTCATCCTTCAGAAAAATGAAGATGCTTCGTCCGCCATTCCCGGTCTAACCGCCGACCAGCAGAAGGAACTCAAGTCCGCCATCAATGAAGGCACTGCGCCATTCCGCGAGCGTCTAGCGGTGGTGGAAAAACAATCCGCCGAGTTCACGCCGCAATATGAAAAACTGCAAACCGAGCTCGGATTCTGGCAGGCAGAATTTGAGCGTGAGCTCAATGGCCAGCGCTCAGGCATGAAAGGCGAGGGCCCGCGCGCGCGCTCGATCCGTGCCGACCAGCTTGAGCCGCGCCGCGAGGAATCAAAGCGCCTCGGTGGATTGCTCGAACACCTCACGGCCGAAAAAGCCAGCCTGCAAACTCAGGCGCGCGAAGCGGAGGCGGCGGCCATCAGCCTGTTTGAAAAGAAACTCGCGGAAATCGCATTGGCTAACAAAACCGAGGCCGAGCGTGTCGCCGGACTGAAACAACGGGTGGAGAACGACCAAGCCGAGCAATTCGTGACCCAACAGAACGCCCTGCGGGAAACGATCAAGCAACAGATCGACACCCGCCTCGCCGAACTCACTCGCGTGCAGGGTGAACTCGCCGGAGTCGCCACGGAGGAGTCCAACCGCATCGACGCCATGCGGGCCGAGCCACGCCGCGATATCCTTACCCAGACGCTGGCCCTTCACGCGCTTTTCCAAGCTGGCAACGAAGGCGGCCAATTCGCGTTTTACACCTACATCGTGCTGACGCTGCTTTTCATGCTGGTCGATACCATCCCGCTGATCGTGAAATTTTTCACCAAGCCCGGGCCATATGACACGCTGGTAGATCGCGATGAAATCACCTTCGATACCGAGCACCGCGCCTTCCGCCAGAGCCGCGTGCGCTACATGGATCAGCTCGCTAACGGAAATCTCATCGCCGTCACGCGGAATCAACGCTTGGAAAACGCGCTCGTCGATGGCGTGGAGCACACCCGCGCGGCGCGTGAGTTTCTCGATTCGCTAACGGAGATGGAAAAGTCCTTCGCGGAGAAAATGAAGTTGGAAGAGCAATCCATCGGCGTCGCAGAAATCGACAAGCGCGCCGCGCTGGAAGCGATCAAGAAGCGCTTCTATGACGATCTCCATCACCGCATGGAAATATTCTTCACCACCAGCCACGCGTGAATGACTTATGGAGCGCAGGCTTCAGCCGGCGTGTTTGAGGCTGGCCGGCTGAAGCCAGCGCTCCATCAGATTTCATAAAGCTCTATCGGCAGCCCATCCGGATCGGCGAAAAAGGTGAATCGTTTTCCCGTCAGTTCGTCCACGCGGATGGGTTCCACAGATATTCCTTTCTCGATCAACTCGGCCACTTCGCGATCCAGATCCGTGACGGAAAACGCGAGATGTCGCAGTCCGCAGGCTTCCGGATAGGAAGGGCGCGGCGGTGGATTTGGAAATGAAAAAAGCTCGATCTGTGACCCACCTCGGATAGCGAGATCCAGTTTGTAGGAATTTCTCTCTGCCCGGTAAGTTTCCTCAATGATCTCCAGCCCGAGCACTTCCGTGTAAAAATACTTCGAGCGGGCGTAGTCCGACGCGATGATGGCAATGTGATGAAGTGCGCTGATTTTCATCCTAACATTTCCACGAGGTGACCGAAGATATCCGAGTTCCGCACCATACCCGAGAATCGGTCTGACTGGGGCCCGACTGCGGAGATGATCGTGGGATCGGACGTGTGGGTGGTTCCTGTCCAGCCGATGCCGGTGTGGTTCCCGGCGAACTGGCCGAGCAGTCCTTCCGGCTTGCTGAGCTGCTCGCTCCATTCGATCACCGGGTGCTTCGCGACGATCTCTAACAGAGCATCCGCTTCGCCGGATTTCAGCGTGAAACCCAGATGTTTTTGGATTAAAGCGGTGACCTCCGCCGAGTTGCTGCCTTGCTTGGCATTCCACTCGGCGAGGATGCGTTCATGGGATGCCTTGAAGCGGGTGATCGTAGAAAACGTCTTGTTGCTCTCGGAATAGCTGCCGCCCATGCCGTTGAGGCCGGGGTTTGAATTGCCATGATCGCTGGTGACGACGAGCAGGATGTCTTCTCGTTTTCCGATCAGCGCGATGACCGTGGCGATAGCGTCATCGAAGGCGAGCTGATCACCTAACAATCCGCCGATGTCGTTAAGATGGGCTGCATGGTCGATGCGTGCCCCCTCGACCTGAAGCAGGAAAGGCTTGTCGCTCGCGAGAAAGCGGGTGAGCGCGGCACTGGCCATTTCCGAGAGGGTGGGGACCTTCGCTGCGATTTCCGGATTATTGTCGCGGTCGAGTGAGAAGGGCAGGTGGCCGCGGGTGAAAGTGCCTAACAATTTCTCCTCGCGCGCGGCGAGTAGCGCATCCCGGCTGGCGATGACGCCGTATCCGGCGGCGGCGAACTCACCGGATAGATCACGTCCGTCGATGCGGTCGTTTTTACTGAAATGCCCGGAGCCGCCGCCGAGGATCACGTCCACGCGGTTCAGGTATTGCGGCGCGATGTCATCCTCCTCGCCGCGTTTAGGAACGGAAGAGGCGAATCCAGCCGGAGTGGCGTGGGTGATAGTGGCGGTGCTAACAAGGCCGATGCGTGCGCCTTTGTTTTTCAAAATTTCCGCAATCGGGGAAATCGCCTTGCCGCTGGTGCTCACGTTGATCGAGCCGTTGTTGACCCGCTCACCGCCTCCCCACGAACTGGATGCGGCGGCAGAGTCGGTGACCATGGAATTGGCGGACGCAGTGTCCATCAGTCCCCGCGATGCGCTGCGGTCGTTGAAAATGGACCACCATTGCGTGCCCTTCTGGCGGGTGAGCTTGGAGTAGGCCTCCGCTAGGGTCAGCACGCCGGGGCTCATGCCATCGGAAACCATGAAAACCACTCCGCGCACCTTTTTCCCCGACGCACCGGAAGGTTCCGCCGTGGCTGCGGTCCGGGAGATCACTGCTGCCGTGCCTCCCAGCGCTGCGGTTTTCAGCCAATCACGGCGGCCGATTTCGCATCGGGTGGTGGAGTTTGATTTCATGGATGAGATTTATCTTTTGAGCAGGCTAGTGCAATCTCGATGATTGGGGCTGCAGACCCTCAGCAGGGGGGAGGATCACGCGTAAATTTGCGTGTGCTGGCTCTTCGGGTGGTAAAGATTACCGCCATGAATGCGCGCATCGCTTTTTTCCTGAATGCCCTCGTAGGATTGTTCGCTCCGGTGCTAGCCGCGGCTGCGGTGGAGCGCCCGAATATCTTACTTATCATGGCCGATGATATGGGATTTTCTGATATCGGGTGCTTTGGCAGTGAAATCAACACCCCTAACATTGATCAGCTGGCAAGGGACGGGATGCTTTTTACCCAATTCTATAACAACGCAAAGTGCACCACCACGCGAGCCTCCTTGCTCTCCGGCATGTATCCGCGCGATAGCGGCAGTTCCATTCCTCTCGATATTCCGACCATCGGCGAGTCGCTGCGTGCCGCCGGGTACCAAACCGCTTTGAGCGGCAAGTGGCACTTGGGAAGCAAGCCACCGCAGCGACCGTTTGATCGTGGGTTCGATGAATTTTACGGCCTGATGGATGGTGCCGTGAATTATTTTAATCCCGCGCAGCGTGAACCGGCCTTTAAAGGCAATAAACTTCGGGTGTTCAGCCACAATGACAAGCTGGTGACCGAGTTTCCTTCCGGATTTTACACGACCGATGCCTTTGCCACGCACGCCATCGATACGATCAAGCGCTTCTCGCAAGAAAAGCGGCCATTTTTCCTGCATCTCTCGTTCAATGCCCCCCACTATCCGCTCCAAGCATTTCCCGAGGATATCGCCAAGTATCGCGGCAAATACAAAGCGGGGTGGGATGAGCTTCGTCGCCAGCGTCATACCCGAGAGATTGCCTTGGGAATCGTAGACGGGAAATGGCCGCTGCCGCCCGCCGACAAGATGAGCTATGACTGGTCGCAGGCAAATCAGGACTGGGAGGATCTCCGCATGGCTACCTATGCGGCGATGGTGGACCGAATGGACAGGAACATCGGGCATGTGCTCGAAACTCTGAAGGACCTAGGCATCGAGGATAAAACAGTCGTTATGTTTCTCTCCGATAACGGCGGCTGTACCGAGGAACCCGGTGGGCGGGACGATACCCAGCAGCCTGGCCTGGTGAGCACCTACACGACTGTCGGTCCGGCGTGGGCATCTGCGCAGAACACTCCTTGGCGGCGGTATAAAAGTTGGGTGAACGAAGGCGGCATCAGCACTCCATTTCTTGTGCGCTGGCCCGGCCACGTGAAACCAGGATCGCGGACGAATCAGATCGGGCACATCATTGACGTGCTGCCCACCTGCCTCGAAATGGCCGGTGCTGCGCCACTCTCGGAAATCAATGGCAAGCCGACACTTCCGCTGGAGGGACGTGACCTCCTGCCAGTGCTACGCGGTGGTGAGCGGCCGACTTCGGAGCCACTATATTGGGAGTGGGCGGGAAACTGCGCCATCCGCGAAGGCAAGTGGAAGCTCGTCTGGGACACGCTCAATCCAGAAAAACGGTGGCAGCTCTTCGACTTGGAAGCGGACCGCACCGAACTCACGGATGTCGCCGCACAGCAGACCGACCAGGTCGCCAAGCTAACCGCAGATTACCTGCGCTGGGCTGACTCGCGCGGCCGTGGCAAGCCCGGTCAAAAGAGCAAATCCACGGACGAGTGACCCATCGTCACGCTGCCGCCGGAATCTGCCTGTCACGCGATGCAGAATCGAGACCTCATACACGTTCTTGTCACCTCAGGCTTGCGCCGATGCTCCGGGTTCTTTAACCAATCCGCCACATGACGCACGACCCGGACCAACATGCCTCGCTTGGCGCGATGTATTCCGACTATTTCCTCGATTACGCCAGCTACGTGATCCTCGAACGCGCGGTGCCGCATTTGTTCGATGGCCTGAAGCCCGTGCAGCGCCGGATCCTCCACGCCATGGATGAAATCGACGATGGCCGCTACAACAAGGTCGCCGGGATCGTCGGAAACACGATGAATTACCACCCGCACGGCGACCAATCGATCGGCGCTGCCATCGTCGGCCTCGGGCAAAAGGACCTGCTCATCGACACCCAAGGAAACTGGGGAAACACCCTCACCGGCGACGGTGCGGCTGCTCCCCGGTATATTGAGGCCCGTCTCACGAAATTCGCCAACGAAGTCGTCTTCAACCCGAAAACCACCGATTGGCTCCCCAGCTATGACGGTCGGAGAAAAGAGCCGGACACCCTGCCGGTGAAATTTCCGCTGCTGCTCGCTCAGGGCGTCGAAGGCATCGCCGTCGGCCTCGCTTGCAAGGTGCTGCCACACAATTTCCACGAACTCATCGAAGCCTCCATCGCCGTCCTGCGCGATCAGCCGTTCACGCTCGTTCCGGATTTCCCGACCGGTGGCATCATGGATGCGTCCGATTACCGCGATGGCCTCCGCGGCGGAAAAGTCCGTGTCCGTGCCCGGATTTCCACCGAGAAAAAAGGCTTCCTGCGCATCACGGAAATCCCCTTCGGCACCACCACCGGCAATCTGATGGAATCCATCGTCGCCGCTGCGGACAAGGGCAAGATCAAGATCCAGAAAATCGAGGATAACACCGCTGCGAATGCCGATATCCTCGTCTATCTGCCCGCCGGTGCCGATCCCGAGCAGACCCGCGATGCGCTCTACGCCTTCACCGATAGCGAGCTCACCATCTCTCCTAACGCCTGCGTCATCACCGAGGGTAAGCCCGTGTTCATGGGCGTTTCAGACATCCTCCGCCGCGTCACCCATCACACGCGCGAGCTGCTGAAGATGGAGCTGGAAATCAAGCTCGGTGAGCTCGCCGAGAAATGGCATTTCAGCTCGCTTGAGAAAATCTTCATCGAGAACCGCATCTATCGGGATATCGAAGAATGCGAAACATGGGAAGCGGTGCTCAAAGCCATCGATGACGGCCTCAAGCCATTCAAGAAACTCCTCAAGCGCGAAGTCACCGAAGAGGATCTCGCCCGGCTAACGGAAATCAAGATCAAGCGCATTTCCAAGTTCGACTCCTACAAGGCCGACGAGGAAATCAGGGGCCTCGAAAAATCCATCGACGAGACCGAGAAAAACCTCCGCAACCTCACCAAATATACGATCAAATGGTATGAGGACCTCCAGAAAAAATACGGCAAGGACCGCGAGCGGAAAACCGAAATCGCATCGTTTGAGCGCGTTGATAGAATGCAGGTCGTCGCCGCAACCGAGACTCTCTATCTGGACGCGAAGAACGGCTTCGCCGGATACGGCCTGAAGAAGGACGGCGAGCCCATCGAAAAATGCTCCACTATTGATGACATCATCGCCTTCACCCAAGACGGCAAAATGCGCGTCGTAAAAGTGGCGGACAAAGTCTTCGTCGGCCAGAAACCACTGCGCGTCGCCATTTTCCGTAAGGACGAGGACCTCATCTACTCGTTGATCTATCGGGACGGCCGCGATGGCCCCATCCTCGCCAAGCGCTTCACCGTCGGCGGCATCACCCGCGACAAGGAATACGACCTCACCAAAGGCACGCCCGGCAGCCGAATCCTCTACTTTGCCTTCCATAAGACCAACGAGGAAAGCTCAAAGCAGGAGTTAAATATCCATCTCAAATCAGGGTTGCGGATCAGGAATCTTATTATCCATCTGAAGTTCGCCGAGTTCGGCATCAAGAGCCGCTCGTCCGGCGGCAACCTCGTCACCAAACACGGCATCGAAAAAATCATCCGCACGCCGAAGGATTATGACCCGACGCTGGGTGCGTGATGGCCGGACAGCGATTCTCCGACTCGCTCTTCCCGCTAGCAGTGGATTTCGAAAAAGCGAGTCGGAGACTCGCGGTCCGGTCAAAAACCTGCTACCCCCGTCCCATGTCAGACCCACCGTTTCGCCACAAGGGCTGGCATTCCCGTGGCTACCTGCCGCATCTGGACATGGCCGGCGAAATTCAAGCACTCACGTTCCGCCTAGCGGATGCTGTGCCAGCGAAGGTCATCGAACGGTGGCAAAACGAACTCGACCGGGAAACGGAGCAATCCCCGCAGCGCCAGCGGAAACTGCGGTCGATGATCGCCCGCTATGAGGATGCCGGTCACGGCTCCTGTCTGCTATCCCAAGACCTTCATGCGGAAACCGTCCAGACGGCGCTTCTCCACTTCGATGGCGACCGCTACCGGTTGCTCGAATGGTGCGTGGTGCCCAACCACGTCCATGTGCTCATGCATTGTTGTTTCGGCACGACCTTGGGTGAAATCGTGAGGTCATGGAAAGTCTTCACCGCGCGGACTATCCACCAACGTTTGGGGATAGAAGGCCAGCTATGGGCACTCGATTACTTCGACCGCTACATCCGGGATCTTGATCATCTCGCCGATGCCCGCGCCTATATCCGTAACAATCCAGTGAAAGCCGGCCTCTGCCGGAATCCCGGTGACTGGCGCTGGAGCAGTGCCTGGACCGCGAGTCTCTGACTCGCTCTTCAGAATCAGGAGGCTGCCGAAGATGCGAGTCGGAGACTCGCGGTCCAGCAAAGCGACCCCTCGTTGCAAACGCAGGGAACGGGTTGGGACAGCCATCTCGGATTGTCGGGAGGCTAAAATCGTCCGCGCGCGGAAGGACTAGGATCCGACGCTGAGGCATACGTCACAGCAATTTAGCAAGTTCCTCAGCCGTAATTTCGGTCTGGCGGAGAATGGCTCGAAGCGTGCCCCGGTCGAGTTGACGGTGATCGGGGACGACCGTTTGAGCGAGAGGGTCGTCACGCCGCATGATGATGTGGCTCCCGTGTTGTCGCCGAATCGTGAACCCGAGTTTTTGCAGCACGCGGACGACATCGCTGCCCTAAACCTGGGGAAGTTTGCTCATACCGCCATCAGAACCGCCTCAAAGTGGTCTTTCGGAACTTCAAGTCCGTCATCTTCGAGGCTCAGGATGTAGCCTTCAATTGCCTCGCGGACGTTTACGATAGCGGCCTCGCGGCTTTCGCCTTGGGAAAGGCATCCTGGAAGACTCGGGCATTCCGCCACCCAGAAGCCATCTTCACCCGGATAAATGATCACTTGCCGCATGGCAATATACTACCGGATCACAGGGGGATGCTCAACCTAAAGGATTTTTGAATTTCGTGCGATACTCCCGAACCTCTGGAGGATGGGATCTTGAAATTCTGATGTTCCTGCTCGATACGGACACCAGCATCCATTTCATGAAGGGCAGACCTGAAGTGGTTGCGCATTTCGCGAAACACGGGCCGGGCACGGTGTTCCTGTCTTCCATCAGCTATCATGAACTACTTTACGGCGCTCTCCACTCGGTGGCGGTGCAGCGTCACCTGCGTGTCGTGGCGGAATTCATCGCACCGCTGACGGTCCTACCCTTTACGAGGTCCTCCGCCGATCATTCCTCGCAGGTCCGGCAGGGATTGGCAGCCGTAGGTCAAACCATCGGGCCGCTGAATACCCTGATCGCGGGCCATGCTTTGGAACATCAACTTGCGCTTGTCACGGGAAACACCCGCGAGTTCTCACGGGTGAGTGGGTTACGGCTGGAAAGCTGGATGTGAGCTGGCCTGCCGCGGTCCCGGATTTCTATTTCAAAAAGCCGATCGTCCACGGATGCTTGAACGGCTCGTTGTTGGCGGCCTTGATGGTGGCGATGATCGCGATCACCAGCCAGACGAAGATTCCGAAGCCGCAACTCGCGATGGTCCAAAGCAGCCAAGAGATGTTAAAATTGATCACTTGCTTTCCTGCTGCATCGGCGGTCGCGTCGCTGTCTTTTTTCACGAGCCAGAGGATGAGTGGACCGACGATCTGGCCGACAGGAAAGACGAATGCGGTGAACTGCAGCAGTTCAAAATAAAGGCGCCAATTTGTGGCAGGAGGACCTTGTGGAAAATTCGGACTGACAGGCGGAGGGGTAGGTGATGGTGCATCCATATGATTGATTTCTAAATTCGCTTATCACCGTGAGGATTGCGGGAGCATGAGTCAAGGGAGGAGCGTTTCCGGATACGCAGGTTCATCGGCCGATGCCGTGGGGGGGGATGGTGAAGGGGAAATTGGCTGCTGTGGAAGGGGCGGGATGGATGACTGGACCTTCGGGAAATGCCTCATTTTACGAGGAAATTGAGTCGAAGGGTTGACGCTTTCGGTTTGGCGTGCACAATCCCGCCGCCGGGCGGAAGAGCCGCATCGGTATTTGAAAATACTGTCATGCCTACCACTATTGCCATCAACGGATTCGGCCGCATCGGTCGCCTTGTCTTCCGTGCCCTCGTCGAACAAGGCCACCTCGGAACCACCTTCAACGTCGCCGCCGTCGGTGATATCGTTCCTGCGGATAACCTCGCCTACCTGCTCAAATACGACTCCACGCAGGGTAAATTCAGCGGCACCGTTTCCTCGAAGAAGTCCTCCCCTGAGCTTGAAGAGGATGACATCATCGTCGTCAACGGCCACGAAATCAAAGTGGTCAGCGCCCGCAGCCCGGAAGGCCTGCCATGGAAAGAGCTCGGCGTCGAAGTCGTTATCGAATCCACCGGCCTTTTCACCGAAGCGGAAAAAGCCAAAGGCCACATCACCGCCGGTGCCAAGAAGGTCATCATCTCCGCTCCTGCGAAGGGTGAAGACGGCACATTCGTTGTCGGCGTGAACGACAATCTCTACGATCCTGCGAAGCATCACATCATCTCGAACGCGAGCTGCACGACCAACTGCCTTGCCCCGATCGTCCACGTTCTCCTCAAGGAAGGATTTGGCATCGCTGAAGGCCTCATGACCACGATCCACTCCTACACCGCGACCCAGAAGACGGTCGATGGTCCTTCCAAGAAGGATTGGAAAGGTGGCCGTTCCGCCGCGATCAACATCATCCCTTCCACCACTGGTGCCGCTAAGGCGGTGGCTCTCGTTTGCCCTGAAGTGGCTGGCAAGCTCACCGGGATGGCGTTCCGTGTTCCTACCCCGACTGTTTCCGCTGTTGACCTCACCGTGAAGACCACCAAGGAAACTTCCCTCAAGGAAATCAAGGCAGCACTCAAGAACGCTTCCGAAACTTACCTCAAGGGCATCCTCGCCTACACCGAAGACGAAGTGGTTTCCACCGACTTCATCCACGATAAGAGCTCGTCGATCTTCGACGCTGGTTCTTCCATCGAGCTGAACTCCACGTTCTTCAAGCTCATCAGTTGGTATGACAACGAGTGGGGCTACTCTAACCGCGTCATCGACCTCCTCACCGACGTGGTGAAGAAGGGAATCTGATTTCCGGAAACAGAAATTCAAAGTAAAAAACGGCAGTCCGCAAGGGCTGCCGTTTTTCTTTGTTTTTTGGGAAAATCTGGCTTTCTGGGTCGATTTGGCCGCTAATCACCGACGGGTCGTTGAATACCACAGTTCGCAAATCAATGGGAAAAGGTCCACACTTGGAAAAGGCACCAAAGCGCTTCCGTCCCAACCTTTTATCCGTGATTTCCGCGCACTCTTTCTGGTGGGAGTGCACGGTTCCTGCTTAGACTCCCACCAGAAATGACGAATCGGGAAAAAGAGCGGGTGGCGGAGGGGAGCGTGGACCAGAAAAAATGGCGTCGCTGGGGTCCGTTTCTCAGTGAGCGCCAATGGGGGACGGTGCGGGAGGATTATTCGGATCATGGCAACGCGTGGGCGGCATTTCCGCACGATCATGCGCGCCGCCGGGCTTACCGCTGGGGGGAGGATGGCCTCCAAGGGTGGACGGACCGGCAGTGCCGGATGTGTTTCGCGCCAGCGCTATGGAACGGCAAGGATACGATTTTAAAGGAGCGGCTTTTTGGCCTCGGCGGGAATGAGGGGAACCACGGTGAGGACGTGAAGGAGTGTTATTACTACTTGGATTCCTCGCCCTCGCATTCCTACACCCGGGCGCTCTACAAGTATCCGCAAGTGATGTATCCGTACACGGCGATCCGTGAAAAAAACCAGGAACTCGGCCGCAGCGGACCGGAACTGGAGTTGGCGGACATGGGGATGTTCGACGAGGGCCGCTACTTTGACGTGGTGCAGGAGGTGGCGAAACGCTCGCCCGAGGATTTGCTGTGGCGGATCACGGTGACCAACCACGGCCCACAGGCGGCGCCGATCCACATTTTGCCGACACTCTGGTTTCGCAACGTCTGGAGCTGGGAAAATAACCGCGAGACGCCGATTAAGAAGCCGGAAATCACGGCCGAGGGCAACGTGCTCGTCGCCCGCCATGAGACGCTGGGCGAGTTCCATTTCCAATGCGATTCCCCGGGATCGAGGCGGAAGGCGCCGGTTCTTTTCACGGAAAACGAAACGAATTTCAAAACGGTGTCCGGCACGGAAAATTCCGGGCCCTACGTGAAGGACGCGTTCCACCGCTACTTGATCCACGGGGAAAAAGACGCCGTTTCTCCCGCCGCGGCCGGCACCAAGGCGGCCTATCATTTCATGTTCACGGTCCCGGCCGGAAAATCCATCACAGTGCGCTGCCGGCTGCACTCGGTGAAGGAGGCGAATGGGTTGGGGAAATTTGAGAAATTTGAAGAAACGTTCGATGAGCGGATCGCCGAGTGCGACGAGTTCTACGAGGACGTGATTCCCAAAGACATTTCCCATGAAGAGCGCCTGATCTGCCGGCAAGGATACGCCGGACTGTTATGGACCAAGCAGTTTTTCTATTACGTGGTGGACGACTGGTTGAAGGGCGAAAAGGGCGAACCATCGCACGACTCCCGAATGCGCGGGCGCAACGCGGACTGGAATCACTTTTTCGCGCGCGATGTTCTATCCATGCCGGACAAGTGGGAGTATCCGTGGTTCGCCGCGTGGGACACGGCCTTCCACATGATCCCCTTTTCCGGGGTGGATCCCAGCTTCGCGAAAGACCAACTCCTGCTGCTGCTGCGCGAGTGGTATATGCACCCTAACGGCCAGCTTCCTGCCTACGAATGGAATTTCTCCGACGTTAATCCGCCGGTCCATGCGTGGGCCGTCTGGCGGGTGTATAAAATTTCCAACAAAAAGGGTGAACGCGATCTGTTATTCCTTGAACGCGCTTTTCAGAAACTGCTGCTCAATTTCACCTGGTGGGTCAACCGCAAGGACATTGAGGGGCGCCATGTCTTCGGTGGCGGGTTCCTCGGACTGGACAACATCGGAGTGTTCGACCGCTCGCACGCTCTTCCCGGCGGAGGACGTTTGAATCAAGCGGACGGCACAGCTTGGATGGCGTCGTTCTGCCTGACGATGTTGTCGATGGCGTTAGAACTCGCGTTGGAAAAGCCAGCCTACGAGGACATCGCGTCGAAATTCTTCGAGCACTTCGTCAATATCTGCGATGCGATCAACTCGCTCGGCGGCACTGGGCTGTGGGACAATGAGGACGGATTTTACTACGACCAGCTCATCATCAATTTCCGCGAGCCGATCCCACTGCGTATCCGCTCGCTCGTCGGACTGCTGCCGATGTGTTCCGTCACCGTTCTCAAACAGAAAACCATCGACGCGCTGCCCGCTTTCCGCAAACGCATGGACTGGTTTCTAACGAATCGCCCGGACCTGCTTAAATACATCACCGTTCGCCGCATTCCCGGCGATAAGAATCCAGGGCGCTGCCTGCTGGCTATTCCCTCGGAAGCCCGGCTGCGCCAGAGCCTCGGCTACATGTTGGACCCGAAGGAATTCCTATCAAACTTCGGCATCCGCTCGCTGAGCAAGGCGCATTTGGAAAAGCCCTTTGTTTTCGAACACGGCGGCCAACGCCACGAGGTCCCCTACACGCCGGGCGAAGCGACCACCGACATGTTCGGCGGAAACTCAAACTGGCGCGGACCGATCTGGTTCCCGATCAATTTCCTCATCATCGAGGCGCTGGAGCGCTACTACTATTTCTACGGGGAAACATTTTTGATAGAATATCCCACGGGCTCGGGGAAGGAAGTCACGCTATTGGAAGTCGCCATTGATTTGTGCGACCGGCTTATTGCCCTCTTCCTGCCGGACAAAACGGGATACCGCCCTTGTTTCGGTGATGCTCACCGCTACAGCGATGTCTCGCATTGGCAGGATTTGTTGTTGTTCCACGAGTATTTCCACTCGGAAACCGGCGAGGGCCTCGGTGCATCGCATCAGACGGGATGGACCGCACTCGTCGTGCGGCTCGTACGCGAACGACGTGAGAAGCTGATGAAGTCGAACCTGGAGACTTCATGAGGAGGTGGATCCATCCGCTAGAAACGCGGCGGCAGGACGCGGCGGCCACGATTGCTTTTTCTATCAATCGCCGAGGTTTCCTCTGCGTTTGATGGCGGTGGTGAGTTGGCGCGTGAGATCGGCGAGGCGCGCTCTTTCTTCTGTTAATGCCGGTTGTGGGTCGAAGCGGAGCCGCTGATGGAGGACGAGTGTCTCATTCAAGAGTCCTGATTCCGCTAGAAATGGTCTCAGCCCCTCCAGCCATTCCGCATAGGGTTTGCCGAGCGGACGATAGCCGAGAATCTTCCGTGCCTGAGGTTCCAAATCGTGGAGCGGCGTGCGAACGATTGGGCCTTCGTAGGTGGCGAATACGGCCAAGTTTTCTACCCGGCGTTTCGATTTCCACAGGCGTTTCATCACGAAGGAGGTGACCGCGAGTGCGATGGTGGACATGATGAGAGTGACGGCTAGATAGTTGCGCGGGCGGTTTCTCCAGAGGAAAAAATCCTCGCGGAGGCGCTTGAGTCCGTCGTTGAACCACTGGGTTTGGGAGTTGACCGGAGTCGAGCTGCCGAGCCAGTCCGGTGGGGTTGTATCGAAGTCGAGCCACATCCCAGCGGCCTGATCCCAGACTCGGCACCAGGCGTGGCCGTGGGTGCCGCGGATGACGAATTCGTTATGTTTGAAATCCCGCTCCATCACTGCGTAGCCGGTGGCATAGCGGGCGGGCACGCCGATCTCGCGGAGCAGCAGGACGGTGGCGGTGGCGAAGTATTCGCAGTGGCCCACACGCTTCGTCGTTAGGAACTGGGCGATGCCGCTGGGTGAAGTGGCGACGTAGCGGTTACTGTAAATAGAAAGCGTGCGCGAGTATTTGAAATTCTGATGGAACCACGTCTGCAACAGTGCGAGCTTGTCCGATAGTGACTGATGACGCATGTATCCCGGCTCGCCCAATAGTGGGCGGGTGAATTTCTCCACCAGCAGCCCTTCTCCAGACGGTGCGGGCGGTGTGGACCATACGCTGAGTAGTGTCGATTTTTCCCGCACGAACGGTTCGGAAACCAGGCCGATCTCCGCAGCGATCTGGCGGATGACCTTTTGTTCCGAAATCGGCACCTTGTTGTCTTCAAGCTCCGCCGGTGGATGTTCGGGGTTAGTGCCGGCTTTCCATAGGACGATACCATCGATCACCGATTCCTTTGGGAAGACGCGGATGCAGCCGAAACTGTTCCGTTGCGCGCCGTCTAACGAGAAATCCCGCAAGCTTGCGCCGTCGCCGGGTAGCGGCAGGGGAGTTTCCGCAGCTGCGCCACCGCGCAAGGTGAAGCGGGGCAGGGACGGGCTGGTAGCTTGTGCATCGGCACCGTCCTTTAACAGATAGTAGCCCTCGTTGCCGCTGCCTGCGAAGTCGAGATCCTTGAAGTCCAGCTCGGCGATTTTTTGGTTTTCCCAAGTCGAAGTCCGGTAATTGTTATAGGTGGCGGTGCGAAGCAGCCTCGGGACCGGGCTTTTTCCAACCGGATTGAGGCGCCAGACAATATCAGGCGACTGGCGGACGACGCCGGGAGCGCCGATCAGGGTGGACATGGAGTTGGGATTGAATTTCGAATCGCCCATGGCGCCGCCGCTGCTGATCCAGTCCTGTGCCCGTTGCAGACCGAGCTGTCCAGCCACTGCGATGACCCCTGCGACGCACAAGGCGAGGAGCAGGGCCGCCGGCCGGCTGCGGGTGAGGGAAAGTAACATCCAGCCGGTTAGAATCACGGTGCCAATGAGAAAAAACCAAGTGTTCGAGTTTGAGCGGCTGCCAAGCGTGGCCGAGACGAGGGTGGTGACAAAGTAGATGTTTCCGAAATTGACGAAAACTACTGACTCAGTTAGGCCGAGCCGCTGGTTGCGTCTTCTGCGTTGTTTAGCGAGGAAGGAAAACGTGTTCAGTGGCATCGCTCTACGCAGCCCGAAGGCTTGGATGAACTGCATCGGCACAAGCAGTGGCGGCATCCAAGTGAGGAGGTTGGGGAGGGCTGTGTAGCGATCGCCATCGAGCCAGATCAGCACCGTGGCGAGGCCGATGCCGATGGAGGTGAACTGCCAGATCCGGCCGCAGGTCTCATCATCGAAGTCCCAGCGGAAGCGTGTCCAATGCGCGGCTTCTACCATTAGCGCTAGGACCAGGCCGATCACGGGCCGGTTCGTCATCGCGCCCCAGAAAAGGAGCGATGTGCCGAGTAGGAAACGGGGAGGTGGATGGACGTCGTTGATGGCGCGGGGAAGGTTCAATTGGCCGTTAGCAATTTATTGGGAAGCTGCCGGAGATCGCGGACGATGTTTTCGGAATCGAGCCAATGCCCGGGAATGCCCGCGGGAGCCTGTCCGGTGCCGATGATGAGTGGTGCGCAGATGATGCTCTGGCGGGTGAGCATGGCGAGAAACTCCGCTTTCGTTTCGTCCCAGCCGTTGAAAATCACCAAGCAGGAGGTGAGGTCATCGCGATGGCGCGTCACCAGCCGGGCGAGCGACGGGTAATTGCTGGTACGTTCCGGGGTCACTCCGGCGAGGACTTCCAGCAATTTCTCCGCCCGCTCCAGCCCGCGACCGGCGGTGACGATGTGCGCCTGGTTCTTGATGAACATCAGGTCCAATAGCGATTCACTTGTATCAATGGACGCGGCGAATGAGGCAGCTACGGAAACGGCTACCTCAAATTGGACGTCCGAATTGTCGCAGGACAGCGTGTCGAGGATCAGGCCGTAGCGCGGATAGAATGTGTCCTCGAGCTCCTTGACGATCGGCCGTCCTGTGCGCGCCCAGCTTTTCCAGTGGATCTGCCGGATCGGGTCGCCCGGGCGGTAATCGCGCAGTCCGACGAACTCTCCGGAGTTGCCGATCGAGTTGGTGTTAGCCTCTCCAGTGATCTTGAACGCCGCGCCGCCGGGTAGCTCGATGGGAGGCAGGGGGAAACGCCGGGGCAGGACGGTTAGAGTAGATGCAGGTGCCTTCACCTTGCGGCATCTTTGGAATAGACCGAACGGATCCGGCAACAGGACTCGCAGGTCATCGAAGCGGATGACGCCGCGCCGCAGCGGGATTACTTCGATAAAAACACGTGCGTGCTGGCCGCGTTTTAAATCCAGCACCGCCTCGGAAACGCCGCCGGTGAACAAGCGATTTCTCAACAGCAGCCACTGCCAGCGGAAATACGCCAGCGTCCGATCAAAGCCGTTTCTCTCGTCCTCGCCCGGTTCTTTCAGTTTCGAGAAATCCTCCAGACTCGGCCGTGGGTCCGGCGGGGAGTCAGATAACCACGCGCGCCGCAGCGTGGATTTGCCGTTTTGCCAGACGTTCACGGAATAGCGCAGCGTCTCGCCGGCGGTGGCGTAGCGGGGGAGTTCGCGTTTCGCTTCGACGCTTGCCCGCCGCGACATCGCCCATGGTCCGCCTATCAGAATCATTCCTAAGGTCAGTGAAAATAGCTGATAGACTGTATTGCTCTCCTGGCCGATGCCGAGGAAAGTCGCCAAGATGAATACCAGTCCGAGTGCGATGCCGGTGGGCCGCAGACGGCGCGCGATGAAAAAACGCAGGCCAGCCATCTTCGAATAGATGCGGTGGAGCCAATAGTCCAAGCGCTCACGTCCATCGTTTCGCGCTCGGCCGGACGGTGACGGAGGGGTTTTCATGAAACGGCGTATCCTACGCTGGAACGGGCGTTTGTTCAATGAGATCGGCGACGATTTGCCGTGCGCTCGCCCCCGAGTATTTCGCCTCAGGCGCCAGCACTAGACGGTGGGCGATTACGTCTGCGGCGACGGTCTGGATCAACTCCGGTGAGACGAAATCCTCACCGCGGAAAACTGCCAGCGCCTGGGAAACTTTCATCAGCGCCAGCGATGCCCGAGGACTGGCGGCGAGCTGGATGGCCGGATGACCGCGGGTGGCGCCAACGAGGGCGACGACGTAGTGCCTCAGCTCTTCGCTGAAACGGACTCGTTTGGCGGCGGCCATGAGTTCGAGAACCTCCTCGCGGGTGACGGACGATTGCAGCGTGTCCACCGGATGCGTTTCCGATTGGTCCGCCAGAATTCCTGCCTCCTCGGCGGCGCTGACATAGCCGAGCGTGCACTGGATGGCGAAGCGGTCCATCTGCGCTTCCGGCAGCGGATAGGTGCCGCGGAATTCCACCGGGTTTTGGGTGGCGATGACAAAAAACAGCCCGTCGAGATCGTGGCGCTGGCCTTCGATGGTTGCCTGGCGTTCGCCCATTGCCTCTAGCAGAGCACTCTGCGTCCGCGGTGAGGCGCGGTTGATTTCATCTGCTAGAAGAATATCGGTGAAGACGGGCCCCGGATGAAAGCGGAATTCCTGGGTGCGGGGATCGAGCACGGATATGCCCAGAATGTCGGATGGCAGGAGGTCCGGTGTGAATTGCACGCGCTTGAAGACCGCGCTGCCGATTGTTTTGGCGATGGCCTTGGCGAGCGTGGTTTTTCCTGTTCCCGGGAAATCCTCCAGCAGCACGTGACCTCCGGAAATCATGCACGCCAGAACGCGCCTGATGATTTCCTGTTGGCCGCGCACCACTGAGCAGACGGAGCTTTCCAATCGGGCGGCGGTTTCGGAGATGGTCATGGGTTGTCTTTATTTCAACGCGCCGGGGGGGAGCCGTCGAGGATTTCAATGATTGAAGCGCGAAATAAATCGCGAGTGTGAATATAGTGGATCTTTCACCGACGCCTGTCAGAGCGCCGCTGCGAGGTCGCGGACGAGAGTCGGCCCCTGATAGATGAAGGAGGTGTAGATTTGCACCAGTGTGGCTCCGGCACGGATTTTTTCCCGGGCATCCTCCACGGAGGAAATGCCGCCGACGCCGATGATTGGGATCCTGCCGCCGAGATGGCTAGCGAAGGTGCCGAGCGCCGCCGTGCTTTTTTCAAACACCGGTCGCCCCGAAAGACCGCCCGCTTCCCCGGCGCGCGGGTGGCCAGCGACTTTTTCGCGGTCGAGGGTGGTGTTGGTGGCGATCAGTCCGTCAAGGCCACCGTCGATGAACACCTGGGAGAGATCGCGGATGTGGGTTTCATCGAGATCGGGAGCGACCTTGAAGAGCAGAGGCACTTGCATGCCATGTTCGGTGGCGAGCTTTTGCTGCTCTTTTTTCAGGATTTCTAGGAGCCGTGCGCTGGCCTCGGCCCCTTGCAAGTCGCGCAGACCGGGGGTGTTAGGTGATGAAAGGTTTACGGCGATGTAATCGGCCACGGGGTAGGCTTTGCGAAGGCAGGCGAGGTAATCGTCCGCTGCGTTTTCGTTAGGGGTGTCCTTATTTTTGCCGATGTTGAAACCGACGATGCCGGTGAATGATTGGGTCCGTCGCACGTTTTCCACGCCGATGTCGATTCCCGGATTATTGAAGCCCATGCGGTTGATGATTGCTTCGTGAGCGATCAGGCGAAACAGGCGGGGTTTGGGATTTCCAGCCTGCGGACGTGGGGTGATGGTGCCGATTTCCACACAGCCGAAACCGAGGCGACCGAGCGCGTCGATGGTGTTGCCCTCTTTGTCGAGTCCCGCTGCGAGTCCGACACGGTTGGGAAATTTCAGTCCCATGACCTCGACTGGCGCAACCAGTTCATCGTCAGGGGAAAGGAGGCTCAGCAGCCCCCATTTTTCGGCCATTCTCAGGGCAGCCATGCTCAGATGGTGGGCGGTTTCCGCGTCCAAGCGGAACAAGCCGGCGCGTGCGATTGGATACATTGCGTCAAACACGGCGGAAAATTGAGGGAAAGCTAGTCAGTTGTCCAACTTCTCATGCGCCAAAATGGCACATTGCAAGGGCGAATTGGTCGGATCGTGCATTATGTCACACCCTGTCAAAAACCGATGACTGATAATCAGTGACTTGTGAGAAGAATGTGCGGGCATGGGAATTGCTAAAGTTCTGGCGAACATTTGGAGGACGGCGCAGAATCAAATTAAGTATTTGCCATGTAGGCACAATGAAGGTATTTTGAAGATTATAGGAATAAAACGACTTCTGCGACGTTTAACAAGTAACCCCACAAAACAATGGCCTACGAATCAGACAGCAGCTTAAAACTCTACCTGCGTGAGATTTCCAAAACTCCTCTTCTTACAGCCGAGGAGGAAGTGGCTCTCGCAGAGAGAATCAAGAACGGTGATGCGGAGGCTCGTTCCCACATGATCCGTGCGAACCTCCGTTTGGTGGTGAAAATCGCCCAAGACTATTCGAACTACGGAATGCCCGTCACGGACCTCATTTCGGAAGGTAACATCGGCCTGATGAAGGCGGTGGAACGTTTCGATCCAGAAAAAGGCGGAAAACTTTCAACTTACGCCGCTTGGTGGATCAAACAGTCGATCAAGCGCGCCTTGGCCAACCAGTCCAAGACCATCCGCCTGCCCGTCCACATGGTGGATAAGATTGCGAAAATGCGCCGGATCGCTGCCATTCTCACCGAAGCCCTCGGCCGCGAGCCGACCGACGAGGAGTTGGCGGATGAAGTCGGCCTGCCGCACCGCAAGCTGGCCTTACTGAGACAGGCTTCCTATCGTCCGACATCGCTTGATGCGCCAATCAACGAGGGTGAAGCGACGGAATTTGGCGAAGTGATCAGCGATGAGCGCGCCGTCAACCCGCTGGATATGCTTTCCGACAAAAATCTCCACGGCGAACTGGATGGTCTGCTCGCCGTTCTCGACGAGCGCGAGCGCCGGATCATTGACGAGCGCTTCGGGCTCAATGGTCGCAAGGCTCTGACTTTGGAAGAAGTCGGTCGCGAATTCGGGGTGACCCGGGAACGCATCCGCCAGCTTCAGAACTCGGCGCTGACCAAAATGCGCCGCGCTCTTCGGAAGAAAGAGAAGCCGCTCCCAAAGCCGCTGATCGGTGATTTCGCCGAAGCTTAATTTCCGTGTGTTTTACTATTCTGGTGTGCGACCGCAGTGGGGAAACCCGCTGCGGTTGTTTTTTGTGAACCGCTCCTGAACGCACGTGTTTTTTGCAAGTCGTTCTCGTATGGGAAGTCAGTCGGGGAGGTTCGCCGAGTCTGTTCCGGGGAATGGCCATAAATCAGTAACCACGGAGTTACTTGTCATCCTCGTCAAGATCCCCGTTTCCGCTTGCGCGGGCCAATCGGCGGGGCTACTGCCGCTGGTATGAAGAGCCGGGTCGCTTGTTTGATTGCCAGTGCTGTGTTGTTTTCCGCATGTCAGGAGAAAAAAGAAGTCATCGTGACCGAGACACGAGAGGCGACCAGTCGTGACAAGTCCCCGAAGCTTTTCGCAACCAGTGATGAGCGTTTCCGCGATGCGAAACCGAGCCCGGTCAAAGGCGATATTCCGGAAGGCTGGCTCGCGCTCCCTGCCTCGCAGTTCCGTTTGCTGAACTACCGCTTCGGGGAAAGTGGCATGGGCGAGGTCTGGGTTTCCCTTGCGAATGGCACCGTGCTCGACAACGTGAACCGATGGCTCGGCCAGTTCGCCACAACCAAGCTAGATCCGGCGGGCTTGGAAAAACTTCCTCCCGCCACCATTGCGGGCACTACCGGGAAATGGGTGGAGGCCGCTGGTGATTATGTGGGTGGGATGGGAGCTGATCCGAAACCGGGATTCGCTCTCGCCGGTGTGGTCACCTCGATCAATGGTCAGATACTCACGCTAAAGATGGTAGGCCCGAAGGCCGAGGTGGAGGCCGCAAAGCCGGTGCTCGAAAACTTCGCCAAGAGCCTGCGCATGGCTGAATGAATCCGCCGCTCCGCCCCGTAACGCGACCACTTGTTTTTTGATTATGGATGATTCCGAAAAGCCAACCCCGCCCAAGCCACCCCGCTCGCTACCAGGGAAAATCTTCGATGTGCTCTCGGGCTTTGGGCTGGCCACCATTCTCCTGCTTTTGTTAGGTCTGCTCACTTGGTTCGCCACACTAGAGCAGATCGATAACGGCCTTTATCCCACGCTGAAGAAGTATTTCTACTGGAAGTCCGTTTTCCTCTTCCCCGAATACAATGGGAAAATGGTCCCGCTGCCGCTGCTCAGCGGCTACTGGGCGGGCGCGCTGCTGCTGCTCAACCTCATCCTCGGCGGCGTCATCCGCATCCGCAAGGGATGGACGCACGCGGGCAACCTTATCTCCCACCTCGGTATCATTTTCATGCTGATAGGCGCGGGCGTGGCGCAGCATTTTTCCGAACGCGGAAACATGGCGGTCGGTGAAGGCGAAGCGAGCGATACTGCGGAGGATTACTTTGAGTATGTGGTCGAAATTAGTGAAATCCATGACGGGAAATCTGGGCTGATCACCGTCATCCGCGGTAAGGACGTTGATGATCTCAGCGATGGCAAAACCCGCATTTTCCGGCTGCCGAAGTATCCCTTCGATCTGGAAATAGGTGGCTACCAGAACAATGCTCAGCCTGTGGGAATCACGGAGCGCGCTCCGGACAAAGGTCAACAGATCGCTGATGGCTATTACCTCACCGACAAGCCGAGCGAGACCAGCGCCGAGGCGAATACCGCAGGTTGTTATGCCCGCGTGCTTTCTCGCGATCAAAAAAAGGGCAATCCCTTCATTCTTGCGGGTGCCAGTTTTCATCCGTTTTCACTCCGCGTGGATGACCGCATCTTCACAGTGGACATGCGCAAGCGCCTGTGGCCCATGCCCTTCACCGTGAACCTTGACAAGTTCACCGCCGCGTTCCACCCCGGCACCATGAAGCCTTCCAAGTTTGTTAGTGAAATTACGCGTATTGAAAAAGGCAGTGAGGCAAAGGTCACCATCCAGATGAACGAGCCGATGCGCTATGAGGGCCTCACGTTTTTCCAAGCCAGCTACGGCCCGCCCGGTGCAGCTCCCGGCGCGAAAATGTATTCTGTCTTTGAAGTTGTGAAAAACCCGGCCGATAAGTGGCCAGAATACAGTTTATATATCGTCGCCTTCGGAATGGCCGTCACTTTTCTCACGAAACTCGGCTCTTTCCTGGGTGCCGCATCCCGCAAGAAACACCGCAATGTCTAACTCCTCCAACCTCGCCGGGCGCTGGGCCGCCGCGGTGCTTGTGATCGTCGGACTCGCCGCGATCCTCTATAATGTCATCCTCGACAACACGCCGAAGGGCGACGTCCGGAAGGTCGAGCACTACACGCCGTGGACGCAGGAAACGATCGACATCGCTGAAACCATCCCCATCCAGAACGGCGGCCGCATCAAGCCGCTTTCCACTTATGCTGGCTTCACAATGCTGGGCTTTCACGGTGCACGTTCTATGGAGATCCAGGGTGACGATGGAAAAGTGATAAAGCTCAAGCCCATGGCTTGGATGCTGGACGCCTTATTCCGTCCGCAGTTCGCCATCGCACAGCCGACCTTCCGCGTGGACAATTCCGCTGCCCTTGAGGCCATCGGCGTGAAACCTCGCGGCAAGCGTGACCGCTACAGCTACAGCGACCTTGAGCCCGGCCGTGAGAAACTCGTGGAACTTGCGAAAACCTACGAAGGTATTGACGCAAAAAAACGCGAGCCCGTGCAGAACCAGATCGTCGATCTTGCCTATAACATGCGCAATTATGAGGCAGTGTTAGGCTACTTCGGTTTTGCGCGCTTTGGCATCACGCTCACTGGCTCTGGTGATGCCAATACACCCGACCAGCGGGCCGACGTCAGTGCCGTGATGCAGACGGCACCGCAGATCCGCCAACAGATTGCTCAATCAAAAGGCCAGGGAAAACCGCTCGAACCCCGCATCCAGAGTCTGCTAGAGCAAGTGCTCGACGCTTCAAATTTCTCGAAATTCGGACTCTTTATCCTGCCGCCTGCTGATCCAAAGGAGCATACATGGCAAAGTGCCGGCAATGTGATCATGGACGTGATGAGCTCACAGTCCAAGCAGACGGATCTGGCCATCGACGATATTAAGCTGATGGAATCTGCCGCCCGAGCTATTTCCAAAGACGAGGCGACCTTCCGTGGCGAGCTGGGCGTAATGCGAGACGCACTTGCTAAGCGTGCCGAAGCCCGTGGGGAATACAAACACGTCGTGCAGGAAGCCGGATACTATCGGAAAAACTGGTTCCTCTACGCGATGATCTTTTTCCTGATGGGCACTCTATCCGCTCTCGGCATGTGGGCGCTCGGTGGAACAAAGCTCGGCACCGTGCTGGCATGGACCACGCTGATACCGACTGTCATCGGTCTCGGCTATTGCATCACCGCCATCACCACACGCTGCATTATCATGGAGCGTCCGCCGATTGGAAACCTCTACGACACCGTCATTTTCATTGCTACCACGGTGACTATCATAGCGCTGCTCGTCGAGTGGATGACGCATCGACGAATTCTGCTAGGGCTGGCGCCGATCCTTGGCACTTTGCTCATCATCCTTGGACGCCGTTTCGAACTCGGCGATGCGAAGGACCACATGGACCCGCTGGTCGCTGTGTTGAATTCAAATTTCTGGCTGACGATCCACGTGATCACCATCACCCTCGGTTATTCTGCCGGACTGCTCAGCGCCTTTCTTTCCTGTGCCTATCTGCTCATGCGTGGCCTCGGTCTTGATGGTGGCGATAAGGATTTGCGCCGTGCGCTTACCCGTGCTGTTTACGGCATGCTTTGCCTCACGCTCTTCCTCGCGCTCGTCGGAACTGTGTTAGGCGGCATTTGGGCGAACTACTCGTGGGGCCGCTTCTGGGGATGGGATCCTAAGGAAAACGGTGCGCTGCTGATCGTGCTCTGGACCTTGGCCGTCCTCCATGCGCGCCTCGGCGGATATATCAAGGAATGGGGCATTCATTTCGCCGCCGTCTTCACTGCCATCGTCGTCACATTCTCGTGGTGGCATGTGAATTTCCTAGGCGTGGGCCTCCACAACTACGGTTTCACCGCCGGCAAAGACACGATCAAATACTTCTACGCCACGATGCTATGCGTTCTCGCTTTTGGAATGATCGCGAAGTTTCTTGAGGAAAACGCAAAGGCCCGGATGAAGGCCTTTAAACAAGCAGAACCTGCAGAGGCCTGATCAGGGCGTGCGGGATGCGCTTGAATTCTCTCAGGAGAATCCCCAGCCTTGCCGTTGTGACAGTTTCCGCTTCACCCAAGCCCATTGCCTTCTTCGCCCACGAGCGCGGCGACGCTCGTGTGATGAAGCGGATTGCTGCGTTTCAAGCACAGGGCAGGGAAGTCATTGGTTTCACTTTCCACCGCGTCCGCGACAAGGCGGATGTCCCGCCGACTTGGGAAAACATCCATCTCGGCACCACCTACAACCGCCGCTATCTCCAGCGGCTCTGGGTTTTCGCAAGCTGCGTAGGCGTGCTCTGGAAACAGCGTCAACGATTGGGGAACTGCGGCACGATCTATGTCGTCAACACCGACAATGCGATGCTCGCCCTGCTAGGCCGCTTTTTCGCAGGTCGCCGCGTGCCGCTTGTACTCGAACTCGCTGACATCCAACCGGCGATGACCGGCAGCGGCGTGGTTTCTAAAATGCTCCGCGCCATCGAGCGGTTCGTGCTCAATCGCTCAGAGCTGTTGGTCACCACCTCGCCGGGATTTGTCAGACACTACTTCGAACCCGTGCAACACTATCGGGGAGAGATTTTTCTGTTGGAAAACAAGGTTTACCCAAGCCACCGTCTGCCGCCTGTGAAAATGGAGATAACAGGACCGATCACTAACGGTCGCCCATGGGTGATCGGTTGTTTCGGAGCACTCCGCTGCCAGCGCAGTTTGGAAATCATGCACGCGCTCGCTTTGAAGTTAGGGGATCAGGTCAGCTTTGTCCTGCGTGGTTATCCCGCCGGAACCATCGCCGGCGATTTCGAAAAGCTCTTGGGAAATCTCCCGAACTTTCAGTTCCTTGGCCCTTACAATTACCCAGACGACCTCGCGGAAATGTATGCGGGCATCGACTTCAACTGGGCCTTCGACATGAGCGATCCCAATGGTAATTCCGCCTGGCTGCTGCCCAATCGCATTTACGAGGGTGGCTGTTTCGGCGTGCCGGTGATCGGTGCGAAAGACACGGAAACCGGCAACTGGATTGAGCAAAACAAACTCGGCTGGGCCTTTCCCGAACCTCTCGAAGAAAGTCTGGTAGATTTTTTTCTATCTCATTCCTCCGCCGACTGGCAATCGATGAAATCACGATGCGCTGTCCATCCACGCGATCTGTTCACTGGTGAAGAGGATTACATCAGGCTGATGGAGCGCTTCTGGGAGTAACTTCCACAAGACTGGACGCCTCAAGGACGGGCGAGCTCAGAATCGCCCAAGCTCATGAACAGACAATGTGTGGAGGTTCGCCGCAGTCGACTGTCTTCCCATAGACACGGCGGATCGGAGTCCACCGCTCCTTGGGCTTCGGTGTGTCAACATATGTCGGCCGTTTCAGTGAGTGCTCCCACCGATTTTCTTTCAGTCCTCCACCCTTGAACAAGCGCCAGTTGGATCATCGTCCCCGCAATCACGCAGAATGTAATGTCAGGAATGAAAGTGGGATGCAGTTCGGGCGATAGATGATTCTGATAGGCTGCGACGGCAAGCGTCACCCCGATGAAATAATGAAACGGCCCCAACAGCCGGATCAGTCCCACATAGGAATGGGGTCTGGCACACGCCAACGCGGATGCAATCCCAATGCAGCCGAAAGCCGCCGACGCCATCTTTAGCCAGTAGTTCAACAGCGGATCATATGGGATCGTGTTCGCTCCCATGTCATACAACTGGCTCGTCGCAACGTCCCACGTGGAGAAGGTGAAGAAAAACGATATCCCCCAGCCAGCCGTGCTTGCGAGCAGGCCGAGCCGCAGAACGTTCAGCCAGACTCGCGAAGTCGGGAGCATGGATCAGGGTAAATTCGTGATCCCCATCAGGAAGCGGTCGCACTCACGTGCGGCACCACGGCCTTCGTTGATGGCCCAGACGACTAACGATTGGCCACGGCGCACGTCGCCAGCGGCGAAGACTCCGGGGACGTTGGTGGTGAAGGTGCCATGCTCGGCCTTGATGTTCGAGCGGGCATCGGTATCGAGTGCGAATTTTTCGATGACTTCAGTTTCCGCACCGGTGAAGCCCATCGCCAGCAACGCAAGCTGGCAAGGTATGACGCGCAGCGTGCCTTCGACATCCCTCGGGATGAAACGGCCTTGATCATCCTTGGCCCATTCGATCTCGACGATTTCAAGTCCGCTGAGATTGCCGGCGGCGTCCTTGATGAAGCGCTTGGTTTGCACCAGATAGTGACGTGGGTCTTTGCCTTGAATGGCTGCGGCCTCTTCTTGCCCGTAGTCCATTTTGTAAACCTTTGGCCACTCAGGCCATGGATTGTTAGCCGCGCGTTTTTCCGGAGGCTGCGGCATGATTTCCAACTGGATCACGCTCTTGCAGCCATGGCGGAGGCTGGTGCCCACGCAGTCGGTGCCGGTGTCGCCGCCGCCGATGACGACGACGTCTTTGCCAGTGGCATTGAGGCCTGGGTTCGTGCCATCGAACTGGTGGTCGAGCTGATAGCGGGTGTTCGTGGTGAGAAACTCCATTGCCATGAAGACGCCAGTTGCATCGCGATTTTCGATGTAAAGATCCCGTCCGGCGGTGGCACCACAGCAGAGGACGACGGAGTCGAAATCCTTGCGCAGGCGCTCAGCTGTCCACTCGCTATCCTTGCCGATGAAGATCCCGGTTTTAAAAATGATGCCTTCTTCTGCCATCAGGTTGACGCGGCGTTGGACGACGAGTTCCTTGTCCAGCTTCATGTTAGGAATGCCATACATGAGCAGGCCGCCGATGCGGTCCTCGCGTTCGAATACGGTGACACTGTGGCCAGCTTGGTTGAGCTGGTCCGCGCAGGCGAGACCGGCAGGACCAGATCCGACAATGGCGATCTTCTTGCCAGTGCGTTTCGAAGGGATTCTAGCAACAACCCAGCCTTCCTCCCAACCGCGGTCGATGATGGCGCACTCGTTGTTTTTGATGGTGACGGCAGGCTCGATGACGCTGAGCACACAGGAACCTTCGCAGGGAGCCGGACAGACGCGGCCGGTGAATTCCGGGAAATTGTTAGTCTTATGCAGCCGTTGCAGCGCTTCCTTCCAACGTCCGCGGAAGATGAGATCGTTCCACTCCGGGATCAGATTGTTAACCGGGCAGCCGCTGGCCATGCCGGAAACCATGTGGCCGGTGTGACAAAACGGCGTGCCGCAGTCCATGCAACGCGAGCCCTGGGCGCGTTGTTGTTTTTCGTCGGAGTGGATTTTGAACTCACGCCAGTTCTTGATGCGCTCGAGTGGTGCGGCTTCGGAATCGGTGACCCGCTCCACTTCCATGAATCCTGTTGGCTTGCCCATTGTAATTTGAGATCTGAAATTTGAGATTTGAAATAGAGACGGTTAGTTTCCGCCGACGCGGGCGAGGTCTTTGAGGTTTTCTTCGAAGGCGGCCATCGCGGCTTCGTCGCCGGTGAGGCCTTGTTCCTCTACCCGTTTGAAGGCTTCGAGCATGCGTTCGTAGTCTCGTGGGAGCACCTTGTGGAACTTCGGCAGCTCGTTATCCCAGTTTTCCAACAGGAATTTACCTCGTGAGGATTCTGTGTATTCGACGTGCTTTTCAATGGTGGCTTTCACCAGTTCGATGTCCTTGTCGGTGCATTCGATCAGGCGATAAAGATTTACCATCTCTTTGTTGAGGCGTTTCTCGAAGAGGCCGTCCACGTCGTAAACGTAGGCGACGCCGCCGGACATGCCCGCTGCGAAGTTACGGCCGGTTTCTCCCAGAACGATCACTTGCCCGCCGGTCATGTATTCGCAGCCGTGGTCACCCACGCCTTCGACGACGGCAGATGCGCCGGAATTGCGAACGCAGAAACGTTCACCGGCGATACCGTTGAAATAGGCTTCACCGCTGGTCGCCCCGTAGAGGGCGACGTTGCCGATAATGATGTTTTCCTCTGCCTTGAAGCGCGCGTTCTTTGGCGGATAGATGATGATCTTCGCACCGGAAAGGCCTTTGCCGACGTAGTCGTTCGCATCGCCTTCGAGACGGAAGGTCATGCCCGGGGGCGTGAATGCCGCGAGTGATTGGCCCGCGCTGCCGATGAACTTAAGGTCGATGGTATCCTCAGGCAGTCCCTTGCTTCCGTATTTTCGGGAAATTTCGCTGCCGGTGATGGTACCGACCACGCGGTTGACGTTGATGATCGGTAGCTCTGCCTTGACCTTCTCGCCGCGCTCGATGGCGGGTTTGCAAAGGGAAAGGAGATGGGTGTTGTCGAGGGCGGCTTTCAAACCATGGTCCTGTTGGATCGTATTGTAGGCACCCACGCTTTCACCGACATCCGGTTTGTGGAAGATGCCTGTCAGATCGACGCCCTTGGCTTTCCAATGTTCGGTCGCTTCGTTGGTGTCGAGGCATTCGACCTTGCCGACCATTTCGTTGATGGTGCGGAAACCAAGCTCAGCCATAATCTCGCGGAGTTCCATGGCGATGAAGGTCATGAAATTGACGACGTGCTCGGGCTTGCCTTCGAAATTCTTGCGCAGAACAGGATCTTGGGTGGCGATGCCGACGGGGCAGGTGTTTTTCTGACAGACGCGCATCATCAGGCAACCAACGGTGACGAGCGGGGCGGTGGCGAATCCGTATTCCTCGGCACCTAGCAGAGTCGCGATGGCGACATCGCGGCCGGTCTTGAGCTGACCATCCGTTTCAAGTACCACGCGGCTGCGGAGGTCGTTGAGGAGTAGTATCTGGTTAGTTTCCGCAAGGCCGAGTTCCCAAGGGGCACCGGCGTTGAAGATGGACGAGGAGGGGGATGCACCTGTGCCGCCGTCGTGGCCGGCGATAAGGATGACATCGGCGTGGGCTTTGGCGACACCTGCAGCGATGGTTCCGACGCCGACTTCCGCCACGAGCTTCACGTTGATGCGCGCGCGTGGGTTAGAGTTTTTTAGGTCGTGGATGAGTTCCGATAGATCCTCGATCGAGTAAATGTCGTGGTGCGGAGGAGGGGAAACGAGGCCGACACCCGGAGTTGAGTAGCGGACCTTGGCGATCCACGGATAGACTTTCGAGCCGGGAAGTTCGCCGCCTTCGCCAGGCTTGGCTCCTTGGGAAATCTTGATCTGGATTTCGTCCGCGTTGACGAGGTATTCGCCGGTGACACCGAAGCGGCCGGAAGCGACTTGCTTGATCGCGGAGCGTTTGCTGTCGCCGTTAGCCATGGTGACGAAGCGCGATGGATCTTCGCCGCCTTCTCCGGTGTTGGACTTGCCGCCGATGCGGTTCATGGCGATGGCGAGCGTTTCGTGAGCCTCCTGCGAGATCGAGCCGTAGGACATTGCCCCGGTTTTGAAGCGCTTGCAAATCGCTTCCACGGATTCCACTTCTTCAAGCGGCACCGACTTGCGGTTGGCCTTGAATTTCATGAGACCGCGGAGCGTGGAGATGTTCTCGCTCTGATCGTTTACCTTTTTGGCATACTGTTTGAAAACCTCGTAGCTACCTGTGCGAGTGGACTTCTGGAGAAGGTGGATGGTTTCCGGATTGAAGAGATGGAATTCACCGTCCTTGCGCCATTGATAGACCCCGCCGGCGTCGAGCGCGGCTTCTTCGGCTTCGATGTGGCGATCAGGGAATGCCTCGCGGTGGCGGATGAGTGCTTCTTCGGCAATCTGCTCGATGTCGGAACCTTCGCAACGGCTGGAAGTGCCGCGGAAATACTTATTTACGAGCTCGGTACCGAGACCGATGGTTTCGAAAATCTGCGCACCACGATACGATGCGACGGTGGAGATTCCCATTTTGGCCATGGTCTTCACTACGCCCTTGATCGAGCCTTTTAGGAAGTTATAAACTGCCTTGTCAAAGTCGATGGCGAGCATGTCATCGGTGATCATCTTGTGGATGGATTCGAACGCCATGTAGGGGTTGATCGCATCTGCGCCGTAGCCGATGAGGGTGGAGAAATGGTGAACTTCGCGGGCCTCGCCGGTTTCAAGGATGATGCTGACCAGCGTGCGCGTGCCCATGCCGACCAGATAATGGTGGAGGCCACCCATCAGGAGCAGGGTTGGGATCGCAGCATTGGTCTTGTCGATATTTCTATCGGAGAGAATCAAAAGGTTATAACCTGCGGCGATGGCCTCATCGGCTTTGGCACAGATGCTGTCGAATGCGGCCTCAAGACCTTCTCCGCCTTGGTCGGCGGGGAAGAGAGCATCGATGGTGGTCGCTTTGAAGCCATCAAGGCTGACCTCGCGGAGACGGGCGAGTGATTCGTTGTCGATCAATGGATTGTCGAGACGGATCATGCGGCAGCTTTTCGGGCCGGGATCGAGCAAGTTGCCTTCGGAACCGAGGAAGGTTTCGGTGGAGGTCACAAGCTCTTCGCGGATGCAGTCGAGCGCCGGATTGGTCACTTGGGCGAAGATCTGTTTGAAATACTGATAGAGATGCTTCGGCTTGGTGGATAGAACAGCGAGCGGCGTGTCGTTGCCCATTGATGAAATTGGCTGGACGCCCGTGGATGCCGTAGGCCCAAGGAGCATGCGGAGATCTTCGTAGGTGTAGCCAAATGCGATCTGGCGTTCCAGGATGCGCTCGTCTTCGACGGATTTCGGAGCTTTGGCGGCAGGCAGATCCTTGAGCGTGACGCGGTTTTCCGCCAGCCATTGGCCGTAGGGCTTCGCGCCATAAACGCGCTTTTTCACCTCGTCGTCCGGGACGATGCGGCCTTCTTTCATGTCCACGAGGAACATCTTGCCGGGGCGAAGGCGGCCTTTCTCGACAATGGTATTCGGATCGAGATCGGGCACCACGCCGACTTCGGATGCCATGATGACGAGGTCATCATCGGTGACATAATAGCGACTCGGGCGGAGACCGTTTCGATCAAGCACGGCACCGATCTGCTGGCCATCGGAGAAGGTGATCGAAGCGGGACCATCCCAAGGCTCCATCATGCAAGCGTGGAACTCATAGAATGCCTTCTTTTCCTCGTCCATCATGGTGTGGCGTTCCCAGGGCTCGGGAATCATCATCATCATGGCGTGGACAAGATCGTAGCCGCCGAAGTGCATGAATTCGAGGGCATTGTCGAGACGCGCGGAGTCCGAGCCATCCTCATTGATGACCGGGAAAATGTTCTCAATTTCCGTGCCGAAGAGATCCGATTGGCAGAGCGCTTGGCGGGCCTTCATGAAATTCGCGTTGCCCATGACGGTGTTAATCTCGCCATTGTGGGCAATGAAACGGTTAGGGTGAGCGCGCGACCAACTCGGGAAGGTATTCGTCGAGAAACGGGTGTGCATCAGCGCCAGCGCCGACTCGAAATCGGGATCAAGGAAATCCGGGAAATACTCGGAAAGCTGGCAAGGCGTGAGCATGCCTTTGTAAATCATCGTGCGTGCGGAGAGACCGGTGACGTAATGGTAGTCCGCGCCGGGGAAGGTGTTGCCCTTGTTGCCGTGGACATCGCGAAACTGGTTAGGCACCTCGTTGTTGCGGATCCAAGTCCCGACTTGTTTCCGGATCACATAGAGTTTGCGCTCGAAAGTCATCGCGTCGGTGATTTCATCACTTTTTCCGATGAACACCTGCTTGATCACCGGCTCGTAGCGGCCGGAAGTCTTGCCTAGGATCGAGCTCTTCACCGGCACCGTCCTCCAGCCGAGGAATTTTTGCCCCTGTTCGCGGATGACATGTTCAAATAGCTGCATCGCCACCTCGCGGACCGCTGCTTCTGGCGAGAAAAACACGCAGCCGGAGCCATAGTCGCCTTCTGGCGGCAGTTCGACGCCCTTTTTTGCCATCTCGCGTCGCAGAAACTTGTCCGGCATCTGGATGAGCATGCCTGCGCCGTCACCGGTCGCCGGGTCCGATCCACTGGCACCGCGATGGTCCATGTGTTCATTCATCGTCAACGTCTTGAGCACGATGTCATGCGAACGTTTTCCCTTGAGGTGGGCGATGAAGCCGACGCCGCACGAGTCCTTCTCGCGCGATGGGTGCCAAAGTCCTTGAGGAGCGGGCCAACCAAATGGGGATGTCTGCGATGATGACATGATTTATATAAGGGAAATGCTGTTTGAGATTAGGCGTGCCGGGAAATGGCGCAAGATGCAGAGTCGATGAAAAACTGGGGGATTGGATGCTTCCGAATCCTCACGAAAACTCCGCAAACGGATGGAAGTCACGCAGCCAAGTGAAGAAACGGCCGGAAATCTGCTTTCCGGGGGGGGGCGTGTCAAGAGCGGGAAAACCCAGTTTCACGCAGCACTTTCCTGAGTGTCCGTTGCCCCGGACGGTATGGATGAGCTGGATTCATCGAGGCTCGGTGAGTGCATAAACGTCGAGGTGAAAGTCCATGTAGGTCTTCAGCTCGCCGCGCGCCCAGAGAATGATGCGTTTTCCGCCAGGGTTGGACGGGATGTTCGGGCGGAGGTTGTCCACGGTGGAATCGTGGGTGATGGCGGTCCATTTCCAAGATTCCCCGTGGTCGCTGGTTTTTCCGCGAAACAGCTCCCAATGGCGCTTTTGGTCTGCCTTGCTAATTAAGGGAGTGCCGGTGGCCGGATCGGCATTGGTGGAAATGACGACGGTGTCGGGGTCCTGTGGATCAAGGGCGACGAGGCCGGTGTAGTCGTCCTCGGTGGCGTAGAGACGGGTGCCGGCGTAGGCCATTTGGTGGGTTTGCCACTGGCTGCCGTCGAAACGGGCGTAAAAATAGCGGTGGTCCATGCCGTCTTGGGCGGCTCCCCGTTTTCCGCGATCTTTGGCTCCGTCCATCTGCACCGAAAATGCGGCGTAGGGATTGCCTGCCGCGTCGAGCTCCAGATCGGTGGTCCAAGCGACCTTGTCCACACCGCCTTCGAAGATTTTCGTGAAAGAAGTGGGTTTCAGGGAAATGCTGCCGCTGCTTTCTGCGAGCACCTTGCCGGTGGAATCGTGGATTTTTCCTCCACGGTAGAATCCGTGGTAGATCGAATTATCATACGCGCGGGGATGGTCTTCGGTGGTGATGAAGTGGATCGTATCCTTGCCGTTTGAGGCGTAGCGGAGGTAGGGTCGGGTGCCGTCGATGCCGGTGTAGCGGGGATTTCCCTTCAGATCGTCCTTCGTCCACGAGAATAACCTCCAGCCATATTTCCATGTGCTACCGTCGTCCTCCGAGATATTGCAGTTCGGATTGTAGCCCCGGCTGCGGGAAAAATTGTAAGTGCGGCCGTTTTCCGCAGGCAGGCGGTAAACGTTCGTGTAGGAATATCGATCACCCACGTCGAGAGTTTGCTCGTCGGACCATTCGGAAATATCACCGGCCTTCGTGGTGATCCGCCAGCGCTGAAGTCGATCGCTGCTGTGCTTTCCATAAACGGCGAGGATTTTTCCGTCTGGGCGTTCCATCAGTGCGGCGACGTCGTGGTCGTCTGCCTGGAATTTGTCGTGCAGCTCAAATTCGGCAGTTTTTCCGGTTTCCGGATTCCACGTGGTTGCCGTTAGGTCGCCTGCGTCGTGACCGCCGAAGGTGTCGCCGGAAATCGTGGTGAAAACGACATTGCCGTTTTTGGTCACGATGGCACGGGGGTCCTGATACCAGCACCAGCCGCCGTTCTGCTTGAGCATCACCGCGCCGGGGACGGGTTCGACGACGGAGGTTTCCTCGGGAGTGGGGATGGGGAGTGAGTGGGTTTTAAAAGTCGCGTCGTCCTTGTAATCGGCGAATGGTGCCTTCACGAATTTCGCCGCGAAGCCTTTCAGATAGGCTGCCCACTTTTCGCCCGTCGTGATTTCACCCTGGCCTTCCCAGCCGAATCCGGAAAACCACCGGATCTGCCCGTCCGCGTTGGTGCGGGCGAAACAGAATGCCTGCGTCTGACCGTCCTTGTCCGTCCGGGATTCCATTTTCACGACGGATTTCGGATCGATCGCAATGCCGGTTCCGATGCCGAGTCCATCCAACTTTTCCCACAACCGCATGGTTCCATTCGATGGGGAAAAATCCGGTGCAGTGCCTTTCACCTGAGGCAGAATCCCGATGGCCACCTCGAAGATCGCAGGTTTCCCGTCTAACGTGAAACTCGAGTCACACTGGAAAAGCCGCTGCCCCATGATGATCGTGATGCGCTTCGTTTCCCGCAGAACTTTGCCTTTCAGATCGCTCGCATAATCCAGCTCGAAAACCGTCTTCTCAGCCGCGCTGCTGATCACGCGCTGGGCGATGAACGTGTCTGAGTCGTGCATTTCTCCGTCCGCCCATACGGAAATCCCACCGCAGCCGCGGCTGTTACCGACGTGATAGGTATCGTATCCCTCTCCTTGGTCTTGGTGATACGGTTTGTTCACTTTTCCATAGGGCAGCTTCAGCCGATCCTCCATGTACCACTTGTCGAGGATCGGATAGGGCACGCGTTTGAACCAGCAGTCGAAGCCGCTGTTCTCCGCACTCGGGCGCAGCGCAGGGCCGTAAGTGCGGAATGCGGCAAGGTCGTTTTCCCAGGCGAAATCATCCGCCCGCTCCGGGACAAATCTCGCAAATGTGCGCGGCGTGTGGGGCATGAATTTCTCTGGCAGCTTCACACCCTCGAAGGAAACCACATCGCTCCGCCGCTTCGACGGATCCAATAGGCGGATGACTTCCGAGCCTGCTGTTAAAAACGCGCCGGAACCGTAAACCTCGGTCGATTGTGCGTTTGTATCTTGTTTGTCCGGTGCGTCGCCGATTTTCTGCACGAATCCCATCATCCCGTCCGGTTGGATATTTTTCGCAAGAGCTGAGTAGCCCTTCATCACCGCAGGTTTGAATTTTCCGGCGGGAAGCAGCCCGCGGTTGATACCCCAAGCCATCGCCTGAACGAAGAATGACGAGCCGGAAGATTCGCCCTGCGGGCCTTCTGGATCGAGCAGGCTGGTGCGCCAGAGTCCGTCTGCGTTCTGGAGCTCTAGCAGCGAATACATCATGTCGTGATAGAGACCGAGGTATTTGACGCGCGACGGATGATCTGCCGGCAGGTGGTCGAGCACGTTGGTCAGTCCGCCGCAGACCCAGCCGTTTCCGCGAGACCAGAAAACCTTGCGCCCGGTGGGCGTGCGCTTGGTGAAAAAGTTGTTATCTCGATAGAAAAGATGGTGCGTGGCATCGTAGAGCATGTCCGTGGTCGTCCACCATTCGCGGTCGGCCCATTCGAGATATTTTGGATCTCCAGTGAGCTGCGAGAGATGCGTCCACACAGCGGGCGACATGAAAAGCGCGTCGCACCAGCACCAAGTGAAGGTTCCTCCGGAAATGGTTTTCGGAGTTTCCTTGGACAGAGCGGCGGTGAGCTTTTCGAAATGGGCGATGCTCGGCTGGAGCTTCGCCTTGTCGTGGTCGATACTTTCGAGATCGAGCCACGCCTGCAGGACCGCATGGTCGTCAGCGTGGGTCAGCCGCGGGCCGGGACCGTAGGACAGGCTTTTGCCGATCGCGTCCAGCGCGTCTAGGTAATGCTTCTCGCCGGACACCTGATGTAGATTGGCGAGGCCCAAGTAGAAAGGCGCTTGAGTCCAGTCGTAAACTGCGTGTTTCGAAGGATTCGCAAGCTGCCAATCCGCCACGCGTTTCATGTCCTTGAGGATTTCCGCCGGTTTCGGGTCGGCAGCGGCGAGGGGAATCCCGGCTGCCAAGGCGAGCAGGAAAAATTTCCCGAAAGTGGTGAGACGGCGTGGTTTGCTAAACGGAGACATGATATTTTCTAAGAGTGCGCTCCATGGAAAACGAATTTCCGATTGCCATGGAACAGGTCGAATGAAGAATGACGGCGCGGCAGGAAAAAAGGAAAATCGGGCGCCCCACCAATTTGGCGGGGAATCCCGATCTGCTGGATTTCCGGACAATCGCCGCATCACACAATTCACATCATGGAAAATCGACTCATGCCTTCGCCCCGCGAAACAGCCGTCTTAGATACGGCGGAACTCCGCGCCTCTTTCCTCCTCGACGAACTTTTCACCACCGGCGAGGTCGATCTCGTCTATACCGACCTCGACCGTGCCATCGTCGGCAGCGCCATCCCGACCTCCGCCGCCCTCGATCTCGGCAATGACGACGCGCTCAAGGCCGATTTCTTCCTCCAGCGCCGCGAGCTCGGCATCCTCAATTTCGGCAAAGCCGGCACCGTCACCGTCGATGGCACTGCCTATGAAATGGGGGCCCACGACTGCCTCTACATCGGTCGGGGCAGCAAGGAAATCTCTTTCACCAGCGCCACCGCCGCCGAGCCCGCAGTTTTCTATCTGGTCAGTTATCCTGCCCACACGACCTATCCGACGACCAAGGCCACTCGCGCCGATGCAAACCGCGTCGAACTCGGCTCCAAGGACGAGTGCAACGAGCGCACCATCTTCCAATACATTCACGAAAACGGCATCAAGAGCTGCCAACTCGTCATGGGCTTCACCGAGTTTCAGCCCGGCAGCGTCTGGAACACCATGCCTTGCCACACCCACGACCGCCGCAGCGAAGTCTATTGTTATTTCGATGTCCCCGCCGCCCACCGCGTCCTTCACATGATGGGCCAGCCACAGGAAACCCGCCCGCTCTGGGTTGCCGACCGCCAGGTCGTGCTCTCCCCGCCATGGTCGATCCACTCCGGCTGCGGCACCGCCAGCTACCGCTTCTGTTGGGCGATGGGTGGTGAAAACCAAGCCTTCACCGACATGGACCGCGTAGAAATCGCTGACCTTCGCTAAGATGTTGAGGGTTGAGAGTTGAGAGCAAGACTCACGACTCCGGCTCTTTTCTTTCTCTCAACTCTCAACCAACAACTCTCAACCATCAACTCATGTTCTCCCTCTCCGGAAAAACCGCCCTCGTCACCGGCTGCAAGCGCGGCATCGGCTTTGCCATGGCTCAGGGCCTCGCAGAAGCGGGTGCCGACATCATCGGCGTCAGCGCCAGCCTCGAACTAACCGGTAGTGCCGTTGAAAAAGCCGTCACCGCCCTCGGCCGAAAATTTACCGCCTATCAGTGTGATTTCTCCGACCGCGATGCAGTCAAAGCCTTCGCCGCCCAAGTCTTGGCCGAGCAGGGTGTGCCCGACATCCTCGTCAACAACGCCGGCACCATCAAACGCCAGCCCGCCGCCGAGCATTCGGACGATTTCTGGTTTGAGGTCATCGACGTGAACCTCAACGCCCAGTTTCTCCTCAGCCGGGACATCGGTGCGAAAATGATCGAGCGCGGCAGCGGTAAAATCATTTTCACTGCTTCGCTTCTCACGTTCCAAGGCGGCGTCACCGTCCCCGGCTATGCCGCTTCGAAAGGCGCCATCGGCCAGCTCACCAAAGCCCTGTCTAACGAATGGGCGGGTAAGGGCGTGAATGTGAATGCAATCGCCCCCGGCTACATTTCCACGGATAATACTGAGGCCCTGCGCGACGATCCTGTCAGAAGCCAGCAAATCCTCGCCCGCATCCCCGCCGGACGCTGGGGCGATCCTGATGATTTCAAAGGTCCCATCGTGTTCCTCGCCAGCGAGGCCTCCCGCTACGTCAACGGCGAGATCCTCGTCGTGGACGGCGGCTGGATGGGTCGTTGAAATCCCTAATTAGGGGGAACGATACGACGAGCTTCACACACGTAGAGAATGACGGTCGGCAGTCCGAGGGGCAATGTGGTGAAAATCACTTCGGCTAGCGATTCTTCACGGAATTCTTCCGCCCGGGTGGAAGCGGGATTCCTTTTCGTGGGTGAAAGATGTCTGAGGGCGGTATCGTTTTGTCGGTTCTCGAAAGCACATGTCTTTCCTAACAATGATCTACGTGGGCAAACCATCCTCCATCGTCGTGCTTTCGCGCGTTTTATGCGCCTTGGCGACGGCCCCGCCCGTATTTGCGGCACCGGATTTCGTCCACGAGGTCGCGCCTATCTTCAAAAAGCACTGCGCGGAGTGCCATACCGAGGAGAAGAAAAAAGGCGGACTCTCAATGAACAACGAGGAATCCTTCCGCCTCGGCTCGGAAAATGGTCCGATCATCGACACCGAACATCCCGAAAAAAGCCTACTACTTGACCTGATTTCCACCGATGACGAGGACATCCGCATGCCCCCGAAAGGCAAGGGCCTCAATGACGCTCAGGTGAAAATCATCCGGCAATGGGTGACTTCCGGGGCCAAATGGGAACCGGGTTTTGCTTTCAAAAAACCCGCATACGAGCCGCCCCTCCGTCCGCGAAATCCAGTCCTGCCCGCAGTTGTCGATCATCGCGAGAATCCCATCGACCGCATCATCGATCATTACCTTGCGGAGAAAAAACTGCCGCGGCCAGCGCGGTTGGACGACACGGCATTTCTCCGGCGGGTCCACCTGGATCTCGTCGGTCTGCTTCCCGATGTAGAAACTGTGCGAACCTTCACTGCCGACACCGCCCTGGACAAACGCGCGCGTTTAGTGGACCGCCTGCTCGCTGACAAAACTGCTTACGCCGATCACTGGCTGACATTCTGGAACGACCTGCTGCGGAACGACTACGCCGGCACGGGCTATATCGACGGCGGCCGCAAGCAGATCAGTGGTTGGCTCTATCAGGCGCTTTCCGAGAACATGCCTTACGACGAATTTGTCCGCGAGCTCGTCGCGCCCACTCCGGCTAGCGAAGGATTTGCCAACGGCATTAAATGGCGGGGCACCGTCTCTGCCGCCCAGATCACGCCGATGCAATACGCGCAATCGGTCGGACAAACGTTTCTCGGCATCAACCTGAAGTGTGCGTCCTGCCACGACTCCTTTGTGGATCGTTGGAAATTGAGCGAAGCCTACGGTCTAGCAGCCATTTACTCGGATACCCCGCTGGAAATGTTCCGCTGCGACAAGCCGACGGGCAAAACCGCTGTGCCCGGCTGGTTGTTTCCAGAGCTCGGCACCGTGGATGCCAGCCTGCCGCGGGAGGAGCGTTTGAAACAGCTCGCCGCCCTGATCACCCATCCGCAAAACGGACGTACACCGCGCGCCATCACTAACCGGCTCTGGCAGCGCCTGATGGGGCGGGGCATCGTTCATCCAGTGGACGCGATGCAGAGCGCACCGTGGAGCGAGGATCTGCTAGACTATCTCGCGGTGCATCTGGCGGAAAATCATCAGGATTTAAAACAAACGCTCCGCCTGATTTGTCTATCAGAGGCGTATCAATCGAAGTCCGAATCTTTCCACGAGGCACCACAGGAAACAAACTATGTCTATCAAGGCCCACGTCCCAAGCGGCTGACGGCCGAGGAATTCACCGATGCCATCTGGCAGATCTGCGGCACCGCGCCAAAGAAAGCCGATGCTCCCGTAGCCCGTGCTCCGGATGTCAGCCCGCCGCCGATGGTCCGGGCGTCGCTGATGAAATCCGACCTGTTGATGCGCACGCTCGGCCGTCCGAACCGTGAACAGATCGTGACGACGCGCCCTAACGATCTCGCCACCCTGGAAGCAATGGATCTCAACAATGGCCAGATTCTTGACCAGCGGCTCGCGGAAGGTGCCCAATCGGTGTTAGGTAGGAATTTTAAATCCCCCGTGGAGCTGGCCACCTACGTCTGGCGGTCGGCGCTGGCACGTGACCCCACCAAGGAAGAACTCGAACTGGCCGTCTCCCTGCTAGGCGAAAAGCCGCAGATCGGCACCGTCCAGGACTTCCTATGGGGCATTTTCATGCTGCCGGAATTCCAGATCGTCCGTTGAACCACGTCCGCCTCTAACTGCCATGCAAGCCCTTCCACTCGATCCCTCAGAACCCCGCCGGGACTTTCTCAAAAAACTTTCCGCCGCCTCCATCGCCGCGCTGATGGCCCGCGCTCCCCGCGCGGCGGCTGAGACGATCATCCAGCCGAAAGCGACGGCGGACGCCTGTATTCTCCTCTGGATGGGCGGCGGAATGGCCACGCCAGAAACCTTCGATCCCAAAGCCTATCAGCCGTTTGAAAAAGGCGCACCTGTCGCGAAAATGTTATCCACGTTTCCCGCGATCGATACATCGGTGGACCACATCAAAATCTGTCAGGGGCTCGAAAAAATCGCCAAGGTGATGGATCGTGCGACTCTCATCCGCTCGGCAGTCCAGCCGGACCTCGGAACCATTCTTCACTCGCGCCATCAATACCACTGGCACACCGGCTACGTCCCGCCGCAGACCGTTGCTGCGCCGCACATCGGCGCGTGGATGGCCAAGGTGCTGGGCCCGCGTAATCCGGTGATGCCGGCTTTCATCAACATCGGCCAGCGGCTCGAAGGGGTGGGGGAATCCGAGGAACTCAAGGCATTCACCACCGGCGGATTTTTCGGCTCCGAGTTCGGGCCGATGAATCTGCCATTTCCCGAGCAGGCCATGCTCGCCGTGCGCCCTCCCAAGGGGATGGATCCCGGGCGTTTCGCTAGCCGCCGCGCGTTTTTTAAAAACCTGATCGACCGCAACCCGCATCGCGATTTGATGTCGGACTATCAGCAGGAGTCGATGCTGCGCTCATTGGACAGCGCCCACCGCCTTCTATCAGCACCGGAGGCGAAGGCCTTCGATCTTGGTCTCGAATCGCAGGAAACCCGCGCGGCTTACGGTGACAGTCATTTCGGCCAAGGGTGTCTGCTCGCGAGAAATCTGGTAGAAAACGGCGCGCGTTTTGTGGAAGTGACCACGGAATATGTGCCATTCCTGAATTGGGACACTCATGCGAACGGACATGAGGTGATGGAGCGGATGCACCGTGAGATCGACTCACCCGTGGCCCGGTTGATCCTCGATCTTGAGGAGAGAAATCTGTTGGATCGGACCTTGGTGGTGATCGCCTCGGAGTTCAGCCGAGATGCGATGATCGAGGGAGTTCCCGGTTCGCAGGCCACAGACCAGTCCACTGCCAAGTCGGATACTCTGTTGGAGACGAAGCACTATGGACTGCACCGCCATTTCACGGGGGGATCGTCGGTGGTGATGTTCGGCGGCGGCATGAAACGCGGTTTCCTCTACGGTGCGACCGCAGATGAAAGACCATTGATCGCAACGAAGAATCCGGTTTCCATCAGCGATCTGCATGCCACGATTTTCACTGCCATGGGCATCAGTCCGAAGACGATGTATGAAGTGGAGCAACGGCCGTTTTATGCGACTCAGGACGGCACCGGAGTGGCAGTGAAAGAGGTTTTTGCGTGAGAATTTGGTGACTGTCGGCAATCTGATCACGGCCTCAAATCGATCTTATCCGGCTTCCCGTTGACGGTGGCCTCAAGCGTCGAATAGTTCCAGACGCCCGAGGATTTTTTCGCCTCCACGTGGATGTTGGCCGTGCCCTTGGGACCGGAAACCGGAATATCGAAGCTGGCGCTGCCGGATGAGTTGCTGGTGCTGATGTTCCCACTGACCATAAATCCCTCCTCGATTGGGGTGCCCAGTTCGGCTCGGAGCTGCGGACTTGTCATCGCTTTGGCCATTGCTTCCTTTGCAGGCTCGGAAGATTTTATCAGGCCAAAAACCGCGAAGAAGATCATCGCGAAAAATCCCGCGATCAGGGCGACACCGGAGATTCCCAGCACGGGGGCGCACCATTTCCAATTCCGAGACCACCAGCTCTGCGGCGGTGCGTGCGGCATCGGCGGTGGTGTGGAAGGTAGGGAATTCACGGTGCTGGCGTTTTCGGGGCTTCGATGTGCTTGAAGAGGCGGAAGAGATCGCTGTTGGAAGTGAAGATAGTGGTCGTGTCCTTGTTGAGCGTTTTCTTGTAGGTCTCCAAGGTTTTCACGAATTGATAGAAATCTGCCGCAGTCGGGCTGGAGCTGTAGGCGGAGGCATAGATGCCGGTGGCTTGCGCGTCGGCCTTGCCCTTGATCTCCTGTTCTTTTCGATAGGCCTCGGACTGGATGGAAAGCAGATCCCGCTCTTTGCGACCAAGGATTTTCGCCGCTTCACCCGCGCCTTCCGAACGGAATCTATCAGCGATCTGCTGGCGCTCGGAGGCCATCCGGGCGTAAATTTTATCGATCACGCCGGGCTTGTAGTTGATGCGCTTGAAGCGGACGTCGAGCAGTTCGATGCCCCATGAAGCGACCTTTGGCTGGGCGGCAGCGAGGATCTGTTTGTCGAGCTCGTTGCGGCCGTATTGAATGGGCGGAAGCACGCCGAGGTTGGAATTTCCGGCGGCGAGTGCTGCGTCGCGGACGGGCACGCGGTCTTTCTGGCTGCGGATCACCTCGATCAAATCATGTGCGGCGACGATGTTGCGAGTTTCGCTGCCGATGATGTCATCGAGCCGGGAAAGTGCGCTGCGTTCGTCGCGGAGTTTTTCGAAATACGTTTTCGGGTCGGAAATGCGCCAGCGGGCGAAGTTGTCCACGGAGATGTAGAGCTTGTCGCGCGTCGGCATCTCCGTCGCGGGGCCGTCCCATTCGAGGATGCGTTTCTCGATGCGGTTCACCTCTTGGATGAACGGCTTTTTCCATTGCAGACCCGCTTCGTTCACGGCGGGATCCGCGTTGATCGGCTTGCCCACCGGCTTGCCGAACTCAGTGACGAAGACCTGCTCGGTCTCGCTCACAGTAAATAGACAACTGGACACCACGATGGCGGCGAGTCCGAGGAAAATCAGAATAGAGAGATGTTTCATGATCGGAAAATTGGGTGTTAGGGAGAATGATGGAACTCAGTTTTGTTTGAGGTTCATGAGTGGCAGAAACTGCTTCGCGTCCTCGTCGATGATGATTTTCGAGCCAATCTGTGGCAGCACCTCATTCATCGTTTCCAGATAGAGGCGCTGTTTGGTGATGGCCGGCGCCTTGTCGTATTGGATGAGAAGCTCCTTGAAGCGGGCGACGTCGCCCTCTGCCTCGTTGATCCGTTGGACGGCGAATCCTTCTGCTCCGGAGATTCGTTGGTCAGCGAGACCCTTGGCTTTCGGGATGATTCGGTTATACTCCCCGTTTGCCTCGTTGATCATCTGCTCGCGTTCCTGTTGGGCGCGGCTCACTTCATCGAAGGAGCGTTGTACGGGACCCGGAGCATGGACGTTTTTCAATTGGATCTGCTCGGCGGTGATGCCCATGTTGAGTTTTTCCAGAATGGCCTTCAGCCGGAGCAGTCCCTCGGTCTCGATCTCGGTGCGACCGATTGTCAGAACCTCGTCCACTGTCCGGTCGCCGATGACCTCGCAGATCACGCTCTCCGTTAGGTCCCGCAACGTGGAACCGGGATTGCGGAAATTGAACAGATACTCTTTCGGCGAGGAAATACTGTATTGTATGATCCACTCGACCTGCGCTGCATTGAGATCGCCGGTCACCATGTCGCGTTCCAGATCAGGAGTCTGGCTATTCTGATCGGGATTCGTCGCCTCAGCTGTGGAGAAGCCGAACTCCAGCTTCAATTGGCGCCGCACCGGCACGATGGTGGCGGTATCGATGCCGTAGGGCAGCTTGAAATGCAGGCCCGGTTCGGCGACATTCGTGAATTTTCCGAACCTCTGCACTACTGCCACGGATTCCGGGCCAATCGTGTAGAAGGATGAAAAAACTCCGATCAGAAGAAAAGCGGCGAGCGGTAAAAGGATGAACCATTTGCCCGAAATATTGATTTTCGGGGGAGAGAAGGTGACGGTGTTGTTCATGGTCGGTTTGTGGATGATTGCCGCAAAATGGAATCAGGCAATCTGCTGGTTGCATCGGACCGTAGGGGAAAGCGGGACGTTGCAAACATTGAAAATTCAACTCAGTTTGTAATCGGATGGGATTGAGTGAGATCCGTGGAACTATTCTGCTTTTCCTGATGATTCGCTTTGACGAACTACGGCGATCTCCGTAGAAGAATGCGTTCTTGCAATCATGAAATGCCCCCGTTGTGTCCAGCGAATCCACCGAGCGGCGTCTTCGTGCCCGCATTGCGGATTCACGCTGGCGGATGCGGACTTAAGATTCGGCGCGGAAGACGTCCACATCCGCTGCCTTACGGATAGTGCCGGCATCCTGCGTCGGGGCGATCGCGAGCGGGTCCAAGCGGCGATGGATCATATCACGCGGCGGTTTCCGCAGATTTTTGTGGCGATCTACACCGGTTCGTTAGGAGAAATTTCCAACATCCGGCAGTTTGGCTTCTGGCTCCTGAACCGCTCCGCCTTCGAAGACGTGCCGGTCACGAAACCTAACGCCGCAGGTATTCTCATCACCATCGATCCCGAGTCGAAAGCCGCCGGAATGGTCTTCGGTTATTTGCTCGATCCATTTCTCGAAGAGTCCGATACCTTCGATTGCCTCTCCCGCGCCCACGCCTACTGGCTGGACGGTGAATATGCGGATGGCATTCTACGCGCGCTCGCCCACCTCGATTTCGTTCTGCGGAAACGCAGCCGTCAGGCCCGCCGCGATCCCGAGCACTTTGAGCGCAAGGTCCTGCCACCCGCACAAATGGGCGATCTGGTCCGCCGCATTCGCGCCGGCCACCGTCCCGCCGCCGAGGAGGAATCCCACACGGAGGTGACGAAGTGAAATCACGTCTCGCTGCGCTTTTCCTAAGCCTCTTGGGCATCGTTTCCCTCGCCGGCATGGACGAGCCGTTGCCGAAATGGAGCGGCAACGAGAAAAAGGAGCTGGAATCCGCCGGTTGGATCGCTGGCAGCGTGCTCCTCACGGACGAACCGGTGCCGGACGAACCACAACCGCAGGCCGCCGCCGAGCTCAAAGTCGAGCAGCCGACCGCTGAGGAAATCGCTCCTGAGCCCGTGCCCTCGCCCGAGATTGCCGAGAAATTCCTTCCCTCCTACTTCGCCGAGCGGCCGAAATCCTTCCTCATCGATCCCCAGGGCCTCCTCAGCCGGACGGACTACCATGACCGCCTCAGTTTCTTGAACTATCACGCCAGCGATTCTTCGATCGACCTCTTCGTTTACGTCATCGGCGGCAATCAGGAAATCCCCAGTGAGGTCCGCGAGGAGGAAATGATCGAGCGCTTCTTCTCCGAGGGCCGTCCGGCGGCCATCGTTTATTACTACCTCGGCGCGCCCCAGCGGTCGGTCGTTTACCTCAGCCCATCGCTCACCGACGCCGTATCCGCCGCCGAACAAAAGCGCGCCCTCGCCAGCTCGGTCATGCAGGCGTTTGAAAAAATCCACCCGTCCGAACAGCTCGAAGCCTTCCTCGTCCAGATGTCGATCCGTATCTACTGGATGGAGCGCATGATCGGCGGCGAGGCCAATGCCGGCAACGACCTGCCCGCCTTCACTAGCAATTCTCCAGCCACCGCCAAGGAAGCCGGAAAAAGCGCAAAACTCGAATGGGCCCTCGGCCTCGCCCGGAAATTCGCCTTGCCCGCCGGCGTCACCGCCGCCTCGTTGCTCGCCGCCTTCATCATGAATTTCTGGCTAAAACGCCGCGCCCGCTATCACTTCCCAGATTTCGACGTCGAGCCGCGGTTAGGAGGAGCCCACGCCGCCGGTGTCGGTGCCGTGATTTCCTTCGCCAGTGCCGCAATCCCGCCTGCTTCGCAAAGGGATCAGGTCCCGGATTACCTGCGGCGGGCTTGAGGATTTAGTTTCTGAAATTATTCAGGAATGATCACCTGATAGCTGATAGCCCGTGCAGCTTCGGCTTGGCGCTGGTCATGGGTCATCAGTCGTTTTACATCAAGTTCGGACATCGCTGCGAGGTGCAGGCGGTCCAGAGAACGACAGTGGACAGGAGATCCTTCGGTTTGGGAAAGGGCGGTGGACAATACCGTGCCGTGGGTCAAGGCGGGGATATCTCCCTCATTTCCTCGTCGCGCCAAGCTAGTCTAAGATGCGGATTTCGGCACGCGGTTGATCGGGCGCATCTTGCGGGTGCATCTTGCGGGTGCATGGGCGCTTGCAAGGTCGCGAGCTGCCGCCGGTGCTACGGCATGAACGAAGTGGAAGCCTCTACCTCAGCTGCACCTGGGATGCACCGATATTTGTTGAAGCCGGGGATGCCGTCTTCCGTTGCGGGGCGCTGCCCACGTATTGAAGCGCGTGAGGTCGGCGGTTTGAGAATACGGAATTTTCTCAGGTCGCTGAGGCAGACTTGCGAAATGAATTTCGCGGTCCATCTGTGGGATTGGATGACTTGCGCCGCGCGTGAGGCCAGTTAACTTCAACGCATGACCGATTGGGACGAGCGTTACCGGCTGGGAGATACTCCATGGGAAAAAGGCAGGGCGGCTCCACCGTTGTTAGAGCTGCTCGAACGCATCGGGACGGAGCCATGGGGCGGTGGTCCAGTGCTCGTGCCAGGGTGTGGGACTGGGCATGATGTGCGGGCTTTGGCGGAAATGGGGCTGATGGCGGTAGGCCTTGATCTGGCGGAAATGGCGATCCAGAGGGCGGGGGAGTTTCCGACGGTGGGCGGCGAGACCTACGAGCTGGGAAATTTCCTCGAGCCGTCATGGCACGCGGGCAGAGGGTTTTCTGCAATCTGGGAGCATACGTGCTTTTGTGCGATCAACCCGGCGCAGCGGGCGGCCTACGCCGAGGCGGTGGCGGAATTGCTGGAAGAGGGTGGATTGCTGGCAGGTGTGTTTTTCCTGACGCCGCACGATCCGGGGGAGGAAACCGCGGGGCCGCCGTTTGCGACGAGCATCGCAGAGCTGGAGGAGCGGTTTTCTCCGTGGTTCGAGCGGATCGATGGCTGGGTTCCGGAGCGGGCCTATCCGGGCCGGGAAGGGCGCGAGTGGATTGGGCTTTTTCGAAAACTTTCAAACGCATCTGTTGCTGGATAGGCATGGCCTCGTTAGCGTGACGCTCAAGAACATGATGAAATCCTGCCTTTCGTGTCTGTTGATCGCCCTGCTGCCGTGGTGCGCCTTTGCCCAAGAAGGGCGGCTCTACGTGAATGACAAGAAGGTGCCAGACTCCCGCAAGGACCTGGAGGCGATTCAGAAATCCCTGATCAGCGTGTTGCCCAAGGCCCGCGCGGCCACGGTCTGCATCGAGATCGCCGAAGGCTCTGGCAGCGGCGTGATTGTCTCGCCGGACGGCCTGATTCTAACGGCTGCACACGTCGCTACGGGGGTGAAAAAGAAAGTCACCATCGTGCTAGAGGACGGCACCAAACTGAAAGCGGAAACACTCGGCGTCGTGGCCGATACCGATGCGGCGATGATCAAAATTACGGAAAAGGGAACCTACCCGTTTATCGATATCGACCGCGCGGAGTCAGCAAGGCTCGGTGACTGGGTATTCGCGCTCGGGCATTCTGGCGGCTTCGACAAGGAGCGCGGCTCGGTCGTGCGGCTGGGCCGGTTGGTCCGGATGGCGAATTCCACCTTTCAGTCAGACTGCACCCTCATCGGCGGTGATTCGGGTGGGCCGCTTTTCGATCTCAGTGGGAAACTGATAGGAATTCATTCGCGGGTGGGCCAGCAGCTCCAGTCGAACATGCACGTGCCGATGAGCGAGTATATCAAGAACTGGGACGGCCTACAGAAAGCCGAATTCATCGGAGAAGGGCCCTTTGCCAAGAAGCCGGAAAAAGGCAGCGGTTTCCTCGGCCTCGCTACCGAACCACGCAAGGAAGGCGGGCTGCGGGTGACCAAGGTCGGCAGCAAGAGTCCTTCTGAAACCGCAGGAATCAAGGAGGGCGATGTGATTCTCAAATTGAACGACACTGCTCTCGAAAAGCGCGAGCAGCTTCAGGATCTACTCAAGGAAATGGCCGCTGGTGACGAAGTGAAATTAGACATGCTCCACTCCGGCAAGGCACAAACCCTCACTCTCAATCTCGGTGAACGCTAACTGGATTCTATCCATAATTTCCGCAGCACTCGTGCTGCCCCTGGCCGGGCAGCAAAGCTTGGAATCGAGCTTCCGGACGACTGGCTCCGCCGTGGTCGCCGCGTTTGAAAACCAGCGGCAGGTGCTACAGACGTCCAGCGCGGTGATGCTCGATGGCCGAAAGGAGATTGGCTACGGCGTGGTCATTTCCGCAGACGGTTATGTGCTAACAAAGGCCAGCGAGATCGCGGAGGTGAAAGCACTTTCCATCACTGTGGACCAGACGAATTATCCGCAGGCGAAGGTAGTGCTGGTCGATCCCGGGTGGGATGTTGCGCTGATCAAGGTGGAGGCGGTCGGACTCGTTCCTGTCGTCTATGCACAGACAAGCGCGGTTCCCCAAGGTTCGTGGGTGGTCGCTAACGGTGCCACGACGCGGACGAATCGCCGGGCTCTGGCCGGGATCATCAGTGCGAAGATTCGTGAAATTCCCGCCGCCGGTGGAGCCGCGTTGGGTGTGACCGTGAATCTGAAAGCGAAGCTGTTGGAAATCGATGAGGTGAATGAAAAGAGCGGCGCGAAAGAGGCAGGGCTCCAGAAAGGTGATGTGATTCTAACGATCGAAGGCAAGAAGGTGACCAAGATCGAAGAGATCGGCGAGATTCTCAAGGACCGCAAGGAAGGCAGCACCGTAAAGGTGACCTACCGCCGTAACAAGGAGGAGAAAATCGTGGACGTCCGGCTCGCGGCTCGGAATGAGTTGTTCGACGACCAGATGACCCGCAACGATCAAATGAGCGGCAAATTTTCAAAACGTCGGAGTGGGTTTCCTCGCGTCATGCAGCACGATGTTCTCGGCAGTAGTGATGTGGAGGGCGGGCCGCTGTTGGATCTCGAAGGCCACTGCATCGGCATGAACATCGCCCGCGCGAACCGTGCGGAGAACTACGCGATTCCGGTCGAGGATTTGAAGGAAATCGCCGCACGCATGATGAAGCAGGCAGTGGGAAATTGATCTATCTGAATTCGAGCACCCGGCCGAGGAATCGCTTTACGTCCGGATCTTTTGGCGCATTGAATAGATCGTCTGGCTTCGCGCACTCGATGATCTTCCCTGCGGCGACGAAGGCCACGGCATCCGCGACTGCGCGGGCGAAGCCCATTTCGTGAGTACACAGAATCACATCCTGTCCGCCGAGGACCAGTTCACGCACTAGTTCTAGCACTTCCACGGTCATCTCTGGATCCAGTGCGGCGGTGGGTTCGTCCAGAAATAACAGCTCGGGAGCGGCCACCATTGAGCGGATGAGGGCGACACGTTGCTGCTGGCCTCCGCTGAGCTGGACGGGAAGTTTGTCGGCATGCGGTGCGAGTCCGAAGCGCTCCAAATTGGTAGATGCTAGATCGTTAGCATCTGCCGGAGTTTTTCCATGCACCTCCACGAGCGGCAGCACGATGTTCTGCCTTGCGGTGAGATGGGGGAAAAGGTTGTAACCTTGGAATAGGAATCCATTCCGTCGCCGGAAGCCACGGAGAGCGGTTTCATCGGTTGATAGAAATTTCCCGTTTACTTCGATGGTTCCGGCGTCCGGAAGTTCGAGGCCGCCGAGGTGGCGGAGCAAGGTGGATTTCCCGCCGCCTGATGGACCGATAAGAGCAAGGCAGCGGGTGCCCTCCGGCAACGCGAGCGAGAGTCCGTCGAGCGCACGCTGGCTGCCGTAGTTTTTCACCAATCCTGAAACGTCTAGTTTCATTCGGCCCTCCATTTCATCTCAAGTTTCCGCGCCAGCCAGCTCAGTGGTAGCGTCAGCGCGAGGTAGCCGATGGCCATTGGAATGTAGCCCTCCAACGGGGAACTCGAACTGCTGACCGCTACGTCGGTTTGTTTCGCGAACTCTGCCACTCCTAACACGCTCAATAGGCTGGAGTCTTTCACCAGCGAGGCGCACTGGCCGGCCATTCCTGGCAGTACCCGGCGCAGTGCTTGCGGGAGGATGACGAATCGCCAGGTTTGTTTTCTATCAAACCCAAGCGCCCGCGCAGCGTCCCACTGTGCGCGCTCGATGCTGGCGACTCCGCCGCGCAGGATTTCCGCCATGTAGGCTGCCTCGAAGGAGGTAAGCAAAATGATGCCGGCGAGGATCTTGTTATCCACGTGGAATGCGGCAGCGATTACATAATAGCCTAGCAAAAGCTGAGTAAGCAGGGGCGTACCGCGGATGAGCTCCACGTAGCCGCGGCAGACCGCGCGCAGGACGGGCTCCTTCGTTTCCTGGCCGATGGCGAGCAGAAGTCCGAACAAAACGGTGCCGACCAGCGCCCCTAACGAAATCAAAATCGTCAGCCCCCACCCGCGCAGCATGAGTTCCCGCTGCTCCCAAATGCCTGCCCAGTTCCAATGATAGCGCAGCGATGCAAGGACCTGCCAGCTCGCCAAAGCAAGCACGATCAGGACCAGCGAGCCGATGAGCAGCGTGCGGATTTTCATTCGAGGACAAATGGCACGCCGCGTTCCTTGAGCGCGGTTTTTTCGGCTTTGAGGTATTTTTCACCGAGGGCGTCCATGCCGCCGCTGGCGCGGAAATCCTTGAGGAAGGCGTTGATCTGCTGCTTCAACTCCGGTTCGTCTCTGCGCAGCGCCATCGCCCACGATTCGCTTTGCAGCGGCTCCAACAGGGCGCGTGTGTTTTCCGGCTGGGCGAGGTGGAGCTTTAGGATTGAGAGCTGGTCGTAGATGAAAGCGTCCGCTTTTTTCTGAGTCACTTCCAGCAGACAGGCGGCATTTTGATCGAGCAGGACGATTTCTGCTTTTGGGAATTTCGATTTCACAAATTCAACGGCAGTGGTGCCTAACCGAACGGCGATCTTCCGGCCTGGCTGATTCAGATCGCTAGGGCCTTGGACGTTTGAATCCTTGGCGACCAGCAACGCGAGGCCGATTTTGCAGTAGGCGTCCGAGAAGTCGATCGACTCACGACGCCTCGGCGTGTCAGTCATGCTGGAGAGAATGATGTCGATTTTTCCAGTTTTGAGCGCGGTTTCCAGCCCTTTGAATGCCATCACCTCAATGTCGAGCGGCCTGCCGAGTTGTTTCGCCAGCGCTTCCGCCAGCCGCACGCCGACGCCATCGGGATTTCCCGAGGAGTCCACCATTTCAAACGGAGGCGTACTCAGCTCCATGCCGACGCGCAGGGGCTTTGGGCCTTTGTCGGATCTCGGGCTGCAGGCGCTGAGGGCGGCGATGAGGCAGCATAGGAAAATTTTTCTCACGCGCGACGCTAGCAGCGGCTCGGGAATTTGCACGGGCGGATTTGCGTTCCTCGCGAGGGATTTCCGCGTTCGATTCGGCCTCATAAAGACTCGCCGCCCTTCAGATCTGGCATTAAAACCCCGCCATGAGCGATTCCATTGCTGAGCTTACCGCGCACATCCAGACTTTTGTGGATGCCCGTGAGTGGCGTCAATTCCACAATGCCAAGGACCTTTCCGTTGCCATTGCCGCCGAGGCGGGCGAGCTGATGCAGCACTTCGTCTGGCAGCAGGCGGAGCAGATCGAGGCTCGGGTGGAAAGCCGCCGGGACGAGATCGCTTCGGAAATCGCCGACGTCGCAATCCTGCTTTTCGAACTCGCTGACAACCTCGGTTTCAAACTTGGCGATGTTATGGAAGCGAAAATCGCTAACAATGACATCCGCTATCCCGTCGAGAAATCCCGCGGCAACAACCTGAAATACTCCGAGCTGTGAGCGATGAAACTCCACGCCCGCCCCGTCGGAAGCGCTACAGCGGGAAAAACCCGCGTCGTTTCGAGGACAAATACAAGGAGCACGATCCCGACCGCTACGGCGAGACGGTGGCGAAGGTGATCGCTTCCGGAAAAACGCCCGCAGGCACTCATATTCCCATCATGGTCGCCGAGTGTCTCGCTGCGCTCGGGCTCGCAGAAAGAATGACCGGCGTTGATGCCACCCTAGGCTACGGCGGCCATGCGCTGCGGATTCTTGAGAAAATTTCCGCCAGTGGAAAGCTGCTAGGTCTTGATGTTGATCCGATCGAACAACCGAAAACTGAAGAGCGCATCCGTGCCGCAGGTTACGGTCCGGAATCTTTCGAAGCGGTGAAATCCAACTACGCCGGCATCGCCAAGGCTCTCACGTCACGCGGCATCACCAGCGTCGATTTCATCTTCGCCGATCTCGGCTGTTCTTCGATGCAGCTCGACGATCCCACACGCGGTTTCAGTTTCAAAACCGCCGGCCCGCTAGACATGCGCATGAATCCGGATCGTGGACTATCAGCCGCAGATTGGTTGCGGAAAGTCAGCGTGGAGAAACTGGAAACCGCCCTCCATGAAAATGCGGACGAGCCGCGTGCGCAGTCCATCGCGGAAGTGTTGGTCGGGCGCTCGTATGCGAATACGCAGGCATTCGCGCAAGCCATCCGGGACTCCGTGCGCATCAGCGACGAGGACGAGATCGATCTCACGGTGCGGCGCGTCTTTCAGGCAGTTAGGATCGCGGTGAACGAGGAGTTTGTCGCCCTCGATGCGTTTCTCCGCGTGTTACCAAGTTGCCTGAAACCCGGTGGCCGCGCCGCTATCCTCAGCTTCCACTCCGGCGAGGACCGGCGCGTGAAGCAGGCGATGCGAGTTGGAATCCGTGATGGCCTTTATTCGGAGATGAGCGACAGCGTCATCACCGCTAGCCCGGAAGAACGCCGCCTGAACCCGCGCAGCAGCGCGGCGAAATTGCGCTGGGTGACTCGGGCCTAACTGGCACTTTGCCTCATCCGATAGTTCCGTGGCGAAAAACCCGTCGCTTTCGTGAACTGCCGCGTGAAATAGTTGCTATCGTTGAATCCCACATCAAAGGCGATTTCCGTAACGCGCCGATCCGTGTGCCGCAGCAAATTGCACGCGCGGTTAATCCGTTGCTCGATCACCCAGGCCAGTGGCGATGTGCCTGTCGCGGATTGGAACACGCGCAGGAAACTCCGCTGAGACATGTGGGCGATGCTGGCCAATTCCTCCAGATTTACCTCGCGATGGATGTTCCGTTCCAGATGCGAAAGCGCCTCGCCGATGCGCAACAACGCCTTTCCATCCGGCGAAGGACTACGCCCATAACAGCGGGAAAGCATGCCGATGATCTGCATGAAACACGCCGTCGCCATGAAGCCGAAGCCGGGTTCGCGTGCCTTCAATTCGCCTTCCAACCGGTCCACTAGCTCGGTGACTTGCGCCAGTTCCTTGCCATTCAGATGCAGTCTTCCCTTTGTCGTTTGCTTGTTTCTCCAAGCCGGTTCCAGCGTGAAAAGCGCGTGGTATCCCGCCACCGACGGTAAATCCAGCAGGCCCATTTTCAATTGGTTCGGTTGATAGAGGATGTTCACCAACCGAAGATCCACTAGATCGCGGTATTCGTGCTCACGCTGACCGGCGATGACGAAAACATCGCCCACCGTCATTTCCCACGAGTCGCTGCCGGTGACGTGCAGGCATTTTCCGCCGGTCACGATCACCAACTCGGCGAACTCGTGGGCGTGTGGCTCGAACAACTCCTGTGGCTCGCGCCGCTCCACGCTGATGGGGAAGCCGTCGGGATGGAACCATTCGTCGATTTTGAGGATGCGCTTCACTGGCTGGATCGTGCTTGTTTTTGGCAAAACAGTGGAGGTTTTTAAATCCAATCCCGCCCAAACTACCAGCCTTTTACTACAAATCCTAAAATCATGGCCAAGAACTCAAAATCCATCGCTGCGTCCTACAAACTCGCCCAAGCCCAATATGCCGACCTCGGTGTCGATACCGATGCCGCCATGGCGAAACTCGCCACCATCCCGATTTCCCTCCATTGCTGGCAGGGCGACGACGTCGGCGGCTTCGAAAGCACCGGCGAAGGCCTCAGCGGCGGCATCGCTGTCACGGGAAATTATCCCGGCAAAGCCCGCACACCCGATGAACTCCGCGCCGACCTCGACAAGGCGCTCTCGCTCATCCCCGGCAAACACCGCCTGAATCTCCACGCATTTTACGGCGAATTCGGCGGCAAGAAAGTCGATCGCAACGAGATCCGCCCCGAGCATTTCACAGGCTGGATCGATTGGGCGAAAGCCAACGGCATGGGCATGGATTTCAACCCCACCTGCTTCTCCCATCCGAAAGCCGCCGATGGCTTCACGCTCTCCCATCCGAAAAAAACCATCCGCGATTTCTGGATCGAGCACTGCATCGCCTCCCGCGAAATCGGCGCTGTGATGGGCAAAACGTTAGGTTCGCCCACCGTCACTAACGTTTGGATTCCCGATGGCTACAAGGACACGCCGGTTGATCGCCTCGCCCCCCGCCAGCGTCTAGCAGATTCGCTCGACAAGGTGTTCGCGAAAAAGCTCAACCCGAAACACCACCTTGATGCGGTGGAGTGCAAACTCTTCGGAATCGGCAGCGAAAGCTACGTCGTCGGCTCGCACGAATTCTACATGGGCTACGCCATCAAAAATCAGAAAGTCCTCTGCCTCGATGCCGGCCATTTCCACCCGACTGAAGGCATCGCCGACAAACTCAGCTCCGCGCTGATGTATGTTCCAGAAATCCTCCTCCACGTCAGCCGCGGTGTGCGTTGGGACAGTGACCACGTCGTCATTCTCGATGACGCGCTGCAATCCATCGCCGCCGAACTTGTGCGGAATAAGCTGCTCGCCCGCACGCACATCGGCCTCGATTTCTTCGACGCCAGCATCAATCGCATCGCCGCGTGGACCATCGGCACGCGCAACACGCTCAAGGCGCTGCTCATGGCCCTGCTCGAACCCGAAGCCCTCCGCGAGTCTGAAAAATCCGGCGATCTCACCTCGCGCCTCGCGCTGATGGAGGAAGCCAAGAGCCTGCCATGGGGCGCGGTCTGGGATGCTTATTGCGAATCGCAGAACGTCCCCGCCGGCACCGCCTGGCTGGGCGAGGTGAAGAATTACGAAAATGCTGTGCTGAGCAAGCGAGCTTGATAAAACGTCTTCAACCCGCAACCGACGGATTGAAAACGCTTTTAAAACTCACCTCCATTCAGAAATCCTTCGGCGCCGTTCAGGCGCTGAGGGATGTTTCGTTTGAACTGGAAGCTGGCGAAGTGCATGCGTTGTTAGGCGAGAACGGCGCGGGGAAATCCACACTCATCAAGGTCATCACCGGTGCGCATCAACCGGATGCGGGTCAGCTTTTTGTCGCTGGAAACGAGGTGTCCCACCTCACACCATCGAAAGCCCGCGAGCTGGGAATCGCCTGCATCTATCAACAGCCCGCGCTTTTTCCTGATCTCACGGTCGCGGAGAATATCGGGCTGCGATTGAAAAAGACAGGCTTCCTCAGCCGCATCCGCTGGGCAGACCAACGGACAAGAGCCGTCGAGCTACTGCACCGCATGGGCGCGGAAATTTCACCAGACGCGGAGGTGCGATCTCTTTCGATGCCGGAGCAGCAGTTAGTGGAAATCGCCTGCGCTCTCGGCTCGGGCGCGCGCATCGTCATCATGGATGAGCCGACCGCCTCGCTGACGCAGAAGGAGCAGCACTTGTTATTCAAAGTGGTCCGTGATCTCAAACACGAAGGCGTGGGCGTGGTTTACATTTCCCACCGGCTGGAGGAAATCTTCGCGCTCGCTGATAGAGTCACGGTCCTGCGCGATGGAGAGAGCGTCGGCACCAATCCCGTCGATTTGCTAACTGAATCTCAGATGATCAAACTGATGGTCGGGCGCGAGGTTTCCTCGATCTATCCGCCCGCCGAAAGTGCGCCGGGGGAAGTGGTCGTTTCGTTGAAAAATCTCGGATGCACCGCCAGCGCGGTGAGCGGAGTGACGCTCGACGTCAGGGCAGGGGAGATCGTCGGAATGGCGGGACTCGTCGGTGCCGGCCGCACAGAACTCGCGCGAATTCTTTTCGGCATCACACCTGCGGATAGCGGTGAGATTTTTCTGAATGGAGGAGGCATTTCTATCAATAGCCCGCAAGAGGCCATCGCCCACGGCATCGCCTACGTGCCGGAAGACCGCCGCCGCCATGGAGTGATTCTAGAAATGCCCATCGCCCAGAACATGACGATGGCGGTGCATCCGAAATTTTTCCCCGGGACCCGGCTGAGGACGAAGGCTGAGAATTTGTTAGCAGCCGATTTCATTCGCGACCTCGGCATCAAAGCCTATGGGCCGGATGCTCCCGGCGGCAGCCTGAGCGGTGGAAACCAACAGAAAGTCAGCGTTGCCCGCTGGCTGGCGACGAAGCCGAAACTGCTGATTCTCGACGAGCCCACGCAAGGCGTCGATGTCGGCGCAAAGAGTGAAATTCACAAGATCATCCGTGGCCTCGCGAAGGACGGGCTTGCCGTGCTCATGATCTCTAGCGACCTGCCGGAAGTGCTCGGCATGAGTGATCGCATCGCCGTGATGCGCGGAGGAAAGTTGGTGGAAATCATCGCTCACGAAAATGCGGACGCCCATTCGGTGATGGCCGCCGCGTTGGGGACTAACGGAAAGGATGCCGCGTGATGAGTAGATATTTCCGCGAACTCACCGTGGCTGCTGCGCTTGGGTTGCTGATGTTAGCGCTGGCCGTTTTCGCTCCGCACTTTTTCCAGTTTCAGCCGTTTATTTCCCGACTCACTTCGCAGATGCCCGCGCTCGTTGCGGCGATCGGCATCGCGCTGATCATCATCTCGCGGCAGATCGATATTTCCATCGGTGCGCAGTTCAGCATGTGCGCCGTCATCGCCGGGGTGACCGCCGCCTCCGGGCTGCCGCTGGGAGTAGCGATCCTGGCAGCGCTGGGAGCTGGAGCTCTGATGGGGGCTCTCAATGGAGTGCTCGTGGCGTATCTTCGTTTGCCGAGTATTGTCGTCACGCTTGCCACCATGGCGGTCTGGCAGGAAGTGCTGCGGCTCTGGCAGCAAGGGCGTTTGCTCGCGCTTCCAGCGGGTATCAAGTGGTTCGGTTGCGATCAACTAACCGGGCAGACGATCGTCATTTCTATCACCTTCCTCCTTCTCGTGGCCGCTGCGTGGGCGATGAAAAATCTGGCGGCCGGACGTTTCATCTACGCCACTGGCACGGATGCGGAAGCCGCGCGTCTAGCAGGTATTGATCCACAGCGCACGACCTTCGGGGTTTTTGTTTTGATGGGTGTTCTCGCCGGACTCGGCGCGGTCCTCAATCTCGTTCAGTCCCCACAAATCCAGCCGAACTGCGGCGACGGACTCGAACTCAAAACCATCGCCGCCGCTGTGGTCGGAGGCGTGGCCATCAGCGGCGGGCGCGGCACGCTCTGGGGTGTGCTGTTAGGAATGCTGTTGCTCGCCAACGTGAATCCCGCACTCACCCATTTCCATCAGCCGCCGTATTGGGAAAAGGCCATCCAGGGCCTCGTCATCCTCGTCGCTGTGATGGCGGACGGTCTCCGCAGCCGTAAAAAACAACTCTGAGCATGTCCCGGCTAAGATCATTCAAATCCCTGCTCGCACGCCATGAGGTGGTGCTGCTGTTAGTGATTTTTGTCGAGGTGCTGATCTTCCAGACGCTGGGGAAAAATTTCCTCGTCGGGCGAAACGTCTCAAACATCTTCCGCCACTCGGTGGAAATAGGGCTGCTCGCCGTGGCCATGACGCCGGTGATTCTGACAGGTGGGATCGATCTTTCCGTCGGCTCCATGATCGGCCTGTGCGCGGTATTGTTCGGCATGATGGTGAACAGTTTAGGGCTCGACCCATGGATTGCAGCGTCCATCGCCATCGCCATCGGTGCACTCGGTGGTGGCATCAATGCCGTGCTGATTACGCGCCTGAAACTCCCTCCGCTCATCGTCACTCTCGGCACTTTCTCGCTTTTTCGCGGACTCGCAGAAGCTCTCACCAAGGGCGCGGAATCCTATTCTAACTTCCCAGCGTCTTTTCTCGCTTTGGGAAATTCCGACATCGCGGGGCTGCCTGCGCAGGTCTGGGTGTTTCTCGTGGTCGCGGCTGGGATATGGGTGTTAGTGCATCACACGACCATCGGCCGCTCATTCCGTGCCATCGGGTTCTCAGCTGAAGGCGCGCGATACGCTGGCATTCCCGTCGCCCGAAATACGAGCCTCGCCTACATCATTGCCGGTGCTGCCGCCGGCCTGGCGGCGGTCATCCTCGTTTCGCGTTTGGGTGAAGCCCGGGCGAACGCAGGCATCGGTTACGAACTTCTCGCGATCACCGCTGTCGTGCTCGGTGGAGTCAGTATTTTCGGCGGGTCGGGAAATGTCAGTGGGACTCTGCTAGGCTGGGTGGCGCTGGCCATTTTAAACAACGGCCTCACCCGGATCTCGGACTACCGCATCATGGACCAGCCGGTGGCCAGCGTCGCTCGTGAGCTTTCCGGAATGCTGACCGGTGCGCTCCTGCTCGCCGCGCTCGCCCTCGGAGCGGCGACAAAAACGCTCGCCGTGCGCCGCGCGCGCCTCCAATCTCTCTCGAATTCCGAGCCAACCCTACCCAACCCATGATACGCAAAAGCTTCATCGCCTCTCTCGCTCTCCTCGCCGCGCTGCCCTTCGTTTCGTGCAGCAAATCCGAGTCGAAAGGTAAACTCACCATCGCGCTGCTGCCAAAGAGTAAGGGCAACCAATACTTCGTCACCTGCGAGAAAGGAGCACGCGCCGCCGCTGCCGAACTCAACGCCGATTTCAAATTCGACGGTCCTATCAACTCTGATCCCGCCAAGCAGAATGAGATCGTGGAAAACTGGATCACCGACGGCGTGAACGTGATCGTCGCTGCCTGTGAGAACAAGGATTCCATCTCCACCGCTTTGAGAAAAGCCCAGGCAGCCGGCATCAAGGTCGTCACCTATGATGCGGATGCCCAGCCGGACGCGCGTTCGTTTTTCTGCAATCAGGCCACCGCCCAAGCCATCGGCGAGCAACTGATGGATTCCGCTGCGGAGGCCACTGGCAGCGAGGGGGAGTTCGCTATCATCACCGGCACGCTGACATCGGCGAACCTCAATGAATGGATCAAATCCGTCAAAGCCCGGCAGGCAGCGAAGTATCCTAACATGAAGCTGGTGGACATCAAGCCGTGCGACGATCAGAAGGATAAGGCCCAGCAGGAAGCCACCAATCTGCTCAGCGCCTATCCGAATCTCAAGGCCTTCGTTTCGGTCACCTCGCTCGGTGTTCCCGGCGCGGCGGAAGCGGTGAAACAAGCCGGCAAAACCGGGGCTGTCAAAGTGGTGGGCCTTGGCTTACCGAGTGAAAACAAGGCCTACGTCAAGGAAGGCGTCACCCAGGCGGTCATTCTTTGGAAAGTCGAGGATCTCGGCTACCTCTCCGTCATGGCAGGTGCGGCTGTCGCGAAAGGCGAGTTGGTTCCCGGTGCCAAGGAGTTCAACGCGGGCAAGCTAGGCATGATGCAGGTCGAGGGCGACAACATCGTGCTCGGCAAGCCATTCGTCTTCACCAAGGAGAATATCGACAACTTCGATTTCTAACGCGTGGCGACTGGGCGCGGTATGCCCTATTCCTAGAGCATGACCTCGGCAACGTTTCAGGAACCAACGATCGGCATCATCGGCGGCAGCGGGCTTTATGAAATGGAAGGCTTCGGGGAAATCTCCGAGCATGCCATTTCCACCCCGTTCGGCGATCCATCGGACAAGGTGATTTTGGGGGAAATCGCTGGTCGGCGCGTGTGTTTCCTGCCGCGCCACGGAGTCGGCCACCGCGTGCTGCCGCATGAGATCAATCACCGGGCAAACATCTGGGCGCTGCGTTCGTTAGGCGTGCGCTGGTTGATTTCCGTCACCGCCGTCGGCAGTCTGCGGGAAGAACTCGTGCCGCGTGACATCGTGGTGCCGGACCAGCTCATCGACCGCACGGGCACCGCCGGAAAGCACACGTTTTTCGGAAACGGCATCGCTGCTCACATCGGATTCGCCGATCCCTACTGCGCCGATCTCCGCGCGAATCTGTTGGACGCCGCTCGTTTGCTCGCGCCAAAAGTGCACGACGGCGGCACCTATCTTTGCATGAATGGCCCGGCGTTTTCCACCCGTGCCGAAGCGAATTTTCACCGCCTGATCGGTGCCGACATCATCGGCATGACGAACGGCCCGGAGGCCCGACTCGCCCGCGAGGCGGAAATCGCCGCCGCCGCGCTCGCGCTGGTGACGGACTACGATTGTTGGAAAGAAGACGAAGCAGCCGTCGAGGTGGATGCGGTGATTGAAAACCTCCACGCCAACACCGCGCTCGCGAAAAAGATCATCTGCGACGTCATCACTCGCATCCCGGAATCCCCGGACGGCCCCTGCCACCGCGTGCTCGACACCGCCATCTTCACCGACCGGAAAATCTGGCCCCCGCAGACCGCCGAGAACCTCGCACCCATCCTCGCCCGCTACCTCGCGGAAAACTAACCTCCCCACGGACCGCGAAATTAATTTCGCACGTGTGAACGGGCTGTCCACAAATCATGATGCTCGCCGTATAGCCATCGATGAAAAGCGCCTGACCTATCCTTCTCCGGAGAACCTTTCGAAACTACCCATGTGGGCCAAGCCGTTTGTTTTTCACACCACGAGGAGCAGATTCTTGAAATAACTGCCTGATAGGGAAATTTCTTTTATTGTTAGAAACCCAAGCGCTGCCAGGCATTGCTCAACGATTCTCTGCATGCGACCTGGAATTGATGATTCCCGATCTACGGTCACTTTCTTTTCAGGAAACGCTTTGGAGCCAGCCGTGGAAAATGAGCGGGTCTGCAGGCATACTGATGGCCACTTTCTCACGGTTTGCGAGGATTGCGAGGCGCTCGGGAATTTCGACGCAGTTGGCTCCGAGCTCTGCATCCATCACGTCCGGGAATTTCGCGGGATGCGCGGTTTCTAGGCTGATAGTGGCACTGCCGGGATGGCTGGAGCGCCATTTGTGGGCGGCCAGCCAAGCGATCGCGCCGTGGGGGTCGATTTCGTAATCGTAGAGTGACTTCACCTCGCGGATGGCGGCGCGGGTTTGGTCGTCGCTGAAGGTCATGCCCGTCACGCGGCCTTTCATGGCTTCCCACGATCCACCGAAGAGCGCCTGCATGCGGACGAAGTTCGATGGTGCGCCGACGTCCATGGCGTTAGAAATAGTCGACACGCTGGGACGTGGTGTGTAGATGCCTTTTTGCAAGTATTCAGGCACCACGTCATTGCGGTTAGTGGCGGCGATCATCTGATCGACATCGAGGCCGAGCTGCATGGCGAGCAGGCCGGCGGTGAGATTTCCGAAGTTTCCCGAAGGAATGACGAACGTGGGGGCGACGCCTTCTGGCAGTTGCCGTGCGGCGTGGATATAGTAGAAACTTTGCGGAACGAGGCGCGCGAGGTTGATAGAATTCGCTGACGTTAGATTAAGGCGTTCCGATAGCTCGCGATCGAGGAACGCGGATTTTACGAGCGCTTGGCAATCGTCGAAAGAGCCGTCGATCTCCAGTGCGGTGATGTTTCCGCCCAGAGCGGTGAGCTGTTTTTCCTGAAGCCCGGAGACCTTGCCCTTCGGATAGAGAATGACCACACGGGTGCCGGGCACGTTGTGGAAAGCAGAGGCGACTGCACCGCCAGTGTCGCCGGAAGTAGCGACGAGAACCGTTAGCAGGCGGTCGTCATCGCGGGTGAGCCAGGCCATTAGCCGGGCCATGAAACGCGCGCCGAAGTCTTTGAAAGCGAGGGTGGGACCGTGGAAAAGTTCGAGAACATGATCGCCCGGGCCGAGCGTAACGAGTGGCGCATCGAAGGAAACGGTGCCTTCCACGATGTCTACCAGCGCTTGGGGAGGGACGTCCTCGCCGAAAAACGCATCTGCCACGGCGATGCCGATTTCCTGAAACGTCAGTTCCCGCCAGATTTGCCAGAACGACTGATCAAGCACCGGCAAGGTGTCCGGCATGTAGAGTCCGTTGTCGGGAGGAAGCGAGCGGAGGATCGCCTCTTTGAGATCGACGCGGTGGGCGGGGTTGTTGGTGGAGTGGTAGAGCACGGCGGGCGGAGGTTTGCTAGATTTCAATGGTTACTCAATCACATGTACCCCGCGTGGATTGATCTTCGAGACGTATGCCTGGCTGTTGAGCGGGATTTTAGCGAAGACCTTGGTGATGGCTTCGGCGACTTTGTGCGCGATTTCCTCACCTTCACAAAGCGCGAAGACGGACGGACCTGCGCCGGAGATGGAGAAACCGAGCGCACCAGCGGAAATAGCGGCGCGTTTGGCGGTGTAGAAATCCGGGATGAGTTTCTGGCGGCGTGGCTCGGCGATCACGTCGTGGATGGAGCGGGAAATGAGGCCGTAATCTTCTTGGATGAGGCCGCAGAGGAGGCCGCCGAGGTTGCCGATCTGTTGGGTGGCGTTTTCGAGTGGGATTTCTTTCGGCAGGATTTCGCGGGCGACTTTGGTGAGAATTTCGATGTCCGGGTGGACGACGGCGGCCCAGAGGTTTTTCGGGGCGGGGATTTGCGCGAAATCCAGCTCGTCATTCGAGCGGATGAAAACGATGCCGCCGAAAAGGCAGGGCGCGACGTTGTCTGCGTGCCATGCGCCGTCTGCCGAAGCCTCACCGGCCATGGCGAACGGGAGAAGCTGCTTTTTGCTGAGCGGATTGCCAATGAGCTGGTTCACCGCGAAGGCTCCGGCGACCGATGACGCTGACGACGAACCGAGGCCCGAGCCGAACGGCATTTTCTTGTGGATCTCCATCTCGATCCCGCGGTCGGTCATGCCGAGGTGTTTGAGAAGGTCGAGGGCAGCGACGCCGGCGCAGTTTTGTGCGGGATTTTTCGGTAGCTTGCCGTTGTCTCCGGTGATTTTGGTGATGTGCAATCCGGGTTTGTCACAATGGCGGACGACAATTTCATCGCCGGGCGAGTCGATGGCAAAGCCAAGGACGTCATATCCACAGGCGACGTTCGCCACCGTGGCCGGGGCGAAAACGCGGATTTCTTGAGATTTGGACATAGGAAAAGCGCTCGCAGTGAGCGGGCGGAGTCTGCGGGCGGATCTGCCGGTTGTTCAAGCCCGGAAACTTTCAGCGCACGATGTCGTAAACCACGATCTTCTTCGTCAGCGGCTTGAGTACCTCGTTAATCTTTTTCACGTGACGTGGGTCAGTCTCGTAGGCGTGCAGGGATTTCGCGGAATCGAAACGCACGGTCAGGCCGACATCAAAGGAGTCATCGACCACCGTCCGCTCGCTGGCGAGGGCGGTGCCGGCATCGAGAAACTTGATGCCGGGGATCACACGGAGATCGGAGCAGGCGGCGAGCAGAGCTTGGCGGTCGGCGGCATTTCCCGGGTGCTTGAGCCAAAGTAGGACGACGTGATCGACCGTTCCCTTCGCCGCTGGCGGGGCGATGGTGGCGCACGAAACAAGAGAGAGCGATGCGGTGAGGGCGATGAGTGATTTCATGGGAATTCAGAAAAAGAAAAACCAGTGGTGCTTCTTCTTTTTATAAGAGCCGTCGCCCACGGAAACCACCTCGACGTGGACGGTGGCGAGGCCATCCCCGTAGAAGCCAAGCTGCCTCGCGGCGCGGGGCGAGACATCGAGGAAACGTCCAGGAATGAACGGCCCACGGTCGTTGATGCGGACTTTGGTAGATTTGCCGTTCTCGAGGTTGGTTACTTTTACGACGCAGGGTAGGGGAAGCGTCTTGTGGGCACCGATCACGTCCCACGGCATGACTTTTTCGCCGATCGACGTATTGCCGCGTTTCAAGCCGAACCAAGAAGACTCGTTATACCATGAGCAGGTGCCGGTTTCTTCGTAGTTGAGTGCCTGATCTATACTCATCGGCTGGTAATGCTGGCCTCGCTCGCTGTAGCCGCGCGTCATGTATCCGCGATAGCCACCGCAGGACGGCAGCACGAGAAACAGCGCTCCGCAAACAAGCGCTAGGCGGGAAAATGGGTTTTTCCAGAGTGAAATCACAGCGGACGGGCGCGGACTATTTGCGTTCGCGGATGACTTGCAGCGTGGTGGCTACTTTTTCCTTCATCTCCTTGCCGGGCTTGAACTTGACGGCGGCGCGGGCGGGGATCGGCACGTCCTTGTCCGGGTCCTTCGGGTTGCGGCCGATCTTCGCCTTCATCTCGCGGACTTGGAAGGCGCCGAAATTACGCATGACCACCGTGTCGCCTTGGGAGAGTGAATCCGTGATTTCGTCGATCAATGTCTGGACGACTTCCAGCACATCCTGCTGGGTGATTTCAATGCCCTTGGCACCGAGTTGGTCGGTGATTTTGATAACGAGTTCGCGCTTGGTGATGGTTGCCATGGGGAGGAAGGACGGTAAGAAGTTTCGGGAAGCGAGGGGATTGCGTAACGTTTTGGTTGGTTTTGTCCCGACAGAATGCGTTCTGATTGTTGCGATTTCCGTGCCATTGATTAAACAATTGTGAGAATTTGTGAAGAAAAATCCTAAATGCAGTTGATTGAATATCAACGAGTCGATCATTGCGCAGGATTTTCGGAGCTTGTTAGCTAGTCCGATTCCGGGCGATTCGGCGGAGTGGTCCCCAAAACCGCGTGGGAAGTCCGGAAATGAAGCTTCGCAAATTTTGTGAGTGCGTCCTGTCCATCGCGGGCCACCAGTAACCTTCCCGCCTCGACCACGGCGTCCGAGGCACCGAGTGGAAGTTTGATGCCCAGCGAGGCCGATGCCTTGTCCATCCAGTCGATGAAACGCTCGCGGGCGAGGATGGATGCGGCGGCCACGGCGGTGTCGGATTCGCCCTTGGTGCGCTGTTCGAGCTGGAGCGTGAGGCCCTTTTCCTTGAGTGCGCGCTGGAGGATTTCCGGGCGGGCGAATTGGTCGCTCAGTGTGCGCGGGCAGCCCGGCCGGGCGGCGGCCAGCGACTCAATGGCGCGGGCGTGGCCCCAAGCGAGCAGGCGGTTCAGGTTCCTGAACGAGGCGAACATCGAGTTGTAACGTTCCGGCCCGATGCAGATCACGGCCGTCGTGCAACCGGGCGTCGCCTTGATGATCGCCGCCAGCTTGCGGATGCGGGCGGCGCTGGTGACCCGCTTGGAGTCCATGATGCCCGCCTCGATCAGCCGCCGGGCGATGGTCGCATCCGTGTAGGCACCGGCGATGACGAGCGGCCCGAAAAAATCTCCCTTGCCGCTCTCGTCGATCCCGAAATGCGGCTCAAATTTGTCCGGCTCCAGGATTTCCTCGTAGCCCAGCCGCGCTTCGCCGAGCACTTCCGGCTCCAGCGTGAAGCGGATAAAATCCTCCGTGTCCTTGCCCTGGATCAGGACTTTTGGCCCTTTTTCGTAAACCGTGACGTTCAGCTTGCCCTTCCGCGCGGCGAAAATGGCGTAGGGTTTCGTTTCGAAATCGTAGCTGAGCCGCTCCAGCGCCTCGCGGAGTTTTGCCACTTGGGCGGGCGTGAGTGGCGCGGTGTGGGTGGTCATGGAAACTACTCGGTGACGACAAACATGACTCCGAACTGATTACTCGAAACCGGCGTGCCTGGGTTCGCGACCATTTGCGAAATATCGCCATCGAGGAAAAGCGCATTCTTGCAGCCGAGTTTCAGAAACAGCCCGGCGAAGTCCCAGAAATTCACCATTTCGCCCTTCTCCGTGATCGCGAAAACCAACCGCCCCTTGTCGTCGATTCCCACGCCGTTGCGATGCAGTTTGCTCGCCGAGTTCTCTTTGAAAGCCGGGTGGCGCTGGCCGTCGATGAGCAGCAGAGGACCGGATTGGATCGCGCATTCGAGCCAGCTTGCGGACATCGCCTTGATTCTGGTCTCCAGTTGCGGAAAGGAAGCTGCGTTTACGATGGAAGGCACACGGCGGTCGGCTGTCCCGACGATGTAGAA
>JBBRYQ010000022.1:0-69741 GCA_038237425.1 Verrucomicrobiales bacterium
CAAAGGCAGCTCGTCGGGAGTGTGTAGCGCAATCATCTTCGGCAATTTTGCTGACTTGGTGATTGGTCAATGGGGCGGAGGTATCGACCTGCTAGTCGATCCTTACACGCTCGCCACCTCCGGCCAGCTCCGGCTCGTCGCCCAAGGATTCTTCGACATCCTTGTCCGCCGCGCTGAAAGCTTCGCGGCGATGAAGGACGCCTTGACCGCGTAAACCATTTCGTGACTAGCGGTCTGGATCCGCTAGTCACGATCACCGGCCCGCAGAGGATAGGCTTCACGGTTCTGCCTCTGCGGGCTTTACTTTCACCATGGAATCCACCCGCCCGCCAACCTACCAACTTTTCCGCGTCGGAATGACTGGTAAATACACCGTCTTGCAAGTGCGGGCAGTGAAGGGCGGCAAGGCATTGAACGCGGCGGATCTGACCGCCTACGCGGTCTTGCAACCGGTGGAAACGCCATGGTGGAAGATCACGATTGGAAAAGGATCGAGGATGATCCTCGCCGATGATGCTGCCGCGCCCTTGCTGGCTCAAGCGATGATCGAGCCCCTTTTTTCTGAAACGCTGGTCCCATGGAGGCCGGCATACGAGGCCGACAAGGCGGCAAAATATGAATCTCGCCGGAAGGACCGGCAACGGTGAAATGGAAAATGGACCCCGTCCGGTGACTTCCACCCGTGCAAGCGGCACCGGACGGGGTTTTCCGTTTGGGACCAATTGGGACCAATTGGGACCAATTGGGACCAATCGCGAAAAGCCGGGGGCATCCTGAACAGCCCGCCCGCCCTGCCAATTCACCCGCTACCGAAAGCACCGGCATTCATCGCTTCCCGACCGGCGCAAACCGCAAGGCGCTGGAACCCTTGATTTCCCAAGGCTTTCGCGGGATTGGGACCAACTTGGGACCAATGAAAAATCGCTAACAAAAAGTCCCGAGGCTTTTCAGCGTCGGGACTTGTTGCAAATCAACATGGTGCGCGCGATAGGACTCGAACCTACACAGGGTTGCCCCCACTAGAACCTGAATCTAGCGCGTCTACCAATTCCGCCACGCGCGCACAGAGATGACCTTGCGGCCGGGCGGGAAACCATCATGTCGCAGCAGCGAATGCAATACTGTTTTCGCAAAGTTTTGAAGTTCATGGTGTCGCCCACCAAAACCCGCCCTTTTCGGCGTTGCCAAAAGGGACGGGACTCAACCACTCTGCGCTCATGCAGAAGGCCACGCCTCTTATTCTTGTCTTGGTGCTCGGCCTGACGGCGGGCGTCTTTTCTCTCCGGTCGAAACAGGATCCATCGGCATCAAAACTGCCGATTGTGGTCTCAACCACCGCACCGAAGGCACCGGAACCGATAAAGACCGCCCCAGCCGTCAAACCCGATCCTATTCCGCCGACGGTGACTCCCCGGCCGTGGCCTCAGGCGGCCTCGGATATTTTGCCGGACAAGGGCGCCACGTTCGGCACGCTGCCCAACGGCCTGCGCTACATCATCTATCCGAACAGCGAGCCGCCGAAGCGCGTGTCACTCCGCCTTCACATCGCGTCCGGCTCCCTGATGGAAAATGACGATCAGCAGGGCCTCGCCCATTTCCTTGAACACATGGTTTTCAACGGCTCGAAAAATTTCAAAGCGGATGAACTCGTCCCCATCATGCAGCGGATGCAGATCGCCTTCGGAGCTGACGTGAACGCCCACACTTCGTTCGATGAGACCGCCTACATGTTAGATATCCCGGACCTCGATGACGATGCGATCAAACTCGGATTCACCGTGATGCGGGATTATGCCGACGGAGCGCTGCTGGACACCACGGAAATCAATAAGGAGCGCGGAGTGATCCTGTCAGAAAAGATCAGCCGCGACACCGTCAGCAGCCGGATCATGGAGCAGCAGTTTTCGAAAATCCTGCCGGACTCGCTAATCGCGAAACGTTTTCCCATCGGCAAAGAGGACGTGATCAAGTCCGCACCGCGCGAGCGCTTCGTCGATTACTACACGCATTTCTACACCCCGCAGCGCATGACCTTCATCGTCGTCGGCGACATCGATCCAAAGGCGATGCAGAAACAGATCGAAGACCACTTCAGCTCGATGACCAATCCCGCCAAGCCATCGGCAAATCCCCCGCTGGGCACCATTAATCAACCCGAAGGCATTGAGACCTCTGTTTTCGCCGACAAGGAACTCTCATCGACAGAGGTATCACTAACACTCGTTCGCCCGTATAAAGAGGAGCCGGATACGATCGCCACCCGTCTCTCCAATATGAAACTCGACATCGCCAACGCTATTCTCAGTCGCCGTTTCGAGCGTTTGGCTAAGGTCGAAGGCTCGGCGATTGCCACGGGATCGGCGTCGAAGAACGATCTTTTCAGCTACGTCGAGCTCGGCTCAATCGACATCACCGCTGCGGACGACCGCTGGAAGGAAGTTGTGCCCATCATCGAGCAGGAGCTCCGCCGCGCCCTTTTGCACGGTTTCAGCGAAGCTGAACTTGCCGAAGTAAAGGCGAACCAGCTCAACGCTTACGAGCAGCAAGTGAAACAAAAGGCCACTCGCAAATCAGACGTAATAGCCACCGATCTATCCGATTCGTGCAACGAGGCGTCCGTTTTCTCGGATCCGGAAACCGATCTTGAAATAGCGAAGAAGGCCCTCGATTCTATCACTATCGAAAACTGCCACCAGGCGTTCAAGACCTTCTGGGACACCACCGGCTACCACCTCGTGCTCACCACCAAGGAAAAGCCAGTAAACGCGGAAAAGGACCTGACTGCCCTATTCGAAGAGTCTCGCGGCAAGCCTGTCGAGCCACCGACTGCGCGTGCCGTTCAAGTTTTCGACTACGCGGATTTTGGCAAACCCGGCACCGTGGCATCGCGCAAGGAGGTGTCGGATCTCGGCATCACCCAACTGATTCTATCCAACCACATCCGAGTCAATCTCAAGCCCACCAATTTCGAGCAAGGCAAGATCCGCATTTCCGCTCGCATCGGTTCCGGCAAACTTACACAGCCAAAAGAAATGCCGATGCTCGACAACTTCGCCACCGCCGTTTTCGAAGGCGGCGGGCTTGGAAAACATTCCAACGACGATCTCGAACAGATCCTAGCAGGTAGAAATGTTTCCTCCTCACTCAGCATCGGTGAGGATGCCTTTGTCCTGAGCGGTGCCACCACTCCGGCGGATTTCCAACTCCAGACCCAGCTCATGTGCGCATCCCTCACGGATCCCGGATACAGGGAGGAAGCCCTCTGGCAGTTCAAAAAAGCCATCCCGATGATTTTTCAACAACTCAAGCACACACCAGCTGGTCCCCAACAGGAAATGGAGGCTTGGCTGAATGGCAACGATTCCCGCTTCTCAGTCGCCACTGAGGAAAAACTCTCGTCCTACACCATCGCCGAAGCAAAAAACTGGCTCACTCCCGAGCTCGCCAAGGGCTACATGGAACTCACCATCGTCGGCGATTTCGAAATCGCCAAAATACTTCCCGACCTCCTAGCAACTTTCGGCGCGCTGCCCACCCGCATGCCGGTGCTGCCTAACCTCACAGCGGCGCGAAAAATACAATTTCCAAATGCTCCTGCGTTGATGACCTTCACCTACGATTCAAAAATCTCCCAAGCCGTCGCCATCACCATATGGAAAACCGCTGGCATCAGAGGAAACCAAAAAGAATTCCGCCGCCTCAACATCCTCGCAGACATTTACGGCGACCGACTCCGCGAGGAAATCCGGGAGAAACTCGGCGCTTCCTACAGCCCCAGCGCCGGTGCCGCCGGATCAGACGCCCTCGATGATGTCGGATACGTCATCGGCGAAAGTGTCGGCAAGCCCGAAGACCTCGAGCTGCTCCTCAAAACCATGCGCGAACTAGCCGACAATTTCGCAAAAACCGGAGCCACTGCTGACGAGCTCGACCGCGCCCTCAAGCCCACCCTCGGCCAACTCGACAAAACGCTGCGCGACAACAAATACTGGCTTAGCACGGTCTTGAGCCAGTGCCAAACCGAACCCAATCGACTCGAACTCGCCCGCACTCGCGATGCAGACTACCGCACCATCAATCTGGCAGAAATCAACGCCCTTGCGAAAAAATACATGGCCGCCGAAAATGCCCTGCTCGTTTCCATCAAGCCTGCCCAGTGATTTCACTGTCGCAGTCCCGCCCCAAAGCCATGGACCAGCCCACCATCAGTCCTCTCGATGCAGATGACCTAGCAGACGCCGCAACTCTGCTCGCCACTCTCAATCCAGAAACACCCGCAAACATCGTTAAGGAGCGCTTGCACACCCTGCTAGCTGATCATTCTCACTACGAACTCATCGGCGCATTTACTGATGGAAAACTGGTCGGAGTCGCCGGCGCATGGATCGCCACCAAGATCTGGTGCGGACGCTATCTGGAGATCGATAACCTCGTCGTCGATGAAAACCAGCGCTCCTCCGGCACCGGCAGCCTTCTGATAAATCATCTGGAGAAAGTCGCACACGAACGCGATTGCAAGCTCATCGTTCTCGACAGCTATACCACCAACCACCCGTCCCATCGCCTCTATCATCGACTCGGCTTCGAGATCTGGGGCTTCCACTTCATCAAACCCATCGGTGATTGGAAAGGCAACGGAGCCCGCTAAAATGCAGGGACCGCCCACCATGCGCGTCGCCATCGTCCACTATCACCTCGATCCCGGTGGAGTCACCACCGTCATCGATGCCGCATCCCGCTGCCTAACTAACGCTGGCATTCGTTATATCATCCTCACCGGTCCACCACCCTCTCAGGCTGACTGCGGCAGTTTACCCCAGACCGCTGCCCGGGTGTCCCGCCCAGAGCACCTTCAAATACCCCATCTCGGCTACCTCACCACTTCCGACATGATCGCGGAAGATCTCCTAGCATCGATGCGCACTGCCGCGGCCCAAGCCCTCGGCGGCCCTCCTGATCTTTGGCATTTTCACAATCATTCGTTAGGGAAAAACATCCTCATCGCCGGCGTCGTCGCCCTCCTTGCCGAGCAGCAGGAACCCCTTATCCTCCAGATCCACGACCTCGCCGAAGACGGACGCCCTCAGAATCTTTCTGTCCTCTCCGCCTGCCGGAAACCCTATCCGTTCTCGCCACGCACCCACTACGCCTTCCTCAACAAGCGGGACTTGGAAACCTTCACCACTGCAGGCCTCCCATCGGAAAATGCGACCCTTCTTCCCAACCCTATTTCATTAGATCCAGTCGCCAACAAATCCTCCTCCACCATCCTCTTCGCCCCGATCCGTGGCATCCGCCGCAAAAATATCGGCGAACTCATCCTCCTCTCAGCGCTCTCTCCCGAGGGAGCTTACTTCGCTATCAGCCGCGCTCCGGAAAACCCCGATGCCCTCGCCATTCACAACACCTGGCAGAAATTTTCAGCCAAACACCAACTGCCTATCGAGTTCGATGTAGTTGATCGATTCGCTCCCGCTGCCAGCGCCCGGGCAGATTTTGAATCCTGGATTGCCCACGCCAGTCATATCGTCGCTACCTCAGTTAGTGAAGGATTCGGATTGTCGTTTTTGGAGTCAGTTGCTTGGAAAAAACCGCTGCTCGGCCGCGATCTTCCATATCTCACCGCTTCCCATGGATTCAACTGCGGACAACTCTATCAGCGAATTCTCATCCCCGTCGATTGGATCGACCTCACCATCCTCGAAAGCCACCTCACCACCACCCTTGAGAGGAATTTTCGCCTCTACGGTCGTCCTCTCACCAATACCCACATTACCGCCGTCCTCGATTCACTCTCACACCGCGAACTGTTGGACTTCGGAAATCTTCCCGAGCCTCTTCAGCAAGGAGTCATTGAAAGACTCGCAGAAAAGGCAAACCGAACTGTGCCCCTCGTCCAGATCGATGGAAAAACCCGACCGCTCATCGATTGGCTCGCTGAAACCCTCGCCATCCACACGCCATCCGCCACTCCGGATCAACTGGCACCGTGGTCACCCGCCGACTATCAGAAAAACCTGACTGCGATCTATCGAGAAGTAGCCGATCAATCCACCTCCCCTCTCCGGTTTATTCCGCCGTCTTCCATCCTCGACGCCCACCTCACCCCGACGTCTTTCCATTTCCTGCTTTCTGCGCCCGAGCCCGTTCCTACGAAGGTGAATGTCCGCGCCGTTGTCTTCGACATCTACGGCACGCTTCTTATCGCTCCATCTGGCGGCGTAATGCCGGATCCCCTCACCGATCCATTGCTCCGCGATATCCTCCGCCAAGCGGGATACCTACCGCCCGCCTCTCCCAGCACCGAACTGAATGCCGCCGTCCTTCGCCATCACTCAGCCGCCGGAGTTACCTATCCGGAAATCGACCTCCGCGTGCTTTGGCGCGAAATTCTCTCGTTTCCACCCGATGTCGATATCACCCCGCTCGTCATCGAACTCGAAACCGCCTGGCACCCCGCCCGCCCCATGCCCGGCGCGGACAAGCTAGTCCAGCGTCTTGCTCGCTCCTGCATCTCGCTCGGCCTGCTTTCTAACGCACAGTGCAATACATTGCCTTCACTCGGCGAACTCACCGATCTCTTCGCCCCCGAGCTCACCGTGCTTTCCTATCAGCAAAGTATCGCCAAGCCAGCCCCCGAGCTTTTCCAACTCATGGTCACGCGCCTCGCAGGCCGTGGTATTTCCCCGGCGGAAACACTCTACATCGGCAACGATCCTTTGCATGACATCGTCCCTGCCGCTGCCGCAGGATTCAAGACCGCCCTCTTCACTGGCCACCCGGATTCGATGCGCCCCGGCGAATGCGACCCTGACCACACCTTCCAACGTTGGTCAGAGCTGAGCGATCTGTTTTGAAAAAAGCGGCCGATTCTCCATTGTTGAACTCCCCGCGATGGGCTATTTATTCCTTCCATGAATCGTCGCCAATGGTTGGGTCTGGCGGGCCACGCGGGATTTGCTGCGCTGCTGCCGGGTTGCACATCCGTTTCAACACAGGAAGTCAACTTATCCGCAGCGGATCGACTCGGCGGAATCGGCTACGGGATCTGGCAAAACGGGCGATGGATCGGCGGGCGAAATCCGGATGGCCGCATGCCCTCGCTGAGTATTACGAAAGCGCTGGCCGCGCTCGCGGTGGTCCGGGCGGTTGGCGAAGGTTGGATCGAGCTTGACCGGCCGCTCGTGGACATCCTTCCCGAGTGGCGGGCGGACGCGGGAAAACGTCGGATCACCGTGCGGATGCTGGTCAACCAAACCGCCGGATTTCCCTCCGGCGTCGCCGCTCTCTATCGGAGTCCAATCCAGGACAAAGGCGGCATTGCTGTGTCTCTGCCGCTCACCGGTCCGCCGGAGACGAAGTTCTGCTACGGCCCGGCGTCCGATGAGATTCTCGCAGAAGTGCTGCGCCGCCATCTCAGGGAACACCGCTCGTCAACGGAAGACCTGCTGCATGATCTGATGGGAAGGATTGGTCTCTCCAGCCCGAACTGGCGCAAGGATCTGGCAGGAAAATTCTACCTGTCCACCGGCGCGGAATTCAGCGTGCGCGAACTCGGTAGGCTCGGGCAAGTCGTTGGCAATCTGGCCAGCGGAAAAAATGCCGCCGGTCTGAAAGCAGAGGTATTCCTCGACCTCGCCTCGCCCCGCCCGGCGAACCCGATGGTCGCCGCCGGCATCTGGTGGAACCGCAATGCCGCGAAATCCGGCGCTTTTCCGATCGAACCGGAACGCAACATCGACGCTGTCCGCCCGCCCGCATTCTGGAGCCGCGCCTGCCTCGGGCCGGATATCGATCCAAGCTGGCTGGCGATGGTCGGCTCCGGTGGCAAGCGCGTTTATGTCCTGCCTTCTCAGGATCTGCTAGTCGCCCGCCTCGACCACGCGAACAGCTGGAACGATGGAGCATTCCTGCAGGCGATTTCCTAACGTTTGATTGCCAGCAGGAGATTCCCTTCACCACCGTTAGTGCGGTAACCGGAGCCGAATCCGAGCGGATTTTTTGGATTCGTCGCGAATGCCTGCTTCAGATCCTCCTGCTGGTATTGCGTGAAGAGATCGATCGGTTTCTCATAATCTCCATAAAACCGGAACGACCATTTGTCTTGCGCGAAAAATCGAAACGGAATTCCCGAGTCGTCTTGGAGCACCGCATGAGATTGGCCTAGGAAAAAGTCGCGGGCCAGAGAGAAGCGGTCGTCATTCATCAGATAGGACGCTGCTTTGAAATAAGTGGCTTTCCCACCCAGCCCCGCCAACCATTGCTGATAGCCGCCTTTGAATCCGCTGTTGGAAAGATCCCCGGAAACGTAGAACGCGGTGTGACGCATGCCCCCCGCATCATAATACTGCATTTCAACCCCGGGATTTCCGCCGACGGAAATCGCGCTAACGGATTCAACCTCGCCTCCCATCATCGCTACCGTGCTGAGCAGGATGGGAGTCACCCCGCGCAGGGCGCTGCGCTCCAAATCTGCCCGCATATCCTTGGTAATAAAAAAACCTGCTAGAAGCTGCGTCTTTGTGGACTGCCTGAAGGCGGCCAGTGCGCCTAGCACGTCGCCCGGTAGCAGGGCTTCCAGCGCGGGAACTTCGCCGACCGGTTCTAACCCCATCAGAGCGTAAGTTCGCGCTTGTGGAAACATCGCACTGACATGCAGCAAATCGGGTCCACCAAATGGATAGTAAACCGTGCTGCTGCCGCCTATTACCGGCGTCACCTCTCCATTTGCCCATCCGCTCATCATCGCGATCCGAGGACGGACGTTGCCACGCAGAATCAGGCCGATTTCCCGCTGGTGCGTCTGATATTCCTCCGTCTGTTGTAAACGGGAGAGGACCGCGCCGCGGCGTACTGGCTTACCTGCTAGAAATAGCCCGACATCGTCGGGTCCAGCCTCACCCGACACCACCGGAAAGTTTGCGGGAGGCGATTCGAGATACTTCGGCTGCACAGCGGCCGGTTTCGAAGGGCCGCAGGAAGAGAGAAGCATCACGAGCGGGAAAAGTAGCAGGGTCGGTTTCATGAGAGCGGCCTGAATGAAACGCATTTCCCCGGCAAAAGCATTTTCAAAACGCGATTTGTCGAAAATTGATCAGTCACCACCATCCGATGCACCGGCGCGCCGCAGCGGAAAATAACACAACCATGCCAGCAGCACCGTGGCCATGCCCGCCAGCGTCGGCCCGGGATCTGCCACCAGCGACCGCACCATCACAAATCCGGTCATCGCCAGAAATACTAACGGCGGCAACGGATACAATGGACAGCGGAAAGCCCCTTCCACCCTAGGTTTTCTCCGCACGATAAAGATTCCAAACACTGTCAGAAAGGCGCACAGGGTCAGCGCGAACTGGGTGTAGGTGAGCAGTTGGGAGAAATTCCCCACAAGCACGAAAACAAGGGCCAAGCCTGACAGTATCAACGTCGCCGGAACCGGAATGCCATGCCGATTTCTCACCGCCAGCACGCGCAGGAAATGGAAATCCCGCCCCATCACATGCAGCACGCGTGGCCCGGCCCAGACCAGCGCACTCACCGTGGCTACCAGTCCGAGCGAAAGCAGCCCGCTGAACCATCGCGCAGCGCCCTCGCCGAAAAGCGCCTGCGCTGCCACGTGCCCCACCTCCGTCACTCCTGACAGATTCGCCACTGGCGCGGCTTTCAAGAAGGCAGCGTTCAACAGCACATAGAGGCCCATCACTAACAGCGTCCCGAAAACTAATGATCGAGAAATCGTGTGGCGCTGGTCCTTGAGTTCCTCCAGCATATAAACTGCCGCGTTCCATCCTGAGTAGGCATAGAAAACAAACAACAACGCCACCGCGAACGCAGGGCGGGTGATGATTTCAAAGTCCACCTGCGGCCGGATCTCCCAGCGGATATCGCCGTGTCCGGTCTTGAAAAAAGCAGCAAGGATGAAACCTAGAATCAGTGTTAGTTTCAACGCGGTAGATACCGTCTGAAGGCGTGCACTTGTTTTCAATGTCACTAAATGCCCGCCAGTCACTGCGATCACCGCCAACACCGCAGCCAACGCTGCCGGAACTTGTGGAAACGCCCGGTGCGCGTAACTGCCGAGTGCCAGCGCCGCCAATGCCGTCGGCGCTGCAAATCCGACCACTGCCGAGAGCAAGCCAGCGGTCCAACCGAGCGATGGATGATAGAGTCGCCCGATGAAATGATATTCGCCTCCCGATCTCGGCAGCGCCCCGGCAAGCTCTGCATACGACAACGCGCCGCATAACGCGACCAATCCGCCCAAAAGCCACACCAGCAGAATCCCCGGCCCAGAAGGGATATCACCCACCTGATAGCCCAGACTCGTAAACACCCCTGTGCCCACCATGCTAGACACCACCAGCGCGGCCGTTGGCAGCGTGCCGATTTTCGAAGATGCGGATGGGTTCATGGTGTGGCCCATCGATAGTCGGACTTTACGACGAAATCGAGAACGAACCCCCTCACCTCACTTCTTGAAAACGATGCTGCCGTTGGCGAAGTCTGCTTGAATGACATCGCCATCGACGAATTTGCCATCGAGCACATCGAGGCTGAGAGGATCGAGGAGCTGATGTTGGATGGCACGTTTGAGGGGACGGGCACCGTAAACGGGATCGTAGCCTTGGTTTCCGATGTATTCCTTGGCGGCTTCCGTTAGTGCGAGGCCGAGGCCTTGTTTGGCAAGGCGCTTGCGCACTCGGTCAAGCTGGAGATCGACGATGGTGGTGAGTTCCGCGCGTTCGAGGCGGTCGAAGATGATGATTTCATCGACGCGATTCAGAAACTCCGGCCGGAAGTGGCCGCGGAGGGCCTCGGTGACTTTGGCTTCGCGCTGCTCGGAGTTTTCCTCGTGGAGGATGAACTGCGAACCGATATTGGAAGTCATGATGAGCACGGTGTTTCTAAAATCCACGGTGCGGCCTTGGCCATCGGTGATGCGGCCATCGTCGAGAACTTGGAGCAAGACATTGAAAACATCTGGGTGCGCTTTTTCGATCTCGTCGAAGAGCACGACCGAGTAGGGCTTGCGCCGGACTGCTTCGCTGAGTTGGCCGCCTTCGTCGTAGCCCACGTACCCGGGAGGCGCGCCTATCAGCCGGGCGACGCTGTGCTTTTCCATGTATTCCGACATGTCGATGCGGACCATCGCCCCCTCGTCATCGAACAAGAATTCCGCGAGGGCTTTAGAGAGTTCGGTTTTACCCACACCGGTCGGCCCGAGGAAAATAAACGAACCGATCGGGCGGTTTTCATCCTGCAATCCGGCGCGGGCGCGCCGGACGGCGTTGGCGACGGCTTTGATGGCTTTTTTCTGACCGACCACGCGATCGCCGAGGCGGGCTTCCATTTGGACGAGTTTCTGTTTTTCGCCTTCCTGCAAGCGGTTCACGGGAATGCCGGTCCACGAGGAAACCACACGGGCGATGTCTTCTTCGGTGACTTCTTCTTTGAGCATCGCGCCATTTTTCTGGAGGATAGCGAGCTGGTCTTGAGCTGCTTCCTGCTCGCGGTTTGCTTCTGGTAGATCGCCATACGTGATCTGCGAGGCGCTAGTGAGATCACCGATGCGCTGGGCACGCTCCGCGTCATTTTTCAGGTTCTCGATCTTTTCTTGAGCTCCCCGGACGCGGTCGATGATGGCTTTTTCATTCCGCCACTGGGCCATGAGGCCGGACGATTTCTCGCGGAGGTTCGCCTGCTCTTCCTTCACCTTATCGAGGCGGACGGCGGAGGCCTTATCGGTTTCCTTTTCGAGGGCCTTTTTCTCCATTTCCAGTTGGAGGATCTGGCGTTCGAGCACGTCGATTTCCGTGGGCATGGAATCGAGCTCGATCTTCAGGCGCGAGGCGGCTTCATCGATGAGATCGACCGCCTTATCAGGAAGGAAACGGTCGGAAATATAACGGTCTGATAGAGCAGCAGCGGCAACGATGGCACCATCTTGGATACGGACGCCGTGATGGACTTCGTAGCGTTCCTTCAGCCCTCGCAGAATCGCGACAGTGTCTTCTACGGACGGCTCGCCGACCATGATCGGTTGGAATCGGCGTTCGAGAGCAGCGTCCTTTTCGATGTATTTCCGATACTCATCGAGCGTGGTGGCACCGATGGTGTGGAGTTCGCCGCGGGCGAGCTGGGGTTTCAAAAGATTAGAAGCATCCACCGCGCCTTCGCTGGCACCGGCACCGACGATGGTGTGGAGCTCGTCGATGAAGAGGATGATCTGGCCTTCTGAGTCGGTGACTTCTTTTAAAAACGCCTTCAGCCGTTCCTCGAATTCGCCCCGATATTTTGCACCGGCTAACATGCCACCGAGGTCCATGGTGATGACTCGCTTGTTCTTCATGGACTCCGGCACGTCGCCGGAAACGATGCGGCGCGCGAGGCCCTCTACGATGGCGGTCTTGCCGACGCCGGGCTCACCGATGAGGACGGGGTTGTTCTTCGTGCGGCGCGAGAGGACCTGAAGCACGCGTCGGATCTCATGATCGCGGCCGATGACCGGATCGATCTTACCCGCGCGGGCACGAGCAGTTAGGTCAGTGCCGTATTTTTCCAGCGTCTGATATTTTCCTTCTGGAGCATCGTCGGTGACTTTCTGTGAACCGCGCACGCTGGTGATGGCTTCGCGCGCTTTTTTCTCATCGAGGCCTGCTTCTTTGAGAAGTTTTCCAGCAGGCGAATCCCCTTTCAACGAGCCGAGGATGAAATGCTCGACGCTCAGATAGTCATCGCCCAGCGATTCTCGCGCGGCATCAGCAGCCTCTAGCGTGGACCGGAGCCCGATGCTGATCTGCGGCTGGGTGGACGCGCCTTGCACGCTCGGCTCTCGGGAAAGCGCGGTAGCGACGGATGCTTTTAGGCCTGCGATGTCGATGCCAGCTTTCTGAAGAATCGGCACGGTGATGCCGCCTTCCTGCTGGAGGAGTGCTAGCAGAACGTGCGCGCTTTTGACTTCCGAGTGTGCGGATTTTGAGGCGATGCTTTGAGCCGACTGTAGAGCCTCTTGGAGTTTCTGAGTGATTTTTTCGAGTCCCATAACACAATCTTTGCGCAAGGCCTGCGGGGAGTCAAATCCTCTTGCAATGCGTGCCCTGCCCTTTTCTCTGCATGAATTCCCATCGGCTGATATCCAGCGTGGCGGAATCCAATTTGCATGCTAAAAAAGCACCATGGAACTGCGTCAGTTGAAACACTTTCTGGCCGTGGGCGAGGCTGGTAGCATCACCGCCGCCGCGCGGAATCTACGGCTCACCCAGCCTGCGTTGAGCCGCCAGATCAAGGCGCTGGAGGAGGAGCTGGACACCGCGCTGCTGGAGCGCGGCGCGCATTCCATCACGCTCACGCCAGCAGGCGAGGTGCTGGTGGCGGAGGCGCGCAAGCTGTTGCGTCTCAGCGATGCGATGATCGAAAAAGTGAAATCCACCGCTGCCGGAGAGCCGCTTCGGGTCGGCTATGCGCCGTCGCTGGCGGGTGAGTTTTTGTCCATCGCGATCGAGCGTTTCAGCCAATTTCATCCTCGTGTCCGGGTGAGGCTTTACGATTGGTCCTCGGCGGAAATGAGGACCGGACTGGCAAACGGAAAACTCGATCTGATCGTCGCAGCGCCCTGCACGGGCTTGCAGGAGCCGATCCATTGGGTGCCGCTGCGCGACTACGGCTGGCAGGTGGTGATGCCTGCGAATCATCCGCTTGGGAAAAAGAAGTCGATTTCCGCAAAGGATCTGGATGGCCAGCGTCTGCTTCTTTACGACCGCGAGCACTACCCGGACTATTGGAACCGCGTGACGGGATTTTTCAAAGAGCATCACCTCCGAGCGAAGGTGGCAGGAGAGTTCGACGGAGTCAGTAGTCTGACCGCAGCCTTGGAGGGAAATCTTGGCATCGCCCTGTTAGCGACCAGCAGTCCGATCGACCGCGGGCAACGGCAGCGCCTGATCAGCCGTCCGCTAACAGCGGAGCCCAACCCGATCCAGGTAGCGGCGGGAGTTTCCACAGACTCGGCCACAGCGCCGCAGATCTTCGCTTTTATCGAGGAACTCAAACGCGCGGCTGCTGAATCGTGAGCGCTAATTACTTCTCGGCGGCGGCTGCTGCATCGTCGCCGTAGAAACTCTTGATGTAGCCGTATTCCACGAGGGTGTCCTGCCACGGAGCGAGGACGTTGGGATCGGTGAAAATGCGCGTTGCGATGCCAAGCCATTCCTCGGCTTTCACGAGATCGTTTGCTTCGTAGGCGAGGGCAGCCTTCGCATAGTAATAATACGGCGAGTCATCGAGGAAATCGTATTTTTCCACGAGGATGGCGACATCGTCATTCTGGCCGAGCTTCTTTTTGCAGAGCAGGATTTTGAATTCCACCAGACGGCCGAGTGAATTGTTCACAGCGGGTTTCGCCGCCATGATTTTCTCAAACAGATCGAGCGACTTCTTCCATTCCTTGGTGCAGAAAAGCACTTCGGCGATGTTGAACTCGATGCTCGGATTGTCCTTGGCGAGCGCAGCGGCTTTCTGAAATTGGTCGAGCGCCTTATCGAACGCGCGCATTTCGACAAAACAACTGCCCCGCATGTTCATCACTTCCGGGCTGTCGGCAAAGATTTTCGTGGCCTTGTCCACCTCCTCAAGCGTTTCGAAAATGCGCTTCTGTTGGAATAGCCGACTGGCCTCACCAAGGTGCTTGATGAACTCCTTGCGGCTTTCTTCCGGGAGATTGAGAAAGGCTTTTTGGTTTGGCATCAGCTCTTTTTGGCCAGCAGCAGCTTCGGTTTCGACTTTGGCTGTTCCGTCCTGAGCCAGCAGTGGAGTCATCGAAAAGAGCAGGGAGAAGAGTGTGATGGCTTTCATGGAATGGTTGATTGCGCAAAAGATAGACCCCAAATTTTCAAACGGCAAGCCGTCGTTGAAGTGGTTTTGTGTGACCAAATCGACCACATCGCGAGGAATCTCGGTTTTTCCTTTTGCCCATGTCCGTAGCGGGTGTTTTCTGTGGCCGAGCATGAAAATCGGCCTCGCCCAAATCAACCCGGTCGTCGGAGACTTCCCCGGCAACGCGAAACGCATCCTCGCCGCCTACCGCGAGTGCCTAGAAGCTGGCGCGGAACTGGTGGTGACTCCGGAGCTGTCCCTCGTCGGCTACCCGCCGCGCGACCTCGTTTTCAAATCCCAGTTCGTGCCGAAATGCCTGCAAGCGCTCGACTATCTGGCCGGTGAAATCCGCGAAGTCCCGCTGCTCGTCGGCTACGTGGACCACCACCATCCCTCACGCCCAGGGAAACCATTCCGCAACGCTGCGGCGTGGCTGGAGCAGGGCGAGATTCGCCACCGGATTTGGAAAACGCTGCTGCCGACCTACGATGTTTTCGACGAGCGCCGCTACTTCGAGCCCGGCGAATCCAACGAGCCGATCCTGTGGAAGGGAAAACGCTTCGGCATCACGATTTGTGAGGATATCTGGACCGAAGACTACCTCCAGCGCCCGTTTTATGACCGCGATCCCGTGGACGAACTCTGCGCGAAGGGCATCGATATCCTGCTCAATCTATCCGCCTCCCCTTTCCATCTTGGCAAGCCCCGCCTGCGCCGAGCGATGATCGGCGGCGTCGCCCGCAAGGCCAAGGTGCCGGTCGTCTATTGCAATGCGGTCGGCGCGAACGACCAACTTGTCTTCGACGGCCACTCACTCGTCACCGACGCCACCGGCCGCATCGCCGCGCAGCTTCCGGGATTTGAAATCGCCTGCCGCGTGCTCGATCCATTTCGAGCGGTGGATAATGAAGCACCCTTCGACGATTGCGATCCTGAGCAACTCTACCGTGCCCTCGTTCTCGGCGTCCGCGACTACGTCACGAAATGCGGATTTTCCAGCGTCTGCCTCGGCCTCAGCGGTGGCATCGATTCCGCGCTCACCGCCGCCATCGCCGCCGATGCGCTGGGCCCGGAAAATGTCGTGGGCCTCACCATGCCCAGCCCGTATTCGTCGCGGGGTAGTGTCGATGATTCAATCGCCCTCGCGAAAAACCTCGGGATCCAGTGCACCGAAGTCCCGATCGTCGCGCCCTTCGAAGCGATCAAGGCGACCATGGCACCCATCTTCGCCGGAAAACCCGAAGACGTCACCGAGGAAAACATGCAGGCCCGCATCCGTGGACTGCTCCTCATGTCTCTCTCCAACAAAGACAACCACCTCCTCCTCACCACCGGTAACAAGAGCGAGCTCGCCGTCGGCTACTGCACCATCTACGGCGACATGTGCGGCGGCCTTGCGGTGATTTCAGACCTGCCAAAAATCCGCGTTTACGAAGTCTCCCGCTGGCTCAACCGCGACCGCGAGATCATCCCATGGAACACCATCGATAAGCCACCCAGCGCCGAACTCCGGCCGGACCAGAAGGACCAAGACACCTTACCGCCTTATGAAGTGCTCGATAAAATCCTCGAACTCTACGTCGAGTTCCAGCTTTCCTCCGATGAAATCATCTCCCGCGGCTTTGATGAAACGATCGTCCGCTGGATCCAGCGCCGCGTTGATCTCAACGAATGGAAACGCCATCAAGCCGCGCCCGGCCTGCGCGTGACGTCCAAGGCCTTCGGCATCGGCCGCCGGATGCCGATCGTGCAGAGATTCATCGGTTGATTCCACCCACTTCCCCCTTTCCTCAAATGAATCTCACAGCAGCACGCAAAATCCTCGGACTCGGCACGAACGAAGACCCGCGCATTCACCTTCCCGAATTCAAGGAAGCTCGCGAACGCATCGCCGAGCTCGTTCGCACCGCGCCTAACGACACACTCGGTGATCGCTATCAGAAAGGCCTCATCGAGTTCGATCAAGCACTCGCCGCAGTCCAAGAACACCTTGAATCCAGCGGCCTGTCCGCACCTCCGCTGCCGCCGGTGCTACCCGCCGATTCACAAGACAGCACCACTAGCCGCCAGAAAAAAGTCGCCGCTCCCGCCGTTTCGAAAAAAGCACCGAACGTTGATTTCCAAACTGACGACGAACCCGCCCCACGCAGAAAGCGCACTCTATCAATTTTCGCCTGGTTCCTTATCCTCCTGATCGCAGCGTCCGGCGGCGGCTGGATCTATCTGGAAAACGAGCGGGCGAAAACGGAACAACGCCAGACGCGCGTCGCTTTCCTCGAACGACAAGGCTCCATCCTCATCGAGAACCGCCGCTGGCCGGAAGCCACCCAGGCGTTTAAGGAAATCGAAAGCCTTTCCCCCGGATCGGAAATTTCCCTGATGGGCCGACGCAGCATCGAGGCAGGAATGACCGAGGAGCAAACTCAGTTCATCGGCTACTGGACCGGCCAATCGCTCGCAGAACTCGAAGCCAGCCGCCTTGATGAAGCCACCGCCGCTGCCCGCCAGGTCCTTGATAAATACCCGAACCACCCGGAAGCCACCGCCCTCGTCAACCGCATCACCGCCGCGCGGGCAAGCCAGGCACGCACCGCCACTCTCACCGCCGCACGCGCCCAGCTTGACCAGCGGAAATGGAATGACGCCATTCAAACAGCCAATTCCATCCTCGCCACCCTGCCCGAAGATCCTGACGCCAAGGCCCTCGTCGCCGATGCCACTGCCGCCTTGGAAAAGGCCGTCGCCAATCAGACGAAAGCTGCCGATCTCTTGAAAAAAGCTCTCGCCCGCGATCAAGGCCAGTTCGACCAACAATCCCTCGACTGGCTGCGCGAAGCAAAATCCCTCGATCCCGAAAACGCGCAGATCGCCGCGCAGTTAGAAAAACTTTCCAGCTACACCCGCACCATCCGCGTTCCCGGGGATTTCGCCACGCCGGAGGAAGCACTCGCCCAGGCCCGCGACCGCGACCGCATCGTCCTCGCCGCGCAGACGTGGAAAGGCCCGCTCGTCATCAATGCCGCCATCGATCTCCAGAGCGAGGATCCCGCGAAAACCACCGTCGAGTGCTCTCCGCAAAACGGTAGCGCCATCACCATCGGGCCCGGCGCGAAGGGCGCACGCGTCACCGGCATCACCTTCCGCCACGAGTCCTTCGCCATCGGCACCGATCGCTTTGCCGTCGCCCTCGTCCGCGGTGGCACGGCAGTTTTCACCGACTGCCACTTCAACGACGCGAGCGGTCACGGCCTCGCTGTCATCGAAAATGGCCAAGTCAGCGCCGAGCACTGCCGCTTTGCGAACAACGGCTGGAACGGCGTCGCCGCCATCGGCGAGGGCTGCACTCTCGAAGTGAAAGACTCCGAATCGCTAGCCAATTTCGAGCACGGAATCGAGTCCTGGGACGGAGCCGCTGTTATTCTAACCAACAACCGCTGCGAGGGAAACAGCCGCAACGGCATTCACGCGGACAACGGTCCCGCCTCCGCCACTATCACCGGGAATCAACTCATCGCCAACCGCGAGTTCGGCCTCGTGCTCGACAGCGCGGGCTCCGGGAAAATTTCAGGAAACAACGCCCGCGCCAACCTGCTAGGAGGCATTGTCATCCGCGTTGCCGCCGCGAAACTGCCCGTCACCGGCAATCAGGTGCTACTCAACCAAGGCCCCGGCCTCATCCTCGAAAAAGGTCTATCACCCGCCTCTTACGTCACCAATACCGCCTCCCAGAACGCCAACCCGCAGGTTCTATCCAATGCGAATCTATCACAGCAGGAAGAAATCACGCCGTCGAAGGAATCGAAAGAACCCAAGGAAGAAGTCCCTCCTGCCGCCATCATCGTCGAGCCCGTTCCGGAACCCTAATCGGGCCACAACCTCCGACACGCCTCGCTGAAATGCCAGCGGCGGTGGGTTGAGTTTCCTCATCTCACCCAGCCGCCGTGTACGACGGGCAAGGTGCCGTTGCCCACATTAGTGTAGGAGGTAGGACCGCGCGCCCCTTCCAGAGAGACGCCGGTGGCGCTTTTCCAGACGGCGCTCATGCTCTCACCGGTGTGACAGCCCCAGCTCTTGCAATAGGCGGTGCGGCTGAAAATGGACGATTTGATGCGCGGCAGATCCTTTTCATGGAGCCATGCTTTGGACGCGCCCATGATTTCATTGCTGTAATCGAAGAGGAAGCAGTAGCGGTTCGAGTGGCCGAAGAAATCAAAGCTTTCGACCGATCCACGCGGGCGGGAATTGAGCTGGTTGATGAAACTTCCGCCGCCGTCGAACCAGATGAGCGTGGCCTTATTTTTCGCGGCCACCTGCGAAATCCAAGTGGTGTAGGGTTGGCCGTCCTCGCGGCCGCGGGCCTGATAGCCGGGCTGATAGACCATCCAAACAAGCTGCGAGTCCGCGCCGTAGGCCTTGCGGATTTCCGCCATGCGGAGAGTGGACGCACGGACAAAATTGGCCCACCAGCGGTCGTGCTGGTCATCGGGGACGCGGAGATTTTCCCACTTCCGCATCGCCGGGCCGCCGGTCACGATGACGTGCTCGGCGTGGGTCAAAGCGGTAAGCAGGAGAGATGCGAAAACGATGACGCGGGCGGTGCCTGACATGGGTGGAAGGAGGTTGAGAGTCTAGGGTTGAGTATCGTGAGTTGGAACAAGAAGGAGGATGAAATTCAAATCTGCCTCTCAACTCTCAACATTCAACTTCTTCTCAGTCAGCCGAGCCGTTGCGGATGATTTCGAGGAAACTCTGCGGCTCCAGGGCAGCACCGCCGATGAGGGCACCGTCGATGTCCGGGCAGGCCATGAGTTCTGCGGCGTTGCCGGGTTTCACCGAGCCGCCGTATTGGATGCGGATCTTGGCGGCGGCGTCGGCACCGTAGAGTTCGGCGATGACGGAGCGGACGAAGGCGTGCGCGTCTTGGGCTTGTTGCGAGGAGGCGGTGACGCCGGTGCCGATGGCCCAGACGGGTTCGTAAGCGATGACAGTTTCACCGAGGTCCTTTTCGGAAACGCCGTCGAGGCCGCCGGTGATCTGGGTGCGGAGAACGCTTTCGAGATTTCCGGCTTCGCGCTCGGCGAGGGTCTCGCCGATGCAGAAGATTGGCTTCAGGTTTGCCTCGCGGGCCTTCTTGACCTTGGCGTTGATGATCGCGTCCGTTTCACCATAGATCGCGCGGCGCTCGCTGTGGCCGAGGATGACGTAGTGGACGAAAAATTCGCGCAGCATCAGGACGCTGACCTCACCGGTGTAGGCACCGGAGTCATATTGCGAGCAGTTTTGCGCGGCAATCTGGATGGCGTGCGCGTTCTGGCCGGCAGTGGCGTTGTGGATGAGGTCCGCGAGTTTCGGTAGGGAAATGAACGGTGGGGCGATGACAATTTCCGAGGAGAAATTCTGCCCTTGGATTTTCGAGAGGAAGCTCTTGATGAAGTCTTCCGTTTCGGAAGCTCCCTTGTTCATTTTCCAGTTGGCGGCGAAGATCGGCTTGCGGTTCATGGTTCGTTAGGGTGGGTGATGATAGAAACTATTGGATGATCAAACTTCGGTGAGAGCGGCCACGCCGGGAAGCACCTTGCCTTCGAGGAATTCCAGGCTGGCTCCACCGCCGGTCGAGCAGTGGCTGACCTTGGTATCGACGCCGAATTTTTTCGCGGCAGTAGCAGTGTCTCCGCCGCCGACGACGGTGATCGCTCCGCCTTCCGTTGCGGTGGCGATGGCGTCCGCCATGGCCTTGGTGGCTCCGGCGAATTTTTCAAACTCAAACACGCCTGCCGGGCCATTCCAGATGATGGTTTTGGAGGCGAGGATGGCGGCGGTGTAAAGTTTGATCGACTCAGGACCGGCGTCTAGGCCTTCCCATCCGGCGGGGATGCCGCTTTCAACGGTGGCGGGCTGGGTGTTGGCATCTGGGCTGAAACTGTCGGCGCAGACGAAATCGACGGGGAAGATCAGTTCGACGCCTTTTTCCTTAGCTTTGGCCGCCAGTTCGCCGACGATTTCCGCTCCGGCCGGATCGAAGAGCGAGGAACCGATTTCCATGCCATTATTCACCTTGAGGAAGGTGTAGGCCATGCCGCCGCCGATGATGATTTTGTCGGCCTTTTCCAGCAGGTTGGTGATGAGAGGAATCTTGTCGGCGATCTTGGCTCCGCCGAGGATGGCGAGCAGCGGGCGCTTCGGATTATTGAGCACGGCATCAAAGGCATTGAGTTCCGCCTCCATTAGGAAACCAGCGGCTTTCTGCGGGAGATCCACGCCGACCATCGAGCTGTGCGCGCGGTGGGCAGTGCCGAAAGCGTCGTTTACAAAAATGTCACCGAGCTTGGTTAGGCTGGCACGGAATGCCTCGACCGCGGTGGGCTCGGCTTTGACGGAAGTGCCGTCCTCGCGCTTTGCCTTGCCTTCTTCCTCGATGTGGAAGCGGAGATTTTCCAACAGAATCACATCACCGGCTTTGATCGAAGCGCAGGCGGCTTCGACTTCTGGACCGACGCAGTCGCTGAGGAAATTCACTGGCTTGCCGAGCAGCTTGGAGAGTTCGTCGGCGACGGGCTGAAGAGAGAACTTTGCGATCTTCTGGCCATCGGGACGTCCGAGGTGGGACATGAGGATCACGGATGCACCTTGTTCGAGCGCGAACTTGATGGTGGGAAGCGCGGCGACGATGCGCTGGTTATTGGTGATGGCGCCGGTGGCCTTGTCCTGAGGGACGTTGAAATCGACGCGGATGAGAACGCGCTTACCGGAAAGATCGAGGTCACGGATGGATAGCTTGGCCATGGGGCGGGAATCCCGCATTACCGGAGGCCCCGTGTCAAGCGGTGCGTAGTCCGAATGCACTCCCCTGCCCCGGCTCAGCGCGGCAGTGGGTCTGAGCGGAAGCGCTCGTGCTGGTGCCGCAGTTGGCTGTCCTGGGGCGAGAAATTCAGCGCAAGTTGCGACCACTCAAGGGCTTTGGCGCGGTTGCCCTTGGCGAATTGGATCTCGGCCATGGTGTCAAGATAAGCGGATTGCTCGGGATTGGTGGCGAGCGCCTTTTGTAGGTAATTTTCCGCTAGATCGAGATTGAGGTGGGCGCGGGAGGCGAGCCAGCCAGCCGTGTTGTAGGTATTCTCGGACTGGGGATAGCGTTTCAAGACGTCCGCCATGAGATTCCACGAAATATTGAACCACTTGTTGTGCTCCTCGATCAGGCCGGCTTTGCGGAGTGCGGGGAAAAAACTATCCGCCAATGATCCATCGCGGGGGAAGAGCCGATGGCACTTTTCTAAGATGGCGATGGAGCCTGCCCGGTCGTTTTTCAGATTCGCAAGCGCGCGCGCCATGTCCGCCTGCATGCGCTGCCGGAGCAGGCCGATTCCAGACGAACTGTCACCCTCTGAAGACGCATAGGCATGCGCTAAAATTTCATAAATGGAAGCCGCCTGTTTCCACTGGCCGTTCTCCAATAGCGAGTCGGTGATCAATTGCAGACTCAAGATAAACTCCGTCGAATCCGGATCGCTCTCGCGGATGGCGCGCGTCCACCATTCCTCGGCGCGCTTGTAATCGCGGCCGTAGGCATAGGCATGGCCGATCTGGATGCTGGCCTCGTTGCTGCCGAGCGAGAGCTTGTCTGCCCACACGTCGTAGGCAGTGGCTTCGGCTGGACGCCCGGCTCGACGGAGGCAGGCCGCGACGTAGGCATAACAATCCGGACGCGGTTCCTGTTTGAGTTCGGTGACTCTGGCAATCTGTTTGAGAAAAATCGCGGCCGCGTCGTTCCAACGGTCCTTGGCCGATAGATTGAGGATGTGAGAGCCCCAGAAAATTTCGCCGCGAGCGCTTTCCGGGAGCTGGTCCCATGCCCGGAGGCCTTGCTCGGCGTTGCCGGACTTCGTTGATAGCTGGGTGGTGACGAAGGAAATGCGTTTGACCAGCTCCGCCTGTCTATCTTCCGGGGTGCGCTTGACGGCGTCCCAAGCGAGAGCAAGCCACTTCGACCGCAGCCTTTTCGGATCTCCGCCGATGTCGAACATGGCGAGCATCGCATCGAACCGCTCAATGCGGCTTGCCTTTGGGTCCAAGTCTGGCAGCCACGCCCACCAGACTGACGTTTCATCTTCCTCGCCTAAGCCGGCGACGACGAGTTCCGACCAGCGCCCGGCATCCTCTCCCGCCCATGCAACGCCGATTTTCTTCGCCAGCAGCGGTGCACCGCTCGTGCTTTCCTGATCGCCGAAAAGCGGCCTCAGGAAATCCGTGAAAATGCCCGCATCCTTTTTCGCCAGATCTTCCAGCGGCTTGATGAAAGCGGCATCTGCCTCGTCCGTGAGTCCGCGGCGCTCGAGGAAATTCGCCATTGCCACGAGCTGCTCGGTGTCTGCGGAAACTTCGTGCTCGTCGCTGGCATCGTCTTTCGCCAGATGCTCAATGCGCTTCGCCACCCAAGCCGTGTAGTCGGGATGATCCGGATCCAGATTGAGGGCCTTGAGCGCCTCGGAAATCCGTTCGAGCGATTCAAAATGCTTGAATGCCGTGAACGCCGAATTTTTCACCATCGCTTCCTCGGCAAGACCGGTTTCACCCAGTAAAAATAATGCGCTGATGGCATTCTCACGCTCTCCGTCGTTGCGATTCCCGGTAAGTCGGGTAAGCGCCTCCATTTCAGCGGGCCTGATTTCCTTGCCCTGCCAGCGCTTGATCGCCAGTGCGGTGTAAATTTTCCGGACGGCACCTTCACGATTTCCCGCTGGGTCCATCTTCAGCCATGGCAGCGGATCGCCGAGCAAGACCGACATCGCCGCACTGATTCGCGGCTCGCCCGCAGCCGTGGCGACATCCCTCGACGCCTCCAAGTTTCCCGCCGCACGATGCAACGCGAGCTGCCAGGCCTCGGAGTTTCTGCCCTTCACCGCCTGAGCGCGCATCAATTCTGCGTCCAAGGTTCCCTGACTGCGGTGGAAATCCGCCAGCGCCATCAGTCCGGCAGCGTAGGCGGGAGCCATTTCGAGATAATCGCGCGCGCTGCCCGGCTTTCCCTCTAGCAGGCACTCGCGCGCCGCGTGGATGGCCACCTCCTTGGCCGCGTCTTGAAAGCGGGAACGCAGCTCGGGGCTTTTTTCCGTGGCGTAAAGTTTGAGCACCTGCCTCCATGCCCGTTTTTTGGTCATCAGGTTGAGCAGGTTTACCTTATCGTTTGGCGAGGCCTTGGCGTAGCGCTCGATCAGACCGATCACATCGGGGTCCGTTTCCGGCGTGATGGAAAGCTGGATTTTCCGGACCAACTCACGGGCCCGGAACGCCTGCTCCGGATCGCTACCGTTTGCCGCCTGCTGCAAGGCGGGCAACGCAGCCTCGCCAATGTCCCAAATTTTCCGAGTCGCCTCCTCACGGGTGCGGAAATTTTCGTCCGCCAACTCACGGATCAACCATTCGACCGGTTTTGCAGGCGCTTGAGCCACGGCTTCCGCGATCGTCGGCTTGACGCCACCAGAGGCCCACCCCAAAGCGGATAGGCCCGAAACGATCAGGAAACTCGGAAATTTCATGTGCCCTTGAACGTCCGGGTTTTTCCGAAAAAATCAATGCCCTTCCCATCAGGCTGCGAAACTTTCGCCGCACGAGCAGGTGACCACCGCATTCGGGTTACTCACCTTGAATCCGCCCTGCTGGAGATCATTGGAGAAATCGAGCTCACTGCCACTGACGAAGAGCGCGCTTTTCGGATCGATCACCACGTTCACGCCGTTGCTCGGCACCAGGATGTCGCGGTCGCGCGGGCCGTCGCAGAGGTCCATCTTATATTGCAAACCGGAACACCCACCGCCGACCACCGCGATCCGCAATGCGCCGTCCGGCCGTCCCTGACGATCCAACAGACTTCTCAAGTGCGAGGACGCACCTTCGAGCACTTTCACCAGCTTTTCGTTGCCGATCTTGTAATTCACCGCCGCTTGCATGGCGGGAACCTGCATTCCATGCGCCGCCGCGTCAATCGCACGCTTCAAACGAAACAAGCCGCCCCGGTCAGGGCGGCTCGTGGAAATTTCGTTCGGACGAAACCGTCGGAATTCAGGAATCCGCAGCTTCGGTCGCTTCCGGAGCAGCAGCTTCAGCCGCCACGACGGGAGCTTCGACAGCAGCCTCTTCGGCGACTTTCTTCGCAACCTTCTTCGCAGGAGCCTTTTTCGCAGCAGCCTTCTTGGCAGCAGGAGCCTTTTTATCGGCATCCGTTTTCTTGACGGCTGGCTTCTTTGCGAGGCCGCCGAGTTTCGCCTGTGCTGCCTTGCGCTTCAAATAGTCGGCGCGGCGACGGCGTTTGATGATCTTTTTCTGTTGTTGTCCCATGGTTGGTAGCCCCTTGCCTAGGGGCTCAGGTGGGCGGTATCAAGAGGAAATCTCACCGGATTTCACTCTTCCGTCGTTTCGCAATCGACATTTGCCAGTTCCGCAGCCGACATTCCCGCCCCATGGCAGGCATCATCATCGCACCCCGAGCACGCATTTTTCACGGTCACGAGTGGATTTACGCCACCGAAATCAAGAAAACTTTCGGTAATCCCCAGCCCGGTGACGTCATCACACTCAAGGATTTCCGCGATCGCCCGCTCGGCACTGCCATTTACAATCCGCAGTCGCAAATCGTCGCCCGCCGCTTTTCCCGCCGAAAGCAGGACCTCGACCTCGACTTTTTCACCCGCCGCATCGGCCAATCCATCGAATACCGCAAACAGCGCGGCATCGATGAAACACTCGCCCGCCTCGTCTGGTCCGAATCCGATGGCCTCCCCGGTCTCATCGTCGATCGCTACGGCGACCACCTCTCCGTCCAGACCCTCACGCTCGCCATGGATCTGCGGAAGGAAATCATCCGCGACGCACTCATCGCTCTTTTAAATCCCACTTCCATTGTGCTGCGCAACGATTCGCCCTACCGCAAGGCCGAGGGCATGGAACCTGGCATCGAAATGCTCCACGGCGAAAACCCCGGCCTCTTCCAAGTCCGCGCGAACGACATCATTTTCGAAATCGATCTCTTCGACGGCCAAAAAACCGGCCTCTATCTGGACCAACTCCAAGCCCACGCCGAAGTCGCCGCTCTCGCGAAAGGCAAACGCGTGCTCGACTGCTTCACCAACCAAGGCGGCTTTGCCCTCGCCTGCGCCAAAGCCGGTGCCGCCCACGTCACCGCCGTCGATGTATCCGCCAGCGCTTGTGAGGCTGCTAGGAAAAACGCCGTGCTCAACAACGTCGAGATCGAAGTCATCGAACACAACGTTTTCGATTTCCTCAAACACGCAAAACCCGAGTATGACATGATCATCCTCGATCCCCCGAGTTTCACCCGTAACAAATCGACTCTCATGGACGCCATGCGCGGCTATAAGGAAATCCACCTGCGCTCGCTCAAGCTACTAGACAAAGGCGGTCTGCTCTCCACTTTCTGTTGTTCCTATCACGCCTCCCACGAGCTGTTTATGGAGAACCTGGTAGATGCCTCCGTGGATGCGAAGAAATCCGCGAGATTTGTGATGAACCACTCACAGCGGGCAGATCATCCGATTCTGATTTCGATTCCTGAGACAGGTTATTTGAAGGGCTTCACCGTTGAGGTCATTGCGAGTCGCTAGATGGGAAAAATGGGAATTGATGGGAATCATGATTCCCCTAACTCCCATTCTTCCTATCTCTTCTCTCATGATTCTCCTAATTCCCATTCTTCCTATCTCTTCTCTCATGATTCTCCTACCTCCCATCATTCCCATTCTTTCTCCGGTGCTCCAGCCTCACCCTCGTCATCCGCTCTCTCAGCCCGCCCTTTTCCACAAACTCCTTCTCCAAGGTCCTGAGCTGCTGATCCAGCAGATAGTTCGTCTGGTGCAGCAGGCATAGCGCGATGTTCGCGATGATCTCCGGTGGCCGCGTTTCCACGAACTCCCGGTAAAGCTCATACGTCTGCGGAGTCTTTCTCCCGAGGTCCCTCACAAACAATGCCTCCTTGGAATCCTTCTCCCAGATCGCGTGATCCCGCACTCGCAGATAGTCCCGATAATCCGCCAGAAGCTCCTCCAGACTCGCCCGGCCGACATTCGTCAGCTTGATTTCCATCTCCTTAGAAGTTTGCGCCGCCTTACTACCCTCCAGAATATTCTGTTTCCCCGATCTCGCGGACTGGATCATCTGGTCCACCGTGCGGTCTCCACGTGATAGATACCGGTGCGCGAAGCGGAACGTGATGTCATACACCACCTCCGCTTTCTGAAACGAAAGCAGCGTCTGATAGTCCCCACGTGGCGGAAGAACGCGCTCCGGTTCCTTTTCTTCCTCTTTCATCCCGGAGAAATAGGAGAAATGGGGAAAATAGGAATCATAAATCCCATTCTTCCCATCATTTCCAACTCCCCAACACCAGCTTCCCATCCATCAGGAAAACGCCGAGCTTGATGTCATCATGGAATTCCACCGGCACCAGCGCCTGCTTTTCCTTCGTCGTGAATTTCAGATGAGATTTCACTGAATAGCCCTTCTCTACCAGCGCACAACTATCATCTAGCTGGCGAATCCACAGGCCGCCGGATGGCAGGCTGGCTCCCACGGTGCGGCCTTTGATCCAGTGTTGATAGGTGCCCTGCGCATCGAAGAACCAGATGCGTTCGTCTTTGCGATCTTCCACCGCTTCGGTGCACGGGCCGCAGTCGGACTCGATAAAGACGGACCATGCGTCAGGAAGGATACCGAAGTCATCGCCGTTAGGAATGAGGATGTTAAAATTCGGAAAGTGATAGTGCGGCCATCCGACCCACATTCCATGACCGGCTTCTGTGCGGTTTACCACGAATGCACCATCATCGCTTTTTGTATAACGGTCAGTGTACATTCCGCGTGATCGGAGCTGTTGAGGGAAACATTCTGGCCATGGATTTTCGATTTTCGTCCACTTTCCATCAGCCGTCAGTTTCACAAATCCACGGCCCTGTTCGGAGCCTACAGAAACAATCCATGCTTTCCCCTCTTTGTCTGCGCGTCCCCATGCGATCAAAGGCAGAGCGCTTTCTCCATCGGCATCTTTGTTTTTCGGAATCAATGTCGCGCCCTTCACTGCCCACTGCCGTTTGCCCTTCGCCGAAAAGGCGGTCACTTCTTTGTCGAACTCGTCGATGTCCGTGGTGATCCAACGCCCGTCGGGTAGAAATGCGCCATACCATTCGCGGCCCCAGCCATCACCGCGATGAACTTTGGCTTCGGCGAGTAGTTTCCCTTTTGCATCGAAGAGTTTGCCGCTCACCGGCGTCCAGATTTCGAAACGATTCTGGGTGATGCGCCGCCAAACAGTGGAGTGATCACCACTTTCCTTGACCGCAGTTTCCAAGGCCGCTGTATCCCGAATGGTGACTTCGCACGGGGTCGAGGGCAGGTCCGTTTTGATTTCGGTTTCTACCAGTTTATCACCAGAGACAAGGCGCAGCACCAAATCCTCCCTTGCCCCATGGACGGCTCGATCTTCAAAATCTTCCGGCATCTTGCCTGTGGATTTCCACGTCGCGAAGTGATCTTCCGCCTCCTTGCCTGCCTCTGCGGCATCTTTATCCCATTCGTCATCGCCCGTGCTTTCGATGGCCTCCGCCGCATGGAGCAGCGAGATCGTTCCGAGAAAAACACCGAACCAAGCAACACCACGTTTTTTCATGGCTCTTTCCTATCAAGCGATGCGCGGTTTGCAACAACCGGCTTGCCATCATCGCAAATCCATCGCTTCCGCCAATCCTCCTTGCCGAACCGCCGCGAAACCGTAGTTTCCTCTTCATGTCGCCGCTGACAATCAACCCAACGCCCCCCACGACGCTGCTATGCGGCGCGCGGTGCGGATTCGTGGCCCTGTCGCGTGCCAGTGGGAAATCCGTGGAGTTCCGTTAGCGGGATCCGCCCGCCGGAAAAGTAGTTCAGGACTTCAGTCCGTTCTCCCTCTTCCAAAAAACGGACTGTCGTCCCCGACTCCTTTTCTGCGATTCATCTTTTCATCCAAATGGACTACTCTTCTCTCATTCTCAAACGCCGCGAACGCTTCTCCGAACTGGAGGAAGCCGTGGGCGATCCTGAACTTTTCGCCGATCCTAAGCGCGCCACCGAAATCCTCCGTGAGCACGGAAAACTCAAACAGACACTTCAAATATGGGATCACCTGGAAGCGGCCAAGCGTCACCTCGCCGACAACCAGGAACTCGCGAAATCCGAAGACCCGGATTTCTCCGCCATGGCTGCCGAGGAAATCCCCGCGCTTGAAACATCCATCGAGACCCTATCCTCCGCACTTCAATACGCTCTTCTCCCCGCCGATCCCAACGAAGACCGCGATGCCCTGATAGAAATCCGCGCCGGTGCCGGTGGTGACGAGGCATCGCTCTTCGCCGCCGAGCTCATGCGCATGTATCAACGCTACTCTGACCTCCGTGGCTGGAAATGTGAGCATCTGGAGAGCAGCCCGTCCGAGGTCGGCGGGTTCAAGGAAGTGATCCTGAAAGTGACGGGTCAGGAAGTGTTCCGCTATCTGAAATACGAATCGGGAGTCCACCGGGTGCAACGCGTGCCTGCCACTGAAACGCAGGGCCGCGTCCACACCTCCACTGTCACTGTGGCCGTGCTGCCGGAAGCCGAAGAAGTGGATGTGGAGTTGAAGCAGGAAGACCTCCGCATCGAAGTCTGCCGCGCGGGTGGAGCCGGTGGCCAGCACGTGAACCGCACTGAATCCGCCGTGCAGATTTTCCACCTTCCCACCGGGCTCTATGTCCGCTGTGAAGACGGCCGCTCGCAGATCAAGAACAAGGAAATGGCGCTGCAGATCCTCCGTTCGAAACTTTACGAACAGAAACTCCGCGACCAGCAGGAAGCCTATAGCAGCCACCGCCGCTCGTTGATCGGCTCGGGCGATCGTTCGGAAAAAATCCGCACTTATAATTTCCCCCAGAGTCGCATCACGGACCATCGCATCGGCTTCACTTCTCACAACCTAGCAGGCGTCATCGCCGGCGATCTCACTGAGTTCACCAATGAACTGCAGAAGACGGAAATGGACGAGCGGTTGGCCGAGGCAGGACTGTGACACAGACATTCTTGTCTGTTCTTCGGAAGGCCTATGCTTGTGAAAGAACAGGCAGGAATGCCTGTATCACGTCGCTGCGCGTCCGGCGGCCTCGCCGGTCGCAAAGCAGGTGCCCATGACACGGACCGAAGCCTGGGCATCGTGATCCGTAGAAATGCAGCGTCCGGCAACAAACAGATCGTCGAAGCCCGCCGGTTTCAAACAACGCAGCGGAATCCCTGCCGGACGATTTCCCTCGGGATAACGCAGCTTCGGGCCTTTCGGATCTTCGCGAAACTCCATCGGCCAGGTGGCGAGGGCGATTTCATCATCGAAACGTGCTCCAGCTAACAGATCCGCGCCGGTGAGCACATATTCACCAATCCAGCGGCGGCTTTCGCGAATGCCCGCGCGCACCGGCCACTGGCTGATGTACGCGCCGCGCCACGATTCTGAGCGAGCGGACAGCCAGCGCATCACGTCGGCAGCCAGTCGGCGGCCGCGCAGTTCGAGATCGGTGAGGCAGTTGGTGTCGAGAGGGTTGAAATGGGAAACCGTCTCACCACCCGCGAGATCGATACTGGCGAAAATTTCGCCCATCCTGCCAGAAGCGCGGAAAGTGATGCCCAGCGCATCCGCCGGAAGGTGGCCGCCGCGCACGCCTTCCACGATCAATCCAGCCGTGTGCAGGCGAGAATCATCCGCCATTGATGAGGTGCTGTGGATTCCGAAAACGTAAGCCGGGCGTTGCAATTTCGGAGCTGCCGCCATTAACGAGCCATCGCCTAACCATCCAGCGACCATCGCATCGCCCGAAGCATCTATCAATTTTTTTGCAATGACCGGCTGAACGCCTGAGCGCTCGCAAAGCCCGATTTCCCAACCATCGTCATTCCTTGAAACAGCGCTCACCTCGCTGTGTAAACGAAGTTCCAAAGTAGGCTCGGCAGCCACCAGCTCATCCGCGATGCGCACGAACTCGACGGGATGCTGCGGCAGCACATCCAGCCTGCCCATCCGCACCGGGCCGATGCCGGTGGCGGCGATCATGCGCTCCGCGACTTCCGAGGCGAAGCCCGGATTGGCCAGCACTGCGCCGGGCTCATCGCGCAGCAGGTAAAGCCCGCAGAAGCTATGCACAAGCGAGGCCGTGCCCATGCCGCCGAGATAACCGTGCCGCTCTATCAAAAGTGTGCGCGCTCCAGTCCTCGCCGCAGTGACGGCGGCGGCGAGTCCGGCGCTACCTCCGCCGATCACCGCTACATCGAAGGACTCGCGCGCCCGGATCATGAAGTCCTCGCGACGATCAGCGCCGCCAAGGTGATCGGCGTCGCGAGATTCGCCTTTGTCAGATCCTCAGGTCCGAGCTCGACACCCCAGCGATCTTCCACCGCGACGACCAACTGCATCACCGCCATCGAGTCCAATCCTGCTTCCGCCAAACACCCGTCTTCGGGAAAATCCCAATCCAATTCCATGACACCTTCGTCGTTCAGCCAATCGATCAACTCCGTCGGTGTCGGTGATGTTGTTTTATTCGATACTTCCATGTGCAAAAACGGTGCGACGGCTCCCCCCGATTCATCAAGCGGAAATACGGTTTAAATTTCGATGAGTGAAAATCGCACGATTCTCAGAACTCCACCTCGCTGCCGAGTGCCGCGATTTCGATCGATCCACCATGCCGTTCCGCAAGCGCAGCGCGTAGGCTTTCCGCATGATCGGGCTCACCATGGACGAGCCAAACTCGTTGTTTCGGCCCGCTCATCTTGTCGAAATAATCGAGCAGCTCCGAGTGATCCGCGTGGCCGGAAAATGAATCGATGATCTCGATTTTCGCCCGCACCGTGTGGCGCTCGCCGAGGATGGAGACTTCGCGTTCGCCATCGCGGATGCGGCGGCCGAGCGTGTTGTCCGCGCAATAGCCCACGAACAGCACGGTGGTCTTCGGATCGCTGATGTTATTTTTCAAATGGTGCAGGATGCGGCCCGCCTCGCACATGCCGGAGGCGGAGATGATGATGGCCACGCCGCGGATGTCGTTGAGGGATTTTGAAACATTGACAGCGCGCACCAATGTTAGATTCTCAAAACCGAAGGGGTTATCCTTCTCAAACAAGGTCTTGTAAACTTCCTCGTTGAAGGCATCCGGATGGAGCCGATAGATCTCGGTGGCACTTACCGCCAGCGGGCTGTCCACATAAACGGGAATGGAAGGGATCGTTCCTTGTTCGAAAAGCTGATGGAGGACAAAAAGGATTTGCTGCGTGCGCTCCACCGCGAAGGCGGGGATCAGAATCTTACCGCCGCGCTGCACGGCGCGCAGGATGATTTCCGCGAAGTGGTCGCCGACGCCCGGTGGTGCCTCATGTTCGCGGCCGCCATAGGTGCTTTCCATCAGCAGGAAATCCACATCGGGGACGATCACTGGATCCCGCAGCACTTCGTTGTGACCACGGCCGACATCGCCGGAGAAGAGGAAACGTTTCTTTTTGCCATCCGCCTGATCGTTGATTTCCAACAGCACCTGCGCGCTGCCGAGGATGTGCCCGGCATCGATGAAACGCACGGTGACGCCATCCGCCACTTGCAGCGGGCGATCGTAATTCACGCTGACGAATTGGCGCAGGCAGAGCTCCGCCTCGTGCTCGGTGTAGAGTGGCTCCACGGGTTCCAAGCCTTCCTTCTTGCGGCGTTTGTTCAACCAGTCGATATCGCCCTCCTGGATGCGCGCGGAGTCGGCGAGCATGATCTGGCACAGATCACGGGTGGCGTGGGTGGCGTAGATATTTCCGGCGAAGCCCTTGCTGGTTAGATTCGGTAGATTGCCGCTGTGGTCGATGTGGGCGTGGGAAAGGATCACGCAGTCGATGGATTTCGGTTCGAAAAACGGGAAGCAGCAATTCACCTCGTAGGCGTGGGCGCGCGATCCCTGATAGAGCCCGCAGTCGAGCAGGATGCGCTTGCCGTTCACTTCGAGCAGATGCTGCGAACCGGTGGTGGTGCCAGCGGCACCGCAGAATTTGAGTTTCATGGGTTGATAGGGTGGTTATCGGAACTCCGACTACTCCAACCTAAGTGAAAAAACCAAAGAGTCACGCCCGCTTGCTTCAAATTGTGCACGGCGTTTCCCCGGTAGATCTACCACCGTCGCCGGATCGTAGCCGAGTTTCCCGGTGAAAAAATTCGCCGCGCGGTTGCTCAGCGCGAACACCCGCGGAATCCCCCGTTCGCGAGCGACTTTTTCCGCATGATGGACCAGCTCGATGCCGTATCCCCTGCCCTCGTGCTGCTGTTTCACGTAAAGACAGGCCACTTCCGCCGTCTGTTCCTCCGGATACTCGTGCAGCGCCACGCAGCCAACGACGTTATCATCGATGGCCATGACGTAAAAATCATCGATGCGCGACTGGATGTCTTCATACGTGCGCTCCACCAGTTTCGTGCGACGCACGGAGCGGCCGATCATTCCTAGCAGCTCGGGTATATCTTCTTCGCGCAGTTCACGGATGATCCGATAGCTGTCCGCGTGGACCATGGTGCCCACGCCTTCGTTAGAAAAAAGCTCATCCACCAGCACCCCCTGCTGGCGGCCGTTGAGCACGTGGACCCGCGGCACTCCGCGATGACAGGCCGCCGCCGCTGCGCGTAACAAGACGGCGCTTGATGGATCTGCCTTCGCGGCAAGAGCCTCCGCATCTTTCGCGCGGATGGCATGAGCGGGCGCGCCGTCGATGAGGATGGCTTCCTCCAACAGCGTGATGATTTTCGTCACCCCGATGCGAAGGGCGAAGTCCACCACGGGGAAATCCAGCGGCCCGGTCGCCGAGGCATCGATGATCGCCGATTGGCCACGGGCGAGGATTTCCATGGCTTCCTTGACGGCTAACGGATCGGTGATGGGCCGGGAAACGCGCGCGGCCATGATCTCGCACTCCAGCGTCCAATCGTAGAGATCCTTCAAATCCCCACCGAGCACGCCGAGCACCAGCTTCACGCCGAGGTCTTCGAGCACCGCCAGATCCAGCAGTGTTTCAGCGACCGCCGGTTCCGGCAGGATTCCCGCATCGATGAGCACGAAAAACACCTTTCCGCGGAATTGAGGAATGTATTGGAGGACCTCCCGAACGTCACTTTGCTGCGCCACGGTCTTTTCCTACCAGACAAAGGGATTCCGGCAAGCGCGGGGACCATGGGAGCGCGGAATTTGTTCAGCCCGTGTCACCGCGGAGGGAGGCTCTCCCGGTTTCCCCTCATCAAATTGCGCCTTCCTGTTGGAGCGGCATCTATTTGCGTTCCACCTGATACTTAAGAAAACCAAATTTCACCTCCGAATTTGTTGGTTTTCCCCTCTTGCCCTCAGCCGCTCAGTCAGGTCTGAATTCACTAACGGGCAGATCGCCCGGCTCAACCCCTAAACACCATGCCATACACCAATATTGACGCCACTATCACCGATGCCGAACGCACCGCAGTCTTTGCCGCCATCGCCGCCATCGAATCCAACCTCACCTTTCTCGTCAACCTGACCGCCCAAGAGCGCCAGGCCCTGCCGAAAATGGGGAACGCCACGCAATCCTTCGTCTCCAAGGCCATGGAAATCGCGGTCAACAACCCGCAATTCGTCCCGCCTTATGCCGACGTGGCCGGGATGAAAAAGGACTACGACCTCGCCATCCGCCTCCAAGGCATCGAAATGCAACTCGCATCGCTCCACGAAAAAGTGGCCGATACCAACCTCGCCGCCGGTTCCGAGGCCTACGTCACCGCACTCACGATCTACAATTCGATCAAAGTCGCCGGAAAAATGAACGTCCCCGGAGCCAAAGCACTCGCCGCCGAACTCGCCGAGCGTTTCACCTCCGTGACCGGCACTCCCGCCATTCCCGAAACACCACCTGCCTAAGAAAAACCCCATAACTCACACAAAATCAATCCACCGCCATCGGAGAAATCCGTTGGCGGTTGTTTTTTACCGCTGAAAACCCGGCCAAAATCCCCCACCACCCCCCCACCTCCGAAGTGGGGGTAGCCACCCCCGAAGTCCCCCCCTCCACTTGGGAACCGCGCTGCCGGAGTTCCGAACTGCGATGGCCCACCTCCGAACTCCGACGCCGGAGTTCGGAACTCCGATGGCCGAGTTCCAAGCTCCGACATCGGAGTTAAAAGCCGCTCTCGCACGGTTCGGAACTGCGAGGCCGCAGTTCAAAGGTGCGAGCGAGCAGTTCCGAAGTCCGACGGCCCAGTCCGGAACTCGGTGTTCCCAGTTTGGAAGTAGGGTCCGGATCTGCCAGGTGATCGAGTCGGGATTTCTGCCTGTGCTTCGAGGTGGGTGGCGGTGGCTGGTGAAAAGAACAGACAGGAATGTCTGTGTCACGCTGGCGGGAACGCCCAGTCTGTGCTTCAGTTCCGCCCAGCCATGACTTCCGAACTCATCGATCTCCTCCGCCAGCGCGTCGCCATCATCGCGGATCATGCTTGGCGTGATCGCGATTCCGCCGGGCACCTGGAGGCGTTGAAGGACGTTTCCGAAAAGATCTCCGCTTGGACGAAAGAGCACCGGGCGTCGGTGGATCCGCAGATGAGGCACTATCTGGCGAATGCGAGTTTCCAGAAGGCGCTGGCGCATCTGGAAGCGCTGGCTGCGGAATAAAGCGGCGATTTGAAAATTCTTTTCAAGGAATGCTCTGATCGTTACGTATCCAGCCAACACATGAAAGTACTTCTCTATTTTCTCGGCATCTTTGCGGCAGGTGCGATGGGCTACAAGTTCGAGCCCCAACTTCGTGCGAAAATTACTGAAGCGCCGCCTGCTGTCGCAATGATTGAGGAAACTGTAGTGATCGATGCGTCGGGTGGGGTTGCACCGGCGGCCGGTCCGATCATTGATCTCGCCAGCCTCGCCCCGAGCCAGCTTCCAGAAAAAATTCTTCTCAAGACCGATGCCAAGGTCGCTGATGCCTCCTCCGGCATTGTCATGTCTATCGAGGCGGGAAATCGGGTGAAACCTGTCCGCATCGAAGGTGAAAGCATCATCATCAGCCCCGGCCAAGGTCCGTTTGTCGGTAAAATCGCCATTTCCGATACCGATCTCCTCGCCCAGCTCGCCACCAATCCCCCTTCCCCGGTCGTTGCCGCTGAAACCGCGGTGGCCCCCGCGATGCCAGAACCCGCCGCTCTCGTTACCGGCGATTCTCAGGAGCCAGCCGCCGACGCGACACCGGCCCCTGCCCCCGAAGTCACTCCAGCTCCCGAAACTGCACCAATGCCGGAAGCAACCCCGGCCCCAACTCCCGCACCTGAAGCGCCAACAGCCCCCACCGCAGCAGGCAGCACCGACGTGGTGAAAGTGATGCAGGAAAGCATCAAGGGCGCGCAAATCAAGGAGTTCACCTTCGAGCAGGTCCTCAACTGGGAAGCCGGAGCCGACGAAGCCGTGGACGGCGAAACCTACCAAACCGGCCTCGCCTCCTACAAAGCGGAGACGATTTTCGGAGTGAAAACCATTCAGGCCAAGGCCCTGCTCAAAGGCGGCAAAGTCCAACGCTGGATCTGGCCCAAGAGTGGCATGGAGATCAAGTGAGCCTGCCCCGCTCGCGGAAATCTCCACCGGTTTGCAATTTCCTATCGCAAACCCTTGCCAGCTTCGAAGTGGTGGGTTAACTCCCCGCCCCTATGGCAACCTATCGTGTGCTGGTTTCTGACCCTATTTCGGAAAAAGGTGTGGATGCGCTCCGTTCGTCCCCCGAAATCTCCGTTGACGTGAATACCGGTCTCAAGCCGGACGAACTTCTCAAAATCATTGGTGACTATCACGGCCTAGTCGTGCGCTCCGAAACCAAAGTCACCGCAGAGGTCTTCGCCGCTGCGAAAAACCTGAAAGCCATCGGCCGCGCCGGTGTCGGTGTGGACAACATCGACCGCTCCGCTGCCACCGATCATGGAGTCGTCGTGATGAACACACCCAGCGGCAACACGATTTCCACCGCCGAGCACGCCTTCGCGCTGATGCTCTCGCTCGCCCGCAACATCGGCCAGGCGCACTGCTCGATGATCGCCGGCCGCTGGGATCGCAAGACACTCTCCGGAGTGGAAATGTTTGGCAAACGCCTCGCCATCATCGGCATGGGCCGCATCGGCACCGAGTTCGCAAAGCGCGCCCAGGCATTCGGCATGACCGTCGTCGCCTTCGATCCCTTCCTCACCGCAGCCCGCGCGCAATCACTGAAAGTGGAGCTAGCGGAAACCGCCGATCTCGCCCTCACCGGTGCCGACGTCGTCACCCTCCACATCCCGCTCACCCCGGAAACCAAGCACCTCCTCAACGCTGAGCGCATCGCCCTGATGAATCCCGGCGCACTCGTCGTCAACTGCGCCCGCGGCGGCCTCGTTGACGAAGCCGCTGCCAAGGCCTCCATGGACGCCGGCCACCTCGGCGGCATCGCGCTCGACGTTTACGAAGTCGAGCCGCCACCCGCCGATTTCCCACTCTTCGGTGCGAATAAAGCCGTCTTCACCCCTCACCTCGGTGCCTCCACCGCAGAAGCCCAGGAAAACGTCGGCATCGAAGTCGCCCATCAGGTGAAAAACTTCCTCACCACGGGCGAAATCGTCAACGCGGTCAACATGCCGAACCTCGACAGCCGCACGCTCGAAAGCGTCGGGCCTTACCTCGATCTAGCGGATTCGCTCGGCAAGCTGCTTTCGAAAATCGCGCCATCACAGTGCGACGGCATCCGCGTTTCCTACCTCGGCCCGGTTTCCGAACTCGATACTGAGCTCATCACCCGCAAGGTGCTAACAGGCTACCTCTCCGCCGCCCACCACGAGGCGCAGGTGAACCTGATCAACGCCCCGGCCATCGCCAAAGCACACGGCATCCGCGTCACGGAATCGACCGCCGCGCTCGCTACAAACTGCACCGAGCTCATCGAAGTTTCCGCCGTCAAGGGCGACGAAGTTTGCACTGTGGCTGGCACATTCTTCGGCAAGTCCGCGCGCATCGTCCACATCGCCGGCCATTACGTGGAAACCAATCCCACCGGCAAATTCCTCTTCGTGGAAAACGACGACCGCCCCGGCATCGTCGGCACGATTGGCACCTCGCTCGGCAGTGCATCCGTGAACATCGCAAACATGGCTCTCAGCCGTGATTTAAAGAACAAACGCGCCGTCACCGTCATCGAAGTGGACACGGAACCAACCGCCGAACTGCTCGCCCAACTGCGCGCAACCCCAGGAATCATCCGCGTTCTGAGCTTCGAACTGTAAAAAAACACCGAATTTGGAAAAATCCGTTGCCAACCCCATCACCGATTACTTAACTTCTCCTCAGCATGAAAAAACTCCTCGTCATAGCTACCACCTTTGCCGCTCTGAGTGGCCTTGTTGTCGCAGATATCCAGGCACCTCCTGGTTCCACCTACACGTCCTCCCGCAAGCTCGGCCGTGCCATCAGTAACATCATCTATGGGTTCATTGAGATCCCAGAACAAGTTGTCCGCAAGAGCGAGCAATACGGCGGCCAAGCCGGATTCAATTACGGTGCCATCGATGGAGCAAACCGCGCCATGCGCCGTTTGGGCTATGGCTTCTATGAGCTCTTCACCTTCACCTGTCCTACCTATCGTGGCACTTTCAAGCCACCTTACGAGCGCTGTGGTGAAGACAACCGCATCGAGATGAACCCGCACGACGGACTCTCCGAGTTTCCGCCTGAGCTTGGATTCGATGGCGGATGGGATCACTCCCGCGCTCAGAAATACTGATTTCCAGTCTAATTGTCTTTTTGTTTTTTCCCGGCAGTGGTTTCCACTGCCGGGATTTTTTTATGCCGAATCTCTGCTGTCCTTGCTGCGGCAATTTGGTGCCGATTCTTCAACAAAACAAAGCGGGCGCGGACCGATGAAACGATCCGCGCCCGAGATAGCACATTTTCCCCCCAAAGATCCTGCTTGGCTCTGCTGGCTTTGTCATCGTCTTCCCCCCGGAGTTCGATGGCGCTTGAAGCAGAGTTGCGCAGGACAGGATATGTTGGAAAGGTTTTCAGTTCACCGTAGTGGGCTGTCGCCTTTCGTTGGATGTAAGATGATCCGGAAAGTTCGGTTTTGGAAGGTAATTGAGGTCCCAGAATCGGCCAGGTAGTCCCAATTCCGGCCATAGAAGTGAAACTCAGGCTTTTTTGCCGGCACCATCCCACTTTTTCCACGGCGGAGCTTTGGGCTTGAAGGTGGAAGCCGGAAGTTCGTCGGCAAACTCCGAGCGTTGGCCGATGCCTCGCAGGAGATTACTGATTTCCTTAGCTTCCTCAAGGAGTTCGAAAAGGCGTTCTTTCGCAAGACCCGGCTGCTTCATTTCCGCCTTCACCGCTGCGTCACGGCGCTGGAGAACGGTGCCGGATAGAAGCGCAAGTGCCTGTTCCGCAGCCTGCATGCCATCCACTGTCACACCGTCGAGGCTAGCAGCATCGCGGGTGAGAGCCATGCGGTCGGCCTCTGCGAGTCCGGACATGAAGGCGTTCACTGCCGCGTTAGACGCAGGATCGGGCGCTGCAGCGAGAATAGATTCTAGCAGCGGGATTCCTTCTAGCCAGCGGTTAGCCTCGTGCAGCGTCTCGAACTGCTCGCCTAACAATCGCTGAGCCGGACCAGACGTCAGCGCGAGATGACAGAGAAATGCCACGATGCGATGGAGCGGCGTGGGTTCGATCACGCCTTGCGATTCGGACGCGGGATCAGATTTTTCCGTAAAGTTCTTTTTCGGATTCGCCCTTGCCTTCGCGATCGCTTCCCGCAGGGCCACGGTGGAAGTCTGGAGGTGGGTCGCCACGATGTTGAGCTGGTTTTCCCGCGCGGCGAAGTCGGTCATGAGCGAGAGCATTTCCGCGCAATCGCTCAAAGCCACGGCGCGCTCGGCAGCGGAGTTGAAAAGACCAATGGCCTTGCCGCGTTCGAGTTTGAAGTCAAAGAACTCCTTGGCATTGGCGAGAAGCTCACGGAACGCCTCTTCGCCGTGGGTTTTCAGGAAACTATCAGGATCATCACCGGCGGGCATTTCTACCACTCGCACGGCCAGACCTTCCGGAGCGAGTTCGCGGAAGGCTTTCTCCGTGGCTGCTAGACCCGCCTTATCGGCATCGAAGCAAATCAGGATGTTAGCCGTGTAGCGGCGCAAGATCTTCGCATGCTCGCGCGTGCAAGCAGTGCCAGATGTCGCAATTGCGTGTTCGATGCCATGCTCATGGCAACAAATGGCATCCAACTGTCCCTCGCATAACAGTGCCGCCTTTTCCTTGAGAATCGCTTTCTTCGCACGATCCAGCGCAAAGAGCACCCGTGATTTTTTGAAAATAGCGGTTTCTGGAGAGTTGATATATTTTCCGCTGTTTTTGTTCTCCCGCAGTTGGCGTGCGGTGAACGCGATCACATCGCCGATTTCATTTCGGATAGGGAAAATCAGCCGATCCTGAAACCGGACGTAGAGCCCGGATCGCGGGTTATCATCGTTCTGGAGCTTGACGATGCCGGAATCTACCAAATCCCGTCCGGTAAACTTCCGCGAGCGTGCCCAATCGAGGAAAACCTTCGGGTTGTCCGGCATCCAGCCGATCGCCCAGCCCGCCGCCATGGAACTGCCAAAACCACGGGACTGCATGTAATCCCGAGCGTGCTTCGCGGCGGGGTTTTTCATGAGCTGCTCGTGCAGAAAGGCGGTAACCTCGCGGTGGATGTCCTTCAGGCGGCCGCTCGAACGGAAATTTTTCTCAGCGTTCGGATCGGTGCTTTCCTCGATGATCTGGATGCCGGCCCGCGAGGCGAGTTTCTTCACCGCTTCCGGGAATGGCAGGTTTTCGTAATCCATCACGAAGGAAATCGCGTTCCCCCCTTTTTGACAGCCGAAGCAATGGAAGCGCTGGCTGTGCGGCGTGATGTAGAAAGAGGGCGTTTTTTCGTTGTGAAACGGGCAATTCGCGCGGAACTGGGAACCCGCCTTTTTCACTTGAATGTAAGAACTGATCAAATCGACGATGTCCGTCGCTTCGAGCACTTTCTCCACACTTTCTTTCGGAATCTGGGCCACGGTTCTTGCTGTGGGCGGAACAGTAATGGTGCCCGGGCGGCGACAAAGTTTAAAATCCAAATCGAGCACTGAATTGCTTGCCAAGCGTCGCAGGGAACTTTAATTCTCCCGCCCGGCTGCAAATTCGCAGCCATTCCTGAAAAACGCATGCTTAGCTCAGTGGTAGAGCACATCCTTCACACGGATGGGGTCAGTGGTTCGAACCCACTAGCGTGTACCATTTCCGGGCCTGGGTGATAAAATGAGTGTGCTAAATTCGAGATTGTTTCGCACAGCCCGCCTCACGGCTCAGTATCCCGAGGCGAACAAAATCTTCTTGCGGGAGCGGTCGGCCTCGGTGATGAGTTAAGTTTTATCGCCTCTGACCAAGTAGGCGGAGAAGATTCTGGTTCCGTCTGCGAGCGCGTCTTCGTTGGCCTGTTTGTCGTCCTCTTCGATATCTCCGCAGTGGTGTGAGGTGCATAGGTGACGTAAGCGGGTAGGATTGCATATACCTAGGGCGAGGCTTGCCACGGTGGCGGGCCCGCCCTTTTTGATTCTAGGCATGGGCTGAGAAAATGAGACGGAAATGAAATCATTTCTGGATTCCCCGGCGCTTTCGCCTCTCAGTCTGCGGCGTAAACCATGTTTGTCATTTCCATTTCCGCATTGAAACGAAACACCGCGATTTTACGCGAGGTGAAGGAAGCCGCGGGCTGCAATCTGGTGCTCGCACTCAAAGGATTTTCTTGCTGGAAGGCGTTTCCCTATCTGCGCGACGACCTCGACGGCTGCTGCGCTTCTGGACTGTGGGAGGGACTGCTCGCACGGGATTATTTCAAGAAGCACATCATCACCTACTCGCCGGCTTACGACGAGGAGGACATCGCGGAGCTCTGCGAATTCACGGATCATCTGGATTTCAACTCACTCTCGCAGTGGTTCCGCTTCCGCGAAATGATCATGGCGCATCCGCGATTCAAGAACGGCTCACTGCTCTGCGGCTTGCGGGTGAATCCGCAATGCTCGACGGGCGATACGCCGATCTATGATCCGTGTGTGGCAGGATCGCGACTCGGGATCACGGCGGAGCAATTGGACGGCGCGGACCTAAGTGGCTTGTCAGGTCTGCATTTCCACACGCTGTGCGAGCAGGATTCGGATGATCTGGAAACGACGCTGGTGGCGGTCGAAGAGAAATTCGGCCACCTGCTGCGTTCGTCTCAGTTCAAGTATCTGAACATGGGCGGCGGGCATTGGATCACCAAGCCATTTTATGATAGAGACCTGTTGATCCGTCTCGTTCGGGAGACTGGGGAAAAATATGGAGTGGACGTCTGGCTGGAGCCGGGCGAGGCGATCGCGATCCACACCGGCGTGCTGCGTGCGACGGTGATGGATGTTTTCGAATCCGCCGGGCATCGGTTGGCGATTCTATCCATTTCCGCGACGGCGCACATGCCGGATGTGATGGAAATGCCCTACCGCCCGGATGTTTTCCTAGTGGATACCGCGCCGTCGGACGCGAGGCCTGCGGTGACTTTCCCGGGTGAAAACTACCATGCTGCGGAGGAATCCGGCGAGTGGCTCTATCGGCTAGGAGGGCCTACTTGTCTCGCTGGGGATGTGGTGGGTGACTTCGCTTTCCCACGCGAGCTGAAGGTGGGCGACACACTCGTTTTCGACGATATGGCGCATTACACGATGGTGAAAACGACGACGTTCAACGGAGTGAAACACCCGGCGATCGCGCTCCAGCATGAGAACGGCGATCTCGAAATCCTGCGCGAGTTCGGCTATCCGGATTTCCGCGACCGGCTTTGCTGATAGACTGGCGCGCATCAAGATTCGTGGAATGTGGGTTGAATGAAACGCGGAGCTTTGGGGGCGCACGCGCCCTTGCCGGAAATGGATTGGAGCGGCCATGGGACTCCGGTTTTCGGTGAAACAACGCGCGTGCCGCTTCCGCGCAGTCCTCGGCGAGGGCGCCGAGGACTACACGCGAGGGCGCGTGTGCTCCCCTTTTTGAGAGGGCTTTGCTTTCGCCGATCATTGGCTGGCGAAATGAATTTCGCAGTCCGACAGAAAAAAGCCCCTGCTGCATTGCTGCGGCAGGGGCTTTTGTTTGAATCAAATGTCTATCGGATCAGCCGGGGATCAGGTCCTTCACGGCTTCGCGCTCTTCCTTGAGCTCGGCGATGGTGGCATCGATTTTCTCTTGGCTGAAGGCATCGATCGGCAAGCCTTGGACGATTTCCCATTTGCCATTTTCGATCGTGCGGATCGGGAACGAAGTGATGAGGCCTTTTTCAATGCCGTAGGAGCCATCAGAGCAGACGGCGACGGAATGCCAGTCACCGGCGGGAGTGGGAGTGATGAGGCTTTTCACCGTGTCGAGAGCGGCGTTCGCAGCGGAGGCAGCGGACGATGCGCCACGGGCCTTGATGATGGCGGCACCGCGTTGTTGGACGGTGGAAATGAAGTCACCCTTGAGCCACTCGACATGCGAGATGACGTCGGTCGCGGCGCGGCCTTGGATTTTCGCGTTGGTGAAATCAGGATACTGGGTGGCGGAGTGGTTGCCCCAGATGGCGAGGTTGGTGACCTTCGACTGATGGACGCTGGCCTTCTTGGCGAGTTGGCTTTTCGCGCGGTTTTCGTCCAGGCGGGTCATGGCGAAGAAGCGGTCCTTCGGCACGCCTTCCGCGTTGCTCATAGCGATGAGGCAGTTGGTGTTGCAAGGATTTCCGACGACGAGCACGCGCACATCCTTGGCGGCGTTGCGGGCGATGGCCTTGCCTTGGCCCGTGAAAATCTTGCCATTGATGCCGAGCAGATCGCCACGTTCCATTCCTGCCTTGCGCGGCACGGAGCCGACGAGCAGACACCAGTTGGCATCTTTGAAGCCTTCGTTGAGATCGGCGGTGCCGACGACATCATTGAGCAGTGGGAATGCACAGTCATCGAGTTCCATGATCACGCCTTGCAGTGCTGGCAGGCCGGGCTCGATCTCGATCAGCTTGAGATTCACAGGTTGGTCCGGGCCGAAAACGAAGCCGGAAGCGATGCGGAAAAGGAGTGCATAGCCGATCTGGCCGGCGGCGCCTGTAATAGAAACGGTGATTGGTGCTTTCATAAGATTGATACGGAATCGGCGCGAAGCTAGGAGACTTGGGCGAATCGGTCAACTGACGGATTTATGAATTACGCCTAATCTCATGAAATGCGGGGTTTTTCAGAATGAAAGCGACCAGCAGGCGGCCAAAATCACGGTTGGTGCTCAAATCAAGCTTCCCGGAATAGCATCGGGGCGTTTTACTTCCTCCATGATCGACATGTTGGTGCGCTTGTATGACCTGCCGGACTCCGCAGCGATGTATCAGGCGGTCGCGGAAAAAGGAGTCACCCTGCGCCGGGCGCGGGCATTTGAAAAACACACGGTCGCCGCTTTTGCGAAGGAGCATTTTTCCCCGAAATGGGTAAGCGAGGTGGAGGTCGCCCTTAGCCGCCAGCCGATCACCTGCTTTATCGCCACCCGGGACAAGCAGATCCTCGGCTTCGCCTGCTATGACACGACCATGCGCGGATTTTTCGGCCCCACCGGTGTTTCGGAAAACGCGCGCGGGCTGGGCTTGGGGAAAGCGCTGCTCTTCAAAGCACTGGAAGGCATCCGCGATCTTGGTCACGCCTACGCAATCATCGGCGGTGTGGGGCCGAGAGAATTCTATGCGAAGAACTGCGGGGCGATTGAAATTCCCGGCAGCGATCCGGGGACTTACACGGATTTGCTGCCTTAAACGCCGTGAATCCCGATTCCATGCTTTTCGCAAAGCTCAGCAACCCTGTCCTTTTCTAGCAGCAAGGTTTTCCCCGCCTCAATGGCGATGCCCCCCACCCCGGCAGCGACACAGGCTTCGATCGTTTGCGGCCCTACGACCGGCACATCGAAGCGGAAATCTTGGTTCGGCTTTGAAACTTTCACCAGCAGCACGTCTTTCCCCCGCCCCAGCTCACCGCCACGTTTGATACAGGCGTTGGTGCCTTCGAAAGCCTCCGCCGCGAGCACGGTGCCGTGGCGGACGACGACGCTCTGGCCGATATCCAGGGCGCTTGTTTGTTTCGCGATCCGGAAGCCGAACTCGGCGTCGGCGAGTTGGCGCTTTTTGAAAACAGGCCCGCAGACCGGCCCCGGGCCCGGCAGGTGGTCCTCCAGGAAAGTGGTGGCGGGCAGGACCGTGATGCCGTCCTTCGCCAGCTCATTGGCGATCGCGCCAAAAATCGTCTCTGCATTCCTCGACTTGAGTCTTGAAAACATCATGAGCGCCCGCAGATCGGTCCTCATTTCGAATAGATTCTTCGGAGAAATTTGCCCCATCATTACCGCCTCGGTCGCGCCCTCGCGGCAGAAAAATTTGATCGGCTTGCTGAGCTGCCCGACCCTTATCCACTCGGTGACATCCACCAGATTTTCCAACTCCGGGCGGGTTTCACCGGGAAAAGCGCACATCACGAGGCGGATCCCAGGAGATTCCCGCCGTGCGGCACGGATGAAGGTTTCCGGATAAACTCCGTTGCCTGCGATGATGCCGATGGTGCGGGGAGCTTTCATGCTGCGTGTGTCGGGAAAAAACCGGCTGTCGCAGTGAGTGAAAAGTAGCGGCTGTGGGACTCGAACCCACACTCGTTAGAACTCGATTTTGAGTCGAGCGCGTCTACCAATTCCGCCAAGCCGCCTTGGTGGGCGGCAGATTGGAGAGTCGCACGGCGGAGGGCAAGAGGATTTCTGCCAATCTGAAAACCCACGGAAATTCGCCGCTCAGCCGCCCAGATAACTCATCTCCGCCTTGTGTTGGCCGACTTTTCCTCGCTCCTCGGAATAGCGATCAGCGCGGATGGCCCAGATCGCCCGCACGGTTTCCTGCAGGGCGGCGGCGTCCATCCCACCTCGGAGTAAGCCCCGGAGATCATGACCGCTGGCCGCGAAGAGACAGGTGAAAATTTTCCCATCGGCCGAGAGCCGCAGCCGCTGGCAATCACGGCAGAACGGCTTGGTCACCGAGCGGATCAGGCCGATCTCCCCCGCCCCATCGCCATGTTGCCAATGCACTGCGACTTCACCACGGTAGGCGGCCTCGCGTGGCGCCAGATCAAACTCGCTGCCGAGGATTTCCAATATTTCATCGCCGGACACGACCTCGTCGAGTTTCCAACCGTTGGTCTCGCCGACGTCCATGTATTCGATGTAGCGCAGATCCACTCCAGCGGTTTTCGCCCACCGCGCGAGCGGCAAGATTTCGCCTTCGTTCACGCCGCGCTGGATCACGGCGTTCACTTTCACCGGCAGACCGAACGCCTTTGCGGCCTCGATACCCGCCAGCACGCGCTCCACCTTGGCACCGATCCCGTTCATTCTAGCGAAAATCTGCCGATCCATCGCATCGAGGCTGACGGTCACGCGGTTGAGCCCGGCGAGCGCGAGTGCCTCGGCGTGATGAGCCAATAGTACGCCGTTTGTCGTAATGGCGATGTCCTGCACCCCGCTGACCGCTGCGATCATCGCTACCAAGTCGTCGAGTCCACGCCGCAGCAGAGGCTCACCGCCGGTCAACCGGATTTTCCCCACTCCGAGCGGCACCAGCACCCTCACCAAGCTCACAATCTCTTCAAATGTAAGGAGTTCCTCTCTCGGCATAAACGCGTAGCCAGGTCCAAAAACCTCCACCGGCATGCAATAACGGCAGCGGAAATTGCACCGGTCCGTCACGGAAATCCGCAGATCCCGCAATCCCCGTCCAAGTGAATCTGTCGCCAGTTGCATCGGTGGAACCATGCGTCGATCGCGCAATCCGCGCAACCGCAATGACTTGATTCGAAAGGTGAAAACGATTCATCCGGTTTACGAAAAAATATCGCAGAAGACACCCTGCGGTTTGTCGTTGATCAGCAACGTGTTGATGAAAAATCTGTCAGGCTATCAGCTAGAATTCACAGAAAATCAACGAGTTATGCAAATTCGCATGTTATAAACTTTTTAGTTGCCAAACGATTTGAAGCTATGATCTTTCGGCCCGCTCTCCGATTTTTTCATAATCTTTCAAGATTTTCGCCCTCATGGCTAAAAACTTAAAAAACCCTGAGGATTGCCGGTTCCTTTTTTGCCCAGAATCTCGCCCATGCGTCTGCTTCCTAAAACCCACCCACTCGCCGCTGCCCTGATCCGATTGTTTTCAGTTCTATTTTTCCTAGCAGATTTCACGAGCGCAGCAGGGACGGTCGATCTGGCTTGGAGCGCCAACACCGAGAACGACATTGCAGGCTACAAGGTTCTCTACGGCACCACCAGCGGCAGCTACACGCAGGAACAGAACGTCGGCCTCACGCCCGCCGCCACGCTGACAGGACTACTCCCTGGAACCACTTACTACTGCACGGTTCAGGCCGTCACGACTGCTGCTCTCTACAGTCCTTCATCGGATGAAATCTCTTTCACCGTCGCCCAAGTCACCACTCCAGAAATTTCTCTGGAACTGTCACCGGACGCGTTACTAGCGGACGGGCAGTCCTCTGTGGACTTCGGTGACATTTCTATCCAATCCACCAGCAGCCACACGATCAGTGTCCGGAACTTAGGAACTGCGACCCTGAGTGGGTTATCGCTAACACTCGATGGCACGGACGCCGCATCTTTCGGACTTTCCAGCAATATCCCCTTTGCGCTGCTCACCTCGCCCAACGGCAGCTTCGAGTCCGAATTAGCCGGATGGACCGCATCCGGAAATGTGCGGGTGATTCAAAATGCAGCCGCCACTTCTGGTGCCTCCCTCGTCGAGTTCAACTCAGCAGAAACGCAACCAAACGGTTTACTAACCCAAACATTTGCGACTGTGGCGGGCACGACTTACACTCTGTCGTTCGATGCCGGTGTCCTATCATTTAATTCTAACACGCAGATCATCAAAACAATCGTCACCGGTTCGGGTCCGCTGCTTTCCAAGTCCGTCACGCTGACCGGTCCCTCGGACGGCAGCACGCGCTGGAGCTCACAGAGTTTCACGTTCGTGGCAGATAGCAGTAGCACCACACTCGCTTTCGCTGACCTTTCCACGACCTCCGCCGCCATCGATCTGCGGCTCGATAACGTGCGCGTCATCGCCCAGTCTCCACAAGGGGCAATCTCTATCACCTCGCTCGCCCCCGGAGCCAGCACGACCTTCGACGTGACCTGCAAACCAAGCACTGTGGGCAAAAAAAGCGCCGCCATCCACCTCACCAGCAACGATGCGGATGAAAACCCGTTCGATTTCTCCATCACTGCCAGCATCACCGGTCTCCCAGAAATCAGCGTGCGCCAGTCACCCGCCATCGAGCTAACGGATGGAGCCGCGAGTGTGAATTTCAGCAACTCGGTCATCGGGACCCGCAGTGCAGCAGAAACCTTGATCATCCAAAACACCGGAACCGCCAATCTCACCAATCTCGCGGTCACCACCGACGGTGCGGAAGTTTCAGAGTTCGTCGTCGGCCCGCTGGCAAAAACCTCCCTCGCCCCCGGCGAAAGCACGACGCTCCAAGTCAGTTTCCTGCCCACTACCAGCGGCACGAAATCCGCCGCCATCCACATCGCCAGTAACGATGCCGATGAAAATCCCTTCGACATCGCCCTGATCGGAAACGGTCTAGCAGTTCCGCGAATTTCAGTCTTCACGCCCGGCGGGACGAGTCTGATCAATAACGCGACACTGCCGCAAGGTAGCGTGAATCTCGGCACTGCGGGCGTTAGCCAAGTGATCACCGTCCGCAACACAGGCACAGGAAACCTCACCGGCATCTCACTCAGCATGGACGGCAGCAATCCCGCCGATTTCCTGATCGAAGCACCAACCACCAGCGCTCTCGCACCGGGATCAGCCGTCGATTTCAAAATCACCTTCAAGCCCACCGCAGCCGGAGAAAGAACCGCTGCCATCCACATCGCCAGCAACGATTCAGAGCACAGCCCGTTCAACCTCCAGCTCACCGGCGGCGGCATTGCAAACCCGGAAATCGCCGTGACACTTGATGACGCGAATAGCTTGGTTGATGGAGTATCCACCGCCGCTTTCGGAAATGTGAACATCGGCTCTATCGGCACCGCCCGCACCTTCACGATCAGCAACACCGGCACCGCTGCCCTAACTGGTATCCTGCTTGCCACCGACGGCTCCACGTCCGATTTTATCGTCAGCGGAATCTCCTCCGCCACTCTCGCTCCGGGAGCCAGCACCCGCTTCACCATCGTTTTCAAACCAACCGCAGCCGGTGCACGCAGCGCCGCCATCCACATCGCCAGCAATGATGCCGATGAGAACCCGTTCGATATTAAGCTAACTGGAATCGGCGTCGCCGTGCCGGAAATCGCCATCGATCAAATGGACGTCGGCAATCTGGTCAGCGGATCCGCCACCATCGTTTTCGGCAACGCGAACATCGCCACCACCGGAGCGGTGAAATCGTTCACCGTCCGCAATCTGGGCAGCGCCAGCCTCACCAACCTCGCCATCACCCGCGACGGCGCAAACGCCGCCGACTTCGCAGTGGACGGACTGCCGAACGCCACGCTCGCCCCCGGGGCCAGCCTGACTTTCCAAGTTGTTTTCAAGCCAACAGCCGCCGGAGCGAGAACCGCCGCCATCCACATCACCAGCAACGACGCGGACGAAAGCCCCTATCACATTTCCCTCAGCGGCACCGGCATCGCTGTCCCTGAAATTTCTATCACCCGCGCAGACAACTCCGAGCTCATCGATGGTAGCTCCACTCTCACCTCGGGTAACGTGAATCTCGGTTCCACCGGCGCCACCCAGATCATCACCATTAGAAACACCGGCACCGGCAATCTCACCAATCTAGCCATCTCCAAAAACGGCGCACACGCATCCGATTTCACCGTCAGCGCCCCCGCCGCCACCTTGTTGGCTCCGGGCGGCTCCACCACCTTCACCCTGACTTTCACTCCTTCCGCCCCCGGCGCACGAACCGCCGCCATCCACATCGCCAGCAACGATGCCGATGAGAATCTGTTCGATATCAAGCTCGAAGGCATCGATGGCGTCGTGTCCGTTCTTGCCATCGGTCAGAGCGACGGCACTTGGCTTGCCCGCGGGGAAACCAGCGCAGATCTCGGAAGCGCCATCCGCGGCTCGACCAGTCCAGCGGAGACATTCACGCTCAAAAACATCGGCACCGCACCGCTCACCGGCCTTCAATTGGTTTCCTCCGGTGAACAAAGCGCCGATTTCATCGTCAGCCCTCTCCCGGAAACCACACTCGCTCCCGGCGCCAGCACCAGCTTCCAAGTCTCTTTCAAACCCACTGCGGCAGGCACCCGCTCCGCGACGCTTCAATTCTTCAGTGACGATAGAATCGACAGCGCCTTCAAGCTGGTTCTATCCGGCACTGGCATCGCGATTCCGGAAATTGCAGTTTCCACTTTATCCGCTGGCAATCTAACCACGGGCAGCGCGGCCGTTCCATTCGACGGGGAAGTGATCGACACCAAAGGAGACGCCCAGACCTTCGTCATCCGGAATCTCGGGTCAGCCCCTCTCACGAATCTCGCCGTTTCCATCAGCGGAGCGCATGCTTCCGATTTCAAAACTACCTCGCTACCAAAAACCACTCTGGACCCGGGAGCATCTGCCTCCTTCAAGGTTTTCTTCACGCCATCCGCCGCCGGCGCGCGCACAGCCACCTTGCAGATCGCCAGCAGCGATGCAGACGAAAGCCTGTTTTCCATCTCCCTGAGTGGCACCGGCATCGCCCTTCCGGAAATCTCCATCAAACTGAACGGCGGCTCGAATCTCGTCGATGATTCTGCCTTCCTCAATTTCGGAAGTGCCGCCCTCTCCCGCGCCAGCGGCAAGAAAACCCTGACGATCACCAATCTGGGCACCGCCAGACTCACAAGACTTTCCCTGCTCAAGAACGGTCTCAACGGCAGCGATTTCACTGTTAGTGACCTGCGTGTCTCATCCCTCGCACCCGGTGCCAGCACCTCCGTCAATGTCACTTTCAAGCCCACCACTCCCGGCACCCGCTGGGCCACCATCCACATTTCCAGCAACGATGCGGATGAAAAAAGCTTCGACATCGTTCTGACCGGCAAGTGCAGATCCTCATCGGCTTCCAAGCGATCAACCCCAATCGCAAAAGCCACCGCTGCCCCACACACCGCACTTTCCGTCAGCGGCATCGAAGTGATCGACGGAAAAAAATACCGCACGCTCACCGTCACCTGGCCTGAGGGCCAACGCGACATGAGCCGTCACATCGAGGTCTCATCCGATCTCCTCACCTGGTCCAGCGGAAAAAAATTCACCACTGTCATCACCCACAATTCGACTACCCTCAAGGTCCGCGACAACACGCCGCTCACCCAGAACGACAAGCGCTACATTCGACAGACCAGTCACCACCGCAGCCCTCTTGATCTACACTAAACGGTAAACCGTCGTCGTGCTGTGACTCCACCGACCCAGAATAGTCCGCCAATTTATGACAGTAGTGACTTCACTTTATTGGCAACGTCGAAGTCCACACATCCGCTACCGGGAGCGAGGCTTGGACACAGGTTGAGGGTTGTAGTCACGCTGGAAAATCAAACTCGGAGCGGGTAGCGGATTGTGGTGCGACGCCTTGTTCTGCTTCTTCATTCTTGCGGCTTGTCGTGTTCTTTATTAGTTCGATTAATCGACTTGGCATCATCCAGTCTCAATAGAATCTTTAGTCGCTTGAGCCAGTCTCTTGCTTTTGCGAGTTCATTAGTTCTAATGGTTATCGCGTAACCGACCACATCAGATCCACCGACCATAAGTTCTTCCATGAGAGTCTGGTCTCCCAAGACGAATACGGGCCGAAAATCTTTCATTGGGGCTTCCATTAGGTCGATCTGAATCTGATACTCTCCTTCCTTACCCTCATCCAATGCAATTCGTTTTGCCTTCAACGCAGTTACGCTCTTGAGAGGCATCCGCACCACAAGCTCTTCTTTGTCCACAGTCATTTCAGATGGAGCCGTTTCCTTGAGAGAGTAAATGGCATCTTTTGCCTGAACGGTGGAATGCGCGATAAGTATCGCGAAGGCAGAAAATATGGCTATTTGTGGTTTCATAAGTATTTTCTTGCAGAACGTTAGATGTGCGCCCACCGGCGCGGTTGAAAGGAAAATGAAAAGAAATTGAAAAGCTTATGGCCGGTTGGTGCGTCACGACTTGTTGGCCTTATCTTTTCCAAGTTTGATCAAGTGAATCGTCGGAGTCTCCGTCGAAAGACTTCAGAAAAAAATCCTTCCGGAAGTCATCAAGAGTTGCTGATTGGCCGCGCATCCCGACAACCATAGCACCGATGCAGAAATGGAAATCCGAGTAATACCATCTCTTGTCGGAAGCATAAGCGATGAAAATGTCATGGATCTTCGGGTCTTCCTTGTGACATCGGTTACGGAAAATCAGCCATGATCCATCGGCGCAGATTATCGTGTTGTCCCGCAGCCAGCGATCTTCATCCTCCCCAGACGTGTCGAAAACGCCGAGTGGTGCAGGCTCAGATCCAAATCGATCGATGAAATACTTGGGGTTCGCAATGTCGGAACGAATCTCCCGAATGGCGTTGTTCTTCCACTCGCGACGATGGGCGGTGTGAAGCAGGTCCTTGCGATGATGAAGATAGAATCCCACGCCACCTGCCATCACAGCAAGGACTGTGAACGCTGTAATCCACTTCTTCATTTATTTTGGCCAACAGTCTTTATTCGTAGGGTGTCAGGGAATGCTATTTGACGTAATTCTGTCTGAAAGGTGCGCCATGAACCCTTGAATTGGCAAGGAATTTCCCGGGGCAGGTGCGTATATCAAGTGGATCCGGGTGGGGCACTCCTGGATGAGCTTCCCTAGCAGATGGCACGGGTAGGAGACGAAGTCTGTGGACTGCATGCAGCCTGCTGCCGCTGTGGCTGAGACAGCCTGCTGTCAGGCCGACTTGCTGGTGTGAAGCCAATCGGAGCTGGGTGAAATGACAGGTAAATCCCCACGATTGCCGTGTCAGCCACGCCGAGGCGGCAGCAGGCTACACGCAGTTCAAGGTGCTTCGCACCGATTCCGGAAAATTTTCCTCACCACCTCCACCGCCGGCGCTCAGAGCTCCGCCATTTCCACCCGGCCCAGCGAGAACGCTGCTAGATCCTCCACTTCGCTGATCGAGGAAACGTGGCAGAGTTTCCCGCGCAGCTCCTTCGCCCCCGGGAAGCCTTTGCAATAGGCCATCAGCCGCGAGCGCATGGCTGTCAGCGTTTGTTTTTCATTGCCGTTCCGGTGGCTTTCCACTGCGAGCCTGCAATGCCGGATGACGAGGGACCAGCGCTCCTCCACGTTGACCTCCGGCATCAAGGTGCCGGTCTCGATGAAATGTTTCGCCTCGCGGAAGACCCACGGATTCTGCATCGCGGCGCGGCCGATCATTACGCCTGAAACTGCTGTTTCGCCCCGCCGTTTCTGCACATCCGCGCCGCAGGTGATGTCGCCATTGCCGATCACCGGGATGGAAACCGCCCGCGCCACGGCGTCGATCACGTCCCAGTTCGCCTCGCCGCCGTAGCCCTGCGCCCGCGTGCGACCGTGCACGGCGATGGCCTGCATCCCGCTCTCTTCCAGAATTTTCGCCACCTCCACGGCGTTCACCGAGTCTTCGTCCCAGCCGATCCGCATTTTTGCGGTCACCGGCACTTGCTCGCCCACTGCCTTCGCCACTCCGGAGGCCACGGACGCCAGCATCGGGCAATCCCGCAGCAGCGATGAGCCGCCATTCCGCGCGACCACTTTGTTCACTGGGCAACCGAAATTGATATCGATGAAATCCGGCGTCCTCCCGGCCAATCCTTTGTCGATGATCTTCCTCGCCGCCTCGCCCATCCGCTCACCGTCTGCGCCGAAGAGCTGCACGCCCACCGGCCGCTGTTCTTCCGAGAACTCCGTGTATTTCCGGGTCCGGTCGTCCGCCTGCATGATGCCCTCCGCCGAGACGAATTCGGTCACCATCACATCCGCGCCCAGCTCCTTGCAGATCTGGCGGAAAATCACATCGGTCACCCCCGCCATCGGCGCGAGGTAGAGCGGGAACGCGTTGTTGGAAAACCATGGAAGCACGGCGGATTCTATAGCTCCAATGCGCGGCCCGTCAACGTGTCCCGATACCGCCAGATGGGTTCCTGGAAAAAAGACCAACCGCAGATGAACTTGGATGGACGCAGATGGATGAAGGGATCTGAAGTGAATTTATTGGCTCTCCAATGTTGTAACCCATTCATCATCTGTGCCTATTTTTGTTCATCTGTGGTTTAATTTTCTTCTCTAGGGTAACAGATAGCGCGCGCAGCGGGCCTCCAGCAGGGCAACGAGCTCCGGGTCCATGCAGTCGTAATCATCCGGGATATCGAGAACGACGACTTTTTTTCCTGCGAGAAATTTCCCGAAATTCCGGTTCAGGCGGCGGCGGTGCGCTTTTTCCATCACCAAGATCAGGTCAGCCCATTCGACCTGCTCCGCCTCCAGCGGCACCTCGGCATCCGGGCTCAATCCAGCAGAGTCCACCTCCACGCCCGGCCGACCGGCGAAGATCGCCTCGGCGGTGGGGCTGCGCAGTTTGTTCCGGGAGCAGAGGAAAAGCAGGTTCATCGCAGGAAGGTGGACTACCGGATTTTACTCTGTTTCCCAATCCCAAACCGTGGAATAAACTCGCGCCATGCCGAAGGACCGCGACCCGGACGAACCGAAAATCTACTTTTTGCCGAACCTGATGACGGCCTGCAATCTGGCGTGTGGATTCTTCGCGGTGCTGATGATTTTCAAAGGGCTGGTGGAGGTGGGGAACGTGAAACTGCCGGAAAAGGAGTATTACGACCAGGTGAAGCACTATTATGAATACGCCATCCTGCTGATTTTTGGGTCGTGTTTGTTCGACCTTCTCGACGGCCGACTGGCGCGGCTGGGCGGCCAGGAATCGCCATTCGGGCAGGAGTTCGACTCGCTGGCGGACATCATTTCCTTCGGCATGGCTCCGGCGATGTTGCTGGCGAAAGCCGTGCTATTTCCGCTAGGGAACCTCGGCTGGGCGATCGCGCTGGTCTATCTGATCTGCGGTGCGATGCGGCTGGCAAGGTTCAACTGCCTCGCCTCGATGCCGAAAAAACCGGGTGCCTCCACCGATTTCCGCGGACTGCCGATTCCGATGGCGGCGGGTTTCATTGCCTCGATCACTTTCCTGCTGATCGATTTCTATCACACGGACCATGAGCTAGGCCCATGGAAATACATTCTCGCAGGTGCCATGCTTGGACTCTCGCTGCTGATGATCAGTGACGTGCGCTACCCGAGCTTCAAAAAAGTGGGCTGGAGCACGCGCGGCACGCTGGGAGCAATCGTGATCGCGATGTTATTACTGCTGGTGACGGTGCAGTTCCGTTTTGTCATGCCGGTGGTGCTTTTCAGCCTCTATCTCCTCTACGGTCTGTTAGTGCGCCCATGGATTTCCCACCGTTTGCGGAAGGAAATCGAGGTGGAGGATGACGATGAGAATGGAAATCACTTCAATCCAGATCACGAGAACGAGGCATGAGCGAGTCGCAGAAACGATCCGGCTGGGTCACGCTTTTACTCGTCCTGCTGCCGCTGTGGTTAGTGGGATCCGGAGGCGGGGCGCTGTGGTATTATTTCCACCGTGAGAAAAAGCAGGCGCAGGTGGAGCAGGAACGCTTCGCGCAGGCGGTGTCCACCCCGCTGCTATCGGATGACTTGCGGAAACTGGTAGAAGTGATCGGAGAGCGGAATGGATCTTCCGAAACGGCGGCGGCCAATCTATCAAGGACGGCGGCGATGATCGAGGGGCTGCTAGGGCCATCGAACACGGGCTACGCGGTGAAACTCCACAAGGGCCCGGCGTCCTGGCCGATCCTGCACGTGACCATCTCCGGAAAAGACGAAAAAGCCCCCGCAATCTGGGTGGTGTCCTCCTATGACAGCCGCGCCGGATCGCGTGGCGTGGAGGCGAACGCGACCGGGCTGGCAGCGACTCTAGCAGCGGCGCAGGCGCTCGCGAGCGACAAACCGGGGATGGCAATTCATTTCGTTTTCCTGCCACATGCGAACGACCCCGAGGCCCCACTGATAGAGACAGCGGCGAAATTTTCCGAGATCGTAAAATCGGCGGGTGGCGCGAGGTCATTGCTAGCCGTGGAGGCGATGGGCGCGGGAGAAATGCTTTGGCTGAGTTCTCGCGAAAGTTCGGCAATCGCGCTGAATCTGGCGGCCGGCTTGGGAAATGTGCACGGAGCTGAGGACATCTGCCTGGGCGACGATTCGGACCTGACGAGCATGCTTTTTGAAATGAATCTACCAGCCGTCCGGGTCTCCACGCGTCCACATATCGCTGTGGATGAGGCGGATGAGAAACTTCCGTTCGCCCCGACGGTGGCCGCTTCCACCGGCCGCTTGATCGAGCTGATCCGTCGCTGCGCTGCACCGGAGAAAAAGTAGGTCATTAGATTCCCAGTTGCAGAATTTCAGAAGCGGTTCAAAGTGCCCCATCAAACGCTCCGCCGAATTTCCCCACTTCTCCATGCGACCTTCAGACCTTGACCCCACCTTCATTTCCCACGCTCCCGGCTATTGGTCGCAGGATGAAATGACCCACTGGGACGACCACAAATGGCAACTCCGCAATCGCGTGGATTCGCTCGCCGATCTGGATCTCCGTCTCAATCTCACCGACGAAGAACGCGCCGGCGTCCTGCTCGCCGGAACGAAGCTGGCGATGGCGATCACTCCGCACTTTTTCAATCTCATCGACCGCGATGACCCGAATTGCCCGATCCGCCGGCAAGTGATTCCGCGCATCGAGGAGGGCTGGAACGCCCCTGAGGAAATGGCGGACCCGTGCGGCGAGGATTCGCACATGCCGGTGCCGGGGCTGGTGCATCGTTATCCGGACCGCGTGCTTTTCCTCGTGACCGACCGCTGTGCGTCATACTGCCGCTACTGCACAAGATCCCGCGTGGTTTCCGGCGTGGGCGAGCAGCATCTGGAGACGCAATGGGAAATGGCGTTCAAGTATCTCGAAAAACACACGGAAGTCCGCGACGTCCTGCTTTCCGGCGGCGATCCCCTACTCTTCTCAGATGATCGACTGGACAAAATCCTCACCCGCCTGCGTGCCATCCCACACATCCAGTTCATCCGGATCGGCTCGCGGATTCCAATTTTCCTGCCCCAGCGGATCACGCCGGAGCTTTGCGCGATGTTGGAAAAGCACCACCCGCTTTTCATCTCTATCCACACGAATCACCCGCGCGAGCTCACCACCGAAGTCCGCGACGCCCTCGGCCGCCTCGCCGATGCCGGTATCCCGCTCGGCAACCAAAGCGTCATGCTCCGCGGCGTAAACGACAGCGTGGAAGTCCAAAAAGCCCTCGTCCAAAAGCTCCTGATGTGCCGTGTGAAGCCGTATTATCTCTATCAGTGCGATCTCATCAACGGCTCCTCACACCTCAGAACGCCGGTCGCAGAAGGCGTGGCGATCATCGAAGGCCTGCGCGGCCACACCACCGGCTACGCCATTCCCCAATTCGTCATCGACGGCCCCGGCGGCGGTGGCAAAATCCCGATCAACCCGAACTACGTTGTCGATACGGCGTCCGGGAAGATCACGTTGCGGAATTTCGAGGGCGAAATTTTCGAGTATCCCGATCCGACGCCGATCTCGGACTTGGAGCTTGATCGACTGCATCAGGAGGCCCTGAGCCGCTCAATCTGATCTACCGACCATTCCGCTTGCCCTCCCGGGCGGGTGTCTTAGCATCCGGCGCTTTCCAAAGCTCTGCCGCTACACGCACCCATGAATCGCATTTTCGTCGAAAAAAAGGCCGGTCACAACGCCGAGGCCCGCCACCTTCTGCATGATCTCCATGAATCGCTCGGACTGCCAGGGCTGACCGGCGTCCGCATGGTCCAGCGCTACGATGTCGATGGCCTGTCGGACGAAGAATTTGACACGGCCGCGCAATCGATCCTCTCGGAGCCGCAGGTGGATGAAATTTCCCCCGCCCTCTCGCTGGTGGCGGATGAATCGGCATTCGCGGTGGAGTTTCTGCCGGGGCAGTTCGATCAACGCGCGGACTCGGCAGCGCAGTGCGTGCAGATTCTGACGGGGAAAGAGCGTCCGTTGGTTTCCTCAGCGAAGGTGATCGTGCTCAAGGGCAGCGTGAGCGTGGAGGAGATCGCGAAAATCAAAGGTTTCGTGATCAATGCCGTGGATTCGCACGAGGCCTCGATGGCGGTGCCGGATTCGCTGAAACCGCACACTCACGAGCCGGCGGACGTGGCGATTCTGAGCAGTTTCACTTCGGAAAATCCTGCGGAGATTCGGTCCCGTTTCGGACTCGCGATGACGGCGGAGGATGTCGCCTTTTGCCAAACTTATTTCCGCGACGAAGAGAAGCGCGACCCGAGCATCACGGAAATCAAGATGCTCGACACCTATTGGTCCGACCACTGCCGCCACACCACTTTCCTAACTGCCATCGAGGAAGCGACGTTTGATCCCGGTGCCGAAGTCGTCGAACGTGCGTGGCAAACTTACCTCTCCACCCGTGAGAAACTGGGCCGCAGTGAAAAGCCAATCACTCTGATGGACATCGCCCTCATCGGCATGCGTGAACTTCGCGCGTCCGGCGAGCTCGATAACCTCGAAGTTTCCGAAGAGGTGAACGCCGCGTCGATCGTCGTCCCGGTGAAAATCGACGACAAGCCCGAGGAGGAGTGGCTCGTGATGTTTAAAAACGAGACCCACAACCACCCGACCGAAATCGAGCCCTTCGGCGGCGCGGCCACTTGTCTCGGCGGCTGCATCCGCGATCCGCTTTCCGGCCGCTCCTACGTCTATCAGGCGATGCGCGTCACCGGCGCTGGCAATCCCCTCACTCCGTTTTCGGAAACACTTCCGGGCAAGCTCCCGCAGAAGAAAATCTGTCAGGTCGCTGCGCACGGTTACTCGTCGTATGGAAATCAGATCGGCCTCGCCACCGGCCAGGTCACAGAAGTCTATCACCCGGGCTACGTTGCGAAGCGGCTTGAAATCGGCGCTGTCGTGGCTGCTGCTCCACGCTCGCAAGTTTTCCGTGGCACGCCCGCGCCCGGCGATGTGATCCTACTCATCGGCGGACGCACCGGACGTGACGGAGTGGGCGGTGCCACCGGCTCCTCGAAGGAACACACCGACACCGCTCTGGAAAATTCTGCGGAAGTGCAGAAGGGCGACGCCCCCACCGAGCGCAAGATTCAACGCCTTTTCCGCAACCCGGAACTCACACGAAAAATCAAGATCTGCAACGACTTCGGCGCAGGCGGCGTTTCCGTGGCCATCGGGGAAATCGCCCCATCGCTGGTGATCAATCTCGACGAGGTTTCGAAAAAATATGACGGGCTCGACGGCACCGAACTCTCGATTTCCGAATCCCAAGAGCGCATGGCAGTCTGCGTCGATCCATCAGAAATCGCCTATTTCATCGCGGAGGCCGACAAGGAAAACCTCGAGTGCAAACACGTCGCCGATGTCACCGATAGCGGCCGCCTCATCATGACTTGGCGTGGCAAAACCATCGTCGATCTCAGCCGCGCTTTTCTTGATACTAACGGCGTCCAACAGACGGCTAGAGTTCACGTCACAGCCCCAAATCTTTCTGTCACGGCTCACTCTCCACGGCTCACTGATCACTTATCCTCCCTCAATGTCTGCTCGCAAAAGGGCCTCGGCGAGATGTTCGACGGCTCCGTGGGCGCAGGCACCGTGCTCTGGCCATTCGGCGGAAAAAAACAACTAACACCTCCCGACGCCATGGTGGCGAAGATCCCGCTGTTGGAAGGCAATACGGATGTCGCGACCTTCATGGCATGGGGCTTCGATCCGGATCTATCATCGGCCTCTCCCTTCCACGGTGCCGTTTATGCAGTCACTGAATCAGTCTGTAAAGCCGTAGCCGCAGGTGCTCTTTTGTCTGATGTGCGCCTCACCCTTCAGGAATATTTCCCGCGACTGGGCAACGATCCGAAACGTTGGGGGCTGCCGTTCGCAGCTTTGTTAGGAGCCTTCCACGCGCAACATTCGCTGCGGCTCGCCGCAATCGGAGGCAAGGACTCGATGTCCGGCTCATTCAATGATCTCGACGTTCCGCCGACTCTCGTTTCGTTCGCGCTCGCCCCAGGAAAAGCCAGCCTCGCGCTCTCGCCTGAGTTCAAGCAAGCGGGCTCGACTCTCTCGCTGGTGCAAATTTCCCGAGATTCAGAAAACCTCCCGAATTTCGAAGAGCTCAAGCAAACCGCAGCCGCTCTTTATCAGCTCAACGTGGATGGCAAAATCCTCGCGCTCCACCACATCGGCCGGGCAGGCATCGCGGCTGGGCTCGCGAAAATGGCCTTCGGCAACCACATCGGCGCGGAAATCAACAGCACGCTCGATCTCATCACCGAGCGCTATTTCGCCTTTCTCATTGAACACAGCGAGCCACTTCCCGCCGAGTTCGATTCCCTCGAAGTCGGAAAAACCACGACGGCCGCCACCCTCGTTCTCAACAGCGAGGCCCACACACTGACCGAACTCGAAAGCGTATGGACCGCCACACTTGAGCCGATCTATCCGACGAAGTCTGAGAAGCCAGATCAAGAATCGGAGGTGAAGGAAATATCAGCTTACTCTCCACTCTGCATCCAGAACCCGAAATCTAGAATCTCCAAACCGAAGGTGCTGATACCTGCCTTCCCGGGAACGAATAGCGAATACGACTCCGCAAAATCCTTCCGCCAAGCCGGTGCCGATGCAGAGATTCTGGTCTTCCGTAACCTTTCCGCGAAGCACATCGACGAATCACTCAAGGCCCTCGCTGCACAAATTTCAAAGAGCCAGATTCTCATGTTCCCCGGTGGTTTCAGCGCGGGAGACGAGCCCGACGGCTCCGCAAAATTCATCGCAACGATCATCCGCAACCCGCGCGTTTCCGATGCAATCATGGACCTGCTGAAAAATCGCGATGGGCTCATCCTCGGCATTTGTAATGGCTTTCAAGCGCTGATCAAAACCGGCCTCGTCCCCTACGGTGAAATCCGCGACCCGCAGGCCGCCGCGCCGACGCTCGTCCACAACAGCATCGGCCGCCACATTTCCTGTTATGCGAATACCCGCATCGTCAGCACGCTTTCGCCGTGGCTGGCGAAAAGTGCGTTAGGTGATATTCACAGCGTGCCGGTTTCTCACGGAGAAGGTAAATTTCACGCCAGCGCCGAAGTCATCGCAGCCCTCACCGCCAGCGGGCAGATCGCCACGCAATACGTCGATGCGGAGGGCTTCCCGTCAATGGACATCGCCATCAACCCGAACGGCTCGCTCGCAGCAATCGAAGGGATTACTTCACCCTGCGGCCGCGTCTTTGGGAAAATGGCTCACACCGAGCGCTCTGGTAAATCGGTCGCCAAAAACGTTCCCGGCAACAAACACCAGCCAATCTTCGAATCGGGTGTTGCGTTTTTCGCCTGAGAACGCAGTTTCAAATCAATACTTTTTTGCGCAAAAATCCGCGCAAATAACGTCTTTTTGTCTTATTTTGCGCGGAATATTGCTCATGATTTGGTAAATGGATTGACAATGCGCAAAAATTTGCTCATATTCAGCCCGTTTCCTCCTATTTGCGCAACTTTCCACTCATATGATCCATTTACTGACCAATCCTGAGATCGAAAAAGAACTCGGTGAGCGCCTGAAACGGCGGCGGCTGGATTTGAATTTCAGTCAGGAAGAAATCGCCGAGCGCACGGGTTTGGCGCGGCGGACCATCACCGCGATCGAAAATGGCGAGGGCTCGACCATGAGCACGCTGATCGCCTTACTGCGGGCATTGAACTCGCTGGATTGCATCGAGCAAATCTTACCGGACCCCGGCCCTAGCCCCCTGCTATTGGCCAGACTTCAGGAAGAGCCACGCAAATATGCATCGAAACCGCGGAAGGCGCTCCCCGCCACGCCGTGGAAATGGGGAGATGAAAAATGACCACCGCCTCCATCCATCTTTACGACACGCTGATCGGCGCGGTGACTTGGGACCCGGAACGTGAACTCGGAACGTTTGAATACGATGAGGCGTTTCAGCGCAGTGGCATCGAAATTTCGCCGATCCACATGCCACTTGGATCAGGACGCTTCAGCTTTCCAGGCCTGCCGCGGGATACCTTCAAAGGACTGCCCGGTCTGCTCGCGGACTCGCTGCCTGACAAGTTCGGCAACCTGCTCATCGATCAATGGCTGACGCGCCTGGGACGCAGTGCGGCATCGTTTGATCCGGTGGAGCGGCTCTGTTACCTCGGGACGCGGGCCATGGGTGCGCTGGAATTCCGCCCTTCACTGCTAACGGCCGGACCCTCCGAACAACTCCACATCGGCGCTCTGGTTGAACTCGCCAACGCCGCACTCGCATCGCGGGAGGACCTTCACGCGAACTTGGCGCAATCCCCCGAAGCACTCGCCACCATCCTCCGCGTCGGCACCTCTGCTGGCGGCGCACGGGCAAAGGCGGTGATCGCGTGGAATCCACAGACCGGGGAAATTCGATCCGGCCAAGTAACGCCGGACCCGGGATTTGAGTCGTGGTTGTTGAAATTCGATGGCGTTTCCGCAAACGGAGACAAAGAGCTGAGCGATCCGCTCGGTTACGGCCGCATCGAATACGCCTATCATCTCATGGCCCGCGCCGCAGGGATCACGATGAGCGAATGCCGGCTGCTAGAGGAAAACGGCCGCGCCCATTTCATGACGCGCCGCTTCGACCGAACCGACGATGGCGGGAAGCTGCACATCCAAAGCTTGTGTGCGATGGCTCATTTTGATTTCAACCAGGCAGGTGCCTATTCCTATGAGCAGGCGTTCCAAATCGCCCGCCTCCTCGGTCTTCCACAGCCCGACCTCACTGAACTCTATCGGCGAGCAGTGTTCAACATTCTATCCAGAAACCAGGACGACCATACCAAGAACCTCGCGTTCTCCATGGACCGCGGCGGCGGCTGGCATCTCGCACCGGCTTTCGACCTGACATACGCATACAATCCCAGCGGCGCATGGACTCACCGCCACCAAATGGCACTCGCGGGGAAACGCGACGGTTTCACCACCGCAGACCTGCTAGATTCAGCGGCTGCGGCCAACCTGAAGCCACCGAGAGCGAAAGCCGTTCTGAGAGAAGTCCACGCCGCCATCGGGCTGTGGGAAAACCACGCTGAGGCGGCACAGGTCGCGACGGACTGGAAACGGCAGATCGCCGCAGACCTGCGGCTAGATCTAAAACCCTGAGTTCACAGGCTCAACTTTGGCAGCGCCTTCGCTCGTTTGAAAAATAGATCGGAATCCCCCTGACAGTCCTTGATCAACTGGTGAAAGAGCGGCACCTTCTTCTGATAGGTGATGATAGAGATGAGATGCGCGTTATTGAGATCCTCCGTAAGCCATGATTCCAATCCGTGACCTCCCCAGCGTTTTCTCAATTCGCGGAAATGCTGGCGGAGTTCGCTGAGAACAGCGGATTTTTCATATCGCATCTGTTCCGGCTGTTTGTTGCTGGCGTAGAGGGCTTCCAGCTTGACTCTGGTGGCATCGATCTCGTCGTAGAACTGGTTGCGGCGGACCAGAAGTTGCTCATAGCGCCGCAGGTCGGCATTACGCTTTTGATAGACAAGCCAGCGTTTCACGCACTCCTCGGAATAGGCGGTGGCGAGAGCTTCGTTGAAGGCGGTGTCGCCGTTGCGGAAGAGGCGGCGGTGGGTGAGTTCATGGAAAATAAGCTCCGCTAGATTGATGTCGTTGTTATTAACGAAACAATTGAGCACGGGATCGTGAAACCAGCCGAGCGTGGAATAGGCGTCAACTCCGGCCACCGTGACGTCGTAGCCGTCTCCGCGCAGACCCGCGGCAATCTGATCGGCATCCGTTTTCCGGAAACAACCGCGGTAGTCGAGATTTCCGAGCGTGGGATACCACCACGTTTTTGGTTTCAGGGAAAACTCTGGCGCTGCGTAAATCACCCAAGTCACGTACTCACGCCCGAGATCGGCATAAGTGCCGTAACTTTCGTCGCCAGGAAGTGTGAGAAAATCAGTCGCGAATTTCCGGATACCTTCAACAGCGACCAACTGTTGTCGCAATTTTGCATCCGTCCCGGGATTGGCGATGATCGGCGGGATGGGTCGGCTTTTCCTGAAAATTTCCATCTGCCCACCGATCGCCTGACTGTAAAAGTTCACAGTCTGGCAGGACTGGAGCAGCAGTGCGCTGAAAAGAAGCGCCGGAATAGGCAAGGATGAACGGATCACGATGGGGGCTAGCCGACTATCACCTCCGTCGCTGCCGTCGGCAAAGTGAAAGCGAAATTTGGACAGCAATTCCCCTTTGACCGGACACACGGGCACCGCTAAGCCTCGACCATGCGTTTTCTGAAATGGCTACTCCTCTTGTTTTGTTTGCTCGAAGTCCTTGCGTGCGCGCCCGCTAAAGTTACCGCTCCGGTGATTGAGCCCCCCCACAGCAAACCAAAGATCATCCCTTCCACCCACAAGTCCAAGGGTGAATCAACCAGCATCGGGCTCGACGAACTGTTCAAACTTCAGCAGGCGGAGAAAGTGCTGATCTACGACGTGCGGGTACCCTATTTCTATCAAATCGATCACATCCCGGGCGCAATCAACTGGCCCTATACCGACTACGCGGCACAAGTCGAGACGCGTGACATCGAGATCCAGAAGGCGCTGCAATCAGGCAAGAAAATCGCCGTATATTGCTTCAACCTCGGCTGCCCAGAGGCACGGGGCGTCGCCCACAAACTCGCCCGTCGCGATTACAAGGTGTCCGTTCTCAGTTTTGGAATCGACAGTTGGAGATCCGCAGGATTGCCCATGGAATAAAAAACAGGGATCAACTTTGAAAATTGACGGGAAGATAGATACCAAGAAATGGGGGTGAACTTCAGCCTGTTGAAAATATTTTGAGCGAAACTGCAAAAAACAAAGTTTCTTCAGTCAGTCTTTTGCGATCAAGAACTCTACCGGAACCCACTGTCTATCATGGTTTAAGAAGCATTCGGCTCTGCGGTGTACCCGTTTTGACTCAAGTCAAACAATAAACTTTCGCTTAATGGCACGAAATTTGCTGCTTTTTATTTCAAGCGTCTTAGTCTGAGTCCGGCAATAAGTTGCCGCCAGCAAGTAATGTCAGACGCTTTTCTCCATCAGTCGCTTTCCCAGCAGCAAACGCTCGCGCCGCAGATGCGCAAGAGTTTGGAGATCCTTCAGGCGGGCACTCTCGAGTTGTCCCAACTGGTCCAGCAGGCGCTTGAGACGAATCCAGTCCTCGAAGACATCACGGAAAGTATTTCACTCGATGAGGAAGGCCCGGATCCCGATGAGGCCGACTCGCTCGATTACATGAATCAAACGGACGACGACTGGCGGGATCGCACGATCCTCGAAGGGAAAAGTTCCCCTTGGACCAGCGAAGACGAGGAAAGGCGCCAGCGGATGTATGATTCGATTGTTGCCCCGGAAACCCTCCAGCAGCATTTGCAAAATCAGCTAGATCTCTCCATGGTCGATCCCGAGATCCGCGAGGCAGCCCAAGCGATTCTGGGAAATCTCGACGAGCGTGGTTTTCTCGACTTGCCCGCAAAGACTCTAGGCGTCCGCCTAGGGATCCGTCCGAAGGATCTCGATGAAGCACTCCTTCTGGTGCAATCGTTCGATCCGGCAGGCATCGGAGCCTCTGGCATTCCGGAGTCGCTGCTTCTGCAATTGGAGCGCACCATCGGAAAGGAAACCATCGAATACAAAATCGTCCGCGATCACCTTGAGGATCTCGCGCGGAAACGCCATCCTCAGATTGCTCGCGCGCTGGGCACCACGGTGGAGCGCATCGCCGAGGCCGCCTCACGGATCGGACGACTGACACCCAATCCTGGTGGCGAATTCGATCCAACAGGAAATCCCTACATCCTGCCCGACGCGGTCATCGAGCGCAACGACGATGGACAATGGTATGCCCGCCTCACCGGCGAGCACCTTCCCAACCTCCGCATCAATGATTTCTACAAGGACATGATCGGGAAAAACGGAACGGATGCGAAGGCCCGACAGTTCCTCCGCGATCAGATCCGCGATGGACGCAGCCTGATCCACGCGATCTCCCTACGTCAGGAAACGATCCTCGCCATCGCCCACAAGCTAATCGAGCACCAGCCGTTGTTCCTTACCAAAGGCCACCGCCACCTGCGTCCGCTCACCATGAACGACATCGCGGACGAACTCAATCTTCACGCCACCACCATCTCGCGGGCCGTCGCGGGGAAATACGTGCTGACCCCACATGGACTGATGGAAATGCGTGCCTTTTTCGCAACCGGCTATCAGACCAGTGACGGCGCGGAAGTCTCCAATGCCGGTGTCCGCGAAGCCATCCAACAGCTCGTCACCGCCGAAAATCCAGCGAAGCCTCTATCCGACGAGGTCCTTATGAAGGCCCTCGACAAACAGGGCATCAAAGTCGCCCGCCGAACAGTGGCGAAATATCGGGAGCAATTGAACATCCTCCCTTCGCATCTGCGGAAAACGTTCTAATAGACGTCAATCGGGTTTGCGAAAACGGTAGTGAGAAACGATCCATTCTTCTCCACTCCGGTAGCCCCAAAGTTCCGCACAAGCCATAAAGAAGACCCGCCAATAAACCCACCAGCGTGTCTGTTGGTCCGGCCCATAGGTCTCGCGGATAAGCGGCATCAGCTCATCGCGCGCCGCATCCATGCGTGACAGCCAAGCCTCCGATGTTTTCTGATAGTGTGCTCCATTCACCTGCCAGTGTGCATCGATCTTCAAATCATTTTGAAAATACAATAGCAGGTCATCCGAAGGCATCTGCCCGCCGGTGAAAAAATAACGCGCCATCCAGTCGTCCTCCCCTTCTGCCTCGTAATGATAGGCGTATTCACGATGCGTGAAAATATGCACGAACAACGCGCCACCGGGTTTTAGCCATCCGCAAATTCGTGACATCAGTAACTGATAGTTCTTCATGTGCTCGAACATCTCCACCGATACCACCCGATCAAAAACCGAAGCCCCCTCTCCTTGATAATCGATCATGTTTGCTGTCCGTACTTCGACATTTGTCAACCCACGTGCGGCCAGTTGCGCGTCGATGTGCAGCTTCTGCGTTCTTGAATTGGACACCACCGTGATTTTAGAGTTCGGATAGTGAGCCGCCATCCAGAGTGTGAGCGAACCCCATCCGCAGCCAAGTTCTAGGATGCGCAGACCGTCCGTCAGCCCAGCCCGTTCACAGGTCAGCGCGAGCATGCGTGCTTCCGATACATCGATGTCAGTGACACCCGCATCCCAGTAGCCAGAGCTGTATTTCATGTGCTTGCCGAGCACCCGCTCGAAAAACCGCGTGGGCAGTTCATAGTGCTGCTCGTTCGCCTCTGCGGTAGCGATCGCGATCGGGCTGGCGCGGAGTTCCTTCACATGCTGCATCAATCGTGCCTGGCGCTGCTCGCAGTCGAGCTTTTCAAAAGGCGCCAGTGTTCCAGCAAGGCGGGCGCGAATACCAAGACGGATCAGTTTGTCAGGAAGGATATCTTTGGCGAGAAGTTTGTCGGTATTGATCATGGTGATTCGTGTTGGATCTTATTGCGCGGTGGCCACGGGATAAAAGCACTGGTGGAATCCTGATAGCGTCGGTAGGCTTCACCCTTGCGAAGTAGGGCCGCCGCCTCCGTGGGTGGTATTCCCGTGACCTTCAGCAGGAGATAACAGATCATGGCGGGCGCATAAACCGTGAGCCAGCCCCACTCCGAGCCACAGGCATAAACGTAAAATCCGGACCAGATCACAGCCTCAAAAAAATAATTAGGATGCCGCGAATAATACCACAGCCCGGACTGACAAACTCCGTCGATCCGGCTGTTTCGCTTTTTAAAAGCGGACATCTGTGAATCTGCCAGCCCTTCCCCCACGATTCCAATTATGCTCAATGCTAGGCCTACAGTTTCCCAAATACCCCATGACGCATCAGAATCGCGGAATATGAGAAGAAACGGCAAAGCTAACAATACCACAGACACCGCCTGCGCTTGGAAAAACCAGAAAAATGCCGCGGCGATCCGGCCCAACCATATCTCCCTCAGCTTGATGTAGCGGGCATCTTCGACCGGATGGTGGCTACGAATGCGTTTTTGTAGGTGCCAGCCTAGCCGTATGCTCCACAGCGTCACCAGTCCCAAAGCGACCCATTGTTTCGGATGCCAACCGCCCATCGCAAACCAGAACCAGGCAGTCACGCCGATACCGAGAGCCCACACTGCATCCACCAGCGAGTAATTGTCCACCTTCCGCGCGACGAACCATGCGGCAGTGAAAAGCCCCACCATCAACGCCAGCGCAGATGCCACTAACCACACGATGCTCATGGCGTAGCTTCCTTTTCTTTTTTGATAGCTCTACTTAGCCTCCGCAGGACTGGCAGCGAGACAGTCCTGATCAGCAGAGCGGCGAATGGTGCTACCACCATCCATGCGACGACTCCGTGAAACGCGGCGATCCCGAAATCCCGACAAAACTGAAGCGGACTCTCCTTAAATTTTTCCACCAGCTCCGGAAGAGAAAATGACAGACGCGGCACGTTGAACAGGTGCTCGCCCATGTGGATGAACACCAAGATCAGAGCCAGATGAAGTGGATAGACGAGGTTGCTGAAAACATGCAAGACCGGTTGATTCAAGCGAAACGCCCATCCCACGAACAAGCAGACCAGTGTCGTCGTTCCTAACACGGGAAAGACCCCCAGCACGATCCCCGCCGCGATCGCCCACGACAGGCGTTCTGGGGTAATCCCAACTGAAAGTTGGCCGACCACAGGAGCCACCACCCAGCGCCGTAACAAGCCGGGCTTTTCCACCGGGAGTATTGAATCAGACATACCCATCAGATCCGGTCTTCGGTGAACTGGCGGTGCAGGATCGCATTGTTTGGTCGCGTGTAAACCGCCTGCACTACCGAGATGTTACGCGTCCTGAACGCGGCTTCGCAGTATTTCAGATAGTAATTCCAACTCCGAATGAACGGTTCGTCGAACCCGAGCGCGCGCACGGGATCCAGCACTCCGTTGAAATTGTCATACCAAGTAGCGAGCGTTCGCGCATAGTCGGCACCAAGATCTTCAAGATCATGCATGAAGAGATCTCCCGTTTTCATCAGGACCTGGTTGATTCGCCCAACACTCAATAGCAACGAGCCCGGAAAAATATGTTTTTGGATCCAATCCACGTTTTCCCTCAAACTGGCGTAACTACAGTCTGGCACGGTGATCATCTGCACGCCCAACAGGCCATTCGATTTTAATACTTCTGCACACTTGGCGAAAAACGAATCGTGATACTTGTCCCCTACCGCTTCCAGCATTTCAATCGAGGCAATCTTATCAAAACGCCCCTCTACATGCCGATAGTCCTGAATCCGGATTTCTATCTGATCTTGCAAGCCTGCATCGGCAACCCGCTTTTTCGCATAGACGGCCTGTGCTTCCGACAGAGTGAGGCCGGTCACGCGGCAACCGTAGTTCGTCACCGCATGAACCGCGAAACCGCCCCAGCC
>JBBRYQ010000023.1:0-66900 GCA_038237425.1 Verrucomicrobiales bacterium
GGTGCTGCGATGGAGATCGCTCGGTGAGCCATCGTGTATCTCTTGGGTCAGAATATTGATCGTCCGGCATCGGGCTAGCTTCGCCTGTCGCGTAGGTGGGAGACTCCTTCCATTTGGACGGAACGCCAATCTTCGCCGGTTCGCTCTCAAGGCGCATTGCCGCGCGGGAGGCGGTGTTGTCGAAATGCCGGGCTTGTAGGTCCCAGATGGGAGCAAGGACGGCGTCAGCCACGCTGCCCACCGATAAAGGGGAGGTGGTCAGTATGTTACAGCCAATCGAAAACTTCTGCCCGGTTTCAGAAATGGTCAGGCAGCTTTCCGGGTATGATATCCCTGCCAGGGCGGCGCAGATGTTGATCAGAGTTTCAGCGCCGGCAATCGGACACCCGTTGCCGAGGTCACGAACACTGAGATGATTGAGGAATTCAATATGTCGGGATGCTTTGTTCATAAGGGTGATTGGTCTAAGGGGAGCGTTTATAGGGGCGTGAAAACAAAAGACGCAGGCTCGATCCAGTTTAAGATCGGCCCTCTTTGTTGAGGAAATCCGCCTGTGCCCGGAATGTGCGATTCGCATCAGTGCCGACGCCGGATTGGATGATCTTGCGACCATGCATCAGTTGGTGTCGAAATCCCTTCGGCATGCCAGAGCGGTCAATGATCTGGCGGGCTGATTTGCGAACCCACCAACCGGAGCAATCTTTGGGTTCTGCTGCGATTACGCCGCCCCCTGGTGGGGGCGTCTCCACGTGTTTAGCGGCGAATCCGAAGAGTGATTGTGATATGTCCTTCGTTAAAATGGAGAGCGGTAAGTTACTTGACGCCGATTTGGGCAGCGGGGGGCCGTCAGCGGGAACGGGAGGTGCCGGTAAAACGCGATCCAACAGCTTGATCAGGGCCGGGGTCTTAAGGCGGAATTCCAGTCGTAGAAGTTCGTCAAGATGGTAACGCTTGCGAATTTCATCCACCGTTGTGTTCCGTTCCTTCGCCAACCTGCTGCACGCTTCAGTCGTCTTTTCGTATAACGCGATGACGGTGTCCTTGCCCCTCCAATACAAGGTTTTGTGGGACGGCTTAAACTTCAGGGGATCGGGGCGAACACGCTTGTGTCGCATCAGTTGGTGCGCACCCATGACATCCTGCGCTGACATGGGGCCGGTGAATTCGAAGTTCATCGTAAGGTGCAACTCCTTAATCTTGGCCCGAAGTTTCCAACTATCCGGTAGCCACGTGAGAAGCTGCTCAAGTTTGGTGATCGCGGTTTGTATCTCACGATCGTTCTCCGGGAGCCAGACGTCCGGCAGGCCCGCCAAGCGCGGAATGTTTGCGCGGATTGTAGCGCATAGCCAATAGTCTTTGTCGTAAAAGACGGGTCCCGTTATGGTGACACCGGTTTCGTGATGACGCAGTTTCAGCATGAATTTCGCGCCCAGGTGTTTGGAATAGTAACTCGATGGTTTCGTGGTTTCCAAACGGCCGGTCCAACCCGGCATCTGCGGAGGGCTGAACGCCTCGTTCGCCGGAATGCCTTCGAGGAAATCGATCGGAATCTCTTCATCAAGGCCTATGTATAGGGTGTCGAGCACGGGTTTTAAGGGTTCACGCTGTGACGCGGTTCATGGCTGGTTCCAGTTGCGTCGTTCGTGTCGTTATTTGGTGTTTGGGGGTAACTACTGTAGGGGGAGCGGCATGGAGCGCTGACACATCCGTGGCCTGCTGAATCGCTCTGCCCGGGCGCATTGATCATCGCCCGCCGCCTTTCCGCTTTAGCCAAGCGAGCACTTCGGTAAAAACGAAGCGGCGTGACCGACCGATGAAGACGCATGGCATTCCCGCTGCCTGCAGATTATCGACGGTGCGCAGCGAGCAATCCAACGCGGTCGCGAGACCCTTGCGTTTGAGTAAGGCTTGCGGAGTATCTGGACTCGACGGGTAAGCCGGCGGTGTGGATGCGTTATTTTGCATGGGAAGTCTATTCCCATGCGCCGCCCTACTCGGTGAAGGGCGCATAGTTGCGGATTGGTATCCGCAAAACCTCTCCCTCATATTTGTCATCCCGACCCCCGCAGGGGTTGCCTAGACGACGTCATGAGAGGTCGTCTCCGCTGAAACAGCGTTGGCCTTGCGATTGGGATGCGCGTCGCACCGGCACTCCAAAGCACCTTGGCAATCGGCAGACGCGCTAGGATTCGGTCCTTATGGTGATGGGGTTGCTATCCAATCCGAATCTTACTCGCCGTCTTGAGCGCTTCCGCTCAATTATTTCTTACTGGGGCGGTCGAGGAGTCCTCTCATTCGAGCAGGTATCGCATCTGGCTTCGACATCGCTCTGTATTCCGATCTCATATCAGAAGCTTTCTTCTTGAACTGTCCGTAGGTCAAAATCCCTTCATTTGGCACATACGGCCACTCTGGAAATGTCACGATTTGGTGAATTATTGCTTTTGCCTTTGCGGGTCCTTCCTCTTCCCGCCGACCGTTTATCGCTATGAGTAACTTGTCGTTTCGAAGCTCCCAACCATGGCGCTGAAACGCGTGCCTGAGTATAGCCGGCCAGGCGGATCTTCTGGTTTCGATTTTTTCAGCGTAGCGCTCATCTGCCGACCGGTAGATCAGTTGGCGGGCGAGAAGCACTCCGGCATAAAGACCTATTTCCAAATCTGTTGGCTTGGACGACTCGCGGGGATGTTGATGCTGATCAAGTATTTTGAGAATACCACGAGCCACAGCAGCTATGGATGGGTCGCCCTGCTCCACGTGGTTGCTGAGGCACTGGATGTATTTTTCGCACTCGTTTCTGAGGCGCGGATGGAAACGGGTTGGAGTTACAACATTCCATTCGTATTCGAAATCTCCGAGATTCCAGTTCCAAAAGTCTCCTTCGCGCCAGGCGAGAATAAACGTGGATCCCTCGGGAGGTGCCTCCGGGCATCCCATCGGACGCGCCGGACCCGTCTTTGTAATCTTTGGAGAGGGTTTGGAACTGTTTGGCGAGTGCTCGGATTGTTTGTGCACGGGAATTTTGCCGAACACTCGGATTCCTTCGCGGAATTTGCACATAGCCAGTCTCCGGAAATCAAACGGCATTCCAGCGAGAATTTCGGGAAGCATCCACCAGGATCCCGACTTGCGTGTCTCTTCGGACGGTTGGTAATCCGCTTCCTTGAGCAAGCGCTCCATTTCGAGAAGTTGGGGAGAGAGCAAACCAGGAAACTCCTCGCTTGGGATGTCATGATCAGTCACCTCGCTCTTTTCGATGTTCGAAGCACTTTTGTCGCTACGATGGCTGGCTCTGGTTTTTAGCAGCTTAGAGAGAGTGGAAGTCTTGGCTGCTCTCCGATGCGCGCCGGGCATCAGCATCGCGATCATTTCCGGGCCCAGATGGTGCGGAGGGGGAAATTCCGCAAATCCCAAATCTAGGAGCGTAGAATGTGATGCGCCATCCGCCGGGAACGGAGCTCCGGCCTTGGGGGCGTGTTCAGCCGAGGGATTTAACGAGTCTTGGGCGACTGAGGGAGGCGTTTTCTTTTTTGTGCTCATGCGGGGAGATTGGGCGACGATAACGTGGATGCGGTCGTCAGTTATGATTGGCTGAGTGGAGGCAAATCTTCGATTAATGTTCCGGGCTAAAGTTTTCCCTGAAGTTGTGCCACCATTACTCCGCGCCGGACTTCGTTGCCGCTTCCAGCTCCGCCTGCGCATCAAGAGCGCCAGCCCCGTAAGCGGCCCTTTCCTGGAACGACTCCAGCGACTCGATGGCTTCTCGGTGCATCTCCGCCAAGTGCTTGGCATGATCGATGTCCCGCAAATCAATTTCCTCCTGAACCACGGCCCAAGGCGGCATCGGGAAAACCTCCGGATCGACCATCGTCAACGCTAACCGCAAGATGTCCTCCATGGAATGTTTCGAGGCTTCGACCGGCAGGCAGGGCACTTCCCGCAAGCCGAGACGACGCAGCGAATCGTTGAGCAGGTAGAATCCCCGAATCCCTTTTAATGGAACGATTTGCCCTTTGTTCACGAAATCATGGAAGGTGCTGCTCGCCAGTGGCGGGGAGAAAAACCGACTGATCGCTTCCGCGCGAACTGCGAATTCCGGGTAGCCCGTGGGTTCATTTTTTGATGACGATTTCCTCATGCCGCAGATGATCGGGGATCGCGCCGGAAATGTCAGTGGCGAACTTATTTCAGAACCCGGAAAAAGTTGCCCAAAAAGTTGCCCAAAAGTGCCGGTTTTTTCGGAATTCGACGGAACTTGACGGATGCCGGCGGAAGAGCCTCTATCAGCCTGGATGCAAAAAAGCCCTAGAAAATAGGGCTTTTCAACGGTTTCAGGGGCGTGGAGCATAGGAGATTCGAACTCCTGACCTCTTCATTGCGAACGAAGCGCTCTACCAACTGAGCTAATGCCCCTCACGACCTTGCGCCAGATTGACTGACACCCCTGACGCGACAGCGCAAGATTGAAGTTGCAGGGAATTCCCACCGGTGGCCGGAAAAAAACATACGGAGCGATTAACAATGTTTTGCCAAAGTCGGGGGATGCATCATGATCCCGCACATGAAAGTGGCCCTTTGGATTTCCGCCGCCTGCGCGCTCCCATTCATTCTTGTCAGTTGCGGCAATGGCGGTGGCGGTGGTTCCGGCAATGGCTCACAGCAAGCGGGCATCGGACCTTTCGACAGCCAGGGCAGATACCGCGAGGAATGGGCGGACAATCCGTCCCAATGGCGTCGTCCCGGCGGCTCCTCGTCCCGCGTGACCAAGACTGACGACGTGCCTCAAGTCGCCCTGAACGAGCAACCCCCGCTCAACTCGGTGCCGCTGGCCACCTCGTCGCCAAAGCCGACGATCGCCGAGACCAAAACCAAAACCACCGCCACCTCGAAAAAGGAATCCGAAGCCGTCGTGGTGAAAACCCGCCCGCTCAACCAGTCCGAGCGCGATTCCTTGGCGACCAAGACCAAGTCCAAGTCGAAGTCCGAACCGGAAGTCACCGTCAAAAAGAAAACCAAACCCGAACCGGAGGTGGTCAAAGCCAAGTCCAAGCCCAAGCCCAAGACTACGGTGACGGCGAAGTCGAAATCGACTCGTCACGTCGTGAAGCCGGGCGATTCACTTTCCTCCATCGCCAGCCGCTACGGTTGTTCTATTTCCGCGCTGCAACGTGAAAACGGTATTTCTGGCACCCTGATCCGCGACGGCCGGACGCTCATCATTCCGAAGAAATAGCCCATATTTGCCGCATTCCCGCCCCGCCACTCACTGGGCGGGCTGCGTCAGTTATTTTTGCCCCTCGCCACTTCCATTTTACCGGGATCAAAAACCCTGCGAGTCTTCACAAAACGCTCCGGAAGCATTTGGTAATAGCGGTAGAACTGTCTCCGGAAAGTCTGGATCGACATGAATCCAAGGTCGTTTGCCACGTCTTGAGGGATTTTTCCACCCTCCAGTTTGCGCCGCGCCACCACCATCCGCTCCATCATCATCCACTGCTTCGGTGGTAAGCCGATGTCTCGAATGAACATCGTGTGGAAATATCTCTGGCAACAGCCAAGTTCATTGCACACCTCCGCCACACGATAGGATTTGCACAATGCCAATCGTTCAAGGCAGTAGTTCACCCCCGAGCTGGACTCGACGACGCGCCACATGTGATTTGTTCGGATGATTCTCAAAAAAGGGCAACTAAAATGGACAGCGCCTAACTTCATGGCCGAATTTAAGTTTGGTCAATGTACCTTTTCGGCACTCTACCCCGGAAAACCCCGTAAATCCATCAGTCAAACTGACTATTCTCTCGGATTTCCATCGCAAAAGCTGTCGAAACCCCGATTCTCGCCCCCGTGCAGTCCACCAAGGCCATCGTCATCCGTCTCACCCGCCTGACGGATACCAGCCTCATCGTCCATTGGTTTACCGAAAATCATGGCCTCGTGAAAACCGTCGCAAAAGGTGCCCGCCGCCTGAACAGCCCCTTCGCTGGAAAGCTCGATCTCTTCTTCGGCGGCGAGATTTCCGTCGTCCAGGCACGCCGCGGCGAGCTCCATTCCCTCCGCGAAGTCATCATCAGCCACTGGCGGGAGGGCCTGCGCCGCAGCTACACGTCCACGCTGCTCGCCGCCTATTGTTGTCAGCTTCTGGAAATGGCCGTTGAACCGGAGCACCCGGATCCCGATTTGCACGATCTCCTCCAGCGCGCACTCGATCACATCGAAGCCGCCCCCGCCAGCCTGCGGGCACTGCGGCATTTTGAATCAGAACTTGCACGGCTTCTCGGGGTTACACAAATTCAGGGCGATGCTTCCATCTCGCTGCGCGATGCACTTGGCACATTACCCGCTTCCCGCAGTGAATTAGTTGAAAGAGTTTCCCCGATAAGAGATTTCAGCTCGTCAGGGGACATAAATGGCCGATAATAGGATCAATCCCACAAATTCATGGACTCCCCGACCGCTACCCTCATTGGCATTCTTCAAGACCGCGTCGAATCTCTGCGCGCAGCAGGCAACCTCAACGAGGCCCTCCATGCCTCCAGCGCCGCCGTTGAAAAATCCCAACAGACGCTCGGCCCGAATCTCGATAGCATCGATGCATTCGCCTCCGGACTTGAAATCCGTGGCGATATTCACCGCGAGCTCGGCAACTTCGAACTCGCTCGTGACGACTACCGCCAGGCGATCGACCAACTTCAGGATCGCCCCGACCGTTTCGACCAGATCGGTCGCCTTCATGCCGGACTTGGTGCTGCTTACGACGGCCTTGGTCGCGAGGAGCACGCCGTGAACAATTGGAAGGTCGCTATGGAATACTTCGAGCGGCACGAACCCCCGCTCCTTCTCGACATCGCCGCCATGGCGAACAATCTCGGCTTCATCGCCAAGGCCGCTGGCGATCTCGATACCGCAGAATCCAGTTTCCTCCGCGCTTTGGAAATTCTTCATTCTCAACTCGGCCAAGACCACGAGCAGACGGCCACCGTCTCCAGCAACCTTGGCGCTCTCTATCAGGCCGCTGGTTTCTACGAGCAGGCCCGGGAAATGCACATGATCGCCCTCGAAACCCGGCGCAACCTCCTCGGAGAAAATCACGCAGATACCGCCCAGTCCCATAACAACCTCGCCCTCGCCCTACTCAACACCGGCGATCGTTCATGGGCCCGCCGCCATTTCGAAAAATCCCTCGCCGGCTACGAAGCCCTCGGCCCCGTGTACGCCGATGACCTCGAAGCCGTCGCCTCCAACTACACCGACTTCCTTCGCGAGGAAGGTGAGGTGAATCTAGCCGAAGTCATCGCCGGCCGCGTCCGCGAGGTGCTCGGGGCGACAGCCGTTTGATGGTGTTAGAGGTGATCCGCACAGTCCCCTGTGCGGTTTTCACGAAGTCGAAGAACCACGCAGTCCCCTGTGCGGACTACTTCTCAAGACAGCTCCACCTGCGCCACCGCCAGCGCGGCGATGCCTTCTTTTCGGCCAATGAATCCCATAGTCTCGTTCGTCGTCGCCTTGATGCCGACGCGTTCGGGCGGGATACCTAACGCTTCACCGATATTCTTCCGCATGGCGTCGCGATGAGGCAGGACTTTTGGGGCCTCGGCGATGAGGGTGGAATCCACGTTGATGATTTTCAATCCCGCCACCGCTGCGAGATCGCGGCATTTTTCGAGAATTCTGAGAGAGCAGATGTCCTTACACGCGGGATCGCCAGGCGGGAAAAAATAACCAATGTCCGGCTGGCCCATCGCTCCTAACACTGCATCAGCAATGGCGTGGCAGAGCACGTCCGCATCGGAATGCCCGGCGAGGCCGTGGGTGTGGGGAATGGTCACCCCACCAAGAACAAGCGGGCGGTTTTCTGCGAATTGATGAACGTCGTAGCCGATGCCGGTCATGGGGGAAGAGGTTGAGAGGTGGGGGTTGAGAGTTTGGAGGATGTGGTTGATAGTGATTGGCGAATGTAGGGAGGTAGAAGGGTCAGCGCTATTTTCTAACTCTCAACCATCAACTTCCTCAAAGAATTTCCTCAATCGCGATCACGCCGTTGCTGGCGACGATGGAGTAGGCATCATCATAGCCGGGGACAACGGTGAGCTCTACTTTTCCACCGGCGGTTTCTACCAGAAGCTGACCGGCGGCGATATCCCACAGCGAGATGCGGGACTCGATGTATCCATCCAAACGGCCGCTGGCGATGTAGGCCATGCCAAGGGCGGCGGAACCCATCATGCGCATCTTACGGGCTTTGAGCGAGGCGCGCTTGAAGCGATCGATGCCGGTTTGCAGGGCGGCTTCGTCTTTGCCGCATCCGACGAAGAGGATGGATTCGGCGAAGTTAGAGCGCTTGCTGGTGCTGATCGGCTTGCCGTCGAGCATGGCGGGGCCACCTTTTTCGACGGTCCAAGTTTCACCGACCATCGGATCGTGAATCACGCCCACGACGATTTCACCCGCCACGCGCAAGGCGATGGAGACGCAGAAATGTGGGATGCCGTAGAAGAAATTCACCGTGCCGTCGATGGGATCGACGATCCATTGGCGGTCGGATTCCTGGTTCCCGGCGATGCCTTCCTCGCCGTATAGTGCGTCGCCCGGGCGAGCGCCTAGCAGGATATCGGTGATGAGTTCTTGGGATTCCTTATCGAGTGCGAGCTTGATGTCGTGATGGGTGGCTTCATCGACGGTGGTTTCGGTGCCGAAGTTGGCGCGGAGGAGTTTGCCCGCTGCGAGAGCGGCGCTGGTGGCGAGTTCGAGGTCAGTCATGGGAGAAGTTGAGAGTGGGTGGTTGGGAGTTGGGAGTTGAGAGAAGATGCGTGGAGCTCTGAAATGACGCTGACGAGCTGATGGGATAGATCGTGCTTCGAAGCGGGCGGGAGTGGCTCGCTGTGTTCCGGATAGACGAGGAGGATCTCGTTTTGATCCGAGTCGAATCCGATGCCGGGTTTCGAGACATCATTGGCGATGACGAGATCGCAGTGTTTTCGAACGAGCTTGTCGCGGGCGTTCGCTTCGAGGTTTTCAGTTTCCGCCGCGAAGCCGACGAGGGTGCCGGTGAAGCCGAATTTTTTCCGAGCTGAGCCCAGGATGTCTGCGGTGCGGACGAGTTCGAGAGTGAGAGCTTCGCCGGCCTTTTTCAATTTATGGTTCTCCACGCGGGCCGGGGTATAGTCGGCCACGGCGGCAGCGAAAATGGCGACGTCCATTTTCCCGATGTAGCGCTCCACCACGTCATGCATCTGGGCGGCAGTTTCCACGGACACGAAATCCACGCCATCCGGCACATCCAGATTCGTCGGGCCTGAGACGAGGAAAACCGTGTGCCCTTCGTGCGCAAAGGCCGCCGCCAGCGCGTAGCCCATCTTTCCGGACGAGCGATTCGTCAGGAAGCGCACGGGATCAATCGGCTCGCGGGTGGGGCCGGCGGTGACGAGGACTTTCACGCGGAAGAGTCTGATTCATTGCCGCAATCTGGCAAGAGCAAGCATCGTGCCTCGCGAACTGGCTGGCGGGGTGGGGCTTCCAGCCAGCAGCCAGCGACAAATCACGATGGGCTCTTGTGCTACGGAAAAACTTCCGCTAGTAGGTGTGCGAAATGCACGGGTGAAGTTCGTCCGGCATCTCACCTTCCTAAAGCAACCTATCCCAACACCATCCCATCATGCCCCTTAAAAACAAACTGATCGCTGAATTCTTCGGCACCTTCTGGCTCGTCTTCGGCGGCTGCGGCAGCGCCGTGCTCGCGGCGAAGTTTCTCACCGCCGATCCCACGCCGGTGAACCTCGGCATCGGCTTCGTCGGCGTTTCCCTCGCCTTCGGCCTCACCGTGATGACTATGGCCTATGCCATCGGCCACATCTCCGGCTGCCATCTCAATCCTGCCGTCACCGTCGGCCTTGTCGTCGGCGGCCGGCATCCGAAATCCGAGATGGTTCCCTACATCATCACCCAAGTCATCGGCGGCATCGCTGGAGCTGCGGTGCTCTATCTGATTGCTAGCGGAAAAACCTCCGATCCCACTGCCGGTGGCTTCGCATCCAATGGCTACGGCGAGCATTCCCCAGGCTTATATTCGATGGGTGCCGCCTTCACAGCGGAAGTCGTGCTCACTTTCTTTTTCCTCATGATCATCCTCGGTGCCACCGACAAGCGTGCACCGCAGGGCTTCGCCCCCATTGCCATCGGCCTTGGTCTCACGCTTATCCACCTCATCGGCATCCCAGTCACGAACCTCTCTGTTAACCCGGCCCGCAGCACCGGACCGGCTCTTTTCGTAGGAGGCTGGGCGCTCGCGCAGCTCTGGTTGTTCTGGATCGCCCCGATCATCGGTGCCGTGCTCGCTGGAGTGCTCTATCCGATCATGGCCGGTAGTCCGTCCGGGAAAAAATAATCGGGAAAATTTTTCTATCACCTCACACCACCATCATCGTCGCCAAATCGCCCCAGCCGCTGGGGCCGTTAGCGCCGATGGTATGCACTCGGAAATAGTAATCCTACCCGCGTGAGAGTCCGGTGAAGAGGATGTTCTGCGAGCTGGGCGCCGGGGTGATATTCGTCCACCGGTCGTTGTTCGGGTCCAGCGTGGCGTTAGTATCTCGGCTGGGACATGGACAAAGCTGCGGGTTATGCAGCGGCTTATCCACAATGGCGGATATTTCGCAAACGCCGTGCGCTACATCCGCCGGAATCCAGCAAAGCTAAAGCCGGGCACCTACACGCTCTGGGAAAGCGATAGGGCGCGGGAGATGGAAAAGTGGCTTTTTCTTCAATAGATGCCCGGATGAACATGCAACCAACGTACAATGGTCACATCGCCCTTTTTGCGGCCAAGCTGGGTTTGTTGCCATTCAGCTGATGCTCCCCTCCATGCGTTCGGAAATATCCATCTCGATCAGGTTTCATGCTCGCTGGAAATTTTCTTGCCGATCCATCCGCGTGCTTGCATCCGCTGCCGCAGGTTATCACATTTTGAATGCTCGGATGAGAGAGGCGTTTGTCACGCGCCTGTTCTCTTGATGGCAAACCACTGCATTCGCGGCGTCTGTCGTCCGCATTCTCCGCCCCAACGATTCTCAATCACTACTGAAATCCCGATGAAATCATACATCCATCTAACCACCGGCATCGCGCTCGCGGTGCTCACCAGCTCCGGCCTGCGTGCCGAAGAAGAACCCAGCCCAGAAATCGCCGGACTGCAACAGGCCGCAGCGGATTTCGTTATCGCCTATAACAATAAGGACGCCGCTGCCATCGCCGCGCTGTTTACCGAAAACGGCGAAATGACCAACCTCACCGGTGACGAGTCCACTTCCGGCCGCGCCGAAATCAAGGCCCGCTACGACGAGGTATTCGCAGGAAAGGACGTGCCGGAAGCCGCCGTCGAGGTGGCATCCGTCCGCCTCGTCGCGCCGAATCTCGCGATCGAAGATGGCACATTTCATTTGGATCCTCCGGGTGATGACAAACCGGTCCGCTCGACGACTTATACCTCCGCGCTGTTGAAAAACGACAAGGGCATCTGGCAGATCGCCAGCACCCGCGACCTCAAGGACGTCACCGATGCTGGCGGCCAACTCGCCGATCTGGCAGATCAATTGAAGGGCGACTGGACCTGCCAGAAAGAAGGAATGCGCATGGATTTCGCTTTCGGCTGGGACGACACCGGGAAATTCCTCAAAGGTGAAATCCTCGCCACCACCGACGATGCCGAGCCCCAGACCACCACCGTCCGCATCGGCTGGGACGGTGCGCGCAAGATCATCACCGGATGGATCTTCGACAGCGGCGGCGGCTTTGCCAAAGGCGATTGGACGCCGGATGGCGACGCCTGGATCATCCGCAACGAAGGCACCAGTGCCGATGGCGAGTCCACCAGCGCCAACGGCCACCTCAAATTCGATGGTAAGGACACCATGGTCTGGACCTCCAATGATCGCCTAGTCGATGGGGAAAAAATTCCCGACATGGAAATGCGTATCGTCCGCCAAGCCCCCGAGCCGGAAACCGACGACGCGGCGGCAGCCGCTGACGAAACCAGCGAACCCGCCGCCCAATAATCCTTCACACCTAGCAATGTCATGAAACATTCAAACAAACTCCTATCAGCCCTCCTTGGGCTTTCGATGATCGCTTCCGGAGCCGAAGCTGAAGCCCGTGGCGATGGCAATCGCGGCGGTGGCGGCGGTGGTAAATCTGCCTCTTCTAACCGGGGTGGCGGAAGCTCCTCCGGTGCTAAACGCAGCCCGATGACTGGCTCAAAAATCGAACGCCCGGCCGCCAAGCCAGCGCCAAAACCGGCCACTCGGCCCACTAGCAAACCGGCGTCAAAGCCCGCCGCCCGCCCGGACTCACGGCCTGCCACGCAGCCTGCACAACGGCCCGCGCCGAAACCAGATCGTCCGTCCGTCGAGCGTCCGACCACTCGTCCCGCGCCCACGCCGGATAAAAATCCCGGCGGCGGAAACGGTAACCGCCCCGGAGCAGGTGATGGAGGCAATCGCCCCGACAACAAACTGCCAGACGCCCGCCCAGGCGGAGGTGGAGACAATCGCCCCGGTGGTGGCGGAAACGGCAATCGCCCCGACAACAAACTGCCAGACGCCCGTCCAGGCGGAGGTGGAGACAATCGCCCAAGTGGTGGCGGAAACGGAGCTCGCCCCGACAACAAACTGCCAGACGCCCGCCCAGGCGGTGGCGGAGACAATCGCCCAAGTGGTGGCGGAAACGGCAATCGCCCCGACAACAAACTGCCAGACGCCCGTCCAGGCGGTGGTGGAGACAATCGCCCCGGTGGCGGTGGCAACGGAGCTCGCCCAGATAACAAGCTGCCAGAAGTGCGCCCGGGTGGAAATGGTGCCAACCGCCCTGGAGGGAATGGTGGCGGCAATAACAACCGCCCCAACATCAATCGTCCGAATAACAACAAGCCGTCCACCCTGCCCGGCATGGTGACCTATCCGAACCGCCCCGGCGGAAATAACAACAACCGTCCGGGCAACAACAACCGCCCGAACTGGGGAAATGGAAGCGGCAACGGCAACAACGTTAACAGCGGGAACACCTACATCACCAACGTCAACAAGGACCGTAAGAATACCTACCTGAACCGTCCGGGTAACCGGCCAGCCGGAAACCGGGATTGGGACAACAACCGCTGGGGTGGCAACCGTGGGGTCTGGGGAAATAACAACAACGTCAACATCAAGGTTGAGAACAATTTCCACAATAACAACAACTACTCCTACCGCCCGAATTACTGGGGTGCGAGGCCATGGTGGGGTGCTAGCTCCTGCCACGGCTGGCACTACGGCCACTGGAACTATGGCTATAACAGCCACTACTATAGTAGCCGCAATTACTACGGAGATAGCAGCTTCGCCTCGGGATTCATGTGGGGTATTGCGGTTTGGAGCCTTGGCAATATGGTCTATGACATGGGCTATCAGTCCTACCGCAATCCCTATCCGGCTCCGGCAGTCGTCTATTACCCTGCTCCGTCTTCGAGCGGATCTACCAGTGGAGATTCCAAATCCAGCATCAACTATGACAAGCCACTCTCGGTGAGCGCTGCGGCGACTCCTCCGGGTGATGAAGCGGCGACCACACTGGCTGAAACGAAATCCGCCGATGCCACTGAAAAATCACGCGCCGCCTTCAAAACGGGAGACTACGTTTCCGCATTGAAATCGGCGGATGAGGCGATCGCCTACACTCCGGGGGATGTCACGCTGCACGAATACCGCTCCTTGGTGCTCTTCGCCCTTGGCCGTTACTCGGATGCTGCTGGCGTGCTCAATCCAGTGCTCGCCTCCGGCCCCGGCTGGGGCTGGGAAACGATGGTCGGCTTCTACGACTCATCCACCACCTACAGCGCGCAGCTCCGCAAGTTAGAAAGCTACACGAAAGGCCGGCCGGATGCTGCAGACGGACGTTTCCTGCTAGGCTATCATTATCTGGTCTGTGGCCACATGGATCAGGCATACGAGCAATTCGACAAAGCCTCCACCCTCCAACCTGCGGATTCCATTTCCCGCCAGCTTCGCGATCTCACCAAGAGCTCGCTGCCTGACAACGGAGAGGAAGCCGCGCCGGAAGCTACCGAGCCGCCTCCTGCGCCAGCCCCTGTTCCTACCGAGAAACTCGTGGGCACTTGGACCAGCGATCGCGGTGATGCAGGCAAGGTCACTTTCACCATGGCGGAAAATGGCGACTACACTTGGAGCTATATCAATGGTCCCGATTCCAAGCTGATGAATGGTACCTACGGACTGAATGACAAAGGTCTGCTGGTCCTGAGTTCGGACGATTCACAGATGGTTTCCGCCGTCACTCTCGACGGTGACAGCAAGATGAAATTCATCCTCGTAGGTGCCCCTGATGGCGATCCCGGCCTCGACTTCACCAAGGGCTGATCTCACCGCAAATCTACCAGACTCGGTGCCGGGGCGGATTCGTTCGCCTCGGCACTTTTCTTTTTCCGCCACTCTGCAATGATCCTGCCGTTGCCAAACCTGAGCCACATCCTCTTTCCCATGATCGCTTCCGCGTGCCTAACGCTGGGAATGATCCATCTGATGATTGGCTGCGGCGGTCGGCGAAGAGTCGTCATCTGCCGCTTGCCCTGATGGCGGCGGCCACGGCGGGTATGGCGTTTTACGAGCTAAGAATGATCAACGCCGCGACGCCCGCAGAGCATGCGACGGCGCTGCGTTTCTTTCATGTCACGGCGTGGTTGAATTTCATCGCCGTTTTCACCTTCGTGAGGCTGCATCTTCGGTCTGGATGGCTTTGGTTAGGATGGGCCGCCGTGGGCGTGCGAACCCTCTCTCTGATGCTCAATTTTCTAACGGGTGTAAATCTCAATTTCCTTGAAGTGATCCGGCTGCGCGAGATTCCATTTCTCGGCGGCACGGTGGTTGTTCCGGAAGGCCGGATGAATCCATGCATGGCGGTGGGCCAACTCTCGCTGATCCTGCTGATCATCTTCGTCGTGAACGCGGCCTACGCGTTGTGGAAACGAGGCGACCTACAGCGTCTCCCGGTGGCTTGCGCGATCGCCGGCTTTGTGGTCCTGGCCAGCATCGTGAACAGTGCTTCGGTCTATCGGTTCGTGGACTTGCCGCAGATTGGCAGCTTGTTTTTCCTCGGCATGCTGGTCGCGATGGCCTTCGAGCTCAGCCTGGAAACCTTGCGCGCTTCTGAGATTGCGGCCGAACTGAAATCCACCCGCGAGGAGAAAACCGCAGAAGTCGCCCACCTCGGGCGGGTGGCCACGTTCAATGAAGTTTCCGTCACACTCGCTCACGAGATAAACCAGCCGCTGGGAATGATCCTCAGCAACGCCCAGGCCGCGCAGCGCCTGCTCGCCAAGGACACTCCGGATTTGCCCAAGATTCGCGAAATCCTCGGCGACATCGTGGATGCGGACCTCCGCGCCAGCGAAGTGATCAAACACATGCGGGCCATGTTAAAACGCGGCGAGGTGCTCTTCCAGCCTCTGGACCTGAACGAAGTGGCGCGCGAGGTGCTTCAGCTCCTGCGGACGAATCTCCGCGACCGTGGCTTGTCCGTCACTACAGAATTCGCCACAAGACTTCCGTTAGTTTTCGCAAACCGCATCCAGCTCCAACAAGTGCTTCTCAACCTCATCATCAACGCCTGCGAAGCCATGGATGATAACCCGCCGGAAGAACGCCGGTTGGAAATCACCACCATCGCTGATAGAGATGGCGTGCGGGTGATCGTGACGGATTCGGGCCGCGGTCTGCCGGAGGACGTCGAGGTGCTTTTTCAGCCGTTTCACACCACCAAGGAAGAGGGGCTTGGCATGGGTCTCGCCATCTGCCGCTCCATTACCGCCGCCCATCAGGGAGAACTCCGGGCGGAAAATAACCGGACCTTCGGAGCCTCCTTTCACCTCATCCTGCCAGCATCGGAGGGCCCCTTATGAGCCAAGCAGCTACCGTCATCCTCATCGACGACGAGCCCGGAATGCTCATTGCGCTCACCCGTTTGCTGGAGTCCGAAGGCTTTACCGTGATGTCCTTTCCGTCCGCAGGGGAATTCCTCGCTGCCCGTCGGCCGGACGAGGTTTGCTGCCTCGTGCTCGATGTGGCGATGCCCGATCTCGACGGTATGTCACTCCATGATCGGCTGACGGGCGAGGGGGATTCGACGCCGGTCATTTTCCTCACCGGGCATGGTGATATTCCAATGAGCGTGCACGCCATTAAATCCGGCGCGGTGGATTTTCTGACCAAGCCAGTGAAGGACGTGGACTTGTTCCGCGCCGTCCGCGCCGCGCTGGAGCAGGCGGAATCTCTCGCAGAGCTTCGGGAAAATTCTGCCGAACTCAGAAAGCGCGTCGCCCGGCTTACTCCTCGCGAGCACCAAGTGATGCGCCACGTCATTGCCGGAAAGCTGAACAAGGTCATCGCCTCAGAACTCGGCATCGGCGAGCAGACCATCAAAATCCACCGCATGCGGGTGATGGAGAAAATGGGCGTGACCTCGGTGGTCGAGCTCTCGGACGCCGCCGCGACCCTCGGCGTCATACGGGAAAAATGACAGAAGTTTAACTATTGTTCTATTCCCATCGCTGTGCCGTTCTGCCAATGTCCAAAGTCTACCGCCGCATAAGGCAAACACCTCCTACTATGAAAATTCCAATCCACACGATCATGCTGGCCTTCGGGCTGGTGCTCGCCGGGGCCCACGCCGAGGCCCAGCAGAAGAAGCCGAACATCCTGGTCATCTGGGGTGACGACATCGGCATCTGGAACATCAGCCACAACAACCGTGGCATGATGGGCTACAAGACGCCGAACATCGACCGCATCGCCAAGGAAGGCGTCGGCTTCACCGACTACTACGCGCAGCAGAGTTGCACCGCCGGACGCGCCGCTTTCATCAGTGGCTCGGTGCCCGTGCGCTCCGGCATGACGAAAGTTGGTATGCCCGCCGCCAAAGAGGGCTGGCAGAAGACCGATGTAACCATGGCCACCATCCTGAAAAGCCAGGGCTATATGACTGGGCAGTTTGGCAAGAACCACCAGGGCGATCGCGACGAACACTTGCCGACGATGCACGGCTTCGACGAGTTTTTCGGAAACCTCTATCACCTCAACGCCGAGGAAGAGCCGGAGAACCGCGACTATCCCGGCGACATGAAGCTGGCCAACGGCAAGACGTTCCGCGAGACCTTCGGCCCGCGCGGCGTGCTCAAATGCAAGGCCGACGGCAAGGGCGGCCAGACCATCGAGGACACCGGCGCGCTGACCAAGAAGCGCATGGAGACCATCGACGACGAATCCATTGCGGTGGCCAAGGACTTCATCACCCGTCAGGCCAAAGCCGGGAAGCCCTTTTTCTGCTGGTGGAATGGCACTCGGATGCACTTTCGCACCCACGTGAAGGCGGAGCACAAAGGCCTCAGCGGCAAGAGCGGCGACGAATACCAAGACGGTATGGTCGAGCACGACATGCACGTCGGCGAACTGCTCAAGCTCATCGATGACCTCGGCCTCGCGGACAACACCATCGTCCAGTATTCCACCGACAACGGCGTGCACTTTAATACTTGGCCAGACGCGGGCACCACGCTCTTTCATGGAGAGAAAAACTCCAGTTGGGAAGGTGCCTACCGTGTGCCCTGCTTCATCAAGTGGCCCGGCCATTTTCCCGCGGACACGACGCTTAACGGCATCGTCTCGCACGAAGACTGGCTGCCCACCTTCGCCGCTGCCGCCGGCGCTCCAGACATCAAGGAAAAGCTGCTCAAAGGTGGCGTGGAACTCAACGGCCGCACCTACAAGAACCACATTGATGGCTACAACATGCTCGACTACCTCAGCGGCAAAACGGAGGAGTCACCGCGCAATGAATTCATCTACGTGGACGACGGTGGCCAAGTCGCCGCCGTCCGCGTCGGCGACTGGAAGGCCATGTATCTCGTGAACCGGGCCAACGGTCTCCAGATCTGGAAGGAGCCCTTTATCGCCCTGCGCGCGCCGGACCTCTTCAATCTGCGCCGCGACCCCTTCGAAAAAGCCAAAACCGGCTCCAACACCTACGAGGACTGGTATATCGACCGCGCCTACTTGATGGGCCCCATGCAGGTCGTCGCCAGCAAGTTCGTCATGACGCTGAAGGAATTCCCGCCCAGCCAGATGCCGGGTGACTGGAGCCTCAAATCGCTTGAGGAACAGATCAAGCGCATGAACCCCGGCGGGCAGTAAGCCAGCCTTCGGCTTTGAACCACGCGGGCCGTCCTCTAACGGGGCGGCCCGCGCATTCAGATTCGAAACCAAACACACACTCATGAAAAACAATCTCTGCTCAAAACTAACGCTGCTCGCGCTGAGCGGCCTATCTCTCGCCGCTTCGGCTGCCGACGCGCTCACCCCTACCGAGATCCGCGCCATTGCAAAGGAGGCCTACATTTACGGCTTCCCGATCGTGGACAATCTTCGCGTGCAGTATGCCTATTTCGCCGATCAGACGAGTCCAGAATACAAGGCTCCCTACAATACGATGGTCAACGTGCCCCGCGTCTTCACGCCCGATGACAAGACTGTCCAGACCCCCAACTCGGACACTCCCTACTCGTGGGTCGGCCTCGATTTGCGCGCCGAACCTATCGTTGTCACCGTGCCGATGATCGAGAAAAGCCGATACTGGAGCCTGCAACTCATTGACCTCTATACTCACAATTTCAACTATCTCGGCACCCGAACCACGGGTAATGACGGCGGAAGTTTTCTCCTCGCGGGTCCAAGCTGGCAGGGTGAAACGCCCAAGGGCATCATCAACGTCATCCGCTGCGAAACCGAACTCGCCCTAGGCCTGTTCAGGACGCAACTCTTCAACCCCGACGATCTTGCCAACGTCAAAAAAATCCAGGAGCAATACAGCGTGAAGCCGCTCTCCGTCTTCCTCGGTCAAGCAGCCCCTGCTGCTGCGCCGGTGATTGATTTCCCGAAGGCGTGAATGGCCTTTAGTCATGCGGCGACCTCGGCAGGGCCTGTCAAAACCACCGAGGAGCGGGTTCAACGTCACCCTGCCCCCCTGCGCGGCGGTTCCAGGCGCGTGCGCGACGCTGCCCGGCGTGCGTCGCCGGGGCTTGGGCGGGTGCATTTGAGGCAAAGCAAAAAAATAATTGACCTATCCATTAGCGCCGGTCGTCCCTTGGGGCGCAAATAATGGACCTGTCCCTTAGCGCCCTTTAAATGAATAGCCCTTCGGAATTGCTCCCCTCTGTAGTCCCGCCGTTCAGAGCGTCTCCCGCTCCAACCGCCCCGTGCTTGTCGCCCCGGCTGGGGCCGGGCCATGCTAGCGCTTAAATACGATCTTCGCCGGGGGTGGCACCGACCTTGACCCTGCGTGACTACGATCCAAACCCTATGCAACATCGACCCAAACCCCATGCAAATTTAACCAAAACCTCATGCAACTTCGATCCAAACCCAATGCAACTTCGATCCAAACCCCATGCAACCCTGATCCAAACCCTGTGCGATCTCCACCCAAACCCTGTGCGATCTCTCCCCAAACCCTGTGCGACACCGCCCCAAACCCTGTGTAAGTTCCCTCCCAAGTCCCTGCAAATCGCCCCCAAAGTGGCTGCATACGCCAGCCAAACACCTATCAAATCGATCAAAACCTCACGCGAAACCCACCCATTCACTTACGCGATCCGCACACATTCAATGAGTTAGAAAAACATGGAATCTAGCACTTTTATCCTTCCCCATCTAGCCATTTCTGCCAGAGTCGCAGGGTTCAGCAAGAACACTTTCAATAATCCTCTAACTCACACCACCATGGACGACCGCAATATCCGCCGCTTCGAGCGTGCCACCCGAGTGAAAAACTTCGGCCTCAAAATCACTGCCGACATCACCCCCGGCTCCAAAGCCGCCACGCTCTTCGCCGAGCTCGCTCCCATCATCTCCAAGCTCGAAGCCGCCCGCGTCGGCCAGCTTCGTAGCCCCGTCGGCAAGGAAGCCCTCATCGGTGCCCTCAATAGCGACTTCAAAGACATCGCCCGTACCGCCCGCGCCATCAAAATCGACGAAGCGACCTTTGATGATTCCCCCTACCGCAATCCACTCACCACCGTCGAGACCCCCGTCGCCACCCACGCGGATTCGCTCCTCGCCCTCCTCGAAGACCAAGCCGCTGATAGTCCCGCCGTGCTTGCGGAAAAAGCTGCACTCCGCGCCAAGTTCATCGCCTACGAACTCCCCGCAGACTTTGTCGAAGACCTCCGCGCCGACCGCGACGCCCTAGACACCTGCAACTCTGGGAAACACAGCGACAACCTCGAAGGCGTCATAAGCACCTCCGCCATCGACACCCTCCTCACCGCCGCCCAAGCCATTATCACCCGCCTCGACACCGTCATCCAAAACAAATACCGCAACGATCCCGACCAACTCGCCGCCTGGACCAGCGCCTCCCACACCCAGCGCGCACCGAAAAAAGCGGACCCAGTCGTCACCCCTCCACCCGCACCCTGAATTAAGGAGGAGGGACCTTACTGTCCCTCTCTTCGCTTCTACCCCGCATCCCGAAGAAGCGACAATAAGGTCGCTACTCCTTATGGGTCCAGCCTACGGAGGTTTCTTCATCAGCCGCGATTGCATTGGCAGTCGCGGCTTTTTCGTCGGCTTCGGCTGGATTCCGTTCCACGACAGTGGGACAGGCCTTCATGACAGTGCTCTCTTAACTCTTCCGGTGAGCTGGAATCAGACCCCAGGTAGGAGCGGCAGCCCCAGCTCTTTTAAAAATTCATTGTGCTTGGCCGTCGCGGTTTGGATGGCGCTCTCGATTTCCACCAGCTTCTCGTGGGTTGCCTCCAGCTCGATCTCCTCATCCGCTACTGCCGTGCTGATGTAGCGGGAAATGTTCAGGTTGTAGCCTTCCTCGGTGATGCGCTCCATGGAGATGCGCTTGGAGTAGCGATCCTCTTCCTTCCGGAATTGGTAGGTGTCGATGATCTTGGCGATGTTCGCTTCCGTGAGGCGGTTCTGGCGTTTGCCTTTCTCGAAATGCTCGGCGGCGTTGATGAAGAGCACGTCGTCTGGCTTCTTGCATTTCTTGAGCACGAGGATGCAGACGGGGATGCCGGTGGAGTAGAAGAGATTCGCGGGCAGGCCGATGACGGTGTCGATGTGGCCGTCTTTGAGCAGCTTGGTGCGGATGCGTTCCTCGGCACCGCCACGGAAGAGCACGCCGTGGGGAAGGATGATGGCCATGACTCCTTCGTCTTTCAGGAAATGGAAGCCGTGGAGGAGGAAGGCGAAGTCGGCGGCGGACTTGGGGGCGAGTCCGTGGTTTTTGAAACGCACGTCGTCGCCCATCGCGTCGGTGGGGTCCCAGCGGTAGCTGAAGGGCGGATTGGCGACGATGGCGTCGAAGTAGGGCTTCTTGGCGGGGTTCAGCTCTTTGAGCATTTCCCAATCGTTGGTCAGCGTGTCGCCGTGGAAGATCTCGAACTCGGTGTCCTTCACCCCATGCAGCAGCATGTTCATGCGGGCGAGGTTGTAGGTGGTGATGTTCTTTTCCTGTCCGAAGAATCTGTCTGGAGGTGGCGGATAGCCGCGCAGCGTGTAGTCCCGTAACACTCCCGTGGCCCATTGCCGGAAGGCTGTGGCCCGCTTGGAATTCACCCGATAGCCCACCGCGATGATCGCGTCCAGATTGTAGTGCCGGATGCTGCGCTGCACTTGGCGTTTCCCTTCGGTTTGAACTGCTAAGAATTCCTTAGTCGTTGCCGCCTCAGACAGCTCGTTCTCGGCGTAGATATTCTTCAGGTGCATCAGCACGTTTTCCGGCGTGGTCTCAAAGAGCTGACCGATGCTTTTTTGCGATAGCCAGATCGTGCTGTCCTGCACCCGCACTTCCACGCCGTCGCCACCTGTCTGATAGGCAAAGGTGAGAAACTCCGCCGTGCTGTTGCGGATGCGCACGCTGTTCGGTGATTTCTTTTTAGGCATGGCGTTCTGTCTATGGATTTGGTGTAGGGATTTTTGATAGGGTCGGTTTAGACATCGGCCTGTTTTCTCTGCCAGTCCCAACGGGGCGATTTATGCTATTTGAGGCGTCCACGCTACTGGCAGGGAGAAGGGTGCGCATTTGGGAGATGGCGGATTCGCCATTATTAAAATCCGGGTTGAACACCGACTCCCAGATGCCAAGAAACTCCACGGTATTGCGGTTTCGGAGCCAGTCTGCGATGAAAAAGTCACCGTCCTTGGCGCGAAGCATATTGGTGAGGTTCCGTTTCACATCCCATATCCGTGAGACTGATGTAGTCAGTCTCGTCCTTGATGATCACGGAAATCTCGGTCTCATTGACATGGATTTTTCGGTTTTTGCTCATGCTTCACCTCCCTCGATCTCCGCCACGATGGCATCGATGTCCGCCCGCAGGCGGTTAATCTTGGCGACAGTGCTTACCAGTTCCGCATTCAGTTGTCGTTGTGGGGTTGAGTGGTGTTGTTTCGGTATCGCTCGAAGTCTAGCGGGTGAAGGATTTTTGTAAACTCTGTTGTGGTAGAGACACGGGGCTGCGGTCAGAATGTGGCGCGAAGTGCCGTGGGGTTCGCGCAGTTGGCTCGCTGGAGCGAGGCCGCGAGTTCACCGCCGCAACCAGACAAACGATTCATGACACCATTCAACCTCTCTCTGGTGCTCGCCTTCGGGCTGGGCTTCATCATTCCAAGTCTCGCCCAGAGCGAGCTGCCGTCGTGGAATGACACCGCGCCGAAAAAGGCCATCGTCGCCTTCGTGGAGAAAGTGACGAAACCAGGTGTTGCTGATTTCGTTCCGCCCGCCGAGCGCATCGCGGTCTTCGACAATGACGGCTGCCTCTGGGCCGAGCAGCCGATGTATTTCCAGGCGTTCTTCATCTTCGACCGCATCAAGGCGCTCGCACCGGAGCATCCCGAGTGGAAAGAAAAAGAACCCTTCGCCTCAGTTCTGAAAGGTGATTTCAAATGCTCGAGTGGACCACATCCGGCAAAGGACCGCGCTTCGGCCTCATTGTTCACCACACCGATGCGGAGCGAGAGTTTGCCTACGATCGTGAATCGCATATCGGCAAGCTCGACAAAGGCCTCGACGAAGGTCCTGCGCTCGGCTGGACCATCGTCAGCATGAAGGACGATTGGAAAACCATTTATCCTTCTTCAAAATGAATTGTCACCGGGAAAAACATGAAGACTAAAACTGCACTCTTCGCCCTCATCCTTGCATCCCGTCTGTTTCAACTATCCATCACCGCGAGTTTCATCACCACGCTCAATGAAACCATCGATATCGACCGGCCGCAGAAAGGCATGATCGGTGTCAGCCAGCAACCCCTTCAGGATCTCCTCTAAACCATCCAACCTAACAAAAAATGAAGTGCTCATATTTTCTCCCATTCGCCTGTGTGGCGATGATCGCCCCGGCATTTTCCCAAGCGCCTGCTGCCTTTGAAACCGGCGTGGTGCTCATGGCATCCGATCTACTCCCTGCGGAAATGCTTAAAGGTTCTTCGTACCGCGTGCGCGACCAAGTGGTGACTGACGGCTATATGGCGTATTTCCAGATCGACAGCGATTTCGGCACTTTCGAGGCGATCGGCGTGCCGCAGGCGAAACGGCGGATTGTGGAGGCCGAGGCCATTCGCAAGCTGGTGGAAACAAGCAGGGGCGATCTTTTTGCTGAAGGTCTCAAGCGGTCCATCGAGCAGCCGATCGATGCAGTGAAGAACATTGTGAAAAATCCGGTAGATTCCTTGAAACAGGCACCTGCCACCGTGGGGCATTTTTTCACGAAGCTCGGCTCCGCCGTCGGGCGCGCGGGCGGCAAGGTGAAGGACAGCATGGATCACAACGGCCCAGCCCCCTCCGGTGCCGAAGTGGGTGAAGCCGCAAAGAATGCGGCTGGATTCGACAAGGCGAAACTCGACACTGCTAAACAGTTAGGCGTTGATCCTTATTCCGACAACGCACGACTCCAAGAGGAAATGGACAAGGTAACCTGGGCCTTCTTCGCGGGTGGACTGCCACTGCGTGTAGGGGCGGCGGTGGTTTCCGCAGGCGTGGCAGTGGTCGCGACTAACATGGTCGGCATTCCTGGAGATACCTACGCTCTTACGCGAGGTGAGCTCGCTCTGCGCGATGGGCGCTCGCTTTCTGCAATGGGAATCAACGACGAAGATATCAAGACTTTCCAGCTCTACGGCCCGCTCAGCACTACCCGGCGCCACTGCATTGTGCTCTCGTTAGAAACTCTATCAAAGTCGAATGGCCGTGGTAAGATCATCCAACAGGCCAATGCTTGTGAGACTGCGGAGCAGGCGGATTTCCTCATCGCCGCACTTGCCATCCTCGCGGAACGCCAGCGCTCCGGAGCCGCCGAATACAGCTCGCTCGAAGTGCTTGGCCGCCTACCCGGTGCGATGAATGCCAAGGGTGAACTGGAAGTGCCCGCTCCGGTCGATCACGTGACGTGGACGGAGGGAGTTGCCACTTTCGCACAACGCGACGACCTCGGGACCGCGCCGAAAGTTCTCGTCCACACGGGCAAACTCTCCCCAGCCACTACCGCCGGACTGACCGCCGCCGGTTGGAAGGAAGTTGCGGTTGCTTATCCTATCTGGTGATCTATCGAAACTTCGCCAAAGGTGATGTGATCAAAGGGGCGTCGGCCAGCACCCGCGCCGCCCGCATTGACGCGGCGGTGGCCCAAGCACTGGCCGGATTCCTCCGCTGACGCGGGTTTTTAACGCCTTGCCAGTTCAGGGTGCCCATGAGGCTGGGACGAAACCGGCGGGATTCGGCTTGCACAAATTTGCCGTAAATCCTACCGCGCAGGCGTCAAATTATAATCCACCTCACGATGATTGCCTCCCGTTTTCCGCATTTTGCATCCGTTTCGGCACTGATAGTGGCGATGCTACTGGCCTCCTGTTCTGCGCCGATTTCCTATCAGAAGATTGCATGCCGCACTCCATCTGGAGACTACGTCATTGCACCCTTGTGCGATGCTTTGCGCGAGTTGGAAGCAGCGAAAGCCGAGGGTGATCCAATTGTAGCGAGCGGGCATCTGATGGACTGCGCGCATCATGCCGGGGAAAAGGCGCTCGCCGGTGAGCCCGGCGCACTCGCCCTTTACAACCAGGCTGTAGGTCTGTTAGTTAAGCGTTTGAGTGAGGCTAAATCCCTGCCATGGGGCGGCAAGATCACTGTAGGAAGCGGCGGTTCCATTCGTACCCTGCGCGGGAAACGGGAACCCGGCGCTGATAGGGGCGAGCGGGAATACCTCAATGTCGAAGAGATGAAATTCAAAGGAGTTTTTGCCGAGGTGCGCGCCATACGCCAAGGGGTGGGAGCGCCGCTCGTCGTGCTTTCTCAGGCGAATAAGAATTTTCGCGAAACCTACGATACACCACAGAAATGCGTGGCCCTCACCGCTGTTCTCAGGTTCGACAATCCCCAATCAGCCACGCTGGAACTTCACGATCCCATGAATGTGGAACGGATCGCCATCGCTGGGCGGAATCCGGTGCTGGCGGCGGATTTCAGCGCGCCCGTTTCCCTGATGCTCTCCATCGCCCGTCCCGATAAACTCGGCCTGGTGCGTTTACTTAATCCGCAGAAATACTCAGCTACCGCACGGCTCGTCAGGATCCAGAATTACGATAAAAATCGCATCCCGGTGCTGCTGGTCCACGGGCTTGATTCCACTCCTGCCACTTGGACCAAGATGTATAACACTCTGACGCAGGACCCGGTGATTCGGAAGAACTATCAGTTCTGGTTCTTCAGCTATCCGAGCGGCTACCCCTATCCCTATTCCGCTTCGCTGCTGCGCAAGGAGCTCGACGGAATCAACCGCGTTTTCCCGGACCATAAACCGATAGTTATCATCGGTCACAGCATGGGCGGCATGATCAGCCGTCTCATGGTGACGGACGCGGGAGACAGGATGTGGCGTGATATGTTCGGCAAGCCACCATCGCAAACTCACATCTATGGGGCCAGCCGCCAGCTCATGGAGGAGGCGCTTGTTTTCCACAATCGTAAGGAAATCGACACCGCCATCTTCTTTGCCGCGCCCCACCGCGGTTCCGAGCTTTCTAATAATTTCATTGGCCGGACGTTCTCTCGTCTCGTCCATCTACCCACTTTTCTGACGGATGCGCGGAACGCCTTTGCTTCTATCATGACCGCGGACGAGGCCTCGCTCCAGCTCGACCGTGCGCCCAACAGCGTGGACACGCTCTCGCCTAACAATCGATTCGTCCGCGAGGTGAACAAGCTGCCCATCGCCCCCGGCGTCACCTATCACTCGGTCATGGGCGACCGTGGCAAGGGCGACACGCCGAACTCCAGCGACGGCGTGGTGCCATACTGGAGTTCCCATCTCGATGGTGCGGCTTCGGAAAAGATTGTCCCTTCCGGCCACGGCGCGCACGAAAATCCCGAAGGCATCGAGGAAGCCCGGCGCATCCTGGATGAACACGCGAAAACTGCTAGATGAGATCTGCCACTCAATCTGATTTCTTGACATGAGCGCGTTGACCGTCATCTGGTCGATGTCCGCCGCAGTGTCACTGACGCTCGGCGGTATCCAGTTAGTCGCTTGGCTGCATGACCGGAGGGGACGGGCGAATCTCATTTTCTCCATCATCGCGCTGGCGGTTTCCGTTCTGGCGATGTCCGAACTCGCGCTGATGCGGATGGAAACCGCAGAAGAATATGCCAGGCTGCATCGTTGGCTGCATGTGCCGCTGTTCTTCGTGGTGATCGGCCTGATCGCGTTCATTTGGTTCTATTTCCGCACCGGGCGGTGCTGGCTGGCGTGGACGGTGGTCGCGCTGAGGGCGTTCATACTGGTCATCAATTTCACCACGCATCCGAGTTTCAACTATCGGGCGATCACTTCGATGGTGCCGGTAAGGTTTCTGGGAGAGACGGTCTTTATGCCCGTCGCCCTGCCGAGTCCGTGGGCGCGGCTTGGCGAAGGTAGTGCTTTGTTAGGTTTGCTCTTTGTCATCGACGCCTCGATCACGCTCTGGCGCAAAGGAGATGCGGATGAGCGCCGCAGGGCCTTGATGATGGGAGGCAGCGTTTGTTTGTGCATCTTGTTTTCAACGATCAATGGACTTCTGATTCACACGGGAATGGCTCATATCCCGTATTTTGTTAGCTTGTTTTTCCTGATGATTGTGATGGCGATGGGCTACGAGTTGAGTCGTGACATGGCCCGCGCGGCACGCATGGCAGATGAGTTGCGGGAAAACGCCGAGAGCATGACCTTGGCTGCCACCGCCGCGAAGTTGGCGTTCTGGCGCTGGGACATCGATCAGGATAAGATGTGGGTGAGTCCTAATGGCCGGGCGCTTTACGGCATTCTGGAAGGGTCGTTGGTGACCTTGGCGCGGTTCCTTGCCACACTGCATCCTGAAGACCGCGAGGCGGTGGGGGAGAATGTTAGATCATCCATGGAGACGGACGGTATTTTCCAATGCGAATACCGCGTGGTGCTGCCGGACGGTGAAATCCGCTGGATCGCCGCGCGAGGCGAGGTGGAATTCGACGACCACCGCAGGTCGCTGGCGATGCGTGGGGTTTCTATCGATTTCACCGAGCGTAAGACTGCGGAAATCGAGGCCGCCCAGCATCGCAACGCGCTTTCCCATCTCACCCGCGTCACCACACTCAGCGAGCTATCAGGATCGCTGGCCCACGAACTGAACCAACCGCTCGCGAGTATTTTGAGCAACTCGCAGGCAGCCCAGAGATTGCTGGCCCAGTCCCCGCCGGATGTGGAGGAGGTGCGCGAGATCCTCATCGATATTGTGTCCGAAGACCGGCGCGCCGGTGAAATCATCCAACGGCTGCGGAGCATGTTGAAGCGCGGCGAATCGTCCGTTCATCCGCTGCCGCTCAATGAGGTCATCACGGAGGTGCTTCACCTCACGCGCGCGGAACTTATCAGCCACGGAGTCACCGTGACATGCGAGCTGGCTAGCGACTTGCCGGAAATCCCGGCCGACCGCATCCAGCTCCAGCAGGTTCTTCTCAACCTCATCCTCAATGGTGCCGATGCGATGGCCACGTGCGAACCCGGGACCCGGCAGCTACGGATCACCACAGCGCGGCATGGCGGCATGGCGCGTGTTTCCGTAGGGGACGAAGGCACCGGGCTGGCCACGAACGTGGAGCGACTGTTCGATCCATTTTACACGACCAAAACACAGGGACTCGGAATGGGCCTCGCGATCTGCCGTTCTATCATTAGCGCCCACCACGGCCGGCTTTGGGCGGAACCCCATCCGGAGCGGGGCGCGGTCTTCCATTTTGAAATACCCTTGGCAAATGAATCCCTCCCGGGCATATTGCACCGCGATTGAGCGCTGGAAGGTAAAGAATGAAACGCAGGACCACTACCATCGCCCTACTGTCTTTGGCATTCTGTCAGACAATCCACGCCCAGGATCTGGAACCGCGTGCTTACAGTAATGCCCCCATCGGCCTGAATTTTCTCATCGCGGGCTACGGCCACTCCAGCGGCTCGGTGCTCACGGATCCCTCGCTGCCGCTCGACAACGGCAGCGTGGAAACCAATTTCGCGGCCTTCGCCTTCGCCCACACCCTGGAATTTTTCGGCCAGTCTGCGAAGATCGACTACATTCAAGGCTATGGCAACTTGTTCGCCGAAGCCGATTTCATGGGAGTCCATCGCGAACGTGATGTCAACGGCTTCACCGATCCTCTACTCCGTTTCTCGGTGAATTTCTTCGGCGCACCGGCGCTGACCATGGAAGAGTTCAAGAACTACAAGCAGGATCTCGTGATCGGCGGGAGCCTGCGCATCGGCGTGCCCTTGGGAGACTACGATGACGACAAGCTCGCCAACATCGGCAGCAACCGCTGGATGTTCAAACCGGAGTTCGGCATGTCCAAGGCCATCGGCCCATGGACGTTCGAGCTGACGCCGGCGGTGAATTTCTATCTGGATAATAACGATTTCCTTGGCGGCAAGAGCCGTGAGCAGGATCCGGTGTTCTCCACTCAGGTGAGCACCAGTTACACCTTCAGACCCGGCATGTGGGCAGCGCTGGCCACCACCTATTACACCGGCGGCCAATCCACCGTGGACGGAGTCAGCAACGACGACCAGCAGGAGGGAATCCGCCTCGGCCTGACCTTCTCGCTGCCGCTTTCCCGGTCGCAATCCATCAAACTCTACGGCAACACCGGATACAGCCATGGCGACAACGATTACAACGCCTTCGGCCTGGTGTGGCAGTACCGCTGGGGCGGTGGATTCTGATTCCAATACGCACGCCATGGTGACTGAAAACGAAGTCATTTACATCGTCGATGACGAGGGCGAGGTGCGCAAGGCGGTAGGACGTCTGTTAAAATCCGAAGGGTTTGAGGTTCGGTCCTGCGCCTCTGGACAGGAGTTTCTCGACACTTACGAAAACGGTCAAACCGCCTGTCTGGTGCTGGATGTCGCGATGCCTGGTCTCGATGGCCTCACCTTCCAGCAGGACCTCATCCGGGCCGGCATCCTGCTTCCGATTGTTTTTCTAACTGGCCACGGGGACATCCCAATGAGTGTCCGCGCCGTCCGGTCCGGAGCCGTGGATTTCCTCACAAAACCCGTCAACGACACCGACTTGTTGAACGCCGTTCGCGCCGCCCTGCAGCTCGCGGCATCGCGCGAATCCGAAATTGACGAGATCGCGGAGCTCACCCGCAGGCTGGCCACCCTCACTCCCCGCGAACGCGAGGTGATGGCCCACGTCGTCTCGGGTCGGCCGAATAAACAGATCGCCGCAGACCTCGGCACCGGCGAGCAGAATATTAAAATTCATCGCGGACGTGCGATGGCGAAGATGGGCGTGCAGTCCCTCGCCGATCTGGTGCGCGCTGCGCAGCGTCTGGGCTTTGGGAAATGATGTGCTCAGAACAATATGAGATCCATCCTTCCATTTCTATCAATTTTATTGGTGTCTATCAACCCGGCTTTTGTCAGGATGCGGAAACCGGAAAGCAACCGCCGCAGCTGCTGGCATTCGCCATTTGCGCGATCACCACGATGATCTTCTGATTTTCAAAAACACTCTCCCATGATCGACTCACTTTTTGACCTCCCTGTCTGGATTTCCGGACCACTCATTGTCTTTATCCTCTGCCTCTACTCGGTTGTTGGGCTCATAGTGGTCCGCCGCCATGTCCTGCCACGGCTCATGGTAAAGGAATCCGACGGTGAATTTAGCGGAGCCATGCTGCAGGCCGTCATGGCCTTTTACGGACTCTCCGTGGCACTGATTTCCGTGAGCGTCTGGGAAAGCTATGGCGAGGTCTCCAAAACCATCTCGCAGGAAGCCACCTCCATCGCCGCACTCTATCGGGACGTCAGTAGCTACCCTGAGCCGATCCGATCACAGCTCCAGGAAGACCTGCGCACCTATGTGGACTACACCATCCATCAGGCCTGGCCGCTCCAAAGGCGTGGGCAGATCCCGACGGAAGGAAGCGGCCTGATCGATGATTTTCAAAAATCCCTCGCCACTTTCGAACCTACCACCGAGGGGCAGAAAATCCTCCACGCCGAGGCCCTCCGCGCCTACAATCTTATGCTCCAGGCCCGTCGCATGCGGTTGGATTCCATTGGCACCCACCTGCCCGGTATCCTTTGGGTTATCATCCTCGCCGGTGCCTTCATCAGCCTCTGCTCATCATTCTTCTTCAGAATCGCCGACGCGCGGCTGCACGGCATCCAGATCATCCTGCTCTCCACCTTCATCGGCCTGGTCATTTTCATGATCTTCGCCCTGGACCGCCCTTACCACGGAGATCTCGGGCTCTCCGCCGATCCCTATCAGCTCATCTACGACCATCTGATGCAGCCCAAGTAAACGCTTCCTGATCGGATCACGATTTGGCGATTGCAGCCGACGCGACTTCGGTGGAGCCTGTGAGAAAGCCATGAATCCGCCAGGACATAGGAGTTTACCACGCCGTCTGCTAACAGCGGCCCTGCTGATACTGGTGGTGCTCACTGCCGGTGCGGCGCTGACCGTCTGGTTGATGCGCGAAAGAATCGTGGCCATGGTATTTGATAAAGCCGAGGCGCGGTTGGCGGAAGAGGGCATTCACATCCGGCGGGGATCTTACGAGTGGTCGTGGCGGCGCGGTGTGGTTTTGAAGCAATTGGACCTTTTTACGGATCAGGAAAAACAACATCGGCTGGCGCGCTTGGACAACGTCGGCATTCGGATCCCACTATCGGAATTTTCGCAGGCCTCCCCTAACTTGTATCTGAGCGCGGAGGACAGCGGCCTCACGTTGGACAGCTCCGCCGGAGCGCTGCGGCTGGATCAGGTGAATTTCGCAATGACCTCCTCACGCAGTTCCCTCTCGATCGATCATCTGGACGGCCGATTGCGCAATCTGCACATCACCGCCGGCGGACTTCTCCGCTGGCAGCCGGATGGAATGGGAAAGCCCCTCGAACTCCCGGATCTATCACCGCTGGTGAAGGCTTCATCGTGGCTTGATTTCCCAAAAGGATCGCCAACGCTCGCTCTGGAAATCAACACCCGTGACGGCACGGCGGGCGGCATCAACCTAACTGGACGCCTGACTGGCAGCCGTTTCAGTTGGAGAAACCTGTCGTTCGCCCGCGCGGACGTGAAAGCGGCGCTGGCGGACGGGGCCGTAGAGATCCCGTCGTTGGACGTGGATTGTTATGGAGGAAACCTGAAGGCCGCGCTGATCGTGGACCCTGCCGCGGGTTTGCTCAAAGTGGGTAAACTCACTAGCAGCGTCGAGCCGTTCCGTTTCGTGGAAGCGGTGATGGGCCGTGCCTCGCTGAAGTCCTGCCGGAGCCTTGGAAAAACACAATTGAGCGGGAGTGGTCTTGTATTTAACACCGCGGATTTTTCCCGCAGCAGCGGAGTCCTCAAGATCGATTCTCCCGCCGGACTGGCGGTGGACATCGGCCGGATGGAAGTCGAGTTGAAGGACTTCCACGGCACCTTGAAATTCGCGAATGGCAAGCTGGTCGTCGATGGGGAAGAATTCGCCATTCATGGCGGAACGGGCGGAGGAACCTACACCACGCCGCTCCGCGGGAGTTATACCTATCAGCTCAAGGTCAGGGGCGAAGGGATGTCGATGGAAGGCATCGGCCGGGAATTCGGAGTGAAAGGCCCGATCGCCGGGCGGATGAACGCGACCTTCGATGGCGGCGGCGCGGCCGGGATGAAGTCCCAGTTCGGAAGTGGCCGGATCTCGGTCGAGGATGGGAATTTCTACTCGATCCCGTTGTTCGGATCCTTGCTGGCATTGCTCACCCAACATTCACCGAAGTTCGGAGTGGACGAGGCACGGGATCTGAACTGCAACTATGCCCTCAAGGATGAGATCTTACGCTCGCAGGATCTGCGCATCGAGAGCGCCGCCACCAAGCTGCTAGCGAAGGGACAAGTGAATTTGGTCCAACAGACGCTGGATGCCGACGTGCGGGCGAATCTCCGGGGAGTTCCCGGGATCGCGACTGCCGTGCTTAGCCTGATTTTCGAGGTACACGGCGAGGGACCGCTCGATGACGTGCAGTGGAAATTGGCGAACAATCCGGGGATCGTGCGGGGCGCGGCGGGGGTGGCCATCGGCGGCGTGAAAGCGGTCGTTGGAGGGACGGGAAAAGTGATCGAAGGTGTGGGTGACACCACTTGGAAGCTTTTTGAAAAGCGGCCCGGACTGTTCATTCCGAAGCAGCAGACCGAGCCGCGGAAATAACCCCCAGTTCGTCTGAGTTCCCCTGAGCCAGCCTGAAAAATCGAAATGGAGCGCGTTCATTCTGAACGCTATTTGCCGTGGACATCCTGTCCAACGATGCGGACGAGATTCGCCCGACAGGATGTCGGGGCGAAACAGTCGATAGAATATCGACGCTCCTTATTTTTCAGACAGCCTCTCAGGGCCAGCCTGATCGTTTAACCTAGGTCTAATTGCGCCGGTCGCCGGATTGCGATGGAATGCGTGGCAATGACTGAAATCCAGCCAACCATCGCCGTGATCGACGACGAGCCGCAGATGCGAAAAGCCCTGCGGAGGCTGCTCTCCACTCATGGATACCTGGTCGAGGACTATGGCTCCGGCATTGATTTCCTGGATGCCCTCGGCACCCATCCGGCGGATTGCCTGATCCTCGATCTGCACATGCCCGAGGTCAGCGGCTTCGATGTGCTGGAGGCTCTCGATGTCACCGGGAACATGATGTCCGTGGTCGTCATCACCGGTCAGGAAGAGCCGGGCACGGAGGAACGGGCTCTCGGACTGGGTGCCTCGGCATTTCTCAGGAAGCCAGTCGACGAAACGGCGCTTCTCGCCGCCATCGTCGCAGGCGCTGCTTCTCGACAAGGGGGGATTTCCATGGATGATCCCCTTACACGAAACTACTAATGTTAAAAAAGGGTTTCATTTTCCGCAAATTGTCCTTGGTCCTTTGCCGGATGCTATTGTTAGCATGGCTTGCATGGGCCTTCGGAGCGCTTTGGTATGATTTCCCGGTCGCGGGAATCCGTCATCTGCTGGCGGTTGCCTTTGGCGTCGGGGCGCTGGCAACGATGATTTTTATCCGCCCCTGCTGGCGGGGATTCGCAGGCGTGGCGGCGGCGACTTTGTTAGTGACGGGATGGTGGTTCACCCAAAAACCAAGCAACACCCGGACCTGGCAGCCGGATGTGGCACAGGCCGCGTGGGCCGAGGTAAACGGCGATGTGGTGACGCTTCACAACGTCCGCAACTGCGACTACCGCACCGAGGACGACTACACCGCGCGATGGGAAACAAGAACGCTGCACCTGTCGCAGCTAACAGGCATCGACATCGGCATCGACTACTGGGGCTCGCCTTACATGGCGCATCCGATGCTGAGTTTCCAATTCGCCGACGCGCTCCCCGTGGTGATGTCCATCGAGACGCGCAAGGAAAAGGGCGAATCCTATTCCGCCATCGGCGGGCTTTACCGCCAGTATGAGCTCATCTATCTGGCCACCGACGAGCGCGATGCCTTCCGCGTGCGGACGAACTACCGCAAGGGTGAGGAAATCTATCTCTATCGCACGACATTGACTCCCAAGCAGGCCCGTGGCCGCTTCATGGAATACATCGGGGCGATGAACTCCATGCGCGAAAAACCGCGTTGGTACAACGCGATCACGACCAACTGCACCACTGCCATCCGCTCCCAGCACGCCGACCGCCCGCCCTTCGACTGGCGCATGCTGGTCAACGGCTACATGGACGAACTCCTTTACGAGAAATCCAGCATCGTTACTGGCGGCCTGCCATTTCCCGAACTGAAGAAACGCGCGCTCATCAATCCTGCGGCGCAAGCTGCCGACCAATCTCCGGATTTTTCAAAACTCATCCGCGCCAACCGTCCGGGCTTCCAAAACTAACCACCCATTTTTCCCACCGAATCCAACCATGAAACTAAAAACAAAACTGAAACCGGGTCTGGCCCTCGCGGCCACGGCCCTCGCCAGCCTGCTGGTCGTCGGTCAGTCCGCTTCGGCGGCTGAAAAGCCCATCGTCCACGACGCCGAGTATTACATCCTCGACGCGCAACACGGCGAGCAGTGGAAGGTCCAAGACAAGGATCTCGACGCCAAGCTCGAAGAGCTGAAGAAGAAATTCGGCCGGACGCCTAACATCGTTAACTTCATGTGGGACGATCAGCCCTTCGGCGCGGTCGGCATTCCGGCCATGCAACCGATGCGCGGCTACTCGACGCCCAATCTCAACAAGATGGCGGCCGAAGGCATGCTGTTCACGCGCATGTATTCCGAGCCATCCTGCACCCCGAGCCGGGCAGCCCTGATGACGGGGCAGACCCCGTTCCGCAATGGCATGTCCACCGTGGGAATGCCTATCGAGAATAAGGGACTGAGCAAGAATACCGTCTCGATTGCCAACGTGTTGTCGAAGGCCGGCTACGCGACGGCATTCTTCGGCAAATGGCACTTGGGCGACATCGAGCAGTCTTACCCCTACAACCAGGGATTCGACGAAGCCTTCTTCAACCCCTACAACCAGATTGCCAGCCTCTGGAACGTGCAAGGCGAGGGAGCCGGCGCGGTCGAGGGGATGTTTCCAGAAATCCTAGCGAAGGACCCCTACGAGCTGGACAAAAAGTTCATTCAAAAGGGCATGGTCCTCTACATCGAAGGCAAAAAAGGCGAACAAGGCAAGGAGTGGGGAGCGACCCAGACTCCGCAGGACTTCGCCACCTTCGATCAGGAATGCGCGAAGCGCGCCATGACTTTCATGGCAACGAGCGCAGCGCAGAAGAAGCCCTTCTACGTGGCCTGGTGGCCGATGATGATGCCCTTTTTCCCCCTTCCGCCGCCGCGAGCATCGCTCCAGCGTGGTCTTGCGGGTGAGGCTTACACAAAGATTCTCGACCCCATGGCCGGCAAGCTCATGGCATTCCTGCAAGAAAAGGGCCTCGCTGAGAACACGCTGGTCATCGCGATGGCCGACAACGGCCCGATGACCCACAACCCACCTGCCGGTTCGGGCTTGGGCGAGGGTCCGTTCCGCGGCGGTAAAGGCGAAGTCCTCGAAGGCGGCGTTCGGGTCTGCGCACAGGCTTGGTGGCCCGGCGTGATCAAGCCCGGACAGATCGTCAACGACATCGTTCAATTCACCGATCTCTACACGACCTTCGCCCACATCGGCGGCGCGTTGGATCATGTGCCCACCGACCGCATCATTGACGGAATTGACCAGACCTCGTTGATGCTGAACGGCGATACCTTCGGCCGCCGCGACTACGTCTTCCTTTACGCTGGGCCGAAGCTGGGCGCCGTGGTGAAGAAGCAGTATAAGTTTTCGTTGGCCGGAGGGGAAGGCGCGTCCAGTGGGATTCCCGCCGGGTTCTTCGACCTCTACAACGACCCTCGTGAAGCTACGCCCCTGCTGATCCAGATGATCCACATGAAGGAACCCTTCGACCGCATGATGCTCCGGCATCAGTTGTGGATGAAGAAGTATCCGAATCAACCTGCGGGCAAGGGCCCGGCCTTCACCGGCCTGTCCAACGCGCGTCCTGAGACTGTCGCGCTCTCCGAGCCGCCGCTGGACTTCAAGAAGCTGCCGTTCGACCCGCTAGAATACATCGATCACAAGGACGAGCTGCCGTTTTTCACTGACGAGCCTGATCTGAAGTAACGAAATCTTAGGCCGCATCCGTCGCAAGGCGGGTGCGGCTCTCTTCAGTGGCACCATCCACCACGCTCCATGAACCTCAAAAGCAATGCATCTGACAAGTCCCGCACGGCATTCCTGCTGGCGCTGGCGGTACTTGTTTCGCTGCTGTTTTTCTGGGTTATCAAGGATTTCGTCCTCACCCTTTTCCTCGCGGCGATTCTAGCAGGTCTGCTCCACCCGATTTACCGCCGACTCTTGAAATGGACCGGGGAACGCAAGTCGCTCGCCTCAGCTCTAACGGTCGTGCTAGCCATCGTGGTGATCGTCGTCCCGTTATTGCTATTCTCTGGCATTGTCGTCAGCGAGGCGGCCGCTGTCAGCGGTTCGGCCAAGGAGTGGATGTCCACCCGCCAGCCTTCTGCAGACACCTTGCAGGAAAAACTCGCCGCCAATTCCCACCTAAAGACCCTTCTGCCCTATCAGGACCAGATCGTCGCGAAAGCCCATGAACTCGCCGCTAAGGCGGGCGGTCTGATGGCCGCGGGATTCGCGACCGGAGTGAAAGGAACCGGCGAGTTCCTTCTCGCCCTGTTCGTCATGCTTTACGCCATCTTTTATTTCCTCAGCGACGGTCGCGCGATCCTCGACTCGGCACTCCGCCACACGCCGTTGTCCAAGGAAGACCAGGTGAAATTGTTAGGAATCTTCATCTCCGTTTCCCGCGCCACCCTCAAGGGCAAGCTCATCATCGGCATCGTCCAGGGCGGTCTCGCCGGACTCTCGTTCTGGGCGGCGGGAATCAAGGGCGTCTTCTTCTGGGGCACCCTGATGGCGCTGTTATCCGTCATCCCGTCGGTGGGCACAGCGATTGTCTGGGTTCCCGCCGTGATCTACCTCGCGGTGAGCGGTCAAACCGGCGCTGCCATCGGTGTCGGCTTGTGGTGCGCGGTGGTCGTCGGCACCATCGACAACGTCCTAACACCCAAACTGATCGGCAAGGACACGGAAATGCCCGACCTACTGGTGCTTCTAACCACCCTCGGCGGGCTCGCGGTTTTCGGCATCCCCGGTATCATCATCGGCCCGGTCATCGGCGCGCTTTTCATGGCCATCTGGGAACGCTGGGGCAGCGCGACTGAAGAAGACCGCAACACCACTGCCGCCAGCAGTCCCGAGTTCTCAACCCAGCAAGAGAATTGAACCGCAATGGAAGCTAACCGAACATGGAGGAACAGTTGCGAGAATGCAGCGCGCAGCGCTGGGGAGCGTAAGCGCCCTCGCTTGCAATTTCTGGCGCCCTCGCCGGAAATGGACTGGAACGGCCATAAGGTTCGGCTTCCGGGCGGAGCAACGCATGTCCTGTTTCCACACCGTCCTCGGCGAGGGCGCCGAGGACAACACGCGAGGGCGCGTGTGCTCCCCTTTTGCTCATCACCGGCCCTCGCATGGATTTCACAAATCATGATGCACGACCTTCTAGCAACATTGACCGACCTAACGAGGAAACTGTGCCTTGTCTCGCTCTTCCTTTTCGCGGACTCACTTCTAGCAGTAACTCCCGGTCTTGCCGCCAGCGACGTGGCAACAGTCCCGGTGCCGGATGATCCGCTCGGGCGGGGAACGCCGCGTTCGAGCGTCGAGACATTCTTTACCGCCGCGCACGACGGCGACTTTGCCCTCGCGGCGAATTATCTCGATTTGTCCGCGCTCGCGGCGGACGCGCAGGCGGTGCAAGGTCCGCGGCTCGCACGACAACTTTGGTTTGTGCTGGAGCGGGAGGCGAAGACGGATCTCAGCACCCTGAGCATCAGTCCGCTGGGCGATCTCACCGACGGACTGCCTCCGAACCGGGAGAAACTTGAACGGTTCGAATGGCCCGGGGGATACGCGGATATCAGTCTGGAACGCGTGCCTGACCCGGGTGGTCTCGAGGTATGGAAAGTCTCGTCACGCTCCGTCGAGGGTATTCCCAAGATCTATGAGAAATTTCGCCTGCCGCTGGGCGATCGCCTCTTCTCGGAATCGACAGTGGACCGGCTCGTGAAGACCCGAATTCTGGGGTTTTCCGGCGTCACCTGGCTCGGGCTCGCGTTCTCGCTCTGCCTCTGGGGGATTTCCACTTTCGTCGCTCTTCGCTTGGCCGGGTGGATCATCGGGCGGATGCGGCGTGGGCTTACCCATCGGTTGGCCTCCACCGTCTACATGCCCGTCATCGTGCTGATCGCCACGGGCATCGTGCGGACTCTGCTCCCCCAGCGGCTGATCGCCGGCGAGATCTCCGCGTTCTTCCGTGCTAATACCATCATCATCATCGTCATGGTCTGGATTCTCTTTCGGGCGGTGGATTTCGCCGCCCAACAGGCCCGCCTTCGGCTTCTCGCGAGTGATGGCGGCGCCGGGTTCAGCCTCATCGACCTGGTTCGCCGGATCTTCAAATTTTCACTGGTCGTGATCGGTCTCGTCGTTTGGTTGAGCAACATGGGATTCAATGTCACCGCGATTCTCGCCAGCCTCGGGGTGCTCGGTCTGGCGGTGGGTCTGGCCTTTAAAAATTTCATCGAAGACCTCATCGGCGCGATGACTCTGCACGCGACCGGCGTGGTCAAACGCGACGAGAACATCCGCTTCGGCACCCAGCGCGGATACGTGGAGGACATCGGCTTGCGCATGACGACGATTCGGACCGCGAATCGCACGCTGATCACCATGCCCAACGCCACCTTTGCCGCGATGCAGATCGAAAACTTTGGTCGGCGGGACAAGATCGTCTTCGAGTCCAAGCTGAGCCTGCGCTGTGAAACCACTCCCGATCAACTCCGCTACCTGCTCATCGAACTTCGGAAAATTCTCATCGCGCATCCTAGGGTAGGCAACGACGAGTCACGCGTTCGCTTCACCGGCTTTGGCCCAAGTTCGCTGGACTTGGACATCTTCTGTTTCATTAGCGAAACGATTACCGCCGAATATCTAGCGGTCGTGGAGGACTTGAACTTGCGCATCATGGACATCGTGGCGCAAGCTGGCACCGGCTTCGCTTACCCTTCTCAGATGAGCTATACCGAGAGCAGCCCCGGATACGATGAAGCGCTGGCGCGGAAGGCCGAGGCCGAAGTGCGCCGCTGGCGCGAGGAGGGTCGACTCTTCCAACACGATTTCCCCGACGAGGTTGCCCAGAAGCTGACAGCCACCATCAAGTATCCCGACTCCGGGCCAACCGACAGCCAGGTTCGCAACGATCACACAAAATGAAATATCCACATTTTATTTTCCTCCTTCCTGGTCTGGCGGCAGCGGCAACTCCTGAGCCCGCCAGCAACGTGATGTCCAAAACCGGACTCGATCTCACGGTGCTGCGCTCTCGCGTGAAGCTCACCAACGAGTATTCCGACTATGATTTCGGAGTGAGTCAAAACACGACGAAGCTGAACCTTGGATACGCATTTGGGAGTGAGGGGCTACGCGACTGGAACGTGCAGCTCGACTTACCGTTCGTGGACTACAACGCGGGAGACCAAGCCTCCCCGCCGGATGCCACCGGTCTCGGAGATATAGAAATGCGCATCCTCCATGTCTTCGATGGCGGAGGTTTCTTTCGCTGGGGATTGGGGGCGGAAGCACAATTCAATACAGCTTCGGAGCAGCAACTCGGCGACGGAATCTTTCGTCTATCACCCGCTGCGGCCATCGCCTTGCAGGCCACGCGCAGTTTGAAGTTTCAGACCACGATGCAGTTCGATCAATCGCTCCGCACCGAAGCGGGTGTGCCGGAACAGCGGAGTATTAAATTGAAACCGGCGGTGCAGTTCGACCTGCCTGGCCGCTGCTATGGCTATGTCGAGACGAATCTTGCTTGGAATCTCCAGGAGGGCGGCGAGTTTGGCTCCAACGTCAAAGTGGAGTTGGGACACACTTTCGGCGTCAGCAAGGAATGGGTTGCTAGTGTTCGCTGTGAAACTCCGTTGATCGAGAGCAGCGAGCACTACGCCCTGACCGGAGGAATCTCCTACACCTTTTGATAAACACTCAGCACCTATGAAACTTGCCCACATCAAAATACCAAGCTTTATCATCGCAGGGGTCATTCCCGCTTTCCACGCAGCCGCGCAGGACGATGGCGAAAAGCTCGCCCTCATGCTTGCGAATCCTGTTGCTAACCTCATGAGCTTCCCACTCCAGAACAATTGGGACTACAACATCGGCTCACAGGAAGCCACCCGCTATACGCTCAATTTCCAGCCCGTCATTCCTTTCAGTTTGAACGACAACTATACCGTCATCACCCGGACGATCATTCCCTACATCGACCTGCAGGAACCGGAGCCGGGATTCGGCGACCACAGCGGCTTGGGCGACACGACGCAGAGCTTTTTCTTATCGCCGAAGGAATCGACCAGCGGCGGCTGGATCGTAGGGGCGGGTCCGGTATTTCTCTATCCGACTGCGACCGACGATGCCCTCGGTGCGAACCAGTGGGGAATGGGGCCTACGATCGTCGCCCTGAAACAATCGAATGGCTGGACATACGGCATACTCGCCAATCACCTCTGGTCGTTTTCCGGTAGTGAATTTAGCAGCGTTGGCTTAGAGGAAAAAACGGAGGTCAACGCCACCTATCTCCAGCCGTTTTTGAGTTATGTGACCAAGACCAAAACCACCTTCTCCATCAACACGGAATCCACCTACGACTGGACGCAAAGCCAGTGGACTGTCCCGATCAGCCTGTCCGTGAGCCAGCTCTTCAAGGTCGGCAAAATCCCATTCTCGGCCCAGTTCGGCGGACGATACTATGCCGAAGGTGCTGATGGTGGTCCCGATTGGGGCCTGCGTTTCACACTCACCATGCTGCTCCCCGCGAGTTGATTCAGTTCCGAAACCTATGAAATCCATGAAATCTCCAACGACAACATTTCCACATACTAACACTACTATGAAATCAATGATCAGACCCGCCCTCACCGCCCTCGGCTGCACACTATTCGCCGCATGCGCCCCCACACCCCAAGCCCCGAGCACCCCGCCTTCGGCAACTCTTAGTATCAAGGGCATGTCCGCCGCCTACTATGGTGCGGTGGCATCAGGAAAGGGCACGCTGAACTATCAGGGCCGAATCCATCATTTCAGCATGACCGGTGTCGGTGCAGGGGGAACAGGAGCTCAGACGGTGACCGCAACCGGCAAGGTCTTTGGCCTGAACAGCCTCGCGGATTTTTCCGGAACCTATAAGGGCAAGGGCAAGGGCCTCACCGTGGTTAAGGGAAAGATGACCTCCAAGGTGACCAATGAGCATGGCGTCGAAATTTACCTAACTGGTGAAAGACAAGGGGCCGCTTCGAACGGCGGATTGCGGAGCTTCAAGGTCAAGTTGACCGACTGACCAGCAGATGAAACGGACGCACCCACTTCGGAGTGAACTTTCCGGCTTCAGAAATGCAGAACCTGCCACACCATGAAATACTCAATTTAGAAGGTTCCAATCAAAACATGAAATCCCACTTTCTCCAGACGCTCTGGCTTGTAGTCGGAGTGGCCTTTGGCGTTTGCTCAACTCTAGAAGCCGCCGACAGTCCACCCAATATCCTCTACATCGTCTCCGACGACCTCGGCTGGAAGGACGTGGGCTTTCACGGCGCGACTGATATCAAAACGCCGAACCTCGACAACCTCGCAGCAGGTGGCGCGCGGCTGGAGCAATTCTACGTCCAGCCGATGTGCACGCCCACGCGTGCGGCACTGATGACCGGACGTTATCCACTGCGCTACGGCCTGCAAACGCTGGTTATTCCGAGCAAAGGGACCTACGGCCTCGCGACCGACGAGCGGCTTTTGCCAGAGGCGCTGAAAGATGCGGGCTATCAGACGGCGATGGTCGGCAAGTGGCATCTCGGTCACGCGGATCGTAAGTATTGGCCGCGCCAGCGTGGCTTCGACTATCACTACGGCGCGGTGATCGGGGAAATCGATTACTTCACCCATGACTCACACGGCGTGCTTGACTGGCAGCGGGATAACAAGCCCGTGACAGAGGAAGGCTACGTCACTCAGCTTCTCGGCCAAGACGCGGTAAAAGTCATCAACGCACATGACCCGAAGACGCCGCTCTTTTTGTATCTCGCTTTCACCGCGCCGCACGCGCCCTATCAGGCACCGCAGGAATATCTGGATCGCTACAAAAACATCGCAGATCCATCACGCCGCGCCTACGCGGCGATGATCACCTGCATGGACGACGAGATCGGCAAGGTGCTTGCCGCGCTGGATAAAAAGAAAATGCGTGAGAACACGCTCATCGTCTGGCACAGCGACAACGGCGGCACGAAAAGCAAGCAGTTCGCCGGTGAGGGCGATGTCTCGAAAATCAAAATCCCGTGTGACAACGGCGAACTCAACGGCGGCAAGGGACAGCTCTATGAGGGCGGCACGCGGGTGCCGGCGCTGGCGAATTGGCCCGGCCATATCCAGCCCGGCGGCGAGATCAAGGACATGATCCACGTCACCGATATGTTTCCCACACTCGTTAAACTGGGCGGCGGCGACATCGGTAAAGGCAAACCACTCGACGGCCTCGACGTGTGGCCCGCGCTCAGTGAAGGCAAGCCGACAGGGCGTGATGAACTGGTCTATAACATCGAGCCATTCAACGCCGCCGTGCGCAAAGGCGACTGGAAGCTGCTCTGGAAAACCACACTCCCGTCGAAGGTCGAGTTGTTTAATCTCGCCAACGATCCCGGGGAGAAAATCAACCTCGCTGATCAACAGCCTGAGAAGGTCAAGGAGCTTCAAGCTCGGATCGAAAAGCTCGCGGGCGAAGCAGCCAAGCCGCTATTCATGGAAAGCGCGACAACCGCCATCTTCGGTGGCCTCTTTGGCCCCGCGCCGATCCCGACGGAAGACAATTCCGACACCGCTGAGCCGTAGCCTTGAACCTGCTGTCATACGAAAACAACACGCCGAACATTCAAATCTATGAAATCAACAACTCTCCAAATCGCCGTCGCAATAGCGTTGTTTGTGACGCGTGTCACCGCAGCGGAGAAGCCCAACATCGTCCTCATTCTGATGGACAATCTCGGCTACGGGGAGATTGGCTGTTACGGCGGCGGCATCCTACGGGGAGCGCCGACTCCGCGGATTGACAAACTCGCCACCGAAGGCACGCGGCTGATCAATTTTAATGTCGAGGCGCAATGCACACCCAGTCGGGCGGCGTTGATGACCGGACGTGCCGCCATCCGCACCGGCAACGCCTCGGTGCCGTTTGAGACCCCGCTTTACGGACTGGTTCAATGGGAATACACCATGCCGGAAATGCTGGCTGAAAATGGCTACGCCACTGGCATGTTCGGCAAATGGCATCTCGGCCATACGCAAGGTCGCTTCCCGACGGATCAGGGTTTCGATGAATGGTATGGCATTCCCAATTCCAGCGACGAGGCGTTTTGGACGAGCAGTTCGATGTATCGGCCCGACTCGGATGACTTCGCCGCTCCCACTTATGTGATGGAGAGCACCAAAGGCCAGACGCCCAAGAAGCTGAAAGTCTATGACCTGGCCGAGCGCCGCATTATTGATCGTGAATTGACTGCGAAAACCAAGGATTTCATGACGCGTCAGGTCAAGGCCAACAAGCCTTTCTTTGCCTATGTTCCTTACACGATGCCGCATTTGCCCATCACCCCCGCACCGGAGTTTGACGGCAAGACCGGCAACGGTTACTGGGCGGACGCATTGGCCCAGATGGATGCCTACACCGGAGAACTGTTGGACACCGTGGAAAAACTTGGCGTGGCGGACAACACCATCTTTATCTTCACCTCCGACAACGGCCCGGAAATGACGGAGCCGTGGAATGGCTGGGCCGGCCCGTGGCGCGGGAGTTATTTCACCGGGCTGGAAGGCTCGTTGCGCGTGCCGTTCATCATCCGCTGGCCGGGGAAAATTCCCGCTGGTCGCGTGAGCAACGAGATCCTGCATCAGACCGATTTATTCACGACGTTCGCGGGCATCGTCGGCGGAAAAGTTCCCGCCGACCGCGCCATTGATGGCGTGGATCAGGGCGGTTTTCTGCTCGGCAAATCGGAAAAATCCGCGCGCGAAGGCCTCGTGGTTTTCGTTGGCAGCGAGGTCTATGGTGTGAAGTGGCGCAACTGGAAAATGATGTTCAAGGAACTCGCCACCGGCAGCAGTCCGGTCGAGCAGTGGAGCATTCCCCGGCTGTTCAACTTGAACCTCGATCCGAAGGAAGAACACGCCCTCGCCTACCAGGGTGAACACACCTGGGTGGTGAAGCCGGCAGCCAAGGTGCTCGCCGAGTTCATGGTCTCGCTGAAAAAATATCCACCGATTCCGCCGGGAGCGACCGATCCCTACACACCGCCCGCCGCGTCAGCAAAATGAATCCAATACAAGCAACCAGAAATAACAAAGATCGATAACAATCACAAAACTAAAACTATGAAACACCTTATCCTCAAAACCCTCTGCCTCGGCGTCCTATCCGCGCTCGGTGGGTTCGCAACAACGGCGGGAGCGCAGGAAGTCCTGCCGTTTCCGGCGTTGGACTGAAGCCGATTCTGAAAGTGAACCACCGATGCCGCAAAAGTTTCCGACCTCTTCGCTCCTGTTCAAAAAATGAAAATCATTCCCGCCATCTTTGAGCAGTATGAAATCCGCCGTGCTTACGACGAGAAGACGGAAATGTGGTTTTTCTCCGTTGTGGACATCATTCAGGTGCTGACCCAGCAAACGGATTACCAGGCAGCGAGGAATTACTGGAAGGTGTTGAAACACCGTCTCTCCAAGGAAGGTAGTCAACTGGTTACAAATTGTAACCAGTTGAAATTACCGGCCCCTGACGGAAAATTGCGAATCACCGATGTCGCCAACGCAGAGACGTTGCTGCGGCTTGTCCAGAGCGTCCCCAGCCCCAAGGCCGAGCCGATCAAGCTCTGGCTCGCCAAGACCGGCTTCGAGCGGATGAAAGAAATGGCTGACCCAGCCCTGGCGCTCGACCGCGCCCGCGAGACCTGGCAAAAACACGGGCGCAGCGAAAAGTGGATACCAATCTCATGAATCCCAGCCAATCTATGAAACACACTATCAAAACAACCCTAAGCATCGCCCTCGCGGCGCTGTCATTCTGTTCAGTGGCAAAAGCCGCTGACAGCAAACCTAACATCGTCCTCATCATGGCCGATAACTTCGGCTACGGCGAACTCGGCTGTTATGGCGGCGGAGTCACCCGCGGTGCGCCGACACCGCGTATTGACAGTCTCGCCCGCGACGGCACGAAGCTGACGAACTTCAACGTCGAGCCGTCCTGCACCCCGAGCCGCTCGGCGCTGATGGTGGGACGCCATCCCATTCGCTCCGGCACTTTCTCCGTGCCGGTGGATGGCAAGCCTTATGGGTTAGTACAGTGGGAAGAAACCATTGCGGAACTGCTGTCCAAGCAAGGGTATGCCACGGCCATGTATGGTAAGTGGCACCTCGGCGACAGCCAAGGACGTTATCCGAACGACCAGGGCTTCGACGAATGGTATGGCATCCCCAATTCCTCCGACGAAAGCTGGTGGCCGCAGCAGAAGGATTTCGATCCGAAGGTCGCACATCTGGCATACCTCATGGAAGGCCGCAAGGGCGCGGAGTCGAAGAAGCTCAAGGTCTATAACGATGTCGAGCGCCGCGAGATCGACACTACCTGCACCGACCGCACGATTGAGTTCATGCAACGCAACGTGAAGGCGGACAAACCGTTCTTTGCTTACGTGCCGCTCACCCAGCCGCACATGCCGACCGAGGTCTCGAAGAAGTTCGATGGCAGCACCGGCCACGGTCCGTTCGCCGACATGCTGGCGGAGATGGATTTCAACACGGGGCGCATCCTCGATGCGTTGAAGGAACTAAAGATCGCGGATAACACCATCGTCATCTTCACCAGCGACAACGGCCCGGAAGACCTGATCCCGCACCGCGGCTGGGCTGGGCCGTGGACGGGAACCTATGTCACGGCGATGGAAGGGGCCCTCCGCGTGCCCTGCCTCATCCGCTGGCCGGGCAAAGTGCCGGCGGATCGCGTGAGCAATGAGATGCTGCATATCACCGATCTTTACACCACGCTCGCCAAACTCGGAGGAGCTGATATTCCCACGGACCGCGTCGTGGATGGCATCGACCAGCGCGAGTTCCTGCTCGGCAAGACCGAGAAGTCCCCACGCGAGTTCTACCCGGTTTTCCTCGGGAACATGGGCAAGTCCGAACTCTACGCGATGAAGTGGCGCAACTATAAGCTGCATCTCATCTGGCAGGAGCGGAAATATGACGTGCCGCAGAAACTCGCGATCCCGCGCCTTATCGACCTCTACGACAACCCGCAGGAGCGAACCGAGGAAACACAGGGCGAATCCTCCGCCGAGACCCGCGGCTGGATTGCACACGCGATGTTTGGCGAACTGGGCAAGTTCATGGCGACCTTTGCGAATGACCCGGCGGTGCCGATGGGTTCCACCGATCCCTACACGCCGCCCACTAAAGCCGAAGCACCTCAAATCTCCCTGCCCACTCCTCCTGCAAACGACTAACTTCTATGAAACTAAGTTCTATCTATCCGTTGCTGACGATTTCCCTGCTTAGCGCACCCTGCCATGCGGAAGAAGGCGGCGGCGGCCATTATTCCCCGGGCGGAATGGCCTCCATGATGGACAACGCGCCTGATACACCCGGCTTCGCGTTGTCTGTGATGTATAACTACTACGACGGCAATGCATCCGCAGGCCAGGTCATTCCCGATGCGGGAAATCTCGAACTTGGCCTATCCGCCACCGCCAACACCGCAGTGTTCGGATTCTCATGGTTGTTTGAGCCGAAGGTATGGGGCGCCACCGTGATGACCGGAGTCTTCGTCCCGATTCAGGATCTCGAGGTGAATGCCACGGCCAACCTGACGCCCGGCGGTTCCGCCGCGGTGCATGACACCACCACCGACATCGCCGACATCACGCTCATCCCCGCTATGCTGACTTGGAAAAGCGGCGACTGGTCGTGGTGCGCTTTGCTCAATATCTATGCCCCGACCGGCGGATTCGATGCCGGCGCACTGGCCAACACCGGCAAGAACTACTGGACCTTCGATCCCACCGTCGGCGTCACTTATTTCAGCCAGAAAACCGGATTCTCCGCCACCGCCTTCGCCGGAGTGACGATGAACACCGAGAACACCGACACCAACTATCAGAGCGGCGCGGGCTTCCACATCGATGCCACCGTCGCCCAATACCTGCCGCTCGGAAAAGGCCTTTTCGGCTTCGGTGCCACCGGATTCTGGTTCCAGCAGATCTCAGAAGATAGCGGCTCAGGGGCCACCCTCGGCGGATTCGAAGGCACCACGGCAGGTATTGGCCCCGTGATCTCTTATATTCTTCCGTTAGAGAATAACTCCGCCATGATGGCCGAACTCAAATGGCTACCCGAACTCGAAACCACTAACCGCATCAAGGGCGACTACGTCTGGCTCAAATTCGGCATGACTTTCTAACCAACCTCACCAACCCCAAAACCACACAACGATGAAATCAGGAAAACAACGCACCACCATCTGCTTGGCACTCGCCATGGCAGCCGCACTGCCCGCCCATGCGGCGGAACAACCCAACGCCGATGCAATTTTGAAACAAATGTCGGACAAACTCGGAGCCGCTCAACAGCTCAGCTTCAAGGCGAACCGCAGGGTTGATGCGGGCCTTGCCGCCGCGAAAGGCATTCAGGCCGTGGCCAAAATCGAGGTCACGGTGAAGCGACCGAATGACGTTTACGCTCTTTCCTCGGCATCAAAAAACACTAGCGGGATCTATGCGGACGGCAGCAAGCTCACCATGTATGACGGAAAGGAAAATCTCTATTCCACCGTGCCGATGAAGGCCTCGTTGGACGCCATGCCCGCCGCCCTCGCGAAGAAATACAGCTATGAACCGCCGCTGGTGACTTTCGTCGTCAGCAGTCCCTACAAAGACATCAAAGCCCGCGGCAGCAAGGTGACTTATGCCGGACCCGCCAACGTGAAATCCGGATTTCTCGGTCTTGGCAATACTCCCTGCCATCGCATCGGCCTGTCCACCAAAGGCAGTTACTCGGAGTTGTGGATCGCTGTGAGCGACCAACTGCCGCGCAAGGTCATGGTCACTCCCAAAGGTGCCAGCCAGCCATCGGTGACCATCGAGTTCACCAGTTGGAATCTCGCGGCGGACGTTTCCGACGGGATGTTCACCTTCACTCCACCCAAGGGTTCCTATGCGGTTCCCATGGTCACCACCCAAGAAATGAATGCAGCGAAACGCTGAACCCGAAGTTGAAATCTAACCAAGTAAAAATTATGAAAACATCATCATTCATCATCACTTTTGCAGTGATATCACTAATCGGCAGTGAAATCGGACATGCCCGCAGCGGAAGAGGCGGCGGAGGCGGAGGCGCCGGCGGCGGACGCGCAGGCACTGGAGCTGGCGGCGCGGCATCTGGCGGCGCGCGGGGAGCAGGTGCGGGTGGCGCCGGTGGCGCTGGGGCCGGAGGTGCGGGAGCCGGAGGTGCGGGAGCCGGAGGAGGCCGGGCTGGCGCTGGAGCTGGCGGAGCCGGTGCCGCCGGTGCACCTGCGGCGGGTGCTCCCGGCTACGGAGGTGCGGGAGCAGGAGCTCCTGGAGCACCTGCTGCCGGAGCACCCGGCTACGGCGGAGCGGGGGTCGGAGCTCCCGGAGCCCCCGCCGCCGGTGCTCCTGGATACGGTGCCGCCGGTGTCGGCGTCGGCGCTCCGGGTTATGGTGCGCTGCCCAAGGGCTACTATGCCGCCGTTCCCGCGGGTTACGCGACGGTCGCCTATCGGGGCTACACCTGTCGCTACGCTGCCGGCATCTACTATCGGGCCGTCATGTATCAGGGCCAGACCGTGTGGGTCGTTGTGACGTGATTGAACCGTCTTCCGGAATTTCCCTGAAACGAGCATTCTCTATTTCTTTCCATTCAAACCATCAAATCTAATACACATTCAATGAAAACCAAACTATCTAGGATTTTCGTGGCGGCCGGAATTGCCGTCGCCATCCACCCCTCAACCCTAAGCGCTCAAGTCGTGCCGGGGTCTCCACCACCATCCGCAACCCCCACGGCACCGTTGCTCGCACCGGACCAGCTCGAAGGGCTCGTCGGCCGGATCGCGCTCTATCCGGATGACCTCGTCGGACTGATACTGCCGTCTTCGACCACTCCGCTGGAAATCGTCAAGGCACAGCGCTTTCTCGCCGCCTACGCCAAGGACAAGAAGGCGACACCGGATCCGTCGCTTTCGCAACAGGTGTTCAATCTGCTCAACTATCCCGATGTGGTGAACATGATGGGGGACGATCTCGGCTGGACCGAAGGACTCGGAAAAGCGGTGATCGCCCAACAGGCAGATGTCATGGAGGCCATTCAAGTTTTCCGCCGCAAGGCGATGGCCGCCGGAAATCTCAAGTCGGATAGCAAGCAAGTCATCGCCTCCGACGGAACAATCATCAAGATCGTGCCAGCCCAGCCTGAGGTCATCTACGTGCCGCAATATCAACCTTCCACCGTGGTCGTGAAGCAGACGACGCCCGCCGTCACCTACTATCCCACCGCCTACCCCAGCTATTACTATCCAGCAGCCACCACCACCGCCGCCGTGGCGACAGGTTATTGGGTCGGAAGAACAGCCGCCTACGCCTACGGCACCAACTGGTATGGAGGAGGGGTTTACGCCACTCCCTACGCGAACCAATCCGCCTACAATCAGGAACAACGGCAGGACTATTCCCAGGACAACCAGCAGAACCGCCAGGACACCAGCAGCAGCAACCAACAGAACCGTCAGGATACCAGCAGCGCCAACCAGTCGTCGCGCCAGGATTCACGGAGCAGCACCCAGTCTGAGGCTTCGGGCAACCAGTCTGATAGACAGAGCTCCGCGTCATCTAACCAGTCGTCGCGACAGTCAACCGCCAGCGGCACCTCATCCGCGAACCAGTCGTCGCGGCAAAGTTCCGCCAGCGGCGCGCAATCCCAGTCATCGGCCAATCAAAGCAGCCGCCAGAGCACGGCGAGCAGCTCGCAGAAATCCCAGTCGGGGTCGGCAAGCAAGTCCACATCGACCAGCAAGTCCGCGTCCACCAGCAAGTCATCAAGCTCGCAGTTCGGAGGCAGTAAGTCCGGCGGCTCGGCGGGCAGCAGCTCGTTCGGAGGCTCCTCGGGTTCGCGCTCGCAGAGTGCCAGCCAGCGTGGCGGTCAAAGCAGGTCGGGCTCCCGAAGCGGCGGCGGTTCGCGAAGCGGTGGCGGTGGCGGTGGCGGTGGCGGTGGTTCGCGAGGCGGTGGTTCGCGAGGCGGTGGTGGTGGCGGCGGTGGCGGCGGTCGTAGCAGATAAGAATTCAATCCAACCTAACATCATATCATGAAACTATTTCTCACCACACTTCTCCTATCCGTCCTCAGCCTGCAGCACGCCATTTGTGCCGAAGCGGTTGCCGAAACGAAGCCCCGCGTCTTTGAAACGACGCGGGCCGCTGCGGATGCACTCATCGCTGCGACTAAAACCGGCGACGATGCACCGCTCGTCGAAATCTTCGGTTCCCAACACAAGGAGCTGATGGGCACCGTGGACACCGCGCGCGACAAGGAACTCCGTGCCAAATTCTCGAAAATGGCGACGGAGTATTGCAACTTCCATTCCAATGACGATGGCTCGGTGAAGCTCATCGTCGGCTTCGATGCCTGGTCGTTTCCGTTTCCAATCGTGAAGTCGGATGCGGGCTGGACCTTTGATACCGACGCCGGAATGGATGAACTCATCAACCGCCGTGTCGGCGAAAACGAGCTCACGGCTATTGACGCGCTGCGGGCCTACGTCAACGCCCAGCGGACCTACGCCGCCGAGCCGCGCGATGGCACGGAGGTCCGGCAGTTCGCGAAAAAACTCGATAGCTCGCCCGGCGCGAAGGACGGCCTTCACTGGGATGCCGATGCCGCGACGAGCGACGCTCCCAGCCCCGCCGGTCCCGAGATCAAGGACTCGAAAACCCCCTACGCCGGGTATCATTTCAAGATCCTAACTGCGCAGGGTGCCCAGGCTCCAGGTGGTAAATACAACTATATCATTAACGGCCGCCTCATCGCCGGTTTTGCGATGGTTGCGTGGCCCGCCGAATACGGGAACACCGCCGTGATGACGCTGGTCGTGAACCACTATGGCGACGTCTATCAAAAGGACCTGGGTGAAAAAACCGCGACACTCGCCGCGGCCATCAGCGAATACAATCCCGACAAAACCTGGACCAAGGCCGAAGACTAACCGAACAATAGCCGCCAAATCTAACACCCAAACAACTATGAGCACTCAGGATTTCGAATCTAACATTCCGGAAAATTCCGGGCCATCCCTAAGCCGCCGCGACGCGCTGCGTTCTTTGGGCGTCGCGGCGGCTGGCATGGCCGTGGGCACCTCCGCGTCCTCCGCTGCGGCAGAGGCCACTGCACAATCCGCGCCCGATCCGCTCGCCCCGGCGAACCCTTATGGTGGCGTGCCCAGCGGTGGCATCACATTTCCGCCGTATTATCGACCAACCGGGCATTTCAAAAACAACAATAACTATTTCCCCGGGACGGAAGAGATCGGCGAAGATGAAATGCGCATCTCGTTCCTCGGCAGCAACCCATTTCCACCCACCCGTTCGCAAGCCGGTACTTGCATCATGGTGGAGCTGGGAAATGGCAAACGCTTCTTCTTCGATTTCGGCTCCGGTTGCATGAGGAACACCTTCGCCATGCAGGTGCCTGTGCAGACGATCAACGACATCTTTCTCACTCACCTGCATGTGGATCACTATGCCGATCTGCCCTATCTCTTCGCCTTTGCACCTTGGGCGGCGCGCTGGAAACCGCTGCGCGTCACCGGTCCCTCGGGCCGCGCACCTCGCGATGGCACGAAGCACATGATCCATCACATGCAGGAGATGGCCGCCTGGCATACAGACAGTTTCAACGCGTTCCCAATTGGCGACGGCTACGAAGTCGAGGTCAACGAGTTCGATTTCCGCGACGACAACGGGATCTGTTATAACAAGGACGGCGTGGTGGTCCGCCATTGGCGGCGCTCGCATACCAAGGACGGCTCATCCGCTTACCGGCTCGACTGGAACGGGCTGTCGTTTGTCTGGACTGGCGACGGTCGGCCCGATGAACTAACGGCCAAGCTGTCCAAAGGAGTGGATGTGTTCGTGACCGAACTACAGCCGGATCTGGGCAATCTAACGACCTTGAAAATGGGGATGCCCGCCTTGATGACCAACGTCACCATCGACCAAGCGCACACACCGCACTACGCGACCGGCTATTTGTTTAACGAAGTAAAACCCCGGATGGCGATGATCACCCATTTCAGTTTCGACGAAACGGAGATCCCGGAAATGCTGGCCGGCATTCGCACCCATTGGAAAGGGCTGTTCCAGTTCGGCGGGCCGGATGTCATGGTCGTCAATGTCACCAAGGACGCCATCTGGACGCGCAAGGCCGCGCTTCCCGACTCGGCCAATCCAGCCAAGCCCAGTCCAAAAGAGGCCATCGAACTGTTCGACCTGAGCCTCACTAACCGGAGCGTCAACTTCCCCAATCCCCGACATACCGTCGCGGACGTGCAGGAACCGTTTGTGCGCGAGCAGGAGATCGATCCTAGAAAATATTACCCAGCGGATATGTATCGTGAGCCTGCGGCCGTCTTCCCTGACAACTTCAAAATCGAGATCGACAAGATGATTGGCCAAAAATTGGGCGATAAAATCGAAGCCAAGGTGCAGGACAAGATCGAAGATGCAAAAGAAACCGTGGAAGATCTGCGCGACCAGCTCAAGGCGATCCAAGAAAAGCTCAGGAAAAAGATCCTAGGCAAGTAACTGGCGTTTCAATGAATTCACAACTTAACACAAATAGAAAGCACACTAAGCCATGAGTAATACAATTGACCTAACCGAACAAGGCCACCTCACGCTCGCATTCCAAATGAAATCTCCTGCGGACGCCGCGGCGGCGAAGGAAAAGATCGACACCCTGCTCCCGGAAATCTCTCGCGGCGCAGAAGCGACCGGGATCATTCACTACTGTCGCTTGGTCGAATTTAAGGATCATATCTATTTCATCGCGGATTACGACGGCGAGCAGGAGGCAGCGCTTGAAGCCGTGGCCAAACACCTCGCCTCGGTCTTGGATGCGTTGCTGATTCACACCAGTGAGGCTCCGCCAACGCCGGTTGCCGATAACACGCAGGCCTTCCTGCTGTGGGCCGCGGAGCATCACGTTGAAGACTTTGCAGACTACTTGGGCCATCCCGGCGCGACTGTGCAGCAGATCAAGTCCCTAGCCGCCAATGCTGGCATCACGCTTGATCCCGCCACCGCCACGCAGCTTCCACTGTTGTTGTTCATGGAGCTGAAAGGCACTCTGTCCTTGGTAGTCGTGAAAACGATCTTCAAGTTATTGAACCGCCTCATCATCAAAGGAGCCGACGGCATTGGAACCCTGCACTTCGCTCATTTAATGGAGTTACCTAACAACGTTATGGGCATGTTCACCGCCTATGACGGGCCCTTTGACAAGTATGCCCAGGATTTTGCGACACACATGGGGCCGGCATTTGACCTCATCTTCAAGTTTGCAAACGACCCATCCCCGTCGCCCACGGCAAAGAATGTTGTGCCTTTCACCAAGTGGGTGAACGACCGCGATGCGAAACCACTCAGCTTTTACGCGGCCTATCCGGGTCTGACCGTGCAAGATGTCAGAGCATTGCTGGCGGACGCATCGGCAAGCTAATATATCACACGGTTGAACCAGAAAAAACGATATGTCTAAATTGAACCTACCAGATATTCAAGGCGTCATTGTCCGGGGCTATCGCATGCCCATCCTGCGGTGCTTCCTTTTCAAAGTGGTCGATGCCTCTGCTGCCCGCGCGGTCCTTGGACGTCTTACGTCTGGGGATGATAGTGACGCGCCGCAAGTGACGACTGCCGAGGAGTGGCATGTGGCCTCTCCCGGCCCGTTGGACAATCCTGCCGCCCCGGCTAAGCGAAAGCCCGACTATTGCCTGAACGTGGGCATTACCTGGCCGGGCTTGGTGGCACTGGGAGTGAAAGATCAGATTCCAGAAATCCCCAAAGGTGCCTTCGATGCCTTTGTCGAAGGTGCAGCCCAGCGGGCGGAGCGGGTCGGTGATAAGGGAGCCAACGGCCCGGAGAACTGGATCGGCGGATTCGGCTCGGGCAACGATCACGTCATGCTCTCGCTTTACGCGATCAGCCCGGAGGCGCTGGTTGACTACAGCACTCGCCTAACTGCCTTGTTCAAGGAAGGTAATGCCTTTGAAGAACTTTGGCAGACGGACGGCTCTGCGATGATCGAGATTCACGACGGGCAGCCCGTTCCCGTGCCCAAGGTTCACTTCGGCTACACCGATGGCATCTCCGCTACGCCTCGCATCATCGGCGGACCTGAACCCGTGCCGCCGGATCATCAGCAAGCCTGCGAGTCGTGGCTTTTCATCCTATCCGATGATGCGGACAACTATAAGCTGCCTGAGCCTGTCAGTTTCTGGCGCAACGGGAGCTTTGGTGTTTTCAAAATGCTCGAGCAAGACGTTGTTGGTTTCGAAAACTTCCTCCAATCGAACAAGGACCAGATCGACCCGGAACTGTTAGCGGCGAAACTGATGGGGCGCTGGCGCAACGGCACTCCGCTGACACTTTCGCCGGAGACCGATAATCCGCCCGGCGGTATCAAGCCTGAAGACCTGAACAACTTCGAATACGTTAACTCGGATCGCTCGGGAGATCCTCGCGGGCTGGGTTGTCCGGTCGGTTCCCATATTCGCCGTGTCAATCCGCGCGGCCAACCCGTCGCCGGTCAAGGCACCCCAGGCGGCAGCAATAACAGTCATCGCCTCATCCGTCGCGGTATGCCCTACGGTCCCGCCTATGATCCCAGCGTTCCATACGACGGCATCAAGCGCGGCATGCTCGGTTATTTCATCAACACCTACATCGAGAACCAATACGAGTTCGTGCTGAAAGAGTGGACGGAAGACGGTACCTTTGCCGGCAAGGTCCGACTCAATCCCAAGTCCAAAGACCCCATTGTCGGCACCAATGATCCGGCGGATAGCATCTTCGAGATGCCCCAGCCCAGTGGTCCTCCGCTCAAGCTCACCGGCTTCACGCAATTCACCACCACCAAGGCAGGCGCTTACTGTTTCCTGCCCAGTATCAGCGCAATGAAGTGGATCGCCGCGATTCGCTAAACTAACAAATTCATGAATTTAGAAGAACAATATCGAGTCGCGTTGGAAGCCGTGACCAAGTCCGCCTTTCGCTCGGCGTCAGCGCGGGAGAAGCAGGAAATTCTTTGGAACTGTATTTCTCAAATTCCCTACAACCCGCTGCCTTCGCCGCATATTTCCGACCTTCAGACATTGAGCCAGATGGTCAGTCGCGCCTTTCTCCGCAAGGCGTTCAGCGAGGATGACGACGTCCGTCCGCCGCGCACGAAAGCCTTCCACCGCTTCGGCACTGTCGCGAAGGTGAGATTTGTCGCCGATGGAAAACATCCTTACACCGGAGTCCTCGCCACGGGTGCGGTCGGATTCGTGCGGGCCTCGCTGGCGGTGGGCATGCCGAAATACAGCCCTGCCGCCGCCTTTAAATTCCTGCTCGATGGGCCGCATCCATCGGAGAACCTGCTAGTGCATCAACAGTTGGACACCCAGGCGAGCCGGGATTTTTTCGAGCGCGCCCCCACCAATCGCACACTGCCGCCACTCGCCTTGATGAATCGGCTGCTACTGCCGATCATGAAAATGTGGCTTTCACCGATCTCGTGTCCAGTTGACATGCAGCGGCTGGATCACCTCGCGGAAGTTAGAAATGACGGCACTGCCGTTGAACATCCCGTCGCGCCGGAGTTGGTTCACCTCTACGGCGCCGATGAAGTTCGCAATGATCCGGCCTGCATGGATGATTTTCGAACGATTCTCAAAGAAATCCCCTCCGGCTCGCTCCTCTATCGGATGTTCGGAAGGGCGACGCCAGGTGCTAAACAGGTTTATATAGGCTCCGTTTTCACCGAGTCAGCGTTCGTCGCATCAGAGTTTGGGGATCGGATTCTGGCCTTCCAACACGCACCACCGGGTTCTAAGCCGGATTCGGGAGGAAAGGACTCCGCATGATTCCAATTGAAACTCAATCTCGCATTGCCGCATCGGCAATACCGATCACCGTCCTCACCGGCTTCCTCGGCTCGGGCAAGACGACGTTGCTCAACCGCATTCTTAACGGCGATCATGGCCTGCGCGTGGCGGTGTTAGTCAATGACTTCGGCTCGATCAACATTGACGCTGAATTAGTCGTCGGGATCGAGAGTGGTGGCGATGTGATCAGCCTCGCGAACGGCTGCGTCTGCTGCAACATCCGTGAAGATCTTCTAGCAGCCGTTCAGCAAGTCATCGCTCGGCCCGAGCAACCGGAATACATCCTGCTCGAAGCGAGCGGCGTCGCCGAGCCATCTGGCATCGTGGCCACCTTTCAAAATCCAGATGTGGTTGAACAGATCCGCCTCGACAGCATCATGTGCCTGGTGGACGCCTCGCAGATATTCGCTGCTCCGGAGACGATGCAGTTGAAACTCCGCCAGATCGCCTTCGCCGACATGCTCATCCTCAACAAGGTCGATCTCGTCAGCCGTAAAGACATCGCACGCATCAAGGACTGGCTGGACGATCATTTCCACCGCTACCGTCTCGTCGAATCCACGCGTGGGGAGGTGCCATTAGAAATTCTTCTAGCAGCAGGTCGTTTTGATGCCGCGATTCTCGATCGGAATCATCACGACCACCACGACTGCTGTGGGGCGCACTGCGACCATCAAAATCACAACCACGCTGAAGACTTCGACACTTGTAGTTACGAAACCGATCATCCGCTTTCGTTGGAAAAATTGCGCGAGGTCGCGCGCAAGCTACCTGCCAGCATCTATCGCTGTAAGGGTGTGATCCATTCCATCGAGTCGCCCGGGCAGCGCGCGGTGCTGCAAGTCGGCGGCAAGCGGGTGGACATTTCCATGGATCGGGACTGGACGGGAAAACCCCTTACCCGCATTGTCGCGATCGGTGCCGCAGGAGCACTTTCTACCGGAGAAATGAAAGAAATTTTCGATCACTGCCTCGCCCTGTCCCTGCCCGCAAAATTCGCCAATTCATGAAACGCCACCTCATCACCCTTGCCGCCCTTTCACTGGTTCCCGCATTGATCGGTTGCTCCTCCTATTCCGACGTGAAACCGAGGAAACCCGAATACCTACCGACCGCCGGGATGACGGGCGGAGCGCAGAGCGACATCATGAAATCGATGAAAGTCGGCCCCAGCCGGCCGATGGAAGCTCTCGCCGGTTATCTATCAGCCGCCGAATATTCCTCCCAACTGCTCACCCGGAATCCCAAGGACGCACAGGCGATGGCAGACTACAATTTCGCCGTTGCGCGCATCGTCTCCACCATCCAGGACGCGAAGCTCGATCCATGGAACCAGCCGCTCGATGTTCCATCGAGCAACGGCACGTTTATCTTAACAAGAAAACCGGACCCGCGCCCGCAACGGAATCCTGCGTTATTCGATTTCACCCCGGCAGACCAATTCGACGTGGGCGGCAGTTATGTCTCGAAGCGATCCATCAAATACGGCCTCGGCGCACCGATCGTGGCCGTGGGTAAGGGCGATAGAGCGAAGTCGAAAGAGGACTTCGCAATGAAGCGCATTTACTACGGAGTCACCGCCGTGGCTCGGTTCAAAGGCAAGCGCTGTGAAATCAACTTCGAGGACCCGCTCGCCGCGGAAACCGTCAGCATGAATGGAAAAACCTATCCGCTCGCCGCTGATTTCACCGTGCCGCTCGCCGTGATGCTTGCCAAAAACGATCCAAAAAAACTCGAACTCACCCGCCTGATCCGGCCCGGAAACTATGCCGAAACCGCGCAAGTCATCGCCCTCCAACCTTACGAACCGAACAAACGCGTCATTCTCGTCATCCACGGCCTGATGGATTCCCAAGCCACTTGGACCCCCATGATCAATGAGCTGCGCGGTGATCCAGAGATCCGGAAGAACTATCAGTTCTGGTTCTACAGCTACCCCAGCGGCTATCCCTATCCGTATTCCGCTTCCATTCTCCGCAAGGACCTCGACGCCATTGAAAAGCGCTATCATCTAACGAAACCGATGGTTATCATCGGCCACAGCATGGGCGGCTGCATCAGCCGCCTGCTCATCACCGATACCCAGGGCGATAAGCTGTGGACGAAGATTTTCAACAAGAAGCCGGACCAAGTGACGCTATCCGCAGAGAACCGGAAACTTTTCGAGGAAGCGCTCATTTTCAAGCCTCGTCCGGAAATCGGCCGGGTGATTTTCATTTCCGCACCTTTGAAAGGCAGCGATCTCGCGGATAACTGGATGGGGCGCATCGGTTCGAAACTCGTCCACGCGCCCACCACCCTGCTCAAGGCGGGTTCGGAGGCAGCGTCGATGATCACCCTCCAACCCGGGGATCTCCAACTCAAAGGTATTCCTAACAGCGTGGATACCCTGTCCCCGACCAACCGGTTTGTGAAGGCGGTCAACACGATGCCCTTTGCTCCTGGAATCCCGTATCACGTCATCGGGGGCGATCGTGGCAAGGGCGGTAACAAGGACCAAACGAAGCCGGTCATGTCGGACGGCGTCGTGCCCTACTGGAGCTACCACATGGATGGCGCGAAATCCGAAAGAATCGTCCCCTCCGGCCACAGCGCCCACCAGAACCCGCAGGCCATCGAAGAGGTGGGGCGCATTCTCAAACTCAATCTCCGCTAACCAGACACCAACCGAAATCATGAAAACCACCAAATTACTGACCCTCGCAGCTCTATCACTCGCCCTCGCAAGTTGTGCGGCGCCATCCGGGAACACCGGCGGCGAAAAGCGCTCCGACATCCATACGATGAGCCGCCAGACCCTAAACGAGCTCTATTCGACCAAACCTGAAGCCCGGCAACTGGTCGCGAACTCCGCCGGTTACGCCGTCTTCAATCAGATCGACACCAAGATCCTCACCGCCGGCACCGCCAATGGCTACGGCCTCGCGGTGAACAAGGCGTCCGGCAAGGAAACCTACATGCGCATGGCCGGTCTCAGCGCCGGATTCGGAGCAGGAATCACCAACACCCGCACCGTCATCATCTTCCGCAAGGCATCCACCTACCGCACGTTCATCACCAGCGGCTGGTCCGCCGCCGCCGACGCGAAGGCTGCCGCAGCGATGGACCGCTCCGGCGTCGGTGCCGGAATGTCGATCAGCGCCACCACGGACCCCGTCGTCTATCACATGACCCGCAGCGGCATCGCGGTCTCGGCCTCCGTCGGAGCCGAGAAGGTCTGGGCTGACACTTCTCTGAATCATTAAACCGTTAAAAGCATGGGGCTTAAAACACAGCACCCCATCCTACCTCAAATCCAACTATCAATTACCTCAATGAAACAATCATCATCTTTTCTATCAACCGCACTGGGCGTGAGCGCCGTGGCTTGCGCTGCCATCGGCCATGCGTTCGCTGGCACCACCGCCGCCGAAGTCATGTCCACACCCGATCCATCAACCCCTTGGGAGTTCCGTTTGGAGGCTTATGGCTGGCTTACCGGCCTAAAGGGCGACGTGGGGGCGAAGGGTTTCACCACCGGGATCGATGTGGGTTTCGACGACATTGTCAGCACCATCGACATGGCGGCGGCACTGCAGTTCGAGGCTCGCCATGGCCGTTGGGGCTTCATGACGGACGCGATGTATGTGAAACTATCAGTGGACGGTTCTCCGCCGGGACCGCTCTACAACAACGCTCATGTCGGTATGAAACAATTCGTCGGCGAGCTCGATGTTGCCTATCGAGTTTATGAGTCGCCGAAAGGATTTGTCGATATCTATGGGGGCATCCGCTACACGGGCATATCGATGGACCTGAGCGCTGATGTTAATGAGTCGGAAGTCGGGATCGCGAGCGCGACGGCCAGTCAGCGGGTCAATGAAGGACTTAAGGCGCGGGCGGCTGCGATCGTAGCACCGAAGCTCGCAGAATTCCAAACGGCCACGGTGGCACGCAGGGCGGAGATCGAGCAAGAGGTCAGCACCGCCATTCAGGCTGAGGCGGAAAAGGGAATCAAACGCCAGCTGGTGAAGGAACTGCGGGACGTCGGCAACCGCGAGCCGCGGGACCTCGTGCGCTTGGATTTGGAAAAAGCATCGCTCGCCATCAAGGCGCAGCGGACTCAACTCGCCAAATCCACCGCTCAATTGAAAGTCGCCGAATTGAAAGCCTCGGTGGACCCGTCGAAGCAAAACTTGGTGACTCAGGCGAAATCCCGCGTCTCTGCTGCGAAGGCCGATCTATCAAAAGCCGTCAATAAGGCGCTTGATGACCAGCTTCCTGTGGACAAATCAGCAGACAAGGACTGGATCGATCCGATCATCGGCGTGCGAGCCCAATGGAACATCAACGACCGCTGGTTCTTGGCCAGCCGGGGAGACGTCGGCGGCTTTGGCATTAACTCGGATTTCATGTGGTCCGCGCAGGCAACCGTTGGCTATAATTTCACCCAAAAAATTTCGGCCGAGCTCGGCTATCGTTTCTTGCACACGGATTACAAGGATAGCGGTTTCACCTATGATCTCGACCAATCCGGTTTCTACACAGGACTAAATTTCAAATTCTGATCACGGTCTAACCCAAACGATGGCAAGAATCCGAAATTCAGCAGCTACGTCGGTTCCGAGATTGAGCTCGTAGCAAAATACGCGATCAATTCTTGGTCCGAAGTCCACCTTGGCTACGCCCGATTTTTGGCGGGTGACTATATTCAGGATTTAGCGGACAGTGTTCCCGCCAATGGCGGCGCGAAGGGTGCGGAATGGTGCTGCACCCAACTCACGGTGAACTTCTAAAACGGGAACACTCATGAAATTGCATCTCATACCCGCCGCGATCGTATTTTGTGTGAGTGCATCGCCCGGCCTCTTTGCCGAGGAAACTGTCCTTCGTGTTTCTGCCGCCGCGAGCCTTTCGGACGTGCTGAAAGGGATAGACAGTGCTTTTGAGAAGAACACTGGCATGAAGGTAGAGCTAAACCTCGGTGCATCGAGCACATTGGCGCGTCAGATCGAAGAGGGTGCGCCGGCAGATGTATTTTTCTCGGCGGATTTGGCAAAGATGGATGGGTTAGAAAAAAAGGGTCTAATCGATGCCAGCACACGCGAAGCACAGCTCTCTAACTCGCTCGTGGTGGTGGAGCCTTCCGATGGCAAGCTGGCGATCAGTTCCGGCAAGGATCTAACTCAGTTGGGTAAAATCGTAATCGCCGATCCAAAGTCAGTGCCCGCTGGGGTTTATGCGAAAGCGTGGCTGGAGAAACTCGGGCTGTGGGCGCAGATGGAACCGAAGATCGTCGCCACCGAAAACGTCCGCGCTGCGCTGGCCGTAGTGGAGGGTGGGAATGTGGACGCGGGCGTGGTTTACAAAACGGATGCCGCGATTTCGAAGAAGGTGAAGGTGGTTTACGCGGTGCCTGCTGCGGAAGTGCCACCGATCATCTATCCGATGGCAGTGCTCAAGGAGGCGAAAAATGCGGCGGCGGCGAAGCGATATCTCGATTTTCTCGATGGTGACGAGGCGAGGAAGGCGTTTGAGAAATTTGGTTTCCTCGTGCTGCCCGAGCCGCCAGCATCGGGCAAGTAATGCTTCTGGAAGATTGGCAGATCGTTTGGTTCACCACGTGGGTTTCCGCGCTCAGCGTGGTGCTCATCATCCCGCCGGGGCTGGCGATGGCGTGGCTGCTTGCGCGTTTCCGCTGGCCGGGCAAGTCGCTGGTGGAAACAGTGGTGGCGCTACCGCTGGTGATGCCGCCGGTGGCGACGGGGCTGATCCTTTTGAAGTTGTTAGGTCGGCGTGGCCCGGTCGGCGGCTGGCTCCATCAGACCTTCGGCGTGGACATCGTGTTCTCCGCCGCGGCGGTGGTGGCGGCGCTGGCGGTGATGTCGTTTCCGCTGCTGGTGCGCTCGGCGCGGACGGCTTTTGAGGAAGTGCCGAAGCGCTTGGAGGACATCGCCCGCACGCTGGGGCGCGGGCCGTGGAATGTTTTTTGGACGATCTCGCTGCCGCTGGCGCGCCGCGGTCTGGCGGCGGGAGTGGTGCTGGCGTTTGCACGGGCGCTCGGGGAATTCGGGGCGACGATCATGGTCGCCGGATTCATCATGGGGAAGACGACGACGCTCTCGCTGGCCATCTATCAGAGTGTGCAGACCGGCGATGATTCCCACGCGCTGCGGTTGTTGGCGGTCTGTGTGGTCATGGCCTTCGTGGCGCTGTGGGCGAGTGAGAAACTTTCGCGAAAGAGGGAGCGCGGATGAGTCTGGTGATTGAAAAACTCGTCCTCCCGCTTGCAGAGTTCTCGTTGGAGGTGGATTTGAAACTCAGCGCACCGGTGACGGGGCTAACAGGGCCATCGGGTGCAGGGAAAACGACGCTGTTGGAACTCATCGCCGGGTTGCGCCGTCCGCAGCAGGGAATCATCCGTTTGGAGGGAGAAAGACTAACGGATTCCGCATTGGGTCATTTCCTCGCTGCTGAAAAGCGCCGGGTGGGATACGTGCCGCAGGATCTGGCGCTGTTTCCCCATCTCGATGTGCGGGCGAACTTGGGTTATGGGTTACGGCAGAAGGATGGTGGGCTGTTGGATAAAGTCATCGAAGTGCTCGAGCTTCCGACGTTGGTGAAGCGGTCGATCGCCGGTCTTTCAGGAGGCGAAAAACAACGCGTGGCGCTGGGCCGAGCGCTGCTTGCAGGGCCTCGGATCCTGTTGCTGGACGAGCCGCTTTCGAATCTGGACGACCGGCTGAAGGAGAAGATCCTGCCGTATCTGCATCGCATCCGCTGCGAGTTCGCGGTGCCGATGATCTACGTAAGCCACTCGAAAGCGGAGCTGGGTGGCCTTTGTGACGAGGTGCTGGTGATGCGCGAGGGGCGGATTCGGGAGAGCTGAAGCGTGACGGACAGCGAATGTAAACGTGGTTGCTGCGTCTCGCTGCAACGATCCGGCACGTCCATCCGTCATTCTGCGCTTTACCGCACACTTGGGCGGATCGGCGTCCTTATTCCGTCAGTCGCGACAGAATTTTGGCAATCATTCAAAACTGCACCGCGCTGGTCGAAGCGCCGCAGTACGAAATGGCAGATCAGCGCGGCCAGCCCAAGGGCGATCATTGGCAGCAGTCCGGACCGGACGTTTTCACCTACGCCCCACGGCCTCAGCGGGTGGTTCGGGACATCATTGTAAAGAAGGTTGCAGCTCTTGAACGCGAGTATCAGTCCGGCGTGAAGTCCGATTGAAAACCAAAGTGCCCCAGTCCGGACCCGCGCCCAGGCGAGGAGCATGCCGAGGGCGAACAATGTCGCGAAATCCGTGACGAAAAAGCGCGGCTCGGCAAAGTGGAACAGGATGCTGCCCAGCAATTGGAAACCTGCGGTGGGAGCACCCGGATCGGTGATGGCAAAGCCCGAGGGAGGATCGAGAAAATGCAAGAATGCGAATAGCAGTGAGGACGCCAGGCAGGCTGAAAGCGGTCGCGCGGATTTCAGCCACAGCCCTAGCAAAACGCCGCGGAACAAGGTTTCTTCCAACAACGGTGCTGCGACGGCCGGAACGAGAACGGCAGCGAGGAATTTCCCGAGTTTCGGCACGTGTGGGCTTGGAACGTAGGCTCCGAAGGCATGCAGGATCATGACCAGTATCCAAAGAATACCCCCTGCGATTAGGCAGCCGGCGATGATTTGGGCGATTCCACATTTCCAGCTGACCGGTGTTTTCACTGGCGCTGCGGTGATGGCCTCTATCCGCATTTTACGGATTCGATGGAACAGAACGGGTAGGAAAACCAGGGCGGAAAATGAGAGCGAACGGCTGAAAAATCGCCCGAATTTGGATTTGCCGCAGGCTGCTCCCAGCCACTCCAAAAATCCGCCGAGTTCTTGGGTGGCCGCCGCTGCAGCGAGGGCCTTTCCAACTTGATAGACCCACGGTGAGATCACCGCCGCGAGCAACATGGAGGCGAGGACCCATAGCACTACCGCGCCTGCTTCGGATTGGAAAAACCGTTTCAACAGCAATCCTTTTGCAGCGGGCTTTGTGACTTGTCCAGAGGAGCTTACGAAAAAACCGCCGGGAAGGATGTCCCGGCGGTTTTTTGCACGATGAGGGGCGATTTGCGAGTTAGAGCGAGCGCAACGTGGCCTTGACGGCGTCGAAATTCGGCATGTCGCTCGGGACGTCCAGGACCTCCGCGTATTGGACGATGCCCGCTTTATCGATGACGAATGCCGAGCGTTTCGAGACGCCGCCCATGATTAGGTTTTTCGCTGGGAGGAACTGGTCGTAAGCTACGCCGTAGGCCTCGGTCACCTTGTGTTCGTAGTCGCTGAGGAGGGTGAGTGTGATGCCTTCCTTTTTCGCCCAGGCGTCCTGTGCGAAGGGATTGTCACCGGAGATTCCGAGCACCGTTGCGTCGAGCGCGGTGTATTCGGAGATGCCGTTGGAAATCTCACAGAACTCTGCGGTGCAGCCGCCGGTGAAGGCCATCGGCACGAAGAGTAGGATGATGTTTGATTTTCCGATGAGGTCACTGAGGGTGACGAGTTGCGGGCCTTCCGAGGTGAGGCTGACGAGGGTGAAATCCGGGGCTTTGTCGCCGACTTTAATGGACATGATGATAGGGAGGTTGGTTGGAAGTGAGGCCGCATTATAAAGCCCGGATTTCCGATCTGTCATACGAAATTTCAGAAATTGGCAAATGCTTCTGATTGTTGTGGCAAATCATCGAAGTGAGGTTCAAGCGGGAGGTGAGCTGGGTCCTAAAGCCGATGAGACACGGGTAAAAGCCGTTGAACCAGAAGTGTCTGGCATGCTCGCCGCGGTGATGAAGCAAGCCCGAATGGCACGTTGTTACGGGGGGGGGCGAAGAGGAAAACCTGGAGCAGGATACTCCGGCATCGGCTTGGAGAAAGGCGCTCCAGCCACTTCGCGCGTAACTACGTGCCATTCAAGCAAGCCACTTTGCAATACACACACGGAAAAAGAAACGGGTGAACCATCACGGCCTTCACCAGCCAAGCAGGCTGGCGATCGCGGTGCGCAGGGCGGTTTCCAGAACCGCAGCCTCGGCGTGGGTGAGAGGGATGGTGACCTTCCGCAAGGACTTGTCCGCGGCGTCTTGGCGGGAAATGGAAATCAGGTAGGGCGCGCGTTCCGGATCGTCCCGGACGATGAGCTCGAAGGCGCTGCTGGCTTTTTCCGCCTGATGAAACAGCTTCGCTTGCGGCATCCGACCTTGAAACACGGCGAGCGCGGCCCCGATGTCCGAGAGGCCCCACTTCATCGTAATTTTCTGGTCCCAGTCGAACTGCTTCTCACCGGACTGCGCAGCGGCATCGACGAAGACGGCGGCTTTGGAGCGATTCAGTCCGAAGCGCACGACTCCGCCGCTGCCACGGGAGTTCGGTTTATAGATGGCGTAGTCCGGAGTGCGCTCGGGAGTGAAGCTTTCATTGCGGCTGCCGGTGGCGGGGGGGGTGGCGGGGGGAGTGGCGGGGGGAGTGGCGGGGCGGGATTCAATGGTGCTGTCTTTCATGGGGATCTGCTTGGTTGGTGATAAGCATTTGAACACTTATCCCGAAAAGCGCAAGCGGAAAGATGGTCGGATGAACACTTTTTTCTGAAGGGCGAATTCCTCAGTTCCCGTCCGGTTTCGCCAGGTCTTTTAACGGACTGGCCGCGTAAACAAATTCGGAGGCGGCATCGGGTTTTGATGGGTCGAAGGATTTCACATCGTCCGACAGCATCGCTGCGAGCGGCAGTTTATCCTTCCGGATTCCCTCGACCACGCATTTCGCGATCTCATAGCTGCCGAAATTGTTATGATGCGTGCCGTCCTGGAACGCGGCGTTCAGATCATTACCCAAGCCGACGTAGAGTTGGCGGCTCATCGCATGCAGGTCGATCAAGGCGGCCTTCTCGTGCTCCGCCACGCGCTTCACCGCGTCCGGATAGCCGGCCAGCGTGTCGTTGACGACGCCACCTTTGCGCTCCATCGAAGTGACCAGCACCGGCGTGCCGCCTTTTAGTTGGATTGATCTAACGACTTTGGTCAGATTCTGCTCATACTTTTGCAGCGCGTCGGCAGCCTTGCTCTTCATGTCGTTGTGGCCGAACTGGATGAAAACGTAGTCGCCCTTTTTCATCTCGGCCTCGACCTTCGCCACACGGCGGGCGGAAAGCGAACTGCCCAATGATTCGCCGGACTCCGCGTTGTTCGAGATGGCGACGCCGGGTTTGAAAAACCTCGTAAACATCTGCCCCCATGAGTTCCAACACGCATTCCGCACCCATTGAATGAAAATATTTTCTATTTGTAATCAATTAACTGTAAACGTGTTGCGAATAGAATAAGCGCACGAAAAAACTAACAGTCTGTACATTGTAAACGCTTTATTGCTCATTCCTTTTCA
>JBBRYQ010000024.1:0-65074 GCA_038237425.1 Verrucomicrobiales bacterium
GCCAAGGTGGAAGTCACTCATGGCCCATTCGAGCCGACCTGGGAATCGCTTGGAAAATACCGTTGTCCCGAGTGGTTCCGCGATGCTAAATTCGGCATATTCATGCATTGGAGCGTGAATTCTGTGGTTCCTGGCGGCAATGATGGTTGGTATGGCCGCCAGATGTATATGCAAACGGGTGCCCCTTGGGGTAATGCCTATGCCTACCACATGAAAGCCTACGGGCCGCCGTCGAAGTTTGGCTACAAGGATTTGATTCCCCTCTGGAATGCTGAAAAGTTCAATCCAACTGAGTTGGTCTCGCTCTACAAAAAAGCAGGGGCACGCTACGTGGTTCCCGTGGCGGTGCATCACGATAATTTTGATAATTACGCATCCACCTACCAACCATGGAACTCCGTGAACATGGGACCCAAGCGTGACATCATTGGTGAATGGGCTCAAGCCACCCGTGCGGCAGGCTTGAAGTTTGGCGCATCGTCACATTCCGACCGGGCTTGGGGTTGGTTTGAGTTTTCTCGTGGCAGCGATGCCGAAGGGCCGTTGGCTGGAGTGCCATACGACGGCAGGTTAACGAAGGCGGATGGCAAGGACAAGTGGTGGGCTGGATATGACCCCGCTGACCTGTACGGGCCACCCGGAAAACCAGGTGGCGACAAGGGCGAGAACGCCAAGGACACAGAGCGCTACCGCTCGGCATGGTTAAACCGGACTCTGGAACTGGTAAATAAATATCAACTCGATTTGCTCTATTTCGATGGTGGTATGCCGATGGGAGACCTTGGCCTCAAGGTGACCGCCAGTCTCTATAACAACCATGTGACGAACGGAAAATCCGAATCCGTTCTGAACATCAAGTGGAATCCTGATAGAAATGCCTGCGTGGAGGACCTCGAGAAAGGCCTGTCGAATTTCATCCGCCCCAATCCATGGCAACTCGACGCTTCGATCAATAGCATGTGGTTCGCCGACAATCTTCCGTTGGAACTCACCGCCGCGCGGATCGTTCACACGCTCACGGATTGTGTGAGCAAAAACGGTAACCTTCTACTCAATGTTGCGCTCAGAGCCGACGGCACCATTGATCCAGAAGAGCGTCTTCGGCTTCTCGAAGTCGGTTCATGGCTTACCACCAACGGCGAGGCAATCTACGGCACTCGACCCACCCATCTCTGGGGCGAAGGACCGACATCGATCAAGAACTGGCTTGCAGTGGACAAGAGCCTTCCGGCATTTACTTCCGATGATGTCCGGTTTACGGCAAAGGGAGACACCTTGTATGCCATCGTGATGCGCCGGCCCGTTGGCAGTGCTCATTTCCAAGCGCTGCGCAATGGGGCGGCAATCTTTTCCGGTAAAATCAAAAAAGTGGAAATTCTCGGTTGCTCCGAACTCCCCGCGTGGAAGCAGGACGATGATGGACTGCACGTCGAAATTCCTGCCAGTGTGGCCGCCAAAACCACCAGCGACATGGGTGTTGCGTTTAAAATAACTGGCTTGACCGACTTGGCCCGCGATGGAGTGGTGCGTCCCTTGGCGAATGGTAATATCCAGATGACTTGCTGGGATGCCCATATCACCGGAGAGGGCCTCGGACCGCAGGACTTTGAGCCGGCACTCCGTGATTGGAATCAAGCGGATTCTTTCCCTGAGTGGAATTTCTACTGCCCCTCTCCCGGCACCTACCTGGTGCAGGCATACTATAGTGCCGCTAAAGGGGAATGCGAAGCCGTCGTGGCCACACCCGGTGGCAGCATTTCATGGAAAATCGCGCCGACCAAAAGTGATAAGGATTTTCGTCTGGTGACCTTGGGCGAGATCAAGATCGAAAAAGCCGGACGTTACTCGCTATCGGTGAATCCAACTAAAGAAAATTGGAAACCCATTGAAATATCATACATGCAGCTGAAAAATCCGGTTTTCTGCGCTTCTGCTAGACATCAAATCGAATTGAAGGTAGAAGATGCTTCATTGTTGGGTGAAAAGTTTTTCATGGAAAGTCACGACGGTCAGCCAAATGTAGGCGGATGGAATTCCACCGAGGATCATTTGTCGTGGGCAAACGTGCAATTTGAAAAAGCCGGGGTGTATCAAATCCACATGAAAGCAGCAGCAGCGGACGGAGATACGGCGTTCGACCTAACTGCCGGAGCCGAAAAGTCTTCATGTAGCATGAAAAAAACAGAGAACTGGAACTTGTTGGATGATATCGTGGTAGGCGAAATTAAAATCGACAAGCCAGGCATTCATCAGGTCGAAATGTATCCCGCCAAGTCGCGCTGGAAACCGGTCAATCTCTCGCGCGTGACCTTCCAACTTCGCGAGGGCGGCTGATCCGGGTCTCTTTAATAATCGAGCTAGCAATCCAGATAGTGATAAATAGATCGATCAAACCATTCTGCCTCTGGAGGGAGGCAGTCACGGGGCGGAGTTCGGATTTTGGGTTTTCCGGGCTCCGCCCATCCGCTCGAACAGAGAGAGAGATCGTCGAGCCGGCAGGCGAACAAGTGATGAATTACCCCGAGGTGAATCTGGACACGACCTGTCCGCTTGGTTTTGATACTCCTGTTCACCTACCGATGCCTCGGCCCGTCTCCATTTCGATTGCAATGCGTCTCTGCCGCACCGCAGCCATCCTGTTCAGCCTCTGCAGCTCACTGGCAGGGGCGGATGCCATGGCTCCGCTCCCCTCCGCCCGCGATGTTCTCAACCTTTCCGCGAACGACGCGAAACGTGGACTGCCGGTGCGGGTGCGCGGCGTGGTCACCTATACTGAGAAGGCCTGGGCTGGCCAGTTCTTCGTGCAGGATGAGACCGGCGGCGTGTTTGTCGGATATTCCGGTAAGCCGGCACCTGAGATCGGACAAGTCGTCGAAGTGAAGGGCGTCAGCCATCCGGGGGCATTCGCTCCGTTCATTGAGAAGCCGGACTGGACAGCGATCGACCGGGCCCCCTTGCCTGCCGCCCGCGAGATCTCGATGGAGCGCTTCGCCAGCGGCATTGACGACGGACTTCGCGTGGAGGTCCGAGCTCGCGTGAAACGAGTTTTTCAAAAGGGCGGAAATCAATGGGGCCTCATTGTTTCTTCGGGCGGTCATCGTTTTGAAGTAACGATCTGTCCGCCGCAGCCGGACGCGCCACTTCCGCATGAGTGGATCGGTTCCCTTGTCCGGATGCGCGGGGTGTTGGCCGCGGACTATCAACTCCATCGCCGGGGGCTGGCCATGGTCCGCTTGTTTGTGGCTTCCACCGACGATGTTCTCATCGAGCAATCTGAGGAGTTTGATCCATTCAAAGGCGCGCTGCTGCCACTCTCTGGCGTGGGGCAGTATCGGCGGGATCTCGCACCCGGTCAGCGTAGCCGTGTGCGAGGTGTGGTCGTCGCACGGTTAGGCGCTGAGAGTCTTGCAATCGAAGACGACAGTGGTGGACTGATCATCAAAGGCGGCGAGCTATCCCCATTTGCGCCGGGTGATCCGATCGAAGCCGTCGGATTCGAGGAACTGGAAAATTTCCTACCCTTCTTGCAAGATTCGGTCGTTACCAGGACGGGCGAAAGCCAAGGCCTGCCCGCGATCGTGCGGCCGTCGATCGATGAATTGCTACTCGGCAAGTTTCATGCATGTCTGATAGGCTTGGAGGCTGACCTCATCGAAATCAGCGACCGTCCGGCTGCCGATGGCAGTGGCAAGGGCCGGGAAATCGTGATGACGCTTCAGAGCGGCGGGCATGCGTTTAAAGCCGACTTTGCTGATAGTGCGGTGGAGAATGCCGGCCTCCCGTTCGAGCCTGGCAGCAAGGTGAGCCTGACGGGCCTTTGCCTCGCTGAGGCGAACCGGATCGGCCGGGTTGACTCATTCCGAATGCGGCTTGCCGGCCCGGCGGCAGTCCGAGTAATGCAACCGCCGCCATGGTTGAACCGCCAACGTCTGGGGCTGGCACTCGCTTTTGCGATGGGCGGTATGATCCTTTCCGGATTGTGGGTATATTTCGCTTCCATGAAAAATCGCCGACTGCGTGCTGAAATTAAAGAGAGGAAAAAACTAACGGTGGAACTCCAGCAGGCCAAACAACAACTCTCGATGCGCGTCGATGAGCGAACGGAAGAACTCAAGCTTCAGATCAGCGAGCGCAGGGAATCCGAGGTCCGGTTCAAGGCCGTCATCGGCGAGCGTACCCGCCTCGCTCAGGAACTGCACGATGGCTTACAACAAGGGCTTACCGGACTAGCACTCCAGCTCGACACCTCATCCCGCCTGCGTGAGCGCTTGCCGGAACAATCGAACCATCACCTGGAACTCGCCCGCATCCTCGTGCGCCAGACTCATGTGGATCTCCGTAACTCGGTGTGGAATCTCCGTTCCCGCAGTCAGGAAGATTTCAGCTTGTTAGAAGCGCTCCGTCAATCGAGCCACCGCGCTACCGAAGGCACCGACGTGCAGGTCGAAGTTAGTCAATCCGGCGAGCTGCACAATCTGTCGGAACTGCAGGAGGAAAATCTCCTCCGCATCGGTCAGGAAGCACTTCACAACGCGCTCAAACACTCCCAGTCCGACCGCATGGAAATCCACCTCGATTTTTCCCCAAACCTGCTGGTTTTGCGGATTCGGGATTTTGGCAAAGGTTTCTCGCCGCTTACCGTGGACGGCCCTTCGCAGGGTCACTTCGGATTATCTGGAATGGCAGAGCGCGCGCAACGGATCGGCGGCTCGCTTGAAATTCACAGTGAGCCGGGAGCCGGCACCTTGATCGAAGCGCAGTTACCGCTCGCCCCACCTCCATCTGTTAATCCATGAACGAACAACCACCCATCCGCATTCTCCTGGCCGACGATCATTCTGTCGTGCGCATGGGGCTTGAAGCACTGATCTCGAGCGAGCCTGGATTCACCGTCGTCGGCCACGCGGCTGACGGCCATGAAGCGGTCCTCCAGTATCGAAAGCTCAAGCCTGACGTGGTTCTGATGGATTTGCTCATGCCCAAGATGACAGGCACGCAAGCGCTTGCACAAATCCGCACCGAGTTTCCCTCGGCTAGAGTTTTAATACTCAGCACGAGTGACGGCGATGACGACGTTTACCGGGCATTGCAAGCGGGGGCATTCGGCTACATTTTGAAAAGCTCGCCTGGTGAAGATCTCATCCCGGCCATCCGGACGGTCATGGGCGGCGGAAAGTGGATCCCGCCGGAAATCGCCCGCAGTCTGGCGAACCGCTCGCTGCGCGAGGAACTCAGCCAGCGCGAGATTCAGGTGCTCCACGAGCTCGTCAGCGGCGGCTCTAACAAGGAAATCGCGTCCATCCTCAACATCACGGAGCACACCGTGAAGGCGCATGTCAAAAACATCCTAGCCAAGCTCCCCGCCCGCGACCGCACCGAGGCGGTCACCGTGGGCCTCCAGCGCGGCATCATCCATCTCTGAACTCACTACCTCACCATGATCCTTTCACGAATCCCTTCCGCCATCCTCGCGCTGGCCTTCACTTATTCTGCTGCATTTCTAACGGCCGCCCCTGTCACGGAAAAACTTTCGCTCGACCGCGGGTGGAAATTTCACGAGGGCGACATCCCGTTCCCCGAGATCAAGGGCCACGGAAATTCCTATAACAACGCCAAGGCCGGCAAGGCCTGGGGCGCGGCGGCTCCGGAGTTCGATGATAGCCAGTGGCGCGTGCTCGATCTGCCGCACGATTGGGCAGTCGAGCAGCCGTTCGACCAAAACGCGAACCTCTCCCAAGGCTACCGCCCGCGTGGCTTCGGCTGGTATCGCCGCAGTTTCAAACTTGATCCCGCCGACCGTGGCAAGGCACTGGAACTCCAGTTCGACGGCATCGCCACCCATTGCACCGTCTGGCTCAACGGCACCATCGTCCACCGCAACTGGTGCGGCTACACCAGTTTCCAAATCGACCTCACGCCGTTCGCGAATTTCGGCGATCATCCTAACAATCTGGCCATCCGCGTGGATGCCCAGGCCATGGAAGGCTGGTGGTATGAAGGGGCTGGCATCTATCGCCACACTTGGCTGGTGAAACGGAACCCGCTGAATATTCCCACCGACGGTGTCTTCGCCCACCCGGTGAAAAAGCCCGATGGAAACTGGGAAATCCCCGCCGAAGTCACGCTGTCTAACATCGGCGACCAGGCGGTGACCGGCGAAGTCCATTGCGTTCTGCTAGATCCCGCTGGCAAGCAAGTCGCCGAGACTAGAACGACCCTCCAAGTTCCCTATCTCGATACCGCCGTGGCGAAACTCAGCATCCCTGTGAGCCAGCCGAAACTCTGGTCCGTGGACACGCCCACGCTCTACACCGTGCGCACCACCGTGCTGCGGGAGGGTGCCGTGAGCGACACCGTGGAAACGCGCTGCGGATTCCGCACGCTCCGCTTCGATGCCAAGCTGGGATTTTTTCTCAACGACCAACCGCTCAAGTTGAAGGGCACCTGCAATCACCAGGACCACGCCGGAGTCGGCGTGGCGGTGCCGGATTCGTTATGGGAGTTCCGCGTCCGCCGCCTCAAGGAGCTGGGATCTAACGCTTACCGCTGCGCCCACAACCCGCCCGCCAAGGAGTTTCTCGAAGCCTGCGACCGCATGGGAATGTTAGTGATGGATGAAAATCGCAATTTCAACGTCTCCCCGGAATACGTCCGCCAGCTGGAATGGCTGGTCCGCCGCGACCGCAACCACCCGAGTGTGATCCTGTGGTCGGTCTTCAACGAGGAAACCACCCAGGGCACTGAGATGGGCTATCAGATGGTGCGCCGCATGGCCGCCGTGGTGAAGCGGCTCGACAAAACACGGCCCGTGACCGCGGCGATGAGCGGTGGCCACAAGACGCCGATCAATGTCTCCCAAGCCGTGGACGTGGTAGGCTTCAACTACAACCAGAACGTGTATGACGAGTTCCACAAGGCTCATCCCGATCTGCCGATCACCAGCTCTGAAGACACCTCTTCATTCATGACCCGTGGCATCTATGAAACGGACAAGTCGAAGAACCTCATCGGCTCCTACGACGACCAGCGCGCCCCTTGGGGACTCACCCACCGCTACGCTTGGCGCTGCATTTCCGAGCGACCATTCGTGGCAGGCGGCTTCGTCTGGACCGGCTTCGACTACCGTGGCGAACCGACACCGCTGGAATGGCCGTCCGCCGGATCGTTCTTCGGCATCATGGACCAGTGCGGATTTCCCAAAGCCGCCTACTACCTCCACCAAGCGCATTGGATCGAGGACAAGCCCGTCCTCCACTTGATCCCGCATTGGAACTGGCCCGGCAAGGAAGGAAAGAACATCCGTGTGATGGTTCTAACCAATGCCGACACCGTAGCCCTCACCCTCAACGGCAAGCCACTTGAGGAGAAGAAAGTGGATCCCATTGACATGGTGGAATTCCAAGTTCCCTACACGCCTGGTAAACTTGAAGCGATCGGCAAAAAGCAGGGCAGGGAAGTCTCCCGCTTCGTCGTGGAAACCACTGGCAAGCCCGCCGCTCTCGAAATCATCCCCGATCGCAAGTCTCTAGCAGGCGACGGTGCGGATGCCATGCCCGCCACCCTCCGCGCGGTGGATGAGCAGGGTCGCGAGGTGCCCGATGCCAATCTAATGGTCGATTTCGAAACCCACGGCACGGGTGACATCATCGGCGTCGGCAATGGAGATCCAAACTGCCATGAGGCGGAGAAACTCATCCCCACCCGCACCTCGCGCAGTGCGGCTCTGAACGACGCGTGGAAATGGACCCCCGTGAAAGACTACGCCGCCAAGGACATGCCCGAGGTGAAATCCGACTTTGACGATTCCTCATGGAAGGTCGCAGACATCACGCCCGAAAAGGGGCCTGTGCCGGAAGGGCAACACGCGGTTTTCCGCAGGAAGATCACGCTCACGGCGGAGGATCTAACAGCCTCTCGCATCGTGCTCAATCTCGGCACTATCGATGACGTCGGGCTGGTGTTCGTGAATGGCAGCCGGATTGGCGAGTCGAAGAGCTGGTCCGAGCCCTTCGTCCGCGACATCAAGTCCGAGCTGCACGAGGGCGGCAACATCATTGCAGTCAGCCTGCACAACCAGGACCACGACGGCGGACTCGGCAAGGGCGCGTCGCTCCAGTTTTCCGGGCAGAATGAAGTCACCGGCTGGAAGCGCAGTTTGTTCAATGGCCTCGCCCAAGTCATCGTGCAATCACGGCGCGACGGTTCCGGTGCGTTGGTTCTCCAAGCCCGGGCGGCAGGCCTCAAGCCGGCCGAAGCACGAATTCAGATCACTGCGGCGAGTGCTCCACCGTCGGTCGAGAATCCCTCTTCAGACATGACTCTATCAAGCTGGCTGCAATCGCCAGTTTCCGCCCAAGCTCCCGATCCGAACGCAAAATTTGCCGACAACGACATGAACAGCTGGACCAGCGTGCAGGCCGGGACCGCGCAGAATTTCACCAGCGGGTCATGGGCGCTTCTACGCTGCCAATTCACCCCAGTGTCCACCCTTGCCAAGGCGGGAGGTAAGATCGTCTTCAAGGAAATTTCCGGCAGCGCTGAGGTCTTCATCGATGGCGCAAGTGTCGGTCGCAAAACGGCCACCGCGCCCGGCCCACTGACCGTGCCGCTCAATGCCAAGGACGGCCCTCGCACCATTTCGCTCATCGTCAATGCCGCCGGCCAGCCGAAAGCCGGGCTAACAGCCGGGGTGTCCGTCGTGGGTCGTTAAAGCCCGTGTCATCAAATCTATCGTTATGAATCAAATTCTCTTCAACGTGATCCTTGGCGGCGCGTGCGTCGTATCGGGAGATATGGCTTCGGCCGCGATCATTCCCTACGTCACCGCCGCGAACACGGAGTTGCGCATCACACCACAAGCTCCTCTCGTCTTCGTCGAAAAATCTCAGACTCTTGAGAGCGAACCCGCAGTGTTTGTCGATGCTGACAAGAAATTTCAAACCCTCGTCGGGATTGGTGGGGCGTTGACTGACTCTGCGGCCGAGGTTTTCGATAAACTGCCTGCCGCCGCACAGGATGAGTTCATGCAGGCCTATTTTGATAGAGACAAAGGAATCGGCTATTCACTCGCCCGGACCAACATCGCGAGTTGTGATTTTTCGAGTGAATCCTATGCCTATGTGAAGGAGAATGATGCAGAACTAAAATCGTTTGATGTCTCGCATGACAAGGCGCACCGCATCCCGTTCATCAAGCGTGCCACATTGAAAGCCGGAGGGGAGTTGAGTCTTTTCGCGAGCCCTTGGTCACCTCCCGGATGGATGAAGGACAATGGCTCGGTGCTCGAGGGGGGCAGCCTTAAACCGGAATTCCGGCAGGCGTGGGCGAATCATTTTGTATCATTTGTGAAGGCTTATGAGGCAGAAGGGGTGAAACTATGGGGATTGAGCGTTCAGAATGAACCCATGGCCAAACAAAGATGGGAGTCTTGTGTTTTTACCGCCGAGCAGGAGCGGGATTTCATCGGCGACTACCTCGGCCCGACGCTGCATGAAGCAGGGCTTGGAGGGCTGAAGCTGATCGCATGGGATCACAACCGGGATCTGATCTATCAACGTGCCAGCACGATTCTGAATGATCCTAAGGCAGCAAAATATGTATGGGGAATCGGGTTTCACTGGTATGAAACGTGGACGGGAGGCGCAATGCAGTTCGATAATGTGCGCCGTGTCCATGAAGCCTATCCGGACACTCACCTTATTTTCACCGAGGGCTGTGTGGAAAAGTTTGATGCAACTCGCATCAAGAATTGGAGTCTCGGAGAGAGATATGGGATGTCGATGATCAACGATTTTAATGCCGGCACTGTCGGCTGGACTGATTGGAATATCCTTCTTGATGAAACCGGCGGCCCGAACCACGTTGGCAATTTGTGCTTCGCCCCTGTTCATGCCGATCTCACCAATGGTCGCCTGATCTATACCAATTCATATTTCTACATCGGGCATTTTTCGAAATTCATCCGTCCTGGCGCGAGGAGAATTATCTGTGTTTCGAACCGCGAGCCACTGTTGACCACCGGGTTCGTTAATCCGGATGGTACGACTGTGGTGATCGTGATGAACACGGGAAGTAACACACTCGACTATCAGCTTTGCACGAACCAAAAGGCGGCACCGGTCGCTTGCCTGCCTCACTCGATTACCACCTTTGTTTTTCGCTGAGTTACTTCGAGGCTACCCAAAGCTGCGGCGTGGCCGTGGGATCACTTGCTCAGGGTTGCGAAATCCTGAGGCGGACGAAACGGTTGCTGTCTCCTGCGGGGAGTGTGAGCTTGATGGTTGTTGTGTTAGGGTTTTCCGTCATTAGCGTTTCGGGAGAGATTCCAGAGCTGCTCCAGTCTTGGAGGAGCGTGTCCGACCACTCGAGTTGGAATGTGGCCGCGGCATCTTTGCGGCGGGTGTAGGTGAATTCGAGTGTCGTGCCGGTCTTCGCGAAGATGGGGTCGAACGTATCCGGTTTTTTGGGGTCTAGGTAGAGTGCCCATTCGAGAAGGTTGTTGAGTCCATCGCCATCTGGATCCGCATTGGGGCCGATCACATTCAGGTCGCTGGAGCCAGGCCAGGCGAGTGTCTGCCAATCGGTGAAAATGGCTGGATTGAGGGCGGCGGTGACGGCGAGGGTGCGTTCGACCGAGCCGAGGGGACTCGTGGCAGTGAGTTTGAGTAGATAGGTTCCCGAGGTGGGAAAGATCGCGGTGGTGGCGGGTGATGCGGAGTTCCCGAAAGTCACGGCAGCGGGGCCGGAGATGGATTGCCAAAGTGAGGATGTGGCTCCAGCGGCGTTTCCTAACAATGATTCCGCAATGCCTGCGGTGGCGGCAGGCGGAGGACCTGTGGAGACGGTAGGTAGCAGGTTTCCAATGAAGGTGATATTGAGCTGCGGGCGGTCGTCTGGCAGAAGTGCATCATCGCTGGCGAGGCGGGTGAAGGCAGCCGCATCGGTGGCGGTGGCAGTGGTGAGGATGAGATCGAGTGGTTGACTGGAGTCTCTGGCAGCTTGGGCGGCGGCGACGAGAGCGGTGGAGCTGGGGAGCGTGCGGATTTCACCGGCAATCGTGGCATCGTAGCCGGGGAGCGTGCTGAGGATGTTGTTTGCAAAATCGCCCCCCGGAGTGGTCCATAGATCGCTCGCAGTGGTGCCACCCGTCCGGGTGAGCCAGGTGGCTCCGGTGCCAGTGCCGAGGTAGGCGCTGGTGCTATCCGAAATGCCGTCGCCTTCGGTGGGGGTGGCGGTGAGTTTGCGGAGTTGGAGATCGCCGATGGTGCCGGTGCTGGCGAGGGTCTTGAGATCGAGGGCTACAGCTTGGATGGTGGAGCCGGGCTGGAGGGGTGTTAGATCAAAGGAAAACAAAGCGCGCATTGCGCCATTGCGGCCAGCGAGAATCTGGTCACGGGCACCTGCATTCCAATCTGGATAATCCGAGCGAATGGTGGTGGCGGTGTGGGAGTAGCCGGGGTTTCCCTGGCGCAGGGCGAGAGTGATGGGTGCAGCGACTCCGACATCGATGCGGGCGCTGTTAGTTCCGCCTTCGTTGGTGGCGGCGCATTGGAGGGTATAGCTGCCGGGCGCGGAGAACGTGGCGGTGGTTTGGGCGGAGGCGGGAGTGGAGAATGTCACCGTGCCGGGACCGGCGATGGATGACCATGCGATGGTGGGCGTGCCAGATGGGGCGGTGACGTTTGCGTTCAATTGCAGCGTCTGGGAGGAGTCGGCGATGCTAACACCGGGTGACGACGGGCTAACGATGCTGACGGTGGGCGCGGGAAAGGGTTCGTAGTAGCGGACGTAGTCGAACTGGGCCTCGGCCGGGAGTTTGGTATCATCCACGCTCGTCGTTCCACCGAGTGGGGCGGCGATGGAGGTGAGCCAGATGTTCATGTCATCGTGTGGGAACTGGGAGGCGTCCACCGTCTGCACCACGGCACCGTCGAAGAGGTATCTAACCGTGGTCGGCGTGAACTCACATCCGAAGATATGGAAATCCGCGCTAAGGGAAGGCGTGGTGACGGGTTTGGTGCCGAAGGTGAGGTGGGGCAATGGCAGGTGGCGGTGAACATTCACTGCGTATTTGAGAGGAGTGACCGAATCATTTTCGATGACGTCCAACTCGATCGCGACGGTATCGGTGGCAGGACGATTGTATTTCATCATCCAGAACGACGTGTGCCATCCGCCGCCGGGCGGAATTTTCATGCGGGCTTCGTAGTAGCCGTAGCGGACGAGGTTTTTACTAATCACTCCGCCGGCGGTGTAGTTCACGGTGCCGACGGTTTCTTTTTTCAAATGCAGGTGAAGCAGACCTCCAGAAACACTGACGTTTTGCGGCTGCTGAGTGCTCCAGTAGCGGGTGTCCGTGCGGTATTGCCACTTTGCGGCGTCGAGCACGGTGCCGTCGAATTCATCCTGCCAGGCGAGTTTATAGCCGGGTGGTGCTGCGGCATGGGCGGAAGGGCCAAGGAGCGCGGCGAACAGTGCTACAAGCGGGGCAACCAGGAAATGGGCTTTTTGAAACATACAAAAATATCACTGGGATAGATGCAGACGGAGGAATCTCTTACCACTGGAACTCATCGGAATGGTTTGGCGAATGGTTTCTGTGGTGGTGGTCTGAGAAAGAATATTTTCACTGCTAACGGATTCCGTGGACCAGTCATCGGCGAGTGTGTCCGACCATTCGAGTTGAAAGGTGGCCTCACCCGCTGCGACTTTTCGGCGAGTGTAGATGTATTCCAGAAGTCCGCCGTTGAGGGTGAGCACCGGGGTGAAGGTGCCGGCGGTGGTGGCGTCGAGATGGAGTGCCCATTCGAGTAGGTTGGTGAGACCGTCCGCATCGGGGTCCCGGTCCGGGTCGATGATGGCGGGATCGGTGATGCCGGGCCAAGTGAGTGCCTGCCACTCGGCGAAAAATGCAGGGTTGAGGGCAGCGGTGATGGCGAGGGTGCGGGAGGTTTCGCCGTTGGTGTTAGATGCGGTGAGTTTCAGAACGTAGTTACCAGGTTGATCGAAGGTGACGGTGGTGGCGGGTGATGCCGGATTTCCAAAAGTGGCGGAGCCGGGGCCGGAGATGAGCGACCAGTTAGAGGAAACGGCACCCGTGGTGGCGGCGGATAGATTGGCCGGTTCGCCGTGAATGGCGGCAGGAGAAGCGCCCGGGTTGATGGTGGGCGCGGGGTTGGCGATCCAGGTGAGAGTGAGGCGCGGACGCAGGGCGGCGGTAGGGTGGTCGTCGGATGCGAGACGGGTGAAGTTTGCGGCCGCACCACTCTCGGTGAGCGGGGAGAGCAGTATCAGGTTGAGCGGCTGCCCGGAGCTGATAGAGGATTGGGTTGCTGCGAGAAAAGCGGCGGTGGAGGAGAAGGTTTTGAGTGAACTGAGCGTGGTGGCATTGAAGCCGGGGACGGTGGAGAGGACTGTGGAGCTATAATCGCCGCCTGTTGTAGTCCATGGCAGTGTTTGGGTGCGGTTGATCCAAGTCGCTCCGGTGCCGGCTCCATTGGCCGTATCCGTGCTACTATTTCCTGTTCCTTCGACAGGTGTTGCGTTGAGTGCGCGGAGTTCGAGCGGGGAGACGGTGCCGGTGCCGGCTTGGGAGTCATGGGTCCAAAGATCGAGCGTGATGCCGGTAAGGGTGGCGCTGGACGGAACGCCGGTGAGCGGAAACGAAAAGACGCTGCGGAACAGATTTCCAGCGGTGTCCTTTCGTCCAATAAGTATCAAATCGCGCGCTCCAGAGTTCCAAGTCGTCGTATCATTGCGGAGGAAGGTGGCGTCGTGGCTGTAGCCGTTTTCGCCTTGGCGGAACGTGGTAGATGCGGGCGTGGCGACGCTGATACTGATATCCGCCGTCGCGGTGCCTCCGGCGGTGGTGACTGAGCAACGAAGTAGATAGGCACCCGGAATGGAGAATATGGCGGTGGTATCCGCTGCGCTTGGATCGGCGATGGTGGTGGTGCCGGGGCCGCTCACTTGGGTCCAGAGGAAAACGGGAACTCCGGGGACACCGTGGGTGTTAGGAGTGGCGGTGAGGCGGAGGGTATGGCTAGTGTCTGCTAGAAAAACCGGCGCGGGGGGATTGGTGATTGCGAGGTCGGGGAGTGGCAGGACTGCGGGGAAAACCGTATCGGTGAATTCGGAAAACGTTTGGGCATTGGCGTTGGTGGCGGTGAGGCGGAGCGTGTAATCGCCGGGTTGGTCGAAGCTGACGGTGGTGGCGGGCTGCGAGGCGTTGCTGAAAACGACATTGCCGGGGCCGCTGATTTTCGTCCAAGCAGCGGTGGGCGCAGGGCCGGCCTCGACCGTGACGCTTCCTGATAGAGAGACGGTGGTGTTGACGATCGCAGCGGGCGGGGTGCCAGCGGAAACGGTGGGGGCGAAGGTGCCGGTTTCGTTGTCGATGGCAGTGATTTCGGCAGCGCTCAATGCGCGGCGGAGGAAGCGGACTTCGTCGATCAGGCCGTCGAAGATGGTGCCGCCTGGGGCGAGCACGCCGATGGTGAGTGGCGCGGTGTAATTCGGGATGGAGGTGCTGGTTTCCGGGGCGGTTTTGTCGAGCACGCCATTGACATAGAGTTTCGCACGCTCCGCTTCGACAAGGCTGCCGTTGAAGACGAGGGCGATGTGATACCAGGCCCCGGGATTGAAGGTGGTAGTGCTGGTGAAACGGTTGTTGTTCGAGTTGATATCAACATACAATTTTCCATCGAGGCCGAGGAAGGTGCCGTAGGAGTTATTGTCGCTGGGGCCGATGCGTTTGGCGACGAGGCCGGTGTTGTTGCCGAGGGTGTTAGCGTAGAACCAATAGGAGAGGGTGAAGGCGGCGGTGTTGTCTAACGTTGAGTTGTCCGGAACGGTGAGATAGGAATCCGTGCCATTGAATGAGGCGGCACCGGTGAGTGCGCCGCCATTCGGTTGCCAGGCGAGTGCGCCGGTGGCATTGGCATTCAGGTTGTTTCCCGAGCTGTCGGTGGCGGTGGTGCCGGAGGATTCGTCGAGTTTCAGGCGAAGTGCGCGAGTGGAATCCGCAGCAGCAGTGGGCGCGATGTTGATGGTGTGATCATCGCTTCCGGTGCCCGCAGCGGTGGTGGCGGAGCAGCGGAGGATGTAAGTGCCCGCAGCGGAAAAAGTGGCGGAGGTGTCTGCTAGAGTGGCGTTGGCAAAGGTGACGGTGCCGGGGCCGCTGACCTTGCTCCATGCGATGGTGGACGTGCCCGAACCGGCGATGGTGGCGGTGAGACGGAGGCTCTGGCCGTTGTTTGAAAGCGTGACGCCCTCGGCGGGTGAGGTGATGAGCACGTCCGGGACGGCGGCGGTGACAGTGACGTTGTCGAGAGCGATTTCTGCTAGGCTGCTGGTATCTCCGGAGCAGGCGGGGATGCCAATCAGGGCTGCGGTGGTCATGGCGATCGTTTGCGGCGAGCCGACGCGTGACCAGGCCAGTCCATCGACAGAGCGGTAGGCGGTGAAGATATTGCCGCGGCGGGTAAGGCGAAGCCATGGGGGATCCGTGATGTCGCGTGCGGTGGTGGCACTGGAGGCGGTGCCGTTAGTCGTGGAGCGGTAGGTGAAATCTGCGAGTTTGTTGACCGGACCCCAAGTGATGGAGGCGCTGCGTGCGCCGGTGGCGGTGGATTCGCGGATCATCAGCCCGGCTTTCGCGTTGTAGGCGGTGGGGTCCACGGCGAGGATGCGGGCGGTAATCGTGGCGTCTCCGGTGATCGATTGGTTAAGGAAATGCGTTTGGTCGGCGGTTCCAGTTAGATTGGAGCCCGATGCTTGCATTACGAATTTTCCGCCGCTGCGGCCGGCTGTGCCGGAGAAAGATGTGGTGCCGATATCCTGGCTGACCCATGGCGCGGCGAGTGGTTGGAAGAGAAAGAACGAATCGGCATAGGAGGTCTGCGCTGAGCTGCCACGGAAGGCGAAGATGGACGCGGAGGTGTTAGCGGCTCCGGTGGTGAAATTGACGGTGGCGCGAGTCCATGTATTAGAATTTACGGTGCTGGTGACTTGGGCTGCTCCGTGGTTTTTTACGCCGAAGGTGAGGCCGGCATTGCCATTGGTGGTCCAGCCGGTGAGGCGGTAGGCGGTGCTTGGGGAGAGACCGACGACTTCCTGTTCGACACCGGCGCTGGAGCCACTTGCTGGGATTTTCCATGCGTATTCGCCGCCATAATTGTTGCCGTCTTGCGAAATCGTGGCGCCGCCATAGGTGGAGTTCCAGGCATCGGGCTGGGCGCTTTCGAGTTGGCCGTTATTGGCGGTGGCGTGGCGGCGGAGCAGGAAATCGTCGGCGTAGGCGGTGGAGCCTGAGTTGGTGGATCGGGCGAAAACTGAGGCCGTGCGGTTGGTGGGGCCGGTGGTAAAAGCGGTGGTGCCTTTGGCGAAGGAGGCGGTGGTGAGGGTTTCTGAAACCTCGCTGCCGCCATAGCTGTTAGCGCCGATCTTGAGCGCTGGCGAGGTGGTGCCGGCATTACCCCAGGCAGTGACGGTGTAGCCGGTGTCCGGCATCAGGCCGCGCACGGTCTGTTGGACGGAGGCTCCGGCGGAGGTGGTGGGGGCGAGTTTCGCGGCGGCGGGATCTGTACGGCCGCCGGTGGCGGACCAGCTTGCTTGGTTGGTGCTGCCGAATGGGCTGAGTCTGCCCTCGAAGTCGCCGTTGACCACGGTTTCGGCGCGCTGATAGACGCGGACGTAATCGACCTCCATCTTGGTGGTCGTAGTCGCGAGCGTGCCGTAACCTCCCACTGGAACCGCGCTCGACCAACCGCCGTTCTCCACCTCGCTGCTGAAGATGATGAACTCGCTGCGCTGCGAGACGGGCGAGCCGGTGGCATTATTGATCGTCCAGCGAAGGTTGCCGTCGATGTAGAATTTCTGTTGGGTGGGAGTCCACTCCATGCCGTAGATGTGGAAGCCGGTGCCGAGGCCGAGGTTTCCGGAATCGTAGCCGTAGCTCTTGTGATCCACGCCGTAGCCGTCCCAGTGGATCACTCCGCCGATGTTGCCGTCGCGGTTCACAGCGCTGCCATCCACTTTGCGGTGTTCGCAGATGTCGATCTCAGTGCCGGCTGAGTTTGGCGAGCCGATTGGGTTTCCCATGGTGTCCGACTGCATCCAGAAGGCGGACCACATGCCGGGATTGCTGTCGTAGTTGATGCGAGCCTCGATGTAACCGTAGGTGTATTGATAGGTATTCTGAGTCGAAATCATCCCCGTGTAGTGGGTGCCGCCGTTGGTGTAGGTGGAAATGATGAGATTTCCGCCGGAGACGGCAACGGCGCTGGGCGAGTTCACGGCATCGCGGCGAGTTCCAAGCAGCCAATGCCGCCACTTCGCGGTGTCCATGGTGGTGCCGGTGAATTCGTCATTCCAAGCGAGACGCCAGCCAGCACCGGAGGGAGGCGCGGCGTGGGTGGGAAGGCAGGTGAGAACAAGGAGAACGCAGCAGATGGCGACCGCAAATCCAATGCCGGTCTGGCATCGCCTGATCAACAGGATTCTCGGTAGCGCGTGGCGTGGCATAGTTGGGTGAGTTTAAAATGCATTGGATACGGAACATCAAGAATCCAAGGACTGGCGGTGGCAAGGTGTAAAAATTGACGGAGGGTCATGCAGTGCGGGTGTGGATTTACGCAAAATTTGAAGTTTCACGTGGTATCAGTCGAAGCATAACAAAAGTGAAATCCACCCTACAGCAAAGATGTTTTGAGTTTAGGCTCGTGATTCACCACAATACTTTTAGCGAGCCTGTTGTGTAACGTGCTTTCATTTTTGCCTTGGGAACCCATTCTGCATGACCGTCCAGATACATTTCGTTGAGACCAAGCGGCTCACCGTTTTGCATGATTGCCGCTACTCGGGGAGATCCTGTATAGTCACGGCAAAGTCCGGACCAAAGAACTGGATACCACGCGTCGTCTGTGATCGTGCGAGCGAAGGCTTTCGTGGGATCTTTGATGATATCTTCATAAGGGGTCGCGCCACGATATTCGCTTTTAGAGGGCGGAGTCACACTGCCCTTGAGAAACCAGGCATTGGTCTTCACGGCGGCATCATTGGCATAGTAAACGTAGTGGGTAGGAGTCGAATCTTCGAATTTATACCACCATTCATAGCCGGGTGCTCCGCCGTAGATGTTCCGGGTTGGGGCATAACAACTTTCCTTGGTGATCCCGTAAGCTTCGAGTGTTTTCTTGTCCTGTAGGTAGTAGGGAGCGGCATTGTTCGGGTGAATCGTGGGGAGGCGGCCCGTATTATCGCTTGCAGCGGCCGTCACCGCAGCGGAGAGGCTGCGGAGCTGCTGCATATCCGCGACCTTGCTGGCGTTGATTTGAATGGATCTCGATGTAGTGAAGGCTAATGAGGCTAAAACGATGATGATGGTAATGGTGACCAGCAGCTCGACCAAAGTGAACCCACCGCATCTGAAGGTGGCGGCGGCAATGGGTGCGTTACTTTTGCGGTTCATCCGAAGTGGGTTGGCAGATTGGGAGTTCACGGTGGGTTTGGTTGGTATGTGGATAGCTGCTGCATTGAGGATCTGGCGGAGAAGGGGCTCAATAGCTCCTTGGCCACCGTAAGGTAGCGCAATAATCGTCCTGAAATCTTCAATAATGCGCATTAAACCATTGATTTTGCGCATTGTCAGGGCAGGCCACGACTGAACAGACCGAATGCCGGATGAAAACGAGCCGAAATGCGCGGTGTTATTGAAAGGAGCTCCCCGTCTCCCGATTGACTGGCCGAGGAACTTGAAATTCATAATGTTTAACAAATTACACAAAAATAGCCCTCTTCGTCCAGAGTATCATACATTATGGGGCGAGAAACCAACTGGCTACTTTCCAAGCACGAGCGTCTCCTCGCCGAGTTGGGAGAGAATCTCAGGCTGGCGCGGCTGCGGCGAAAGCTGAATGCCGAACAGGTGGCGGAGCGGGCGGGCGTCAGCCGTTCCACTCTCCATCTCATGGAAAACGGATCTGCCGGTTCTTCATTGGGCAAGCTCGTGCAGGTTTTGGCGGTGCTCGGTCTGGTGGCGGATCTTTCCCGGATCGCGACCGACGATGTTCTTGGCCGCAAGCTGGAAGATGCTCGTCTCACTGAAACCCGGCGACGGGCCCCCCCAAAGAAATTCAAAGAATGAGCAGGGAAATTGAAGTATGGGCCGACTGGCAGGAACCTGGTTCTCCGTTCACAACACAGACGATCATCTTCGCAATCACGGATTCTTACTTACAGAAAATGGTTGGCGTCTCTCTCCCGCTTACGACGTGAATCCGGATACTGAGGGTGCCGGACTGAGCCTCAACATTTCGGAAACCGACAACGCCTTGAGCTTCGATTTGGCGCTGGAGGTCGCGCCCTACTTCAGGCTCAAGCTGAAAGTGGCGGAGGAGATTCTGCGAGATGTTAGGGCTGCCATAGGTAACTGGAAACAACATGCAAGCACTCTCGGAATCGCCCGCGCCGAGCAGGAAATCATGGCGGCGGCCTTCATGGTGTGAGTGAGGGATCACGGATCACCGTAGATGATCCCGCGCCCGGGAGTGCCGACATAGACGCGGCCCGGTATGCGGCTGTCTCCCACGAGGACATCCCCTGGGAAGGTATGCTTGGAGTCATTGATCCGGACCCAACTTTTACCGCCGTCGTCTGATCGATAGAGCGCTTCTTTCTCGATGCCCGCAGGGGGATTCAGTCTTCCGGATAGATAGAGCGCGGGATAGCGGCGACCGGGCATGGGCTTGCCAAATCCGAATGACCGGATTGATTTAATCGCTGTGTTCTCAGTGATTGGTTGTTCATCTTGGTTCATTCCAGAAATGAGAACGAAGGTCTTCCCTGCATCGGTGGATTGATAGAGGCAGCTCACTTGTTTCCAGTTCTGGGTGGTGAGATAAATATGTCCTTCGAATCCTGGCACGGGCCGCATGGCGGAGCGGAGATAGCCGTGAGTGCCCGGTAGCTTGGCTTCAGACTTCGCAAAGGTCGCCCCGCCATCGGTGCTGGTGAAAAAATTCCCCTCCTTGGAATCGAATCCGTAAAACCTCAATGGATTTACCCGGTCTGACGCGATTTGTGAACCTTGGGGAAGGGATGGAATCGGTTTCCACGAAACCCCGTTGTCAGTCGTTAGAAATGGGCCTTTATCCGACATCCAAAGCATGGATTTCCCGTTCGCGGAAATAGCGATGCGACCTCCACCGCCGGGTTCTTGAGAGGCAAAGGGGTTCCATGTTTTTCCTCCATCCATTGAGGATTTTCCTGGCTTTGATCCGACGCGTGCCATGATGCCTGGTGCTAATGCCGCAAAATCCAAACCCGTGGTATTACCGGTGGAATGATTGACTTCAGGCGAGGTGTCTAAATCCGCATGGGTGAACCCGCCGATGTCGCCCAGTCCGCTGATGAGCGGTGGTCCGGATGGCGGGCTTACGAGCGCAATAACCACGGTTTCCTCCAGGCCCTGTGCGCTGAACGTCCACTCCGCCTCCGCACCGGCTGAGATGTTATCCGTGCGTTGGATCCCAAGGCCGAATCCGAAAAATAGTTGATCGGGCTGTGATGGATTGAACTCAATATCGCTGATCCAGTGGGTGTCCCGCGCTTTGTAGGGAGCGGGGGAGGTCCACTTCGGATTCACCTTTTTGCTGAAAAGTTCGAACCACACTGGGCTTTCCGTCGTGGCATCGTCGGTGCGCCACATGGCGGTGCCCCAGTTCCAGCGGTCCATCGCCGCGACGATGACTGCTTTGGGGTGGGTGGGATCGAGTGCGATGCTGCCGTAACCGAAAAAGTCGCCAGAGCCTTTGCCGGGATCGACGGGTGAAATTTCCTGCCACGCGGCCGCGCTGCTGACTTTCGTGTGATAGCGCCACACCGCGCCGTCAGTCATACCGTTAGGCCCGGCTTGGTTGGCATAGGAAAGATAGAGAATTCCATCCGGGGCGAGCACGCCATGATTGGGAAACATTCCTTGCGGTTGTCCCATGACGGCGTTCCACGATAGTCCACCATCATCGCTTCGATAGAATGCAGCCTTGCCTCCATCTACTCCCAGATAGATGGTCTTCGATGGATTGCCTTTCGTCCCGCTTTGGGGATCGAAGAGCACGAAAGTGATTCCGACTTCTCCCTTGGTGTCCGTGAAACCGGGAACCTTGATCCATGTGGAGCCGGAATCCTCGCTCGCGAGAAGTCCATCCTGCCTTGATCCGAAGAAGAGGATGTTCGTGGAAATCGGATCGATCGCGAGGCGTTCGCCGACACAGCGTCCATCACCATTTCCCGCCATGCGAGCGGGGATTTTGTGGCTCTCCCACGTTTTCCCCTGATCTGGCGAGCGGCAAATTTCCCCTGATGAGGCGAGGTAAACAAGGTTGGAATTCGCCGGATCTGCGGCCATGCTTTCTACTTGGATGGGGCCTAACTCATCGGTGATGGGCAACCAAGTTTTCGATTCGTTGATCCAGCGGTAAGCTCCTCCCACATCGGTGCGGGCGTAGAGCTGCCCGCCCGGCGCGGCGCTGGGAATCAATCCGGAAACAAAGCCGCCGCCATCGATGCGTGCGTTTTTCCAGCTGCGGTATGGCGAGCCAGTAGTGGTGGGTCCATATCTATCTGATGTATCCGGTGGTGGAGTGGCGGCTGGCGCTTTTGTGCTGAGAAGGCAGACTGACAGGATCAGTAGAGCGATAGCGGGAACGGCGGGGAATTTGAGAACACTTCTTCGATCAGAGATAAGTTGGAGTTCCATGCGGGGCTAGAGTTTGCTGGGAAATTGGGTAAGCAAAGTCATTTTTACTCCGCGGGATACAACTGAAGCTCCGCCACGCCGGGGGAACCTTTATCGCATTCCATCGTTAGGCGGAATTTTTGCGCGGTGACTGGCGTGATGGATTCCTTCACTCCGTGGCCATTGGTCTTGCCTGCTGCTAGATTCTTCCAGGCCCCTTCCGCAAAAACTTCCAGCGTGAATTTCTGACTCATGCGTGGCCAGACATCCGGTTCGTCCAGCCCGAACGCGCCGATCTTGGTGACCTGTTTAAGCTCCACTTCGAGCGATGCGGACTTAACGTCTTTCGGTGCGCGCCAGCGCTTTTCGCCGGTACCATCAATGGCGTTTGCGGCCTCGCTGCCGGGGATCTCGGTCGATGCAATGACTTTCGCGCCCACGGTTGGAAGTGGCGATGTGATGGGCTCGCCTTTGATTTTTAAGGCGATGACGGAATCCGATTTGTCCGGCGAAGCTGAGGGAACCTCGATGACGAGTTTCTCATTGGTGCGCAATACAGGAAGCTCTTTACCATCAGAGAGCAGCGTCGCGGATACGGCTTCGTTATTCAAAGGTATGGTCAGTTTTCCGTCATTTGGCCATTCAAATACATGGAGGTAAAGCGTGCCGCCCTTGCGCGTGGCGACTCCCCATGGCAGATAGGCAAACGGACTGCGGTTTGTGCCATAAATTGCTTCGCCGTTCACGCGTAGCCACTGGCCCACGTCGTGCAGGCGTTCGATGCACGCGGGCGGAAACTCACCTTCCGCAGTCGGGCCGACGTTGAGCAGGAAATTGCCGCCCTTCGCGCAGATATCCGCGAGCTTGCGGATGAGATCGGTAGAAGATTTCCAGTTTTGATCGTAGGCGTTGTAGCCCCAGTGACCGTTGAGCGTCATGCAGGTTTCCCAATCGCCGGGAAATCCCGTGACCGGCACAAATTGTTCCGGCGTGGCAGTGTCGCCGCCGAAGCCGCCGCCGAGTCGATTGTTCATGATCAGGCCAGGTCGCGTTTGTGTGAGTGCTGCGAATGGCGCGGCGCGTTGCGGTGTCATGTGCATCGGTGTGTCCCACCACAAAATATCTATCGGGTAGCGTGTGAGAATTTCTTTCACCTGCGGCACGGCGACATTTTTCAAATACTCGTCGTAATTTCCCTTGTGCGCATCGTCCCAACCTTCGCCCTCCTGGAATCCGCTTTTTGCACCGCCGGGATTATTCCAGTCCTGCGATTGAGAATAGTAAAAACCAATCTTCAAGCCAGCGGCGTGCGCGTCACTCACCAGTGGTTCAAGTAAATCTTTTTTATAGGGTGTCGAGTCGGCGATGTTCCACTTGCTCGCGGCGGATGGATAGAGTGTGAATCCATCGTGATGCTTTGCGGTGATGACGATATATTTCATTCCCGCATCCTTCGCGGTCTGTACCCAGAGCGCGGGATTATATTTCACCGGATTGAACTGCGCGGCGAACTCATGATAGGTCGCGACGGGAATCTTCGCCGAGTTCATGATCCACTCTCCGTAACTGGTGTTGTCGCCAAACTTTCCGGCGGGCACGGCATAAACGCCCCAGTGGATGAAGAGTCCGAATTTCGCCTCGCGCCACCACGCCATGCGCGCGTCGCGCTGGGCGGGAGTTTCCTTGATCGCTTCGAGTTTCTCGCCGCCGCCCTCGACGGTGACGCCCTCGGCCGGCGCGGAAGTGGTGGGAGTTGCGGCGTGGGATTGCAGCAGGGTCACCGCGAAGATGAACGATGTGAGATAGATTTTGAATTTCATTTTTTCCAAGTTTATTGTGTTAGGGGTGTGGCATTCGATGCCACTGCGACTGCCGGAAATTTCATGACGTCTGAATCAAACTCCAACGCCACGACCGTCACCTCCGATTGCCGGTCAGGTCTGGCGACGGAAATTTCCAAGCTGCTTTCCGTTTGCCGCGCCTCCACTTTGCCACCGCCCAATAGATTTGCGCGAACCATTTTGGCAGCAAGATTCGGCAGCATCAGTGCGCCCGCTTCCGGCCATTTGAAGACGTGGACAAAGATTGTATTTCGCTTGCGGGTCGTGCCGCCGTATTCGCCGGGTTTGAACGGCCCGCTGCGTGTGCCGTAGATGCTCTCGCCGTTTTTCCTGAGCCATTCGCCCACTTTTAGAATGCAAGCTGACTGGTCGGCGGGGATGGTGCCAGTGGCGTCCGGCCCTACATCGAGCAGAAGATTTCCATCACCGCTCGCGCAGCTTACGAGCATCCGCAGCGTTTCTGCGAACGGCTTGACCTTGCCATCGCTGCGATATGACCAACCTCCGTGCGGCGCATCAACGACGGTCATGCACGATTCCCAAAGCCGCGTGTCCTGATACTTGCCGAGCTTTTGCTCCGGTGTGTCGAAGTCGCCGCGAAACGGTTCTGGCTGGCGGTTGTAAGCTCCAAGTTCCGCCATCCGATTGTTCATCACGATCGCGGGTTGCAATTGCTTCACCAAGGCTGAGGTCTCGGCGATGCCCCAGAAGTTGGTGAGGTCTCCGCGCCCGTAACTGTCCCACCATAGCACGTCCACCGGGCCGTAGTTCGACAGCAATTCACGCACTTGGCCGTTCATATAGTCTCGATACATGGCGTTGTCGCCGATTCCGTAATCCGGATGATGCCAATCGCGCTGTGAGTAATAGATGCCAAAGCGCAAACCTTCCGCGTGACAGGCGTCGGCAAGTTCCTTCACGACATCGCGCTGGAAGGGCGTGTGCATGATAGAATAGTCAGTGAGCTTGGTATTCCACATGCAGAATCCACCGTGATGTTTAGCGGTGAAGACGAGATATTTCATTCCTGCGGCCTTCGCGAGTCGCACCCATTCTTTAGCGTCGAAATGGGTCGGGTTGAAGTTTCTGTAGAGATTGTCGTATGCCGGGTCTTCCACGTAGCCAGCGGGATCTTTGTATATGTCCAGTGGCTTCGTGGCCTTGCGTGACCAACTGATCTCGGTGCCGGCGATGCTCGACATGTCCCAGTGGATGAACATGCCGTAGCGTGCCTCGCGCCACCACGTCGTGCGGGCGTCGCTTTGTGCGGAAACCTTCTCCACGTTTTCAAGTTTCTCTCCGCCCGGTCCGCTGGCAGGTCCCGCGGTTGGGGCTTCGTGGAGCGCAGTGGCGGCATTAGTCTGAAAGAGTGTTAGTGCCAACAGCGCAACGATTTTTGTTGTGTTCATGATTCTTTTTTACGGCTCGTGCTGAGTTTCTTGATTGGTCTCGATGCGCTTTTTGAGACTCATCAGCGCCGCGATTTGCCACTCTTCCAATTTCCCGTCACGGTTCGGACCCACATCGAGCAATAAATTTCCTCCTGCGCGAATGACCGTGTCGTGATAAAGCTCAAACAATTTGTCGGTTGGTCGCGCCTTGTCCTCAGCCGTCCAGAACCAATCCTTGCCGATGACATCGCAGTATTCGTAGCCGAGATAATAATTTGTCCCGCGCCACGATTGCGTCGGGCTGAACTGGCCGGGAATCACGTCGCGCTCGCTGTTCAAAACATCCGTGGGCCATGATTCGGCTTTGGTGCTTTCGATGGTGAATGGTCCAGGAGTCTTCTTATCAAGGAAGCCACAGTTAAACAATACCACGCAGCCTGGATTTTCCCGGCGCAGTAGTTCATACAACTCCGTGCGCTGTGCCTCGCTCGCGGCGCGGGGAATGTCGAGCCAGTAGTAACGCACAGTGGGATAGTTCCGCGCAAGCTCTGTCAACTGAGCCTTCGCCAATCCGAAAAAATCATCGGGCAGCAGATACCGTCCCCACTGTTGTTTGTGTTCGACCGAGTTATTGCGAAAATCCAGAAGGCAATAATACAGCCCCGGCGTGATGTTATATTTTCCACAGGCGTCCACAAATGCTCGCACCACATCGTTCGTATTGCCGCTCGTGGCTACGTCGTAATCAAACTCCTTGCCGCGGAATTGTATTTTGCTGTCCCACAAACAATGCCCTGCAACGTGCTTGGACGTGAGAACGGCGTAGTGCATCCCCGCGTCCTTCGCAACGCGGATCCACTGGTCCACATCAAGATTCTTGGGCGCGTAAGTGGCAGATGGCTGGTCGCCGGGGTCAAGTTCGTTGCCCGTGAACGTGCTCATGCCGAAATGCAGGAACATGCCGTAGCGCATCTTTTGCCATTCTCGCATCCGTGGTGTCTCGACCCCATCGGGAGATAGGTGGACAGCCGACTCGCTTCCGACGGCAGATGTCACCAAGCCTGCCACACACGCCACCGCTATTTGAATGAGTTGTTTCATTTTGTAGACGATGTTAGGTAATGTATGATACAAATCTGCGATGTTCGAGTTTTGCGTCACCCGACCGTTGAGGATGGTGCTGAGTTGAAGATCATTGGGATTCGGAATCACGTCCGGCGTGACCCAATACGGGCCGACCGGGCTTAATCTATCGAAGGTTTTCTCGCGACACCGTTGGCCGCTGCCGCGCATGAGCGGCTAGGCGCGCGCTGTCACTTTGGCAGCAGTGCGAGCAGATCGTCATGCGGCCTCGCGATGACGTGGGCGGCGATCACCTTGCCCAATGACCCGACGGCTTGTTTCCCGGCGTCGATTGCGGCTGCGACGGCTGCGACATCGCCGCTGATAACGACGGTCACATAGGCGGCTCCGATTTTCTCCTTGCCGACGATTTTGACGTCTGCCGCTTTGAGCATGGCGTCGGTGGCTTCGAGGATGGCGGTGAGGCCCTGGGTTTCGAGGATGCCGATGGCTTGTGGTTTCATATTCTTGGGAGCGTTGGGATTGGCGGGGTGATCGGTGGGGAGAAATTGGTCGCGTCCGCCATAGAGCGGATTGCTGGCGTTGGGAAAGTGGATCATCGGATCAAACCCATCGACTGGCCTTGGGATGGTGCCGGTGACGATGGACTCGACGCCGAGTTTCGGGGCAAGAGATTCTGCGGCATCCAGCGCGGCACGGACTTGTGAGATATCGCCCGCCAAGCGGATGAGCACATTTTCATTGCCCGTGGCCTCGAATCCGAGGATGCGCACATCCGCCGAGTTCGCGGCTTCCTGCGCAAGCATTGCGGAGATGCTGAGGAAAGGAGCTTCGATGAAACCGAGTGACTGCATGGGATACTAACGGTTTTGAGCGACTTCGAGATTTTTCATCACGGCCCGGACGATCGCATCCACATTCATGGGTGATGACGTTGTGCAATCTACGCGGCATTCTCCAGCAGCCTCTTCGAACCCGCAACCGGCGAGCACGCATGCGAGTTTGGAGCGCATTTCGGCGATGAGTCCTTGTTCAGCGGGCGAGAGCGGGAAGCGCGCGTTGCCTGCTTTGAAACCACGGAGTTCGTATCCGGTGCGGAAGCCTTCAGGGAAATTTGGCGCGCCGACCATCAGCGAGAAAAGGTCGAGCAGTTCAAATTGGATTTGTTTCGCCTTCTCCCAGTTTCCGGCACGGGCGGCATGATAGAGGCTCATCACCACTTCCGGCACGACGCCGGCGCTGGAAAGTGTGCCGCCGTCCGCGCCCATGAAGAGACCGGTGCAGAGCAGTTCCTCCCAGCCGATGAGCACCGAGAAATCCGGGCGCTGGCGTTTGATGGTGTGGAGTGTCTGTTGGAAGCGGCCCATGTCCTTGGAGGTGTCCTTGGTGCCGACGATGCGCGGGCAATCCATGGCGAGGCGTTCAAGAACGGGTAGAGAAATTTCGTTCGCGAAGACCGGGATGTTATAAACCACGATATCGATCGGCGATTTGGCGGCCAGTTCGCGGAAATAGGCCTCGATGCTTTCCTGGGTGAGTTTGTAATAATACGGGCCGGTGATGGAAACCGCGCGGCAACCGAGGTCCGCGCAATACTTGCACATTTCTAGGACGAGCTCGATGTTCGCCTCGGCGGCACCGGCGAGGATGGGGCGGCCGTTTGCCTCCTCGCTGACGATGCGCACCACGGTACGGCGTTCCTCGTAGCTCAGGCGGATGAACTCGCCCATGCTGCCATTCGGATAGAATCCGGTCACGCCCTTGTCTCCCACCCAGCGGATGATGTGGCGGAGCTCGTCCTCATCGATGCGCCCCTTGGCGTCGTAAGGAACGATGTTGGGGACGAAAATACCGTTGATGGTGGACTGGGAAGCCATGGAGTGGGATGATGAAAGTTCCGGAGATCAGAGCAAGTCACAAGATGCGCCTGTTTCCTGGGGAGTGCGATACACGCCGCCTTCGACACGGCAAGGATGGACGAAGTGCTCGCGGAGGTGTGGGATGTGTTCGAGGAAGATGGCGGGCAGGTCGAGGCCGATGTGGTTGAAGAGCACGAGATGCTGGTGGAGCTGGCCCATGTCGCCGACGTGCGGGACGACGGGGACGCCGAACTTTTTGCACATGATGCTGACTGCTAGAAACTCACTCACACCCGCGACGCGGACGGCATCGACCTGGATGAAGCCGGCGCATTCGACCTGGAGGTAGTTTTTGAAAATGATTCTGTTTGGAACGTGTTCGCCGAGTGCGAGCTTCACCGGCGCGATGGCATCCGCGAGGGTCTTGTGGCCGATGATGTCGTCCGGGTGGGTGGGCTCTTCGATCCAGAACGGGTTGACTTCCTTGAGTCGGGCGCAGATGTCGAGGGCTTGGGGAAGCGTCCATTGCTGGTTGGCATCCACCATGATGCGGGCATCCGGTCCGGCGACATCGCGGACGATACGGGCGCGGCGGAGGTCGCGTTCCGGGTCTTTCGAGCCGACCTTGAGTTTCATGGCGGTGAAGCCGGCGTCCATGGCGCGCTTGCAGTTTTCACGGACTTGTTCGTCGCTGTAGTTGAACCAACCGACGGAGGTGTCGTAACCGGGGTAGCCGGTTGTTAGGATCCCTTCACGGGAGGCGCGGGTGGCCGTGGGATTTGTTAGCAGCTCGACGGCTTGCTCGTGGGTGAGCACGTCTTCGAGGTAGGAAAGATCGAGAGTGGCAGCGACTTGGGCGGGTGTGAGATCTAACAAGAGTTTCCACAATGGCAGGCCGCGGGTTTTCGCCCAGAGGTCCCAGCAGGCGTTGGTGACGGAAGCGAGTGCGAGCTGGACGACGCCCTTGTGCGGGCCGAGCCAGCGGAATTGTTGTTCATCGGCCATTTCCTTTTGGAGCGCGCCGAAGTCCGCCATGATTCCCTCGATGCAACGGCCTTGCAGACGTGCTGCATAAAATTCCGCAGCCTTGCAGACGAGGTCGTTGCCCTCGCCAAGGGTGAATGCGAGGCCGGAGCCGGTGCGGCCTTTGTCGTCGGTGAGGAGAGTGACGGCGTAGGAATAAATCGGGTCCTTGTGGATGGCATCGGAGCCGTGGCCGGAGCCGATGGGGTAGCGGACGTCGCGTGTGGAGATGTGGGTGATCATGGTTTCTTGAGAGAAATTTCGGAAATTGTCGGGCCGTCGCTGGCGTCGAGAATATTCAGGCGGATGGCGCTGGTGGTGACGGGATCGAAGGAAGCCTTGAAATGCGCGCCGAGGGCATCGCCACTGTGGAAGGTGGTCCAGGTGGAACCGTCCTGTTTTTGGAGTTCGAATTTTTTCACGCGGCTGGAGTGGCCGGAATAGGCTTCCTCGATGTGGATGCCGTTGATGGTGGTCGGCTGGGCGAGGTCGATTTGCAGCCAGGATTGTTGGGTGCCTTCCGGAGTGGCCCAACGGGTTTCCACGTCACCATCGAGGACCATATCCGCGCTGTATTGTGGGTCGTTCTGATAGATTACGGAGGCGGATGCCTTCGCACCGGGGATGCTCGAGCGGGTGGCTGACTTGAGCGGCGCGATGGCCATGGCGTCTCCAGCGATGGTGAGCTCGACGATGGTGTCGATCGGATCCCACGAGTTGGCGGGGATTTCAAATGAGAGGGAGCCATCGGTAGTGGTGGTTTCGATAGACGGACCGTTGAGCAGTTTCGCGGACTTGATGGCGACGGGCAGGGCGGGGACGCTGATAGAGCCATCCATTTTGCTCAGGAGATGAAGATAGATCTTGTCGCCCATGCGGGTGCTGACCATGGCGGTGGAGGGTTTCCACGGACCACCGCGGGTGCCATACACGGCTTCGCCGTTTTTCGCGAGCCACGCTCCCATTTCCTTGAGTCGTTCGATCTGGCGTCCTTCGATCTCGCCGGTGGGCTCGGGGCCGACATTGAAGAGTAGGTTGCCATCGCCGCCGTTGGTGCGGATCAGGGTTTGGATGCATTCTTCGAGCGACTTCATGGTGTCGTTCGGTTTCCATGCCCATTGATTGCAGATGGTCATGCAGGTTTCCCACGGGCGGTCGATCTGGAAGCCGCCGATGCGTTGTTCCGGCGTGTCGTAGTCGCCCTTGTGACCAGTGCGGTTGTTGATGACGATGTCCGGCTGGATCGCGCGGGCCATGTTGATCACGCCGGCACCGCGCGTGGCGTCGAATTTCTGCGGCACATCGAACCAGAGGCTGAATAGCGGACCGTAGTTGGTTAGAAGCTCGGAAACCTGGGCCTTGAGGTATTTCGTGTAGGCATCGAGGTCGGATTTTTCACGGACGGTTTTGCCGCCCGGGCTGGTGAGCGGAAAATCCGGGTGGTGCCAATCGCAGGTGGAATAATAGGTGCCGAAGGCGATGCCGCCTTTTTTACAGGCTGCGGCGAGTTCCTTGACCACGTCCCGCTTGAAGGGCGTGTTCATGATGTTGTAGTCGGTCTGCTTGGTGTCCCAGAGGCAAAAGCCGTCGTGATGCTTGGTGGTGAGAACGATGTATTTCATGCCAGCCGCCTTGGCGACGGCGACCCATTCGTCGGCGTTGAACTTGCTGGGATTGAATTGTTTATAAAGGTTGTCGTATTCCTCGATGGGGACTTGGTTGCCGCGGGACCAGCCGATTTCCGTGCCCTTCAAACTAACAGGACCCCAGTGGATGAACATGCCGAAGCGGGCGTCCTGCCAGTTCTTGACTGCGGCGGGTGCGGCGGGAATGACGTCCTGTGCAAATAGCGGGGTACTGCACAAAAGGGACGCGAGAACGAAGTGGGATAGTTTCATATAGGATTCAGTTAGACGTTTAGCGGCGGTAGCCGATTTCCGCGCCACCGGAGACGTGCATGATGTGGCCGGTGACGAAGCGGGCCTTGGATGAGATGAGGAAAACGCAGGCATCGGCGATGACATCGCCCTCCGGGCAATAGCCGAGCGGGTGGATGTCATCGAGATATTGTGAGATGCCGACGGGGTCCGGTTGCTCGGACGCCCAGGTGCGGAGCATGGGGGTCCAGGTGCCGGCGGGGCAGACGGCGTTCACGCGGATGCCGTCCTTGGCGTAGTCGAGCGCCATCGATTTGGTGAGGGTGTTCATGCCGCCCTTGGTGGCGGTGTAAGCGGCGTGGATTTCCTGACCGATGACACCGACGAGCGAGGAGGTGTTGAGGATGCAGCCTTTGGTTTCACGGAGTGCTTGAATGCCGTGGCGGGTGGTGTGGAGCACGCTTTTTAGATTGATATGAAAAAGGGAGTCCCATTCATCATCGCTGGTTTCGTGGAGCGGTTTGCTGGGGGTGGCGATGCCGGCGTTGTTGTGGATGGCGGTGATTTTTCCGTAGCGGGCGAGCACCCGGTCGATGGCGGATTTGACATCGGCGTCTTTGGAAACATCACAGGCAAAACCGATATGATCGGGGCCGAGGTCGGCGGCGGCTTGGGCGGAGAGATCGCCATTGCGGGCGACCAGCGCGACCGTGGCTCCCTCAGCAACATAGGCCTTGGCGCAATCGAGGCCGATGCCGGTGGAGCCGCCGGTGAGGAAGATAACTTGGTCTTGGAGGAGCATGGGAGAGGATGGAGGATGAAGGATCGGAGATTGTGGATTGGGGATAGAAGATAGAATATGGAAGATAGTGGATCCAGGCGCTCTTTATCTACAATCCACGATCTACGATCCAACTTCATTCAAGATGATAGAGCTCCTTGGTATCGGACCAGACCTTTCCAGCCTTGAGGGCGTCGGGAAGTGGGGACTGGCAGGGGTCGGTTTCCTTCCACCAACGCTTGGTTTCCGGGTCTTCGCCCATTTTTTTCATGTCGGCGGCGAAGTCCTTGCCGGTGTATTCGAGGTAGGCGAAGAGATAGGTTTTTCCGGCGATTTCGCGCTCGTAGATCGAGAAATTGCGGATGTTGCAGGCTTTTAAATTGGCGTTAACGGATGGCCAGGGATTAGCGTGGAGCTTGCGGTAATATTCGGCTTTCTGTGGCTTGAGGCCGGTGACCCAGGCGTGGCGCTGGACTTGGGTGGGCGCACAGCTTGCGGCGAGGGCTGCTAGAACGAGGCAGAGGATGAAATTTTTCATGAGCAGGTTTTTTCGGAATCAATGGAATACGATGTAGAGCACAGTCATTGAGCCGATGACGATGCCGGCGAGCACCTTGTAGTTGAGGATGCCTGACCAACCGGGGGCTTTCAGGGCGTCGAGCGGATGAGGCCAGTAGAGCGCCTGCACGTCTTCACCGGCGAGTTTCGGTTGGAGCTTGGTGAAGGTGATCTGGAGCACGAGGCAGGCGACGAACATATAGAATGCCATCATCATGAACGGGGTAGTTACGAAGAACGCGGGCACCCAGGCGAAGGTGGTGGGGAAGCCTTCGTTGAGGGCTTTGAGCGCGTAAATGCTCACCCCGAGCACGGAGCCGAGCCACATGGTCCACTTCGCACCGCGGGCCGAGGCGGCAGGCCAAAATACGCCTAGCAGGAAGACGCAGGTGATGGGCGGTGCCATGTGAGCGATGATCTCGTTGAGCGCGTTGAAGATGCTGGCCTTGCGGTCTAGCAGCGGGACGAGCGCGATGCCGAAGGCGATAGATGACAGCGTGGCGACGCGGCCGATGAAGACGAGCTGCTTGTCACTGGTGGCGGGGCGGAAACGTTTGACGATGTCATAACTGACCATGGTGGCAATCGAGTTCGAGGCGCTGGATAGATTTCCCATCAGCGCGGCCATCAGCGCGGCGGCGAGAAGACCGAGCACACCGACGGGCAGCAGCTTTTTGATCATGACGGCATACACTTCCTTCGATTTGTAGGGGCGGATTCCTGCGGAAGCGGGGATGGTTTCTCCGGCGTCGGTCGTCACGATTTTCACCGGTACGTCGGGGCCGATGATGAGGGAAGAGTCCTTGCTAGTGGGCTTGATGGCGAGCTGGGAGAGATCGATGGTTTCGCCTTCCTTGAGGCGGATCGGTTCGATTTTCGTGCCACCAACGTCACCGGTGACGGCGATGATTTTCTCCTTGCCACCATCTGGCAAGGTGACGGTCTGTATTAAGCGAAGTTGGGTGACTCCTTCGAGGTTTCCTTGCTTGACGGCGGTGTAAAGCATCAGGCCGGGGACGATGAAGATGAAGACGGGGAGGATCTTGATGAGACCACAGAAGATCGAGCCGACGCGGGCGTCGTTCTCGGTCTTCGCGCCGAGCACGCGCTGGACGATGGTTTGGTCCGCGCACCAATACCAGATGCCGAGCACGGGGTAGCCTAGCAGAATGGAATACCAGGGCATGCCGCTGTCGTCGCCGTGAGGGCGGAGCATCCTCATGAGCTTGCCATCGGTGATGCCTTGGGCGGCGGCGTTGGCGGTGTCGAGCGTGGCGGTCATGCCCTCCCAGCCGCCTGTTTTATGCCAGGCGAACCAGGTGATAACGAAGGCACCTAGCAGAAGCACGATGGTCTGGATCGTCTCGGTGATGGCCACAGCAGCGAGTCCGCCGACCACGGTGTAGATGCCGGTGAGGGCGCACATGAGAAAGATACAGGTCCATTTCTCGATGCCGAAAATGTCGTGTAGGATGAGCCAGCCGGTGGCGAGCGGGAAGGCGATGTGGAAGATGATCGCGGCGACGATGGAAACGACGGCGAGCAGATCGCGGCATTCGCGGCAGTAACGTTTTTCTAGGAAATCCGGCAGGGTGGCGACCTTGGATTTCAGATAGAATGGCGCGAAGAAGAAGCCGAGCAGGATCAGGGTGAAGGCGGCCATCCACTCGAAGTTACCGTTGAGCAGGCCGGTATCGTAGCCGGACTGGGCGAGGGAGACGAGGTGGACGCAGGAGATGTTGGTGGCGAAGAGCGCGAGGCCGATGACCGGCCATTTCAGGGTGTGCGCGGCCATGAAGTAATCGCCAGCGACGGACTCACCCTGTTGCTGGCCTTTTTTCTTGGCGTTCATGCCGGCCCAACAACCGAGACCTACGACTCCGGCGAGGTAAATGATGACGATGGTCCAATCGAGGATACTAATTTGCATGGGTTGTGTTGTGATCGGTTCGTTTGAGGAGAACCTTACGCCGACGATGGGGAAATGTTGCGACCCGGTCTTGCAATATCCTTCGGCGAAGGATATTACACATTCCATGAAGACCGCATTGCCATCTCCGATCTATCAGAGTGGTGTGGATCTCTTTGAAATTGACGATTGTGGGCCTCAATTCAAGGCGGTCCGTGACGGAAAGATCGAATTGCACGCGCTTTCGAAAGGGCACTATCCGGGAAAACGAATGAATTCAAACATTCTTCCGGGTTTGACGAACATCGGATTCTGGAATTGCCGCGGCTCCCAGGATTGGGGCTTGGACGCCCACCGGAACGAGGGATTGGAGATCGTTTATCTCGAAACCGGCGGAATGGGCTTCGAGGTGGACGGACGGGCTCATGCATTGCAGGCGGGGAATCTAACGGTCACCCGGCCATGGCAGCTTCACAAGCTGGGAGATCCTCATATCGGTCGCGGACGGTTGTCGTGGTTGATCTTGGATGTCGGGGTGAGGCGGCCGAATCAGGAGTGGACCTGGCCTTCTTGGGTGGTTTTGTCGCCCAAGGATTTGGCGGAGTTGACGCGGAAACTGCGGCATGGAGAGCAATCCGTGTGGCTGGCGAATCCGCGGATGCGGGAGGTGTTCCGGGATCTCGGCGATTGCGTGGTGCGCTGGAACGAACCCCGCGTGGGCTCGCGGCTGGCAGTTGCGGTGAATCGACTGTTAGTGGAGCTGCTCGACGTGCTCGCCGAGCAGCAGCTCGTGGAGTCCCCGTCATTGGTGACGCGTCGGCGCACGGTGGAGCTTTTTCTCAACGATCTGGTAGAGAACCCGGCGAGCTGCGCGGAGCCATGGACACTCGAAGGAATGGCGGCGCAGTGTGGCATGGGGATCACGGCGATGGCGAAGTATTGCAGGGAGTTGGTAAATATCGGTCCCGTGGCCTTCCTGAACCAGTGCCGGCTGGACCATGCGGCGAGGGGGCTGAGGGAAAAGCCGCGCGTCACCATCACTGAAATCGCCATGAGTGTGGGATTCAATTCCAGCCAATACTTTGCAACGTTGTTTCGGAAACGCCACAAGCTGACTCCGATGCACTATCGAGCCCGGTCTCAGGAGCTCACTTCTGCGCGTTAGCAAACCGAGTGTGTATTTATTTCCGCTGATAGATCCGGACGTGATCGACTTCCATAAAGGTGCCGTCGATGGCATCGGTGATTTTTCCGCCCCAACTGATGATGGCAAGGCTTAGCCAAACGGGAGACGGGCTGTGGCAGAAGGTGTTTTTCTCACGGCGGATTTCCTTTCCGTTGAAATAGAAAACGAGTTCTTTCTCCGTCCATTCGAGGCCATAGGTTTGGAAATCGCGGGCGAAGTCCGAGCGGGGATAGGTGAATTTTTTGGACGAGGTGGGATGCGTCTTTTTCCCACTCACGATTGTCGTGTCCGTGTGGTTGTGGATGTTGGTATTGATCTCGTTTGGGAAATGCCCTTCGTTGATGTCGATCTCGAAGGTTTTCTTTCCGGCGGGCGGTTTGTCGGTGGTCATCAGCCAAAAGGAATTGTTCGTTCCAGTAGCGGCGGCGTAGCGATAGCGGCACTCGAAGTAGCCGTATTGGAATTTTTCCTTGGTCCAGATACTTCCGGAGGTCCAGTCGTTGCCGCCGCGCTTTTACTTCTTGTTGAGGAGCTTGAGCGTGCCGTTAGAGACGGCCGCGTTTTCGCGCCAGCGGCTGCTGAGAATGTGCGTGCTGCCGGAGTTCTGAGAAATCCAATGCGCATCGAGTTTTTGATCCGGGTAGTCGAATTCGTCGCTCCAGGTGAGGTTCCATTTTGATGGACCTCCGGGCAGCAAAGAGGGAGCTTCAGGCCCGGCGGCGGATAGAATGGTGCTGGCGAGCAATGCAGGGAGGATCGCTAGAGTGTGGATGCCGAATGTCATGAGGCATGTTTACTGAAAAACGATGGGGGTTCCTCTGTGAAATCGCGCATCTCTCGTGTGTAATTGCGCAAAAGGTGTGGCGCGATGCTTTTTCACGGAGTCATTTTCAGTTGGCCCGCCCGGTGCAGGTCCACTTTTTGAAGTCGTAGTCCAACCGGAGACCCTCGCACTGAATGAGCAAGGGGCCGCCGACTTTCTGGGTAACCCACGGGTTGCTGTAGAGAAATTCCTGGGGGAATGCCACCGGGCGACCATCGATTTTCAGTTGATCTTTATAGGGCTCTGTATGGGGCTGCCAGCGGAATTCCATCACGTTTCCTGATAGGGTCTTGTATTTGATCGATGGGACCGGCTGGTCAATCGCGCTGGCATCGAGGTGAGTCTTAGCGATCACGGCATTGGCGAATTTGTCCAATTCTGCATCGATGCCGCCACCTGCGAAGGGCGCGAGTTCGGAGGTTTCCAAGATCCAGCCGTTCTGGCGTTGATCGCACCAGAGCATGTCATTGTTGCCCCATTTCTTTTGCCACTTGCAGGGTTTTACACTGAAGAAGCCCATCAGCATCGATCCGTTATGACAGAACACCCAGCCGGATTTCTCGATGCGCTTGATAATGCTGCCGGTGGTGGGGAAGGGGACATAGAGCTTGTGATAGGGATAGTCGAAAACATGTTTGCCGGAGGTCACCTTTTCAGGCACGGCATAGAGTCCTAGCAGTGTGCCTTCGGATTGCATATACTGGCTGAAGCCATTTTCGCCGTAGCCGAGCTGGTTCGACCGTTTTTCTCCGAGGCTGTAAGGGCGCGCCGGATTTTCCATGCAGACGGCAAAGGTGGATGATGCCTTGTCTGATAGCCATTTGAGCATGTGGCGGCGGGATTCCTTATAGAGTCCCGAGGTCGGCGTGCCGGGGTGGTCCCACTGGCTGCATAGGCTGTAGTGTGGGGAATGATAGGTCATGCGGTGGACATCCGAGGAGCCCATGGCTGCGACGTATGATCGGGTGACGAGCGGTTTGCTCCGGTCATTGGCGATTTTTACGATGGCATCCGGAATTTTATAGGTGCCCGCCGTGGCCATCCAGAAGGAATGCGCGTAGCCCACACCGCTTGCATTGATCGGGCGGGGGGCACCGAAATAGATCCATGCTGCTGCCGCAGTGGATGCCATGCTTTCCAAGCTGGTGTCGGTGGAATACCAATACTTGGCCCGTGAGGCGCTGCCCACGTTGTAGCCTTGATTCCAAGTGCAGGCGATATCGAGGAACATGGAATCCAGCGTGAGTGTCGCGGCTTGCTTGAGTTCTTTGTCATTGGCAAATTCGGCCAGCATGCGGACGGCTGAGAGGTTGACGGCGAGATAGATGGAGGCACCATATTCGCTGAAATTCTTGCAGGCGATGCTTTCGAAGCCGGACATGAGTCTCTGCTTGGTCGCTTGCTTGATTTGCTCTGCATTCTGGCCTGCCCGGTCCACGATGTCCGGCCATTCTTCCGCTGCTAGAAATCCGGATGCATCCATCATGAGTTTATAGTTCCACGCGCCTTTCGCGTAGCCGGTCAATGCCTTGTGGTCATCATACAAGGCCACATAGTCGCGGATTTTGAGGGCGGTGGATTTGGGGATTTTTCCTTTGGCGAGGAAGTAGGTGTTGACGAGAGCGGCCTTGTCGAACGGGTCGAGCGCGGGGCCGGGTTTTTTCAAGGTGGTTTTGTCAGTCGCGGCATCATAGGCGGCTTTTTCAGCGATCCGGGCCTTGCCTTTGGCGAGTTGATAGGAGGCGGCTGCGTTGAGTTTCTGCAACGCATATTCGGTATCCACACCGAGCACGAGCCGCGCTGCGTAGCAAGGTGCGGCGTTCTTCGGGTAGGTTTCGTCCTTCTCGGCGGGGCGGACGCTGGCCACATAGCGGACCATCGCGGCGCCCCGTTCTGCGGCGCTTGCTCCGGCGAGTTGGGACGGGGCGGTGGCGGCCTGGATGGGGAGGCAGAGTAAAAGGGAGAAGACGAGGAAATGGATGGCTGGGGCTGGCATCAGGCTGGGCGATACTGGTCCCGGTGGACCTATCTTTCGGGAGCTTTCTGAAAAACAGCCTGGGTGAAGGTCTCCTCATTCGAAAGGATGAGGAAGGGAAACTTGCCGACTGGCGGCGAATTGGGTGATGCTTACCACCAAAGATGCCTCGTCGGCTATTTTGTAAGAATCGTATGAAAATCCATCATCGCTACTCGCCTGGACGTCTTGGTTTCACTCTCGTGGAATTGTTGGTCGTCATCACCATCATTGTCGTGCTCGCCGCCTTGAGTGTGAGCGTTCTGTCTAATGCCAAAAGGTCGGCAAACAAGGTCCGGGCCACCAGTCAGATGCGCGAGATGGGCGTGGGAGTGGCGCTGTGGGCAGCGGAGAAGAACAATAACGAGCCGATGTATTTCCGCGATGGAAGTGGCGATTCCAGCAACGAGGCGACACCACCGCTCTCTAGCACCGGCCTGTGTGCTGGCAACCCGGCGATGTTGCTCTTCAATAAAGATAGTCCTGACGACGGCTACATTCAAAATCACGAGGTTTTCTTCTCTCCTCTCCATAAATACAAAGTGCCCGAGCGGAAAGATTACGATCCGTCCAAGGCCAGCGCCAGCAAACTCTGGGGCACCTTCATTTGGGTCTATCCCAGCGTCCCCGATGCGGATCGGACGCAACGCCAAGTCGCGGCCATGCGCAACAGTTCCTTCACCGTGGTCGGTCGGGAGGCTTACAACAATGTCCTCATGTTCGATGACTACAGCACCGCCAAGGCGCTTTATCCCAAGCTCTATTTTGCGCTGTTCCGGGATGGTTCCGTGAGGCAGGTGGCTTTGAATGGCGATATCTGGGGTTGGTTCAAAGGCACCGCGAAGTAGCAGCCGTTAGCGGCACCTTTCATCCGAAAGGATGAGAGCGACTCGCTTGCATCCTCAGCGCTACCTTTGCAAACATACCCACTGAATTTCGTCTTTAGTCCTACCAGAAACTCCCCAAAAACCTATGAAACTCCGCATCAATCCATTCCTCTGTAGCGCTATCAGTCTCTTGTTTGTTGTGTCATCTCACGCCGCCAGCTTCTCATGGGATGGCACCAGCACGGGGACAGGCGCTCAAGGCGGTGTAGGAACCTGGGATTCCAACACCACCGCCAACTGGTGGAACGGCACCACCAATGTGGTATGGCCAGCCTCCGGCACGGATAATGATGCGGTCTTCGGTGCTACTGCTGGCGCAGTTGCCGTCTCCGGAACCGTGACAGTTAACGACATGTCCATTGCGACAGGCTACACCATTGGTGCGGACAACACGATAGGCAAGATCATCCTCAATGGCACCACTCCGACCATTACGACTACAGGCTCAGGCGGCACTGCGAACATCGGTGCAATTATTGACGGCTCCGCAGGTCTCACCACAACGGGACCAGTCACCGTCCAACTTCGGGGGGCGAACATCTACACCGGTGATACCCGGGTGTTGAATGGCACACTTTTAATCGGCCTCGGCAACAACCGATTGCCCACCGGGACGACGCTTATTCTGGGAGATAGCGTGGCAAACACCAGTGGCGTGTTTCAGATGAACTCACGCAGCCAGCAAGTGGCCGGCTTGCAATCTGTTGGCAGCGGCACAGGCAATCGCGTCATCAATGGCAACGTTACCGCCAGCACCTTCACCGTCAGCAACACCACGGACCAGACATTCGGCGGAATTCTTGGTGGCACCGGGAGCAATCATAACAACTTCCTCCTGACAAAATCTGGCGCTGCAAATTTGGTTCTCACCAATACAAACACTTACACAGGTGCTACTTCGGTCTCCGTTGGCACGCTGACTTTGGCGAAGAATAACACGCTCAGCCAATACACCAATGTCTCCATTTCCGCTGCCGCGACTCTTGCGTTGCGCACGGGTGATGGCACCACTGGATGGAGTGAGGCGCAAATTGATACGCTCCGTGGCACCTCTGGATTTTCCCTCGCGGCGGGATCGTTTTTGGGATTTGACACATCCACCAACGGGGATTTCACCTACAGCACAAGCATCAGCGGCAGTCCCACCTATGGATTGAGCAAGCTTGGGGCAGGCACACTTACAATTTCCGGCACAAACACCTACACGGGCACCACGGCTATCAAGAACGGGAGCCTCGCACTGACCGGCGGTAATGACCGCCTACTGACTACAGGTTCAGTCGTGCTCGGAGATGTGTCCACTGCTGGAAAGCTCATCCTTGGTGATGCGACTACCGCGAGAGACCAAACCCTTGCGGGCCTCACCGTCACTGGCACGGGTGGCAGCGTGGTGGGCGCGGCGGTCGCGAATTCAGTTCTCACCCTGAACAATGCCAGTGGCACCAATACATTCGCCGGCAAATTGGGGGGAACCGGGCTGAACGAAAATAAACTCGCCTTAACCAAGGACGGAGCAGGCACGCTCGCGCTCTCCGGCGACAACTCATTCACGGGGGATGTCACGGTGAGCGCTGGTAGGCTCGCGATTTCCCACTCCAACGCCCTCGGCACCGGCACGAAAAACTTCTTCATGCAAGGAGGGAGCCGGGTGTTCGAGATTTCCAATAACATCACGCTCGGCAGCAACATCACATTGAATGCTTCCACCAACTCCGGTGATGGCTTAGGTATTGTGAGCAGCAGCGGCACCAATGAAATTCAGGGACAAATCAACATCACGACTGGAAACGGAGTTCTTAACGTTTCCAGCACTGCCGGTACTCTGACATTGTCTGGAAATGTCACAGCGACCACGACCGGGAGAGCTTTGATCCTCGGCGGTGCATCAGCGAATGCCAACACCGTCAGCGGGATCATCAGCAATGGCGGCACACCCAACATGCCCGTCACCAAGCAGGGCGCTGGTAAGTGGGTGCTCTCCAAAGCAAACACTTACAGCGGCGACACCACCATCACAGGAGGCACACTTGCTCTCAGTGGCAGCGGCTCCATCGCTAACAGCGCGAATATCGCCGTCGCTTCGGGTGCCACTTTCGATGTGAGCACGGTCACGAGCGGCAATTGGTCCTTGGGATCCACTCAGAAACTCACCGGCAGCGGCGGGCTGACGGGGGCCACCACCATCAGTGGCACCCACAATGCGGGGGATGCCGCTACGAATGCGGGCGTTGGCTCACAAGCATTTTCTAGCAGCCTGTCCTATGCGAATGGGTCCATTTTCGAATGGGATCTGAATGCGAGTTCCACGAGCAGCGGTTTCGACACGGTGTCCGCAGTCGGCGCAATTGGCGTGGGCACCACGAGCACTGTATTCAAGGTCCTCTTCGGCGCCACCGCCCTTGCCGACGTGCAGAACAGCGGGAATACCTTCTGGAACACGCCCTTTGTTACCCGTGTCTGGAATATGAGCGATGTCTTTGGTAAAGCGTTTACCTCAGGTGCCTTCCAAAGTGTAGCGACCAGCTCCGATGTTTCCACCTACGGCTCTTTCACCATCACCAGCAGCACCCTCACCTGGACCGCCGTGCCCGAGCCCACCAGTGCCTTGGCCGGTCTTCTAATCACCGCTGGCCTGCTGCGCCGGCGCCGGGCTTGAGAATCCAGGGACCCGATGCCGCAGAGATGCGGTGAGCGCAGAACTATTACGCAATCAACATTCATTTCCACCACTTTGCCTCTGGAGGGAGGCAAACCCCAAGGCGGAGTCTGGTATTGGGTTTCCAGACTCCGTCTGTGATGGGGGACGGGGAAGGGGTATTTGATCGGTCAGTTTGGGTTTTCTTTTACCTGCATGGGTCTTGAAGTCCTCGACTCTGCGTGGGTTCGTGCTACTCCTTATTCCACATGGCTTTTGTCCGCGCCATTCTTGGTTGTTTCCTGCTGATGTCTGCCGTTTCCGCCGCCGCGCCGTTGACTCGGCTGGCGGATATCAGGGCTTTGTCTGCGGAGGAGGCTGCCAAGGGGATTCCCGTGCGGGTCGAGGGGACAGTGGTGGCGATCGAGCCGAGTACCCGCTATCAATTTTTCCTGAATGATGGGACAACCGGTTGTTTCATCCGGCCGGTCGAAGGGGGAAGTCCGGCGGGTCTGTCGCCCGGCGATCAAGTGCGGGTAGAGGGCGTGACCGATCCACTCGGTTATTATCCCAGCGTGAGGAAAGCCCGCGTGAAGGTTTTGGGAAAACAGAGTTTGCCCACTCCGATCAAACCCGGTGCAGGTCAGATCTTCGCGCCGGAACTCGATTCGCAATGGGTGGAGGTGCCGGCGGTGATTACCGGATGTGACGTAGGTGATGATCGTGTGACGCTGGCACTGGAAATTTTCGGACTACCGTTCAAGGCAGAGCTACCACTCACTCCGGATGCGGAGGATCGTGCCGCCGCACTGATGCAGCGGCCGGTCTCGTTGTGCGGCGTGATGGGCACCATTTTCAACCGCCAGCGGCAGATGACCGACCGCCACTTTTTCGTTTCTTCCTTCGATGCGATCACGCCCACCGGTCCCTTGGCGGATGGCGAGGCCAGCCCACTAGTCAATGTGGACCGCTTGCTCAGCGGTGGATTCGGCCCGGCCACGATGGTGCGCGTGCAGGGGGTGGTCACCCAGCAGGATGCGAAGGGATTCTATCTGCGGGACGGGAGCGGCAGCACTTTGATCCAAGCGGCTAAAGTGGTAAATTTCCCGTGCGGAAGTCATGTCGAGGTAGAGGGCTATGCTGCGGTGGCTCCTTTCAGGCCGGTATTGCGCGCGACTCATGTGAAGAGCATGGGTCCAGCAGTGGCGGTGCTCCCCGCGCCCTTCGATTTTCAAAAAAACGATCCCCAAAATACCGATCTCGCCGCGCTGCAATCCGAATGGGTCACGCTGGATGCCGAGTTCCTCGGTCGCAGGGATGGCCCGGGGGACGCGATCCTGCAATTCCGCGGTGCCGGCCAGTTTTTCGAAGCTTTCCAGCCCCATACTACCGGTGAAATGCGTCCTGCTCTGGCCGTCGGCGACCGCGTGCGCCTCACCGGAATCTGCGAACTCACCACCACCCACGCCTTGCCGCGGATGGGCTGGGTCGATGGTTTCCGGATTCACCTGCCCGGCGTCGGCGGCTTGGAAATCCTCAGTCGCGCGCCGTGGTGGAATTCCCGGCGGTTGTTCATTGCCCTTGGACTGGCCAGCATGGTGGCTCTCTCTGGCCTGATCTGGACATGGGTGCTCCGTCGCCGCGTCAAGAGCCAGATGGCTGTCATCAGCGAGAATCTCCGCACCGAAGCAGTCGGCGAAGAACGCGACCGGATGGCCCGCGAACTCCACGATACTCTTGAGCAACAACTTCTGGGTGTGGCTCTTCAGTTAGATCGCATCGAGTCTGCTGTGCAAGAAACTCCGGCTGCTGGCATCTTGTCGCTGGCCCGCCGGATGTTGCGGTTTACCCGCTTGGAGGCCCGCCGCTCGGTCTGGGATTTGCGCTCGAGGGTGCTGGAAGCGCACGGCCTCGCCACTGCCCTTCAGGGTCTCGCTGACTCCAAGGTGGAGGATGCTCCTGGGCCCGCGATCCAGGTCCAGGTGAGCGGAAACGAACACCCGCTCCCCACCGGCGTGGATTTCCACCTGCTGCGCATCGCCCAGGAAGCCATCACCAATGCCACCAAACACGGCGATGCCCGCCACGTCACCCTGGAACTCGACTATCTTCCCGAAGAGACCCGCCTCACGATCCGCGACGATGGCCATGGCTTCGATCCCGCTGCGGCGACCTCTCCGGGACCCCACTTCGGATTGCTTGGCATGCGCGAGCGGGCTGCCAAGATCGGGGCCACATTGGTCATTCACTCCGCCCCCGGCAAAGGATGCTCCATCATCGCCAATGTTCCCACCGTATCCAACTCTCACTCCTCATGAAGTCAAAACCCATTCGCATCCTGGTCGTGGACGATCATTTCCTGCTCCGCATCGGCTTGGTCGGTGCCATTTCCGATGAGTCTGATATGGAGGTGGTCGGCGAGGCTTCAAACGGTCAGGAGGCGGTCGATAGTTTTGAATCCCTCCACCCTGATATCACTCTCATGGATGGCATGCTCCCGGATATCCATGGCGTGGAGGCTTGCCAACAGATTTTGGAAAAACACCCGGATGCGCGCATTATCCTGATTTCTATCAATGACACTGCCGAGGATGTTCACCGTGCCTTGGACGCCGGTGTCTGGGGATACATTCCGAAGTCCTGCGAGAAAAATGCGATCCTGCATGCCATTCGGAGCGTCGCTTCAGGGGAGCGTTTCTTACCACCCGACCTCGCGGAAAAGCTCGAAGAGCGTGACACGCATGCGCTCCTCACCAGCCGCGAGTTAGATGTCTTGCGTCTCGTCGCTAAAGGACTTGCTAACAAACAAATCGCCGCCGAACTCGCGGTGGGAGAGCCTACCGTAAAGAGCCACGTCGCTCATATTCTTGATAAACTCGAAGTCCCGGACCGCACCCGCGCGGTGACCCTCGCCATGGAGCGCGGTTTGTTGCGCAATTGATCTTCTCTAACGATAATGGAATCCACCCACCGATCGATCAACCTCACGGGTTTCGCCCGCATTGGCAGCCTCATCATGGCGCTTGCCGTGCTCGCCACCCATCCCCTGCAGGCTGCCACATTCGACATCCGGCGCTTCGGTGCGATTGGCGATGGCAAGACGCCGGACACTGCTGCCATCCAGAAGGCCATCGATGCAGCGGCAGCCGCCAAGGGCGGGCAGGTGATTTTTCCTCCTGGAACCTATCTCAGCGGATCCCTGCGACTCAAAAGCCGGGTGCATCTCTATCTGGAAAAGGGCGCGACACTGCTTGGCAGCAGCAACCGTGCGGACTACCAGCGGCTCAACTTCCTGGCACTCGTGTTGGCAGACAAGCAGGAGGACATCGGCATTTCCGGCAAGGGCGTGATCGATGGAAATGGCAAGCTCCTCGCCGACGGCGTCGTGGGAACCATCAAACCGGGGAAATTTCCCGATGCTAACGAAGCCGCGCGGCCCGCCATCATCAACTTTCGCAACTGCAGCAATATCACTGTCCGCGATATCACACTCCGTGAGAGCGCCTGCTGGGTCCAGCTCTACCGCGACTGCGACCGTGTCCTGTTGGAAAATCTAACTGTCCGCACTATGGCCGCCATCACCAATGACGGCATCGACATCGACGGCTGCTCGAATGTCATCGTCCGTGGCTGTGACATCGACTCTGAAGACGACGGGATCTGCCTCAAGTCCGGTGGCAGGATCTGCGAGAAAGTTCTGATAGAAAACTGCCGGGTGCGCTCCAGCTGCAATGCCCTCAAGTTCGGCACCGCCTCGTTCAAGGGATTCAAAAACATCACCGTCCGAAATCTCGAAATTTACGATACCTATCTCTCAGGCATCGCTCTGGAGTGTGTGGACGGCGGCATCCTGGAAAACGTGAATATCTCCAAGGTCCGAATGACCGATACCAACAACCCTATTTTCATCCGGCTCGGGCGGCGCGTGCCGGAAGCACCTCCCGGTTCGGTCCGCGGCGTGACCATCAGCGACGTCATCGCGGAGATTCCCAATCGTCCACGCGAGGAAATGAACAAATTCCCACCCTACTGGCGCCATCAATGCACCACCTTGATCACCGCATCGATCACCGGCTTGCCAGGAAATCCCGTCCGCGACGTGACGCTGAGAAATATATCAATCCTCTACGGCGGCATCGGCACCACGCCGAAGCCGGACCATCACCGCATCGATCGTCTCGACCAAGTGCCGGAATGTGCGGAGAACTATCCGGAGTCCAAGATGTTCGGCATACTGCCCGCTTGGGGATTGTATTGCCGCCATGCCGATGGCATCAAGTTGGAGAACGTCACGCTCCGGGTGAAGGGCCAGGATTATCGCCCTGCACTCGTTTGTGATGATGTGCGCAATCTCGACTTGAATGGCTTCCGCGTCCAGTCTGCTGGCGCGGAGCCGGTCATCGTGCTCAAGGATGTGACGGGAGCGCTCATTCGCCACAGCCCGCCACCGTCAGCCGCTGGCAGTTTCATCAAAACCATGGGGAAAACGACGGATGTGAAAGCGCCTTAACGCGCCACCACCGGCACGCCGTTTTTCCACTCGATCACCACCTTGGAAAGATACCATGTCTTGCCGGTGTCGTTGTTTCCCTGATAGAACAAGTGGGTCTTTCCATCCTCATCGTTGAAAACTCCCGGGTGGCCGGATTCCGATGAGTTCCATGACCCCGGTAGGCCGTTAGGAAGCAGTGGCTTGTCAGACACCCGCGTCCAATGAATGCCATCCGTAGAGGACGCCACGCCGATCTGCTGAGGCTCGTTGTTATAGCCGCCTGCGTAAAACATCCATAGCTTGCCGTCGCGTTGCATGATGGATGCAGCCTCGATGCATTTGGTTTCCCACGGCAGCTCCGGCTTTAAAATCGGACCATCCACCAGCTGCGTCCATTGTTTCCTGCCGTAGTCCGAGTCTAGCGGCGCCGATGCCACGCCCTGCATCTGGATCTTCATCTCGGGATCGCGTGTCGCGAAATATAGATATAACTTGTCACCCACCGGAAAGACCTCCGCATCGATCGCCCGGCCGACGGTCCACGCCCCGCTTGGCGCGAATATAGGATTCTCCAGATTGCGGGTGAAATTAATCCCATCGGTGGACCACGCGTGGCAGATCGCATCTTTGGGGCCGTTGCCGTATGTCTGATAGAAAAGATGCACCTTGCCGCCATGGACCCACGCGGCCGGGGCGGCGAGGCCCTTTTTATCACACTCCTGCGCGGGGCCGACGACCCCCGCCTTTTCCCAATGCACCAAGTCCTTGCTCTTCGCGATTCCGACGCTCCAGCCACCCATACCAGTGGCCGGCCCAGGCAGCGAATAATACATGAGATACTCCCCGCCGAATCGAATCACCGAGGGGTCCTTGGAAAACGGCCGCCCGCTCGATTCATCCGCCCAGTGCATTTCCGGAAGCTTCATAGCTTCCGCCGCAGCGGCCCAGCCGGAAAGAATGGCAAATAACGGAAACAGGACGCGGATTGGATTCATGTCCCCTTTGAATAACATCGGGTTCCGAAATTCAAAGACCGAAGAAATCCCCCAAAAGGATGAGACCCGCCTCCTTGTCAGGCCGTATCCCGATTTCTACACTCTTCCGCTTAGACCCAAAAGCCCAACCATGAAAACCACCACAGTCTGTCGCGGTCTCGCAATCCTATTTCCGTTTGTAATGTGGGCGTCACCAGCCGTTGCTGCATCCCTCACCTGGGGCGCTTCCGGCGCTGGCGGATTCGGCATCTGGGATGCCAACATCACTTCGAATTGGTTCAACGGCACCTCACCCGTGAAATGGCCCGCTCCCGCTGGCACCGATGACGACGCCGTCTTCTCTGGCACATCCGCCACCGTGAGTCTCGCCACGGGCGGAATCCGCGCGAACGACCTTGCCTTCAACACCAACGGCTACACGATCCAGAACCAAACGCTCACACTCAACGGTACTGCCCCGTCGATCACCACGGCCACCAGCGTCACGGCCACCATTTCATCATCCCTGGCAGGCACCGCCGGACTTGCGAAAGCCGGTACCGGAACACTCGTGCTTTCGGGAACCAATGCGTTTTCCGGCAACGTGACCATTTCCGCAGGCACGCTGAAGCTCGCCCACTCGAACTCTCTCGGCACCTCCGCGAAGTCCTTGCTCCTGCAAGGCTCCAACCGCGTGCTCCATCTATCCGGCGGCATCACTCTGCCCGCCGCCATCGGCATCACCGCCGCCACCAACTCATTCGACGGGGGCGGCATCCTCAACACGGACGGCACGAACACGATCGCCGGGAACATCAACTACAGCACCGGCAACACCGCGCTCAACCTCTCCAGCAACGACGGCACCCTCATCATCCAGGGAAATGTCACGCTCACCACGACCAGCCGGACCCTGCTTCTCGGGGGAAGCTCGCCCACTAACAACGCCATTCGGGGAATCATCGGCCAGAACAACAGCACCACCAACATCCTCTCAATGACCAAGCAGGGCGCGGGGACATGGATTCTATCAGGAAATAACACCTACACCGGCGTCACCACCATCACCGCTGGCACTCTCATGGCTGGCAATTCCGCCGCACTCGGAACCTCCGCCGGAATCACCGTCGTCACCGGCGGGACATTTGACTTCAACGGCACCGCGCTCAATGGCGAGTCATTCACCCTCGCAGGCGGAAAACTCGCCAACTCCGGAGCCGATCAAATCAACGCCGTGAACGGACAAGTCTCGGTCACCGCGGACAGCCGCCTGGGCGGCACCGGGCGTTGGGATTTCCGGGCCGCCGCGGCGAGCCTTGTCGTGAATTCCGGCGTCACACTCATCAAGGAGGACCCAAACCGCGTGGCCTGCGCCGCACGCCCGGTCACCAATAACGGCGGCATCCGCATCGACAGCGGAATTTTCGCCCTGCACCAGGCAGCTGGCCACGGCGGTACAGGCATCTATCAGGTGAATTCTGGCGGAGAACTCCAGCTCGGTTCGTATGGCACGCCCGGCCTTGTCCTGCCGAACCCGGTCACCTGCGCTGGCGGCTCTCTATCATCCATCGATGCCGCCGGTGGTATCCCTTCTTTCACCGGAGTCATCACCCTTGCCTCCGCCACCACCAGTACCATCCGCACCGACGTGGCACTCTCCATTTCCGGAGCACTCGCCGGATCCGGATCCGTGATCAAAACCGGCACCTCATCGCTGACCCTATCCGGTCCCTCCACCCTAACCGGAATCCTGACTGTGGCAGACGGCTCCCTGGTTGCGAACGGCTCCATGCCCTCCACCCAATCCACCGTAGTCGCGGCGGGAGCCACCCTTTCGGGCACAGGAATCCTCGGCTCGATCACGATCCAGCCCTCTGGCATCCTCGCCCCTGGTACCTCATTGGGAACCCTCGCTTGTGGCGGCTCCACCGTCATCCAAGGCCGTCTCGCCATCGAAGTCGATGGAACCACCTGTGACCGCCTCGACGTCACCGGCAATCTCGACATCTCGGCAGCCACTCTCGACCTCTCCGGACTTGGTGCCAACTCGTCCGCCGTGCAATACGTCATCGCCACCTTCGGATCCCTCACCGGAGCCTCCTTCGCCGCAGTCAAAAACCTGCCGCCCGGCTACACGGTGGTCTGCGATCTAACTTTGAAACAAATCCGCATCGTTCTGTCAGCCCCGTTCTACCAATCCATCGGCACCACCTTCGAGGACCGCCGCACGACCGCGCTGGAGGCCTTGCGCGGGCTGCCTTTTGTCCAGGGTTATGAGAGCCCGGATCCCACCTACGTGCGCCCGCAGAGTTACGCTCACATGGGCTTCAGTTTCCGCTGTTTCCTGAACGACGAACAGAACGCCGCCGCTAACGAATCGATCATCGCTTGCTGCGATCTCTACACGGTTCAGTCAACTTTGGACAACAACTTCGACTGGGTCGCGGACATGGCATTCTCCATCCTCGAAAACTTCGGCAGCTCTGGAAAAATCGCCGCCGGCCGACTTTCTCCAGCAGCGGAAACCAGGCTGCTCGACGTGCTCTGGAGGCTCGCCTCGCACATGGACTACACGGATCGTTTCAACCTTGTGGCGACCAACAACACCTGGAACTTCGGCACCACCGAAAACATCGACGCCATGGGATTCTACGTCGCATGGCACGCGGCGAAACTCTTCAAGGACCACCCCGCCTATGCAGGCATGACCTACGTCGATGGCAGTACACCGGCGGCGATCTACGCGGCCAGCGCCGCCTACATCAAGGAATGGATCCGCGAGCGCGTCCGCCGCGGAGGCCTCATCGAGTTTTCCTGCGGCTTCTACAACATCGTCGCCACCAAGGGACTCCTCAACGTCATCGACTTCAGCGAGGACGCCGAAATGCGCGACCTTTCCCGCAAGTTTCTCGACCTTTTCTGGGCCAGCTGGGGACAAGAGCAGATCGAGGGAATCAAAGGGGGTGGACAGGCGCGGATCTATCCAGGATCCGACAGTATCCTTGGCGACTTCAATCCGCTGACATCCGCCTTCTGGTTCTACACCGGTGGCTCGCAGCCCGCAGTGCCTTCGGACAACATATTCACCTTCCTCGCAAGTTCCTATCGCCCCCCCTCGCTGGTCATGGACCTGATGACCGACCTGCAAGGCCGCGGGAGCTATGTGAACATCGAGCGGAAGGTCGGCATCGGCTCCTACTATCCGGAGTCCGTTCCAGATCTGGCCCAATCGTTCACCCGCTACACCTACACCACCCCGGATTTCGTCATGGGCACCTTCCACTGCATGGCGATGCCGCAGTGGAACTGGATGATGATCAGCAGCCAGAACCGCTGGCACGGAGCCGTTTTCAAGGGTCATCCCGACTCCAGGATCTTCTTCCAGTGCGAACCCGACAGCAACGTCAGGAACTACAACCAACATTGGAGCGTGCAGAGCAAGGGCGCGATGATCGTCCAGAAGCTGGTCAATGAAGGGACGGAATCCACCCGTCACAGCAAGTACGCCTACGCGATGAGAGTTTGGGTGAGCCAGGCAAACCTCACGGGCCTCACTGAAAGCAACGGCTGGGTGTTCGCGAAATACGGAGACTCCTACGCCGCCATCAAGGTGGTGGATGGTGGATTCACATGGGTAAACGACGCAAACACCTATTTCCAGGGACAATGGATGGTGCTGAACAACGAGTATTCGCCGGTCATCCTCGAAGTCGCCAGGGCCACGGACCACTCCAGCTATCAGGATTTTCAAAACAAGATCCTCTCGCGCCCCCTGACCTACTCGGGCGGATTGCTGACCTATCAGAGTGTCGGGAACGATGCGCTCACGTTTTATGCGAACTACAGCGCGCTTCCCAAGATCAACGGCGTATCGGTCAATCTCCAGCCCGCCAAAGCCTTCGACAGCCCCTTCGTTTACTCCACTTACGGCAGCGGAGCCGTCACGCTGAAAAAGGGCTCGCGCCAATCCACGCTGGACTTCAACTCATCCACCACGCCCACCTACACTTGGCTCGCCGGCACCGGCACCTGGAACACCCACACGCCCAACTGGAACGGCGGCGCCACCCTCTGGCCGAACACCGGCTCAGACCTCGCGGTCTTCGAAGGACCGGCCGCCAACGTGACCCTCGAATCCGGAATCTATCCGGCGGGCATCACCTTCAACACCGATACCACCCTCTCCGGAGCCTCGCTGGTCGCAGGCGGTGCCAACACCGCTCTAACCGTCGCCACCGGCATCACCGCCACGATCACCAACTCCGTCGCCGGCCTCGCCGGTTTCACCAAGTCCGGACCAGGCACCCTGGTTCTGGAGGCTCCCGGAGCCTATACTGGCACCACCCGCCTCCTCGCCGGAACCCTCCGGCTATCAGGAAACGGAAACTTCGGTCCGGGCCCTGTCATTAACAATGCATCGCTCCGCATCGCCCGTGCCGGCACCACGATCCTGCCACAATGCATCTCCGGCACCGGCTCGCTTGTCATCGAGACACCCGCACCGTCAGACACCGTGATTCTCCGCGGAGCCAGCACCTTCAGCGGCGGAGTCACCCTCACCAAGGGAATCCTCCGCGCCACCGCCTCGTCCGCACTCGGCTCGGGAAACAAGGCGCTTTCGATCCGCAGCACAGATGTGCGTCTGGAACTGGACGGCGCCACTTCCCCCGTCGCACTGCCCGCCTCGATCAGCTTCATCACCAGCGGCACGGCCATCGCCAACGTTGCCGGTGACAACTCGATCCTCGGCCCCATCCAGATGAACAGCGGCGTGGGAAATACCACCATCCTCAGCGAAGTCGGCTCGCTCGTGCTCGCAGGTGCCATCAACTCCGGCAGCTCGTCGCGCACGCTCGTGCTGGCCGGAGCATCCATCGGAGCTAACAAAATCACCGGCCAGATTTCCAATGGCTCACAACCGAACAGCCTCACCAAGTCCGGCACCGGCACCTGGGAACTCGCGGGAATCCACACCTACACCGGAGCCACCATCAGCAGCTTGGGCAGGCTCATCCTCAGCGGCAGCCTCACCAGCGCGGTCACCGCCACCACCGGCACCTTCGCCACTGCGGGAAGCACACCCTCCATCACCGGCAACCTCGCGGTAAACAGCGGCGGTCGATTCGAAGCCGTCCCCGCAGCCACCCTTTCCGTCCAGGGAACCGTCACGCTCGCAGGTGCGCTCGACGTCGCCGCCCCCCCCGGACTCTATCAGGGCTCCGTTTTCACCATCCTCAACAAGACCACCACGGGCGGAATCACCGGCACCTTCGCCTCCAAACCGGAAGGCTCCACCTTCAGCCAGGGCGGATACCTCTGGCAGATCACCTACACCGGGGGAGATGGAAATGACATCGTCCTCACCATCGTCACGGGCCCCGCCACCCCGCTTGAATCATGGCGTCACGTGAGATTTGGCATCTACACCAACACCGGAATCGCTGCGGATTCCGCCGACCCCGACAACGACGGCATCACCAATCTCGTAGAATACAACCAAGGCACCGAGCCCATGGATGCCATCTCGCTCCCCTCTATGGTCTGGACTTCCACCGCTTCCGGCAACTGGTCCACCGGAGCCAACTGGAACCTCGGCATCCCACCGGTCGGAAATTCCGCCACTAAGCTCGAGTTCTTCTCCGGCCAAACCCTGGCCGCCGCCACCATCGCGCCGAACAACAACCTTGCGGGCACCTTCACCCTCAACCGCCTCGTGCTCGCGGGCACCGCCACATCTTCCGCCACCGTGAACCTCACCGGCGGCACTCTCGACTTCCGCACCAACGGCAGCATCGCACCCACCATCCAGTTGGATGCCGGACCTGCCAGCCTTACCTACTCCATCGCGAATGCCATGGTTCTCTCTTCGGACACCGCCCTCGAAACACCCGGCAGCGGAAAACTCATCCTCGGTGGCGTGATTTCCGGCACCAGAGCACTCATCCGCAACGGCAGCACCGGAACCGTAATCCTTGCCGGTAACAACACCTATCAGGGAGGCACCACCGTCAATGCAGGCACCCTGCAAATCGGCAACGACGGTGCCAGCGGCTCGCCCGGTTCCGGCCCCATCCTCAATCACGGCACCCTCCGCATCGACCGCTCCGGCACGCTCAACCTAACGAACTCCATCAGCGGCACGGGAAGCCTCACCCTGGACAACGCGGGCACTGGGGACACCCTCACCCTCGGCGCCGATAACACCTTCACCGGCGGTGTCACCATCGCCCGTGGCATCCTCCGCGTGAACCGTTCCGCCTCGCTTGGAAACGCCGCCAAGACTGTCACCGCCACTACCGGAACCGCACGACTCGAACTCGACGGCACCACCGCCCCCGTCAACCTGCCGCCCGGCATCTCCATCAACATCAGCGGTTCCCAGTCGGGAGGATCGCTCCGGAATCATGCGGGGGACAACACCATCGCAGGAACCCTCGGAGCCGCCACCGGTGCTGGAAACTCCCTCGTATCAAGTGACGGGGGCTCCCTCACCCTGGCAGGAGACGTCAGAACCGTGAACTCGGGCGGGCGCACCCTGGTCCTTGGCGGAGCCTCCACCGGACCTAACAACATCTCAGGCCGGATGTACAACGGCACCAGCACGCTGATCGTCCAGAAGACAGGCACCTCCACCTGGGCCATTTCCCATCCGAACAACACCTACACCGGCACCACCACCCTCAACGCGGGGAAACTCATCCTCAGCGGCTCACTCACCAGCGACATTATCACCAATGCCGCCACCCTCGCACCGCAGGGCACGCCCGCCACCACCGGCAGCCTCAGCCTGATTGCCACATCCATCTACCAGATCCGTGCGACCACCTCCGGCACGGACCAGCTCACCGTCGCCGGCAGCGTCAACCTCACCGGAAACCTCGACCTCATCCCGGACTCCGGCCTATCTGGAGGCGCGTTCACCATTCTGAACAAGACCAGCCCGGGTGCCGTCACCGGCACCTTCACCGGCAAGCCCGAGGGCTCCACGTTCAACATCGGCGGCTACGACTGGCAGATCACCTACACCGGCGGTGACGGCAACGACGTCGTCATCTCCTTGCCATCCCAGCTCGCCAGCAACAGCATTCTCGCTCCCGCCACCGCCATCGAAGCCTGGCGGGAACTCCACTTCGCCACCACTGAAAACACCGGCAACGCCGCCGACACATTCGATGCTGACAGCGACGGCGAACCCAACCTCCTCGAGTTCGCCACCGCCCAAAGCCCGCACGCCGCCACCCTCGCCAGCACCATGCTGTCGCCATCCGGCAACGATTTCCTCTTCACCTACACCCGCAGCAAGGCCGCCGTGGTCGAAGGATACTCCTTCAGCGTCGAGTGGTCCGACACACCCGCCGCTCCTTGGACGCCCGCTGTCTCCGACCCGCCGGTTTCCCTCGATGCCACCCGTGAGTCCGTCCCCACCGCCATCCCCGCCGGCCCGCACGGCCGCCGCTTCGTTCGAGTCAGAATCGGCTCGCCATGAGATGCTCCCCGCCAGAAGCAGAGAGGTATCGATGAATATCATCACCGAAGGAGCTTTAACGATCACTGGTTTTGAGGAAGCTAATTTGCCGGTGTCACCCGAAAGGATGAGACTGAGGGAGTTGGTCGTGCTTAAAGATTGGTTCATGCTTAGCGTGAAAGCCTAGATCGTCGGATTTAAACTCAGATTATTAATGTTCATCCTCCGCATTTTGAATTTCGTGCCCATCCGGAGCTCTGCAACCCGCTTCGCGTGGCTTGTCACGTGCTTTTCTCCGGGCGTCCTCATCGCCGCCTCGCTCACTTGGGGGCCATCCGGCACGGGTGGCTCGGGCACTTGGGATACGAATACCACCACCAACTGGTTCAATGGCGCCAGCGCCGTGAATTGGCCCGCCCCCGCCGGCACCGATGACGACGCCGTCTTCGCCGGCACACCCGGCACGGTGAGTCTTGCCACTGGCGGCATCATCGCCAACGACCTCACCTTCAACGTCGCCGGCTTCACCCTGCAAGGCCAGACCCTCACGCTCAACGGCACCACCCCCACCCTCACCACCGCCGCCGCTGTCAGCGCGGAAATCTCCTCCACCCTCACCGGCAGCGCGGGCTTCATCAAAACGGGTGTGGCAAGCACCGGCATTCTCACCCTATCCGGTAGCAACACCCTTTCCGGAAATGTTGCGGTGAACTCCGGCTTCCTCCGCCTCACCCACAGCAATGCCCTCGGCACTTCCGCGAAAACCCTCAGCCTGAACGGCGGCGGCGGCATCGCCGCAGGCCTCGGGCTGTCCCTCGATCCCGGCGCAGGCGGCGGCGTCATCCTGCCTTCCACCATCGCCATCTCGATGGCCAGCAATTCCTACGCTGGCATCCGCAACAAGTCCGGCACGAACGAAATTAAGGGCACCCTCTCGCTCAAAACCGGCCTCTCCTCCAGCACGATCGCCAGCGAAGCCGGCACGCTCACCATTTCCGGCGCGGTGACGTCCGTGGCATCCGGCAGAATTCTCTATCTAACTGGAAGCTCCACGGCGGAAAACACCATCACCGGCGTGATCAGCAACGGCAGCGGCCTATCCGTGATCAAGAGCGATGCGGGATCGTGGAAACTCCGGGCCACTAACACCTACAGCGGCACCACCACGATCAACGCCGGAAAACTCACCGGCGTGACCGGCGGCTCCTGCGCCAGTAGCGCCGTGACTCTAGCGGCGACGGCAGGAAACTCCGCCATCCTCGGTGTATCCATCACCGACAACACCAAGCGCTGGACCTGCGCCAGCCTCGCCGTCAACAACGGCGGCACCACCTCGGACCTCGAATTCAATTTCGGAACCATCTCCCCCAGCACCACGCTCGCCCCGCTCAACATCACCGGCGCAGCCGACTTCACCACCAAGCCGAATCTCAACATCATCGCCGACTCCAATCTCGGCCCCGTCGGCACGAAATTCCCACTCATCACCTGGGGCAGCACCACCGGCACGCCGCCGTCCACGTTTACCCTCACCACCTCCAATCCCACCTCCGCCCACCTCGAAGTCACGGGAAACACGCTCTTTCTCGTCATCGACGACTACACACCCACTCTATCAGACACCCAGCTCTTCAGTGCGCTCAATCTGGACTACCCCGGCTTGGAAAGCGTTAAATCCCTTTTCACCGCTGGAAACATCCCCGCCGCGAAATCCGCGCTCGCCACCTATCTGCGCAATCGCACCAACGTGAACTGGACCTTCGACTGGCGAAATCCCACCACCAACATTTCCTTCGATCAAGCCACCGCCGATACCCAGATCGCCGGAACATTCTCCTTGCTCGGCTATACCCAATCGTTTCCCAATGGCGATGTCGATTGGCTCTACTCACCCGCGTTGACTGCCCAATGGGTGAGCCTGATGAACCGGATGAATTTCTGGCCGAACTTCGGCACCACCTACTGGGGAACTGGCAATGAAAGCTATACCATTGCCTGGGCCCGCCAACTCCGCAGTTGGATCACCCAGTGCCCCGCTCCCGCAACCAGCCAGGGCATCCTCACCCCATGGGCCACCATCCAAGCCGCGGAACGCATGAGAACCTGGCCAGACACCTTCCTGCGCTTCATCCGCTCCCCCTCGCTCACGGATGAAAACGTCGTGCTCTATCTGAAATCCACCATCGAGAACACCCGCTACCTCCGCCAATTTTCCATCGGTTCCGCGATGAATTTCAACATCGATGCCTGGGAACTCAACGGCATCTACAGCACCGCCACCCTCTTTCCTGAGCTCAACGAAGCCCCCGAATGGCGCAGCTACGCGGTGGCACAGATGAATATCCAGAAGCAACTCCAGTTCTATCCGGACGGCGTCCACATCGAACTCTCGCCGCGCTACCACATCGGCACCCTCGAATTCATCAAGGGAATCTATGAACTCGCCGCCCTGAACAACCGCATCGCGGACCTGCCCCCCGGCTATATTACAAACACGGAAAAAGCCTACGATTTCATCCTCTACAACTCGGCACCCACCCGACTCATGCCGCCGTTCAACGACTGCGGCTCGGCCAATGAAGACAGCCGCACCTACCTGCAAGAAGGCTACGCGTTGTTTCCTAACCGCACCGACTTCCTATGGACCAGCGGCAGCGGCACCAAGCCCGCCAAAACCTCGTGGAACTTTCCCTACGCCGGATATGCCGCCATGCGTTCCGGTTGGGAAACCAGCGCCAATTTCCTCTGCTTCGATGCCGGCCCGCTCGGCTCTAGCAGCCACCGCCACGAGGACAAACTCAACGTAGTGCTCTGGGCCTACGGCCGCGAACTCCTCTTCGACAGCGGCGGCGGCTCCTACGAATCCAGCATCTGGCGCACCTGGGGCACTAGCAGTTATTCCCATAACTGCATCACCGTGGACGGCCTCGATCAGGAAGGCGGCGATGGTTCCTACGCCGCCACCGATGCCGACTACCAATCGCAAGCACCTATCAACATGCGCTGGGAATCCGGCGCTCTGCACGACTTCGCCGCCGGCACCTACAACCGCGGCTATGGGGGAAATTATAACAACCGCCCCGCCGCCCAGACCCGCCGCGTCTTGTTTGTGAAACCGGACATCTATCTCGTCGCCGACACCATGGTCCCGTCGAACATCGCATCCCATACCTACCAAGCCCGCTGGAATCTCCTGACGCCTAACACGACTCTCGATCCCATCACCAAGACCGTCGTCACCACCGACGCGGGCCAGGCCAACCTCGCCGTCGTGCCCTGCCTCGGCAGCGGCCTCACCGTGGCCAACATCAGTGCGCGTTTGTCGAACAGCGGCTCCACCACGCCCGTGCTATCCGAAATGCTCGGCTGGGATCAACCCGATCTTTCCACCACCCGCACGCCCGCTACCACCGTCACCCAAACGCTCTCTGGCACCGGCACCAAGCAGTTTCTCACCCTTTTCCTCCCGCTCAAGCCCGGCCAAACCAATCCCGTGGCCTCCATCGTCAACACCGGTGCCACCTCTGCCGAAGTCACTCTCGCCGATGGCCGCAAGCTCCAAGTTTACGCCGATCCCGATCCCACCCGCGGCTTAAAACTCACCGAAATCCTGCCCGGAAACATCCCAGCCCGCTACGTCGGTGCGGGCTACACCCCACCCGTGATCGCCGGACTCACCCATCAGAAAGTCGGCCCCAGTGCCGTCATCAATCAGCCGTTCACCGTCACCGATAACTCACCGATCGCCAACGTGACCGTCACCGTCCGTTCGCTCAACCAATCATTGATTCCCGATGCCAATCTCACGCTCGGCGGCTCCGGCAACAACCGCACGCTCACCGCGAACCTCATCCCTAATAAAACAGGTGCCGCCACCCTCATCGTCACCGCCCTCGATCCGGACGGTTCGATCACTAGCGAGGCCATCGATATCACCGCCGCCTATCCGCCGGACTCGCCGCCCGTCGCTTCCGCCGGAAACGTCGCCACGCCTCCGAACACCGCATTGAACATCGACCTCGGAACCCTCGTCTCCGACGCCGAAACCTCGGACTCCAGCCTGCTTTTCAAAGTCAGCAATCCCGTCAACGGCAGCGTCACCCTCCTGCCCGACGGCCGCACCGCCCGCTTCACGCCCGCTAACAATTTTACCGGAGCCGCGAATTTCCAATACAGCGCCACTGATCTCGGCAATGACCCGCGCATCTACGCCCACTACGACATGGACGCGCCAGACGACCTCACCACCACCCTCATCCAAGACACTTCGCTAAACAACCGCCCGGCGGACCTTAGCACGGTTGGCACCGGCAACGCCCAGTGGGTGACTGACGCGCCATCCGCGCTCGCCGCATTCGACACGCAGTCCATCCAGCTAACTGAAAATGGCGACAATAATGGGGCCCGGCTTCAGCGGGCGATCAACCCGACGGACCTCAATTTGAACGACCAAAGCTGGACCTTCGCCTGCTGGTTCAAGCGGTCCGCCACCACCAACGACGACTTCATCTTCCATCTCGGCAGTGGCAATGGCTTCGGCAGTGAGGAGGAACTCCAGCTCTGGTGCCGCACCGGAAACAATACCCTTGGCCTCGCTCACTGGAACGGCACCGCAGCGGACATGAATCTCACATCATCCGCCGTCGCCACCGCCGGGCAATGGCATCATGTCGCCGTCACCTACACCCGCATTTCGCCTAACCGGGGCAACGTCGCGTTCTTCATCAACGGCAGTCCCGCCGGATCAGCAAACAATATTCCCTTCAATTTCAATCAATCCAATCCCGTGAACATCGGCGGTCATGCGCAGACCACAGCTGCGGTCTCGCGTTGGTTCAACGGTAACATTGACGAAGCCGTCATCGTTAAAGCCGCGCTCACCGCTCCGGAAATCTCCCTGCTCGCCACCCAGCCCGTCGCCCGCCTCGGCGGCACGACCGCTACCAACTCGGTGGCTGTGACGGTGGGAAATCCACTCACCGCCATCCAACAATGGCGGCTAACACATTTCGGCACCACCGCGAACACCGGCAACGCTGCCGATACTTTCGATGCTAACAGCGACGGCGAACCCAACCTGCTGGAATTCGCCACCGGCCAGAATCCCAACGCTGCGACCCTTGCCCAGACGTCGATTACCAAAAACGGCGCGAATCTCGAATTCACCTACACCCGCAGCATCGCCGCGATGGGCGACGGCGTGAGCTTCACCGTCGAATGGAGCAACACCCTGGCAGTCGGCTCGTGGAGCAATGGGGGAGTGACCGAGCAACTTCTTATTGACAACGGCACGTTGCAAAGCGTAAAAGCCATGCTGCCTGCGGGAAGCTCCGCCCGTTTTTGCAGGCTTAGAATTTCAAAACCATGATATCTATCTCATCTCGATACCCCTGCCGCCGCGGGAGCTTCTTGCTCGCGATCTTGCTGCCTGCTGCCGCCCACGCCGCGACGAAGACTTGGGATGGCGGCGCGGCGACGGCAAACTGGAGCGATGCGGCGAATTGGAATGCGGATGGCGTGCCGACTTCGAGCGATGCGGTGGTGCTGAATAATTTAGTCGCCAATCCAGTGCCGCAGATTTCCGCGCAGTCGGGCGCGAACTGCGGGACACTGACGATCGATGGCGTGGTGGCGGCGACGTTTCTCAACTACGGCGGCTCGACTCCGCTAGTGACAAATCTTTACGGCGCGAGCGCGAATGCAGCAAATACGGGGCCGCTGATCAATATCACGACGAACGCTCCGGCGCTGGTTTCGGCGAACAAGGTGAACTTCCAACTTCGCACCAATGGCGAGTGGTTCGTGGCGGCGGGGAAAGCGATTTCGCTCTCGAATAGCATTATCTCACAGAACGGCACGCGCGCGCTGACGAAGACCGGCGCGGGCACGGTGCAGTTTTCCGGCAGTGGCTCGGAGGTCACATTCACGGGCGGGCTGAACATGGCGGAGGGAACATGGAACGCGGGCACGGACACACTCGATTTGCCGACGACGGGGATCATCACGTTCACGAATGCGGTCGGTGTGGCGGCGACTATCACTTCATCGAATTCGCATAGCATCGCAGGGCTAGCAGGTGGAAATGGGAATAGTGAAATCTATGCAACGGGCACGACAGGGCTGACGATCACCGGCTCGGCAGTCACAACTTTCAGCGGGCGCATTCGTGGCGCGACGAAGCTGAATTACTCGGGCACCGGCACGCTGACTTTGAATGGCAGCAATACGTTCACCGGAGCGACGAGCATCAACTCGGGCACGTTGGCACTCGGAGCGAGTGGGACGCTGAGCGGCACGCCGAGCGTGAGTCTGGCGAGCGGCGCGACGTTCAATGTCTCGGCCATCGCGGCGGGGTTCACGGTGGGCAGCGGAAAGACGCTGAGCGGTGGCGGCACGGTGACGGGAAAGCTGACGGCAGCGGGTGGCGCGACGGTGGCACCATCGGGGTTACTCACGGTTTCTAATGGCTTCGCAGTAGCGGCGGGCGCTCATCTGGATTTCGGCATCACGAGCGCGGCGAGCCACGATGCCATCGCGGTGACGGCAGGCAATGTCTCGCTGGCGGGCGACCTCGCGGGCACCACGTTCGGCTATACTCCGGCGCTCGGCGACACGCTTTATCTCGTGCGGAATCACGGCGCGGGCACGACGACGGGCACGCTCAATGGCATCGGCGATGGTGGAAAAATCGACCTCGGCGGAAAATGGTGGCGCGTGAGTTTTACGTCGAGTTTCGGCGGCAGCGGATTTGCCGTCGGCGGCGCGGGGAACGATGTGGCGATTCAGCGCATCGATGACCCGTCGCCCAGCGGACTTGCGGCAAGCATCGTCGGGGCGACGAACGAGGCGCTCGTGCAGTTAGGCTTTTCGTGGTTAGATAATGCGACGACGGAAACCGGCTACCGAGTCTATCGGGTGCTCAGCGATGGCTCACTGGAACTCGCGGCGACCCTCCCGCCGAACGCGACTACGTTTTCCGAAACGGTGAGCAACTACGTGAGTTATACCTACGCGGTGCAGGCCTTCAATGCGGCGGGCACGCTGGGCGACCTTGCGTTCTCCACGCCGTTTCAGACCAGCACCAGTTTCGCCGACCGCCAAAAAGCAATGCTCGACTACCTCTCCACCGACGTGCCGAATCTCGGACAGACGGGCGGTGGGCCGCATCGCATCGGGCGCGTGGGATTCTGGGATGCCACGGCCCGGTTGCTGCGCGGAGATACTGCCACCGGTATTTCCTACATCACCACGTCGGTCGAGGATGCCAATGCGGAGGGGCCGAACGCGGGCTTCTCGATGTGGCCGGGCATGGATGCCTACATGCGGTGGAATCAACTTTTTCCGCAATCGCTGAAGGATCGCTATCAGCAGATTTACGTCGGCGCGGATGCCTATGATAATGGCTCGACGCCTAACCAACGCTTCATGCTCGCGACGGCTTCGTATCTAGCAAATGGCGTTTGGGGCACGGGCGTGAACTCGGTGTCCAGCGCGTCGAATGGCATCGGCGGTGCGAGCGGCAAGGACTTCATCCTGAACCTTCTGAACAAGACGCCGTTCAACAATCACGAGGAGCATAACGCCTCGCACTATCTGCAATACACGCTGGCTCCGATCGAGACACTGGCCGAGTTCGCGCAGGATGCGGAGGTGCGAAACAAGGCCCGCATGGTGCTGGACTGGGCGCTGGCAGAAGCGGCGGGCTACATGCAAAACGGTCGCTGGTGCGTCTCGGCCACCCGTGGCCGGGCTGCACAGCAGCAGAACGACTACGACATCACCGGCTTTACCTGGCAACTGCTCTTCGGCGGCCCGACTCCAGCCAGCTACTTCGACTCGTTTGCGAGCGTGCTGTTTCTCACGCCGCAGTTTCCCGCACTACTGCCCGAGGTGTTGGCGGCGGGCCAGCAGCGCACGCAAAATTACACACGCCGATCGCTCGCCCAGCGCTATCTCAGCGGCGGTGATGTGGCCTATTTCAAGCAATCCTGGATGACCCCCGGCTATGCGATGTGGAGCCAGGTGGAGGGCGATGTGACTTACAACGCCGACGGTAGCATGAATCTAACTGATGTAAACACAGCGGGCATTCAGGACGGCTATCAAGGCAACCGCTGGGGCCTCGCGTGGGATTCGCCACCGGGGAATGACTCGATGATTACCATCACCTCGCCCACGACCTACAGCGGCACGACGAGCGGCATTTCCGTGTGGGAAGACACGCTCCAGCACGAAGGCACGGTGATTGCCGTGTATAATATGCCTGTGGGCGGCGGCGGCAGCACAGGCAACAACGGCAACTGGGCCAACGAATACATCAAAGGCGACATCCCTAACGGCTACCTCGCCTACATTGACCAGAGCGACGCGCTCGGGCGGATTTTCCTGCATTACGACAAAGTCCTCGTGTCCATCCAACTGACCGACACGTTTTCAAATTACGTCGGCAGCCCCGGCTTTCAATATGCCTGCAACAAGCAGGGCGTGATCGTGGAAACCGCCGCGCCCTCGGAGTATCCGCAGGCGACCGCTGCGGACCGTCTGGCGGCCTTCCGCGCTGACATCCTCGCAAACACCGTGACCGACAAGTCCAGTATCAACGCCGCCGCCCCGAAGCTCAGCTACACGAACCGAAGTGGCGACGTGCTCGAACTCACCTTCGGCCTCGCGGGGAAAATCAACGGCGTGACGGTGGACTACCAAAGCTGGCCGGTGCTCGAAGACCCGTGGATGTCTCAGGCGCAGAACGGCCACCTGCATCTCTTCGGCGCGAACCGCGTCGTCACTTCGAACTACCACGACTGGACGCAGAGCATCAACACGCGGCCTATCGCAGCGGGAAATGGGAGCGTCTCCGCTGTCGCGGCGTCGCCCGTGGATGTGGACCTCGCCGCCCGCGTCGCCGATGCCGAGACCGCCGATGCACAACTCGCATTTACCGTGGCGAACCCGACTGGCGGCACCGTGGCGCTGCTCGCCGATGGCAAAACCGCGCGCTTCACCCCCACGGCGGGCAGCAGCGGCGCGGCGGCGTTCGACTTTACCGCCCGCGACCGCGGCCAGCATCCGCGCATCGTCTGGCACTATGATTTCGAGCCGCCCGCCACGCTCGCGGGCAACCTCGTGCGCGACGCCAGCGGACAGGAGCGCGAGGCCACGCTCAGCTTTGCCAGCGCTGGCACTGCGGCGCTTGAAGCCAGCCCCGCCGCCGCCCTCGGCGCGAACAGCACGCAGAGCCTGCGCTGCAACGAAACCGCCACCACCGCCGCACGGCTCCAGCGCACCGTCACCCGCGCGAATCTCGAAATGAGCAACGGAAGCTGGACCTTCGCGACGTGGTTCAAACGCGCGAGCCGCACCACCGACGATTTCCTATTTTACATCGGCGCGGGCGACGGCTTAAGCGGTAATGGCGACGAGCTGCAACTCCGCTGCAGCGGCAATGCCGACACCCTGCGACTCGAACACTACAACGCCGCCAATGCGGGTGACCTCACCCTCGTCTCGCCCGGCACCGCCCTGGCAAACGTCTGGCACCACGCCGCCATCACCTTCGAAAAAACCGCCAACAACACCGGCCTCGTCCGCCTTTACCTCAATGGCACGCTCGTCGGCACGCCCACCAGCGTGACGTGGTCGCTGCGGCAAGACCTGCCCCTCATCATCGGCGGCATCGCCAGCACCAGTGCCGCCGTCATCCCGCGCTACTTCGGCGGCTGGCTCGACGACACCGCGCTCTTCCGCGGCGCAATGACCGCCACGGAAATCGCCAGCCTCGCCAAGCAAAGCGTCGCCACCTTCAGCGGCCTGAGCACCTCCGCGACCGTGCCGCTCACCGTCCTAACACAACAGGAAAACTGGCGGCAGCAACACTTCGGCACCACGACTAACACCGGCAACGCCGCCAACACCTTCGACCCTAACAACGACGGCGAATCCAACCTGCTAGAATTCGCCACCGGCCAGAACCCGAACGCCGCGACGCTGACCACAACGGGTGTTGTTAGGAGTGGTGCGACACTCGATTTCACCTACACCCGCAGCCTCGCCGCAATGGCGGACGGCGTGACCTTCACCGTCGAATGGAGCGACACCCTGGCGGCTGGCTCATGGAGCAGTGAGGGAGTGACCGAGCAAATTCTCAGCGACAACGGCACGCTGCAGCGCGTGAAAGCGAGTGTCGCCGCTGGCACATTGCGCCGTTTTGTGCACCTTAAAGCAATACGCCCTTGAGGAAGTGCGAAGCGTTTTAGCTTATTTCTTAAACCCATCAACGAATGACCCCCCCCAGTCTAGTCGCTCTAATCATCTTTTTCACCGGGCAGCTCCTTGCATGGTCCGCGCAAGATACCTTTGAAGAACGTCGGAATTTTATCATCAACCAAGTGGTAGCAGACCCGAATGGCGCTAACTTAACGGGCTTTTGGGATGTCGGAGAGAGGCTTGCGCCGACGCACTCCGGGGACGTCTTCGAGGATGAGCGTCTGGGTGATTTCGCGCATTTCTCTCACGATCCCCTCAAGGCGTTTGTGATTTTCGA
>JBBRYQ010000025.1:0-62107 GCA_038237425.1 Verrucomicrobiales bacterium
CGTCCGAGTTAGGCACTGTCGTCTTGGTCCAATTGCCGGCTAAGCCCCAGGTGCCAGCGCCGTCAACGTTCCAGTAGTTGCTTGGATCGGTAGCGGAGATTGTCATTTGGATCGCCGTCCCAGAGCTCGCGAAAGTGTAAATCTTTCCGCCAGAGGTGTTGGTGGCCGTGAATGCCGTGGCGGCCGTGCCAGACAAAGTGGCGCCGGTGATGTCGATGATGTCGTAGGTGCCGTTTGTGCTGAAACCATTGACGTCCACGTTGATGCCGCTGGCGAGAGTCAGGGTGCCGCCTGACGAGACCACCGCTTTGTTCGTGGACGGAGCGGCTCCGAGTTTGAGTGTGCCGCCATTGTTCAAGGTCAAGTTCGCAAAAGTCAGATTGCCTGTGCCAGCATCCCCGGGGGCGAGCGTGCCACCGCTGGCGACGGTGGTGGTCGCAGCAAGGGTTCCAGTTCCAGCCAACGTGCCTCCAGTATTTACGGTGGTGAATCCGGTTCCCGTTTTCGTGCCGTTTACCTTGAGCGTGCCTGCATTCACATTGGTGGTACCGGTAGCGTCGAGAATAGTGGTATTGGTAAGTGTTAAAGTCCCACCGCCCACTTTTGTGAGAATCGCATTCCCACGAATCCCGCCTGCAAAGGTAGTGTCGGTACCCGAGGCACCCACGGAATAGTTTGGAGCACCCGCCGAGCCGCCGCCCAATGAGGCAGTCGCGGAGGAGCCGGTCAGGGCATTCACGTTGAGGCCATTCCCCGTGCTACCGGTCTGCGGGAACAGGTTGGCCGAGCCGGCAAGATCCACTGTGCAAGCGGTAAAACCGGCTCCCACCTTGCCGCCCAGGATGAAAAGTCTGGCACTTCCCGTGCCGCTGAAGCTGATGGTTCCGGCATAACTTGTCATGTCTGACAAAATGTCATCGCGGCTGATGGTCGTATTCAGGCTGAAGGTTAACTTGGCGCTTCCTGTAATCGTCCGAGTGGTTGTCGCATTTCCGATGGAAATCCGGTTTCCCATGTTGATGGTGGAATCGGAGTTCACTACAAAATCGTTATTTAAAGTGATAGTTCCATTCGACCCACCCGTACCGTTGGTGATGGTGCCTCCAGCAAGCGTGATACTTGTGCCAGCAGTGCCAAGATTGGCAGCAGACGCAGCTGTGCCTGAGCCGAGTGTGACGATGCCCGCAGTCAGTGTGGTGCCGCCATTGTAGGGGTTGGTGACGTTTCCGAACGTCATGTTACCGACACCTTTCTTGTTGAATCCGCCAGCACCACTGATTCCCCCGTTGACAGCCAGAGTACGTCCGGTGCCAACATTCCAATCCTGCGCAACCCCGAGCACAAGCGGTGCATTCACCGTAAGATTCTGGGTGGCCGCGCTCATGTCGATGCCCGACGAATCCAAGGTCAGGGTGTTTCCGGCGGCGATGCTGACCGCTGTCGCGGGATCGACGATTTTCAGACCCTTGATGGAGAATGTCTGGTTCAGGCTGGTGGCGTTGTTGGTCAGTGAGGATGAAGACGCGTTAAAAATGGCGATATCAACGGTGCCCGGGATGGCGGAGCCACTCCAGTTGCCAGTGTTGCTCCATAATGCATCAGAGGCTCCGGTCCATGTCTGGTCGGCATGCGCGGAAGTAGCGGCGCAAAGCGAAGCGCAGATGATGAGGGATGAGCGCGAGAGCGGGGCGAACGCGGCGATGAGGGAGCGGAACTTAGGTTTCATGATTTTATTGGGGATTTTGGGATAGGATTGGGATTTCTGCGGGTGGAAAGAGAATGGGTATTTCCACGTTTACCAAATCAAGATCCCATGGGTTGTTTGGGGTGTCCACTACTCCAAGAGGAGTAATATTCGCGGACATCGGAAAGTCCGCCGATTCCCGGCAAAGTCAAATACTCTGCCGCGAGTGCTTGAAGTCGGATTCTCAGCCGGGTGACTACGCAGGCCACCGCAGGAAGTGCCCCGGGCAACCGCGCGGTCAAATCAGCCCGCGTTTTTCATCCCGGGCAAAGCGGATTTTCAAAATCTAAGTGCGTCTCAAATCCTTATCGGACGCCACCTTGCTACCTCGAACGGGTGACTCGACTTTTAAATTCCTGAGCCTAAATTTAGGTGACATGATGCGTCTATTGCCAGTTGCGATTGCAGCAACCGCCTCCCTGATGGCGAATGAGCCCGGCGGCTTCACCAATCTGGTAACTTCCCCGGTGACTTCAGGCACCATCACCTACCGCAATCAAACCTGCCGCTATTTGGAAAACGGCATCATCCGGGCCATCGTCAGCCCGGTGGGCAATGTGCAGTCGATCCGCTACCTAAAGCCCGGTCTGGCCGGCACTCCGGCTGTCAACGGCGTGGAAATGGTCAGCCAGACGGCGTCATCCAGTGACGGTGGGTTCGGGAACCACACGGAAATCTATTATTATTGGTATCCCGACGGCACCGGCGGCACCTCATATCAATCCACCACCGGCACCGCCAACCGTCTCGAACTCGTTTACAACCGACCTTACACTCCCGCCATCCACAAGCTGCCGATGGACGTGGAGCTTCACTACACCCTCGGCCGCGGCGAGACCACGCTCTACATCTACGCCGCACTCGGTCACCCGGCGTCCTATCCGCAGGCAGATCTCCAATTCATCCAGATGATTTGGCCCATTGCCCACAATACGACGGATTTCCTCTGCGAAAATCTCTACATCGACGATACCGTGAAACTCGGGCTCAGCCTCAACGGATCACAGATTCGGAGAAACTCGCTGGAACCGACCTACGGCGACATCAAAAAAGCCGTTTGGGTGACCGGCCTCCCCGGTGAGATCAACCAACTCACTAGTGGCCCCTTCGCCGGACAACTCACCGGAAAATATTCCTATAACATCCCACATAACACTTACAAGACATGGGGCCGTGCGAGCGATATCAATGACGTCGGCGAGTGGGTGGTCGCCGGCAGTCAGGAATACGGAAACAACGGCCCCACCCGCCGCGAATACGTGCATGGCTGGGGCCTGATGTATCACATGCCGATCAGCAATCATTATAGCAACGGCACCGTCTCCATCCCCGCCGCCCAGCCGTGGACCAAGATCATCGGCCCGTGGGGGCTCTACTTCAACGGCCTGCCCACCGGAGCCCAAGCCTGGGCCGATGCCAAGGCGCAGGGCGATGCCGAACAGGCCGCCTGGCCTTACTCGTGGGTCACTCATCCCGCCTATCAACAACAGTCCCAACGTGCCACGCTCACCGGCAAGCTCGTGCTAACCGACGCGCTGCGTCCCGCAGTGAGTGCCGCCGGCGCATGGGTCGGCCTTGCGGCTCCGGATTCCGGCGAGAACGCCGCCAATAACTGGCAGTTTCAAGCCGACCGCAATCAGTATTGGGTCCGCGCCGATGCTGCCGGAAATTTCACCATCCCCGACATCCAGACCACCTCCACCTTCGGCGGCAGCGAGAACTATCAGCTCTATGTTTACAGCGCGGGTGAATCGCCCGGCACCGGCGCTGTCGGCGAGTTCCGGGTCGGGCAATACACCTTCACTCCCGGTGAAAACCGCGCGCTCGGCACGATCCCGCTCACCGTGAATCACCCCGGCGGCTCGCTGGTGTGGGAAATCGGCATTCCGGATCGCAGTGCTGCCGAGTTCCGCCACGGCGATGAATACGCCAAGCCAGCGCTGTGGCTGCAATACGGCAGCGAATACTCCAATCCACACAACTACGATTGCGCAGTTGGAAATTGGGCCACGAATTTCAACTTCTCCCACACGGTTGATTACGTCGGGGCCACGCCGTGGAAATGGAACCTCAATTTTAATCTGAACCAAGTCATCCCCGGCACCTACTGGATGACCATCGCCTATGCTTCTGCGGACTCGATCCAAATTCTTCGGGTGAACGACAATACGACGTTCGCCGCCTTCACTCCACCGAATGCACGGCCTGGGGCCAGCAGTTTCCTCCGGCAGGCCGTGCAGACAAAATACACCTATGTCCGCGTGCCGATCCCGGCAAGCCGCCTGCGCATCGGCTCTAATACGATTTCGCTCGACCACGAAGTCCACTCCAATCACGCGACCTCGGGTTTCATGTATGACTACCTCAGCCTCGAAGCACCCGTGCCGCCCGTGCTTCCCCCCGGCCGCGATCTGAACTGGAAAGGCGGCGTCTCGTCTAACGCATGGAATCCTGCCGCCGCCAACTGGCTTGTCGCGGGAACCACCACCCCGGCAGTTTCCTATGTGGACGGCGACCGCCCCATCTTCAACGATACCGGCTCGAATTCGCCTTCCGTCGCGATGACCGGGACGCTGCAACCCGGACGCATGACCTTTTCTAACACCACCGCGAAACCCTACACCATCGGTGGCGACGGCTCACTCGCCGGACCGTTCGAATTCCGAAAAACCGGCAACGGCAGCCTAACTATTTCACCCTTCCAACAAACCGTCACCGCCAACTTCGTCGGAGGCTCACCCGTCGTCACCGTGGTCTCCAGCACAGGACTGGTGGCCGGTCTCAGCTACGCCAGCTCCACCGCAGGCAATGATTTTCCACTCGGCACCAAAATCCTGAGCGTGGACAGCGCCACTTCCATCACTCTATCCGGAAACGCGGTGACCACCCGCAACAACATCTCATTGAATTTTGGAACCGCCCACACCTACTTCGGCGGGACTGTCATCGACGCCGGTACGGTCACCCTCACCAATGCGACGGCGAACTGTTACGGCTTCGGCAGCGGTTCCGTCACAATGAACGGCGGCACGATCTCGATGTGGAACAACGTGAGTGCGACTCATCAGGCGACCTGGGGCCTCGAGGTCCCCATCGGAGCTACTGGAAGACTCAACGCCGGTTCGCGCGTGGACCTGAACGGAAGTCTCTCCGGCGGCGGCACCTTCACCCTTTATTCCCCCTATGTGCGGACCAGCCTGAACGGAAACTGGTCGGGCTTCACGGGCCAGATGAATATCCTAACCGATGCTGACGGCGGCGACTGGCGGGTCGGCAATAGCCTCGGCTATCCCCAAGCCGCAGTGGATCTCGGACCGCTCGTCACGGGCTACTGCATCCTCACAGGAAACCCAACCATCTCGGTCGGCGATCTCAGCGGGAGTGCCTCGTCCATCCTCAAGGCCACGGAAACGGGCAGCACGGCGGGTGTCACGACGTGGCGGGTGGGAGCACGCAGTTCTGATAGTTCGATTTTCCAAGGCTCGATCCGGAATAGTTCAGCCACCACGTTGTGCGCCATCGAGAAGGTGGGCGACGGCTTATGGACGCTAGCCGGAACGAGTACCCACAGCGGCCCGACCAAGGTTTCCGCCGGCACGCTGCGGGTCACCGGCAGCAGCTCGGCATCCGCTTTTACCGTAGTGGCCGATGCCGCCCTCGGGGGCACTGGCTCGATCACCGGCAGCGTCACCCTAGAGCCTAACAGCGTCCTGGAACTTCTCGCCACGCCATTGAACCTCACTGGCAATGTTACCCTTCCCGATGCCATGGTCGTCCGCTCTGCCAGCGATCCTGGCTTGGGCACCCACGTCATCGCCACCTGTTCCGGCGCGATCACAGGCGCCCCCGCAGTCACTTTGGATAGCCCCTCAACCATCCCTTATGTGGTTTCACTTACGACCGTCAACGGTCAGATTGCCATCGTGCTGACCCTGGAAGACCTTGATCGCGATGGCATGGCGGACGCGTGGGAGGCCGCGTATTTCGGCACGCTTTCACGCGATGGATCGGGCGACTACGACGCGGATGGCTCGTCCGATCTCACTGAGTTTCGGCTCGGATTAAATCCGAAAGATCCGAGTCAGGCATTCCGCGCCACTGCTTCGAGCGATGGTGCCGGTTTCAAACTCACCTGGCCTTCGCAACCCGGCGTGAACTTCCAGATCCGCCGCAGCGACTCGCTCGCTGCGGACTGGCAATTCATTGGCAGCATGCCAGCAGGACCAGGAACCACCACCTCATTCACCGATCCCACACCACCTGCGGGCCGCGCTTTCTACCAGATCGTGCTGCCTCCATGATGCCACCGGCTCATGGCTGGGTGACCTTGAGTCGGAAGAAGAGCTTTCCCGAAATGGACGGGGCAGCACTCGCGCCCCAGGTTTCCGGATCGCCGGTCGTGATTCTGGAATGCGTAACACCAGAGGAACTCCATGACGACGCACCGAGATTCTCAGAGATTTTAATTCAATTTCCCAGACAAAATGAAGTAGCAATAATTGCAAGTATCGCTCTCGATGCGTCCATGGCGAGAGTCAAGCGATCTGCCTGGCCGATTGTTCAAGCCCGCTGTATTGAACACAGTTTGCATAAAGGCCGTAATATGGAAGGGTCGGTTTTCTGGTCATTGCGACTGGTTTGCGAAATCAATTTTGCAGGAACAACCTACCAGGTGATTCCCTTGGTGGGATGGAGTGATCTTAGTAAGTCGGAATCAGTATTCTGGTCAGAAGCGAAAGCCCAAGCGTTCATCACGCAGGTCATTTCTCCAAACGGCAAATGCAAATTGCGGGTAAATCCCAAAAACCCGCAGGAAGCACAATTATTGAGCTAGAAGTGAACCGTCGATGGGGTCCCAGCAATCGAGCACAAGCACATCATCCGCGCATGGCGATTTTTGGAAAACAATCGATCTCGGTGGTCAAGGAAGTGGAGTGACAATCGTTCCAAGGAGGTGGCACCGCTCATGGTATGGCCAATGGCAAGCGCGACAGCTCTTCTCATTGCCACCTCATGAGCACGGCGATTCAGGAGATCTCCGCTCCTTGTGGCCATGGAATCCCCCCCTTTTCCCCGCACTCCGGTCTTGCCCAACGGCTGTTTCAGGAGCTTCCCGCGAAAAGCGATTTCTAGCAGCCCTGGGTCGTAAAAACGGAATGTGCCCGGGGGCGGCTGGCATTTCAAAAAAATGCCGCAGCTTGATTGAAAGAATGCTGCTTCCAAGAGCAGTAGCTAAGCAAACACCACAATCCTCAAAACTCATGAATCGACGTTCGTTTCTCAACTCATCGACTCTCGCCAGTGCCGGAGTGCTCATTCTCCCGAGTGGCATCATGGCGGGCACCTCGTCGCCTAATAACAAGCTCAACATCGCCCTCATCGGTGTGTGGGGCAGGGGACAGGCTCACTATGATTCCATCGCCCGCGAAAATGTCGTGGCACTCTGTGACGTGAATGAAAACTTTCTTCCGGATGCCCTCAAGCGCTTTCCGGGAGCCAAGACCTACACGGATTGGCGCAAGTGCCTTGAGCAGAAAGACCTCGACGCCGTCGTCATCTGCACGGCGGACCACCACCATGCGTTCATCGCCAACTGGGCACTCAACCGCGGGCTGCATGTCTATTGCGAGAAGCCCCTCGCCATCTCGGTCGAGGAGGCTCGGGTGGTCCGTGCTAACTGGCTGACGAAAAAAGACAAACTTGCCACCCAAGTCGGGATGCAGCGCCATGCGGACCCGAATTTCAATCGAATCCGCGAACTGATCCGGGACGGGGCGATCGGCGATCTTCAATCCGCCACGGCGTGGGGAAACCGACAGATCCGCCGCAAGGCATATTTCCCGGCCGAGGGCGCGCCCCCTGCGGGATTTGATTGGGATCTTTGGCTTGGGCCCTCTCCCGTGCGGCCCTACAATCCCGCCTACTTCAAGGGCTCGTCGGGCATGAATTGTTTGGAATGGAACATGTTCTGGGATTGGGGCGCCGGCCAGATTGGCGACATGGGGAGTCATACCATGGATCTGCTCTGGAATGCCGTGGACGCGGGCGTGCCGCTGACCGCCGAGGCCAAGGGCGAGGCTTTCAACCCGGACGTCACCCCGGTCGAGTGTGAGTCGCACTTCGAATTCGCCGCTAACGATTGGCGAGGGCCTATCCGGGTAAGCTGGTATCAGGGCGGCATCATGCCTCGGTCTCCCAACCGTGCCATCGACCTGAAGGCCATAGACCACGGCGCGTGGTTCAAGGGCAGCAAAGGTTTCCTCGTCGCGGATTTCACCACCCGCATGATTCTACCATTCGGAGGGGATGCAGATCTTTCCTACTACAAAACTCGTAGCAAGGAGGCCCAGCTGCCGCCCGTCGGTCATTTTCAGAAGCAATGGATCGATGCGTGCAAGAACCCAGCCCTGAAAACCGCGTGTGACTTCGAATACAGTGGAAATATGATCGAGCAACTTCTCCTCGGACTGGTCGCCTACCGCGTCGGCAAGAAACTTGAATATGACGGAAGCTCCGGAACCGTCACCAATGCTCCCGAGGCCAACGAATTTCTCAGCCGCAAATACCGTGATGGCTGGGTATTAAATGGCTGAGATGCTCGAATGCCCCAGGAGGAGGCCTCGCCCACTCGGGCCTCCTCCTGGCGGGTTCAGTTGACAAGCCCACCAAATGCCTTGCGTCCGCTCCAGAGCAGATAGCCCGTCGGGAACAATGCTCCGAAAAACAAAGCGGCAGGTGAGTCCTCTGCTGGGCCGGGCGGCATCGGAATTCAATTTCCCAGACAATTCAATTTCCCAGACAAAATGAAACAGTCAGAGGTAAAAATGATCACCGTTTGCCGGGCCATGCCGCGTTTCTCAAGGTCCGCGCGAATTCGCCCGACCTCGCGATCGATGCCGCTCACCAGCCGATAGTAGTCGCGCATTGTCTGCTGTGTCTGTGCGGGTGCAGAGAACCGCATCTGCCAACGCTTCCGGCCCTCGGACTGCTGCACGAATGGTGGCAGTTTTTCAAAGAACTCCGGGTTCGCCGCGGGAGAAGGAGGAATCACGTTGTCTTGATAGAGAGACTCGTCGCGAGTGTCGGGCTCGAACTCCCGCGCCTCGCCGTCGCTCGCGTGCGGCGCATTGAAACTGATCGACAGGCAGAAGGGCAGTTCGGTTCCGGACTCCGCAAAAAACTCCAGCGCCTGATCTCCAAAACGCGCCGTGGCATGGACTCGGTCGGGGTCCTTCGGGTCGATGAAAAACCGCCCGCCCTGCCCGGAAAGTCCGCGCCAGTAGTCGAAGTCCCCGGCCTTCGCTTCGATCGCTTTCCTTCCACCCACACCAAATTTACCAATGAATCCGGTGCGATATCCAGCTTTGCGCAACAGAGCGGGATAGGAGTTCTGCCACTGGCTGGGAGAAAATGCCTTCGCGAAATCCACGATGCCGTGGCGGCGCTCGTATTGACCCAGCAAGATCGATGCCCGGCTTACTGTGCAGATTGAAGTCGTTGCGAAGCAATTGCGGAATGTCGTGCCATCCGCTGCGAGCTGATCGATGTTCGGGGTCCGGATGATAGGGTCTCCGGCACTGCCCAGCACGTTCCACCGCATGTCGTCCGTTAGGATGAAAATGACATTGGGAAGCTCGATATTTCCTCGGGACATGACCGGCAGGACGAGCATGAACGCGGTCAGGATGCGGGAAATTTCTATTATTTGGAGCGTCAGTGTTAGTTCTGCGGATCTGCCGGCCTGTGCGTATTGACGGGCCAGTCGTCTGAGCGAAACGAACGGGCTGGCAGTCCCGCCGCATTGACGAGATTCGGATTGCCCCGCTCGTTCCATCCGAGTCGGACCGCGACCGGCTGTCTCACGTTGCTGGATGAAACCACCACGTTTCCACTGCGGATCACCGCTTCGGCAGGATGGAAAACCCGGTCCTCACCGGCAAGTGTGAACTCCGACAGCGGCTTGCCGTCTCGTGATTTCAGACCGTCGGCATGATCGAACTTCAACCCGACATTTCCTCCTTTCACCACGAACTCCTTCATGATCGGACCGGAATCCACCACATTCTTTTTTCCGTAGGTCCGAGCCAAAGCGAGATAGGCGAGTCGCTCGCCGACGTCCTTTTTATTCGTCGGATGAATATCGCCAACCTGGGTCACGGTATCGGTGATCACCGCCATACCCGTATTAGGAATCGACAGTGCCTTTGTCTGTGCCTCCCAGAACATGGGAAGTGCCTGGTCGGAGAACGGATTGGGAATCTTCCGTGACGAGTAGAGGTGAGGTGCGAGTTGCACATAGTAAAACGGAGCCTCTGGAAGATACCATGCCGCGCGCCATCCGTTGATCAGAGCGCGCATTTTTTCGGTATAGATCTGGTCGTCGTCCGCCATTAGATTGGACTCGCCTTGATACCAAATAAATCCGCGAATTCCAAACGGTGCGAGCGGCTTGACCATCGGATCATACAATCCGCCGATTCTGATATTATCAAGTTTCCGATCCCCTGCTGCGGCTTTCGCCACGTTCTCCAATCCGGCGATTCCCTGATAGGCAGTTGGTGGTGTCCACAGCTCGATGCGGGTGCCTCCGACGCTGGTGTGAATGAGCCCGACCGGGACACCCAGCTTTGCTTGCACCTCGCGACCGAAGAAATAGGCAGCTGCGGAAAAGCTCAACCGATTGACCACTTCAGAGCTGCAGGGATGCCACAGCATGGTGAGATTATCCGGCTGTGGGCGTCCGCCACGGGACATTTGGAAAACCCGGAGCAAGGGGTGATTCGCGTTGCGGATTTCCTCCTCCGCGTTGTCAGTGGGTCGCTGGCCACTTCGTCCGCCCAGCGGCTTCTCCATGTTAGACTGGCCGGAGCAAAGCCAAACCTCGCCCACCAGCACATCGTCGAATCGGAGTTCATTGGTTCCACTTATCAAAATCGTTCGCGGTTCGGCGCTCGCAGCAAGCGGAGGGAGCTTCGCCTGCCAGGCACCATCCTGCCCCGCGATGGACTGTGTTTTAGCGCCAGCGAAATTTACAGTGACTTTCTCGCCAGGAGCCGCTGTGCCCCAAACGGGTATTTCCTGATCACGCTGAAGCACCATGTGCGAAGCGAAAATCGGTGGGCATTTGACTTCAGCCTGGATGTGGCTTGCGACGATACAAAAAAGACTGATGCGGAGGACGGAATATCGATTCATCGGTTTCAGGAAGTTCATGAGGTTTTTGCTAAGTTCGAGACGATCTCCCCACCCGGTGGGCGGATCGCAATGCGGAAACTCCGGCAGGATTGAGACGCAGGACGGCGGACATTGCATACCTTTGCGCTTGTCATCACGAAAAGATGCAAAGGTTCAAGGCGCAAAGTGAATTTCATCCAGCGAATCATACGGCTCACCCTCAATGGATTCACCTCCTCCAAATGAGTTAATCAGACTCACGATCCATTGGACGTATGAATTGCATAATCCACTTCAAAGACCCCGGCCTTCTAAAAGCCACCAAGCCCCACCGCTCCGCCAAAGCGATTCCGTGGAATGCAGTGATTCTGTGTGCAGGCCTCTGCGGCCACGTGGAAGCCGCCACCTATTTTGTCGATCCGAAAGGAAGTGACTCCGCCGCAGGCACCATCCAGCAACCCTTGGCGACCCTGCACGAAGCCAACGAACGAGTGCTCGCGGGTGACACGGTTTATATCAGGGGCGGAACATACTTGCTTCCTCTTGGGCAACCCGTCGGGATCACCATTAGCAAAAACAAGGCGCAGGGATTCTACGCCAACCATTCCCATGGTGGCAGTGATTGGTTCAACAACACGGCGTTTGAAAACCGCGGGGCCGACTTTGATATGTATTCCGACATCGAGCTTTCGGGTGAAAAAATCCACAAGTTGCGCAATAACGTGGCCGATCCAACAAAGATCCGGAACCAGGGAGCATCCGACATGCAATACAACTCATGGAATCTCGGCGTGATCCCGACGAAGAAGGATTTCGTCAGTGCTTCCGACGAGGGATTCATCGCCCCCCGGAAACCCGATGGCATGCTACCCGACCTGAACTTTCTCAAACCACGTCCGGGCGGTCAACTCATTGACAAGGGCACCGACGTCGGGCTTCCGTTCCATAAGGACGCTCCCGATCTGGGTGCGTACGAATGCGGATCTTAAGCGGCTCACCAATCACGGAGTGATCCCAGGCGGGACCGACTGGAATTGGTAAGTCCCGGATTCCACTGCAAATACGGCGGCGTCATTTTCGAAACGAAGATACTTCACACCGGAAACCGCGTCCATCGACTTGCCGCCTTCGGTCACACTGGATGCTTTGTTGGTAGGAATGAAAACAGTCGCGGTGGTGTTAGGCGGAATGACTACATCAAACGTGAATGCACCATCGTCCCGCTTCCAACTGCTGGAAATACGCCCATAGATGGAATCGTAGTGACCTTTGACCCAGGTGAGGTCGCCTGCCAGCGTCGGCTTGAAGATGATCTTCTTGAATCCCCAGCCCGTCGGGTCGCACTGGATTCCGACCAAGTCCCGATAGAACCATTCGATAATCTGTCCCAGCATGAAATGATTCTGTGAGGACGCCGCACGGGCGTCCCATGCCTCAGTCAAGCTCGTCGCCCCCATCTTGAGCTGATAGCCATACCCGGGTTTTTCCGATTGGTTATTCATCGCGTAGACCACATCCGAGCGCCCCCCGTCCGCAAGAGCCCGCAGCAGATAGCGATATCCTACATCGCCCGCCGTGATGGCGTTGCCATGCGCCCGCACATCAGCAACAATCGCATCCAAGACGGCCGCACGGTTCGCCTCCTCGCAAATTTTCATCACCAGCGGGATCGCATTCGCGCACTGCGAACCCGTGGAATAGCTGCGTTTTCCTGCATCATAGAACCGGGCATTGAAGGCGGTGCGAATCTCCGCCGCCTTGACCGCGAACCGCCGGGCCTCGTCCTGCTTGCCCAGCAACCGCGCTGCTTGCGCCAGGACCCAAGTATCATAGTAATAGAAGGCTGTGGCGGTGAGCTCCTTCGGCGTCAGTTGCGCAGGCCCCGGGGGCTTCGGGCCAATATCATACCAGTCACCAAGACCAAAGCTCAGAATGTTCGCTTTCGCCCTGCTGTCCAAGTAGGCCACATAGCGTTTCATGTCTTCGAAATAGCCGCGCAGCAGACTTATATCCCCGCTAAACTCGTATTGCTGCCAGGGAACAAGGACCAGGGCGCTGCCCCATTCCGGCGAATTGCGGAAGGCGTTCGATTCGTCGGACGGGCCTTTTCCAAAGACCGTAAACTCCGGTGCAATGCTAGGCACCATGCCAGAAGCAAGTTGTGAATCGCGCATGTCCATCAGGGTCTTGGAGAACAACTGATCGAGATTGAATTCATAGCGCAACGAGGGACCGTTCAGATGATACTGCTCTAACCAACCAAGCCGCTCGCGATGCGGACAGTCGCTGATGACACTGACAAGATTCGAGCGTTGCGCCCAACGGACGAGCGAGCGGATGCGGTTGAACAATTCATTCGAGCACAGGAAATCCCCTGCTGGGCTTGACGAAGTATGGACCACTACGCCCTCCAGTTTTTCGACCACCGGCAATTCCTCTCCATTCGCAGCAGGCAGGCATTCAACTTGCAGATAGCGGCATCCCTGGTAGTGAAACTTCGGAAACCATGACTCAGTTCCCCGACCGGCGAGCGTGTATTGCCAGTAGGATTGTCCTCGCCCCACCGAGACCCGGTCAACCGAACCGTCAGCTTTGAGCAATTCCGCTGGAGTGAGTCGCACCACGGCCCCTGCCTGCCCCTTGACCTGGATCCGAGGCATGATCGATGCATTCTGGCCCAAATCATAGACCGTGACTCCGTGCGTCAATGGATTCCGCCGGACCGGCACAATGGATTCGATCGCGCGCATTGGCGGGGCAGCAACCGAGCTACCACGCAGCACGCCACCCGGACCTAACATTTCCACCGCAGCCACCCAGCCCGCTGAATCAAAACCAGGCTTGTCCCAACCCACCGGATTTTTTCGGGCATCAAAATCCTCGCCACCATAAACACAGGTAAAAGTCAACGGACCTGGATTCAATGACCACTGTGAGTCACTCCCGACAATGGAGACCGAGCCGTCGGCATACTCCAAGCGCAGTTGCGCGATGGCCTTCAATGGGCCAACACTTCCTTTGAACTTGGCATAGCGCCCGCCCGGCACTCGATACATTCCGTTCCCCAACACCAAGCCGATGGCATTCGCGCCGGGCTTGAGCATGCGGGTGACGTCATGCACATCGTATAGGCAAGTCTTCTCATACTTGGTCCAACCGGGTAAAAGCAGATCCTCGCCGGACTTGGCCCCATTGACTGATAGTTCATACTGGCCCAGTCCACAGACATAAGCGAGTGCCCGCTTCAATTCCGGCTGAACTACGAATTCACGACGGAGCAGCATGCTTGGCAATTCCGTGTCCGGCGCTCCTATCCACCTTGCGTGCCAGTCCTTTTCATCAAGCACTCCCATCGTCCATTCCGCCTGTGGGCTCCATTCGGAAACGACTCCTTCCCCGTCCCAAACCCGGACTTTCCAAAAGGATCGCGCAAACGAAACCAGCGGCTTTCCGCCATAGGAAATCTGGATGGACTGGTCAGAGGAAACCTTTCCACAGTCCCACAAATCGCCGGTGTTTTTGGCCAATAATGCTGCCGAACTGGCAACCTGTATTTGATAGGCGGTTTGCTTTCGCCCTCGCTCGCCCGGTTCGAGCAACCAACTCAGTTGAGGGCCTGCGCCATCCACGCCCATCGGATTTGTGCGGTAGTCGCAGGTCATGCCCGTGATACGCAGTTCGCCCGCACCTGCCGCCATCGCGACTAGAAGCAGAAGTGCGATGATCAGACTCAAGCGATTGATGGCGGATTTAAAATTCATATCATAAGTAAGATTCTGAATTGGAAGCCTATCCGTTTTGATCGTATCCACCAACCACAGCGAACGACACTGATATCCAAGTGTAGAGGGAAGATAGTTTCCGAGCTTCTTCAAGTGGGCGAAGTGACGCTTCGTGGCAGAAGCAATGCGCGCCGGAGATTTTCATGGCCGCTGCAGGGTGGCACTCATCAGCCCGATGACCACTTCATTGGCAATGGCACGGACGGTTAGAGACTTTACTTCCTTTGTCGGATCCATAACGACATCGAGCACGGTGGCCGCACCACCTACGACCTTGCGGCCTTTTCCGGCGAAGGTTTTTTCGTCGAGCACGCGGATTTTTCCAGTCATGAGATCGATCCTGACGGGCAAGGGCCCTGAACGTTTGAAGGCGTAGTCATCGATGAAATAATCCTGATCGATGGGCCACCACGTCGTCGGGTTCTCAAGTGCGAGACGGGTGGTGGTGCCGTCTGCATAGGTGATGATGATTTCGCCGTTGTCGCGGCGACTCTTCATGCCATCGGTGGAACCGGCCATGAGAAGGTAGATTTTTGAAGCATTTCCAGATAGAGGCACGGTGATTTCCTGAGGGAAATTGTCCCAACGGGAAACGAAGGCAATGTTTTTCGCACCTGCCTCTCCCGGCGTGGCAAGAGGCACTCCGTTTGGAAGAACGATGCGGTTGGATTTTCCTGCGGCATTCCTGATCCCGGCATCATTCACATCGAAACTGTCCTTGGGATGGCACCACGAGCCGTAGCCATGGCGGGGCAGTGCCAAGGAGACATTCGGTGACCTTGGGCTCACATAATCCTTCTTGAATATCCTGTTAGCTTGTTCGTTGAAAAATGGCTCCAGAAGAACGATATCAAGCTTCACGGAAGAAGGAAGCTTCTTGGACCAGTCGGTGGTGAAGACGATAGGAGCGGCCGGTTTTGCTTCGATGAATTCAACGGCGAGCGGTTGCCACCAGTCGAGTTTCCCTTGGCTGACGCGAGCGAAGACCGTGCGGTGACCGAGGGTCCCGGTCGCCTTGCCATTAAGTTTCGCGGCTTCCTTGCGGATGTCTGATAGCGCGGCTTGCGGGTTATTCACTTCGCTGATGGCGGTGCCGGCATTCAGCACCACGGCATCACCCGCGATCACTTTGACTTCATGCGGTGGAGTGACCGGCGTGCTGCCTTGCCACTGAATCACGATTTCCTGCGTAGCGACGGCCGGCGCGAGAATCTCGATGCGTGGTGTCGCGACGGCATCCTTCACGACCTTCCATTCCACCGCGGAACCGTTCGCGGTCACGGATGCCACATCATCGCGGAGCGCGGAGACAACAAGACGTGTGGCAACGGGTTTGTTAAAACGGGAAACCACTTTGAAACGTTCTGTTTCGCCCTTCCGCTCGAACGAAACGTCAAATGAAGGATGGTGGATCGATGCTTCATTCCAATCGGCGGGGAACCCCGGGCGGATTTTCAGCTCACCCACTAACAAATCCGGCGTAATCCCGAACAGCCCCTCCATGAAGGCTCGGGAAAGAGCGCCCACACCATCGCCGAAATCGCGCTGAGATTCGCGGCGATTCACATCATACCAGGTGCACATGCCGACGTTTCCGGGGCAGATGCCGAGATACATGCTATCGAGGATCGCGCCCTTAAACAGTTTGAACGCGGAATCATCCTTGCCGGCCTGCCAGAGTGCGTGGGCGGTGTGGGCGGACTCGCCCATGACCACGTTGTTCAGCGACCAGATGTAAGGCATCCATGAGGTGGTGGAAACCGTATGATTTCCCGAGGGAACACCCGGCCCTTGCACAGGAATGTGAGGAATCCGGGTATCGACGAAGCGGCTCATTTGCCATGCTTCCAGAGGATTTGGAACTTCGGAATCCACCGTATGATAGAAGGTCCATGCACCGGCTTCCTCAGGTGCGGACTGATCTCCCATCAGGTCCTTCCACTCGGCGAACCATCCTTTGTCCTTGAGCCAGAGCAATTCCTTCATGCCCTTGTCAAGCAGCTCCGCCTCCTTCTCGTAAAATGCCGGATCCTTGCCGATCAACTTCGCGATGCGCGCTGCCATGCGGTTGTGATAGAGATTGTAGGCAGTAGAGTGAGTCCCACCGCCGCCGTTGTAGGCGATGGAGTCGCTTGCCCAGATGCAGGCGTAGGCTTCATAAAGCGGCAGTTTCTCCGGCCCGAATTCACGGCGAAACATGCGACGCTCCCAGGCAAGGTGACGCTCGATCACCGGCCAGATTTTCCGGGCGTAGTCCAGATCTCCGGTCCATAACAGATGACGGAAAATCGCGTCGATTCCCACCAAATTCATATCGTAGTGGGAATCCGTCATGTCGCCATTGGAATGAAGCGCGGTTTCGTTGCGCGCGAGATAGGCCTCCTTTTCAGGAGCCGGAATCTTGTCGGCGATGGAGGACGTATTCTGTTTTTTGACATAACGATCAAAGTGGGTGCGCGTCCGATCATGCCAGCCGAACACATCTCCGGCATACGACACCCGCCAACCGAGCAGCGGAGTGCGCCAGGCCACGCCACCATGGAGATACGCACCGATCCGGTCGTCCCAGACCCCGTCCGCAGCGGTGACGAGTGCGGGCATGGCCGCGTTGATGAATGGATCGGGAGTTTTGATAGAAACCCGATTGGCGATTTCTTTAAGAACTTTTTGTTCACGGGTGAAATGCTCCGGAAGATCTTCGTCGGACCAGTTCGTCACTTCCTTGGCTTTCCCGGGGTCCACCTCCTGCGCGGAAACATCTCGATAGACTTGCAGCACCTCCGCTGCGGACTTCTCGCCGAGTTGTTTCGCGGGAAGGTGTTGGATGCCGAAGACCGAGGATCCACCGGGGGAAATCGAAATGCTCGCGTGGGCGATCGCGAGTGCGGGCTTGGAATCCTTCGATTCAACGAGTTTTTTGAAATCCTCCCAAAGCTTCGCATCGGCTGGGCGCACCTTCGCGCCTTTTGGAAGCAATCCCACCATGGTGCCGCTCTTCGTGCTGATGACAAACCGATTGCCGTTGGTGACGATTTCGTTGCCATTGCAGTTCTCAGGCGCAAACCGGAAGAACTCGCGTACTGGCAGGCGCTCACATCCGATATCACCATCCCTGCCGCCACGCACCCCGGTGATGCCGCCGTATGCGACGTGTAGCTCCACAGGTGGAGTCGCCGCAGCGGACTCGATCTTCACCAGCAAGCCCTCGCCTTCCTTCGGGCAGATGGCTGTGACCCGCAGTGCACCCTTGCCGAGTAGCGGATCGGTTATTTGATAGATCATCGAGCCGTTGCTATAGCGAGCTTCAATCCGTTCCGCCTCGTGCAGCCACTTCATTCCCGATTGGGTGGAAAGGCCGAGACGCAAATTCCCACCGGCACCAGGGAGATAGAAGGAAAACTCCGGTTCATCGCCGCCATCCACACGGAACGGGCTTGATCCGCCGTAAAGCGGGCGATTGAAAAACTCATCTCCGTTGACGATGACGAAGTCCCCGCCATCCGGGGTGTAGCGGAGCGGCCGGTCGAGGTTACCCTTGAGCATCGGGCGCACACCGCGCTGCTCGGCTTGAGCCGGCGTCGCAGGGGTGAATGGAGTCGCCGCGTATCCACCGGATGCCAGGAGCACCGGGAATAACAGACACGAAGCGGAATTGGACGCAATTTTATTCATGATGGAGAGAAGGAATAACAGATATCGATTAGATAATTGGGTATCCGGCTGTCACCGCCGGAAACTACAATCATCCGTGCTTGATTCCTACCGCGAATACGGCGCAGGTTATTCACGAAAACGCCGGAACTTGATACCCCAATCGGATTATCCCAAGTCATGACCCGGACTCTGGAATCACGGATCAAGCGCGACACGGTAGAACCGAAGCGATTCACTGGGCGTGCGGTCGATGGTATGGGATGTGGTGACGGCCGCCCCCCCCGCAGCGGGGACATTGGCAACGGACGACCAAGACCCGGAAAGCCCCGACTGCGATTCTACACGGTAGGTTTTTCCGGGAACACTCGGCCAGGTGAGATTCAATTGGCTCTGTCCCACAGCCGTGATCGTGGCGGCGAAAACCGAAGCGCCGCTAGATGGGCTGGTCCCTGTTAAAAACTCGGAGCCGTTGCTCTGCCCGTCACCATCGAAGTCGTCGGATGCAGTCTGGGATAGGCTGTTGAAATAGGTCTGCTCCCAAGTATCGGGGAGGCCGTCTTCGTCACTATCATCGAGGAAAAGAACGACCTGGTTGGCCTGGTACGACAGGTGGCTGGCAATGCCAACTGGAGTTCCTGTTAAAGAAACCGTTCCGGTGCGGGTTCCTCCATGGGTCATGACCGGGAAGCGGCCGAAGACAATTCCAGGGGCGAGGTTTACCTGCAAGTTTCCATTAAGCGCGGCGTTTCCTGTGACGGCGATCGGCAGCAAGCTTGGGCCTACCGCGAGGATGGTGGACGATGATGGCTGGAGTGTTAGCGAGGCGATCGCCAGTGAACCGGATGAATCAAGCGACGCGTTCGTATTGACGGTGAGGGCGGTATTGCCAAGCGACCCGGTGACTCTCAAGGTGCCGGTCGAGACGGTGGTGGTGCCCGTATAACTGCAGTTTCCGGCGAGTGTGAGGGTGCCGGCTCCTGTTTTGATGATGGAGGTGGCTCCAGGACCGTTGGTGATGGTGCCGGCGTAGCTGGTGGAGCTGTCATTCGCGCCGATGCTATAAGTGACGGCTCCGGTGAATGTGGCGATGGAGAGTGACGAACCGGACAATCCTGTTAGTGAACCAAGATTGTAAGTGCCGCCATTGCGAGCGGAGAGCGCGCGGGTGCCGATATTGAACGCGGCTGACGGCGATCCATTGCTGCCGTTCAAGCGAAAACTTCCGGCACCGGTCATCATCACCGTTCCGGTGAAGGAGGCGAGTGTTCCCTCCAGATCAAAAGTACTTGCCGCATCAAGCGTGAGAATTCCACTGCCGGAGACGGCCTTTATTCCATGGAACCCACCGCTGCTGCCCCCGCGGATGGTGGAATCGGCAGTCACTTGGATGGCATTGTTAGGAGCGAGGGCACCCGTTTCCCAGATGCCGCCTGATAAAATCACCGGTCCTGTTCCAAGTGCGGCGGCGTGGGTGATGGTCAATAGCCCTGAGTGGATCGTCGTGCCACCCGTGAAGGTATTTGCGGAGGATAGCGTCAGGGAGCCACTGCCTTTCTTGTCGAGGGTCATGGTTCCACCAAGCGCTCCGATCCCGCCGAGTGTGTAGGTTTTGGTGGAATCAAACTTCAGGGACGTAGGAGTCACGGACTCCACGAGGTTGATCGAGGTGACGTTCGTCCCATCGTCGATGGCGGTGCTGAGACCGTTTTGGAAGACTGTGGTGGATCCGGTTTTCAACCAATTCAGGGAGGTGAGGTCCCACGTTCCGTTGGTGGTGCCGCGCCAAAGGGCGATGATCTCGATGGGGGCCCAATTCAGCACGACGGATGTGCCGGAGCCTGTGATCGAGAATATACCATAGTTCGCCGGAGCATTTCCCAAGAGGTCGAGCGTCTGGTTGCCGAGGGAGAATTGGCCGGACCGGGTCGTGCCCGTTAGAATCGTCCATGAGCGAGCTGAAGCCCAGAAGGGTTGCGAGAAATCAACGCCACTTCCGGGTGGATTGAAGACCAAATCGATGGCCGCGCCAGCGGCGATGGTGACGGCACCGGCGCTGATCGTGTCGAAATCGCCCCCACTGGTGCTGTTGGAGGCGAGCGACCAGGAAACCCGTGAGGATGAGCCGTAGTTGAGGCTCCCGGTGACCGTTGATCCGGAACCCGGTTCATGGATTCCAGTGACCGTTAGGGCGCCATCCACATTTCCACCTCCGCGAAGGACTTGAGTTGCGCCGATGGTCGCGCCTCCAGGCAGAGCGACGACTCCCAGCGTGGCACCCGGCTGGATCTCTATCAGGCTGGATTCGGCGGGCCACGAGGCCGTGGTGGAGATGGCAAGCGTGCCACCGGAAACGGTGACAGGACCCGTGATATCCAGCGCGGAGGAAATCGTGGCCAACCCCACTCCAGACTTGGTGAAGCTCGCGGCACCCCCGAGCGCGCCACCGGAAAAACCATAGGTCTGCGCGGTAGAGACCGTCACGGAGGCGGGAGCGAGCGTGCCGACGATCTCGATGTCCGTCGTGACGGCGCTGTCGTTGAACAACACGGCGTCATCGGGGAAGAAGACGTCCGGCTGGCTGGAAGGATTGCTCCAGTTGACACTGGTTTGAAGGTCCCATGTCGGGCCGTTGTTACCCGTCCATGTCAGCGAGCTTGGTGCGCGATTCGTCAGGATGACTCCGGTGTTGACGGTGCCTGGCGGAATCGGCTGCGAGGAATCGATGAGGTTGAGCACGCCGGTGTTGGTGAAGGTTCCCGTCACGGCAAGCGTTGCCGGTGATTTCACGCGGAAATAGCCGCTGTTCGTCACCGCTCCATTGATATCGAGACTTCCTGTATCCAGTTCAACGAGTCCGCTGTTAGCTAGATTTCCATTGAGGATTCCCAAGCCTGATAGATCTCCGCCGACGGCTACCTGTAGGGTTTCCGAATTGAGCGTGCCATCGAGAACCATGAACGCGGCATCTCCTACCGTGGTGGATTTTCCTGCGATCTGACTCAAGGAGCCAGAAAGGAGGAGCGTGCCAGCCTCCACGGTGACATTGCCGTTGATACTTCCGGTCCCTGATAGATTCCAGATTCCCGCCCCCTGTTTGGCGAGGTTGGTGATCCCGTTGGTTTGCTCGGAAATGGTTCCGGCAAAGGTGGCATCGCCGCCGCGACCACCAATCTGATAGGTGATCTGGCGGCCGCCGATGGTGCCCCCCTTGAGGGTGGCGGTGGCGGTTCCCGAAAGCTCGCCGATGGCAACAAACGATCCTGATCCCGAGTTGAGATTGCCGGACCAATAGGCGGTGACGCCGCTTCCGAGGGAGAGCGCCGCAGCGGGAAGTCCGGGCCAGTTGTAATCCGGAGAGATCCGAAAGTCCGCGCTGCCCGAAATGGCGGTGGCCTCGATGATTCCGGAAAACTCGGACCAGTTTCCATAAATCGACGATCGGGTGGAACCACTCGGTAGCCGATAGCGGAAGGTGCCGCTGCCGGTGAGTTTGCCCTGGAGTTCGCAGCGCCAATCGGTTTCAAGCGTGCCGATGGACCCGCCGGGAACATCGATATTCCAGAACGAAGAACCGCCCGTCGCGGAGCTGGAAAACATTTTCAGTGTGCTGTTCGAAAGGGAGACGTCGCTGGTTCCAAGGCCACTGATGTTGGCGGTGTCGTTGGCGAGCGAGACGACGCCTCCGGTGATGGCGGTGATCCCGGAATAGGTATTGGCCTGACTGATCGTGAGGGTGGAGGCGCCGGACTTGGAGAGCGACATGGGCCCTGATAGATCGCCGGCTCCGGCGAGGGTGAAATTTTTTGTACCACTGAAGGTGACGGAGTTCGGCTGGACCGTCTGGGCGAGCGTGATGTTGGTGGAGTTGGATCCGGTGGCATCGAAAGTCACAGCGTCACCGCTGCCGAATGCGGTGGGAGCGGAGTTGAGGCGGAACGAAGTTGTGGTTCCGAGGTCCCACGTATTCGCTGCGGATGTGGTTCCTCCCGCCCAGACCATGGAGCGACCGGAATCTGGCGGCGGCGGCGGGAAGTCCGGCAGTTCAAGCCGGAGATAATCATACATCACATTGCTGGAAAATCCGGGATCGCCCGAAAAAGCGAAGCGGAACGTGTTCGATCCAAGCTTCAAGCGGGAAACCGGAATGGATACGTCCACATACGAATACTTCGCGTGAATCCCCTGCCGGAGAAGCCCGTTGCCGCCACTGATGGTGGGTGACAGCCGACTGAAGGAGGTGGTTTCTCCATTCAGATAGAGAAACAGGCGCGCATAATTGGCTCCAGCGAAGGCAACCGTGAGGGTGGCATTTCCGCTGCGGGGAACGGCTGGCAGATTGAAGTTCACATCCCAGTTCCAGCCGGTGGTGGTGCCGGCCGTCGCGCCTTTGTAGTTGCTGTGAACGTAGTTCCAGTCCGTGGCGGGATTGCTGGTGCCGATGTTATAGACGAGGGGATTTGGGAGTTCATTTGGATAGACATCCCAGAGAAAGGGAGTGAAATAATCGTTACCATGCTTGAACTCCTTCGCCGTGCGGTCGGGCACGCCGATTTCCCATGCGATGCTCGTCCCCGGATGGACGATGTTCCACGGGATATTGCCCTGGGCGTTGGTGCCACCCGCGGTGACGATGATGGCGGTTTTCGAAAATTCACCGACCACGCCATCGGTATAACTGTATAATGTATAGCTTCCCGGCCGCACGGCGGGGATGGTGAAATTTCCCGAGGCATCGGCACGGACCCAGTATTGATATCCCTTGCTTTGCTGCTGCCAGTTGCCATGGGTTTCTTGCGGGGCGGCGAGGCCGATCATGGCGTTCGCTCCGGTGATGGCGGGCTTGAGGGGATCGGTGATGAGAAGCCGCCCTGTCACCGTGCCACGCCCTGCGGCGGCGGGGTGATCGGCGTTGACGAGCCAACTGTAAGGCCAAGCGGCTTTCTCCGCTGCCACCTGGGCTTTGGCGTCGGCCCAGAGGGCGTCTCCGGCGTTGGTTGCGACTGTCGTTTGATTGCAATAGAGCAGGAACGGACCATACATTTTCCGCCATGCTTCCCCGGCTGCGACGCTGGTTCCGGAGCCGCCATAGTGATTGCGGCCGAAGTGCATGAGGATGTAACTCTCCGATGTGGTGAGGTCCTGATGGGTGGGGCCGTCGTTGAAGTAATCGTGACCACCCAGCGCGAACCACACGCCTTTCTTCGATAGGTTACTGGCATGGCCCCACGTGCCGATGTCGTAATAGCGCGCGGCGTAGGAATACTTGCCATCATATTTCCCGGCCATCACGCCGGTATTGAGTTTCACGATCTCGGCGATGCTGGTGGGCGAGGCATTCTGATAGTCATAGTAGGATGGCATCTCCCAGTTGCGGAGATCGTCCACGTAGGCTCGCTCGAAATTGAAGGTGGTCGAACTGCGCGGAAGTTTCCAGACGATGCGCCATTCACCGACGGAGGTGGCGGGATAGGAGGCAGGATGATCGAGGATGGCATAGGCGTAGATGCCGGTGTCGCCACGACGCAGGACGTAGTGGAGCTCGATATCGAAGACGTGCTTGTAGCCGGAGGTAGCGTTCCAGGTCCGTTTGAAGGAGACATCCACCATGTCGGTGGTCTGGGTGGTGACGCTGTAAACGCAGTTCGATGGCTGCTCGTAGCTGGTCCCACCATCCATGCTGTAGTAAATCGGGTTGGCGGGATCAACCATCTGGGTGCCGTTGAGCAGATAGGAAGAAACCTTGCCCGAACTTTTCTCGATCACGGCCGTGATGACGCCATTGGAAAGCGTGGCGGTGGTGCTGGTGCTGGACAGCGTGACGTTCGCGCCGACCCCGGGGCTTCCGCCGCCGGGATCATTGGCGTGGATTACCCCGGTTGTCGCCAAAAGGCCTGCGATAATGAGAATGGATCGGAGCATTTGGGTTTGCTTTGTAAATATCTCGACTCCAGCGCGCTTGGCAAGGGGTGATTCGATGCGGAGAGGAGTGCGAAGATCTAAGTTTTCAAGCGTCGATTCCATTGGGCGGCGTCCGAAAACCCATTAACGGACGCCGCCCTGGAATTACCCGACCACGCTGTCCAGGCAAAGTGTGATGAAATGGATCTCCAGGAATTCCAGTGGGTTGAGATTCAGGCGCGGCGGCGGCGCAGCAGTCCGGCACCGACCAGCAGACCGACCAAGGCACTGGTGGGCTCGGGGACGGCGGTCCAGGTGAGGGTGCTGCCGGAGATGGTGAAGGAGCCATATGCGGAAACATCCGTGCTAGTTACGACGTTATTAAACGCTCCCGAGAACCCACCCGCGAAGATTGAGGTCATGCTCCAGCTCTGGGTGTTGTAAGGCGTGAGGTTCCAGAAGGAGTTCAACGGGTTCACTATATCGGTAAGTGCACTTCCCGAGAGGATAACATTGAATACGGTGCTGGTGGACGAGACGGTGGTTCCGCTGCCCGTGGATAGGGTGTCGAAACCCATGGTGGTGTCACTCGCGCTGATGTCCCAATCGAAGATGGAACCACTTTGGAAATCCAGAGTGCTGGAAAACGTCTGTGATCCGACACCGTTGCCGACGGCGAGCTTGCCTCCGCTTTGGATGGTCGTCGCGCCACCCACGGTGCCGGAGCCGCCAAGGGTTGCGCCGCTTGCCACGGTGACTGCACCATTGGCAGCGGATTGATTGCCATTCACCAGCAGTTTACCGCCGCTGACGAGAGTGGCGCCTGTGTAGTTGTTGGCCGAGTTGGAGAGAGTCAGCGTGCCGCCACCGGTTTTGGTCAGGTTCGCTCCAGAGCCCGAAAGTTGACCATTCAGAGCGATATCGAATGAATTATCCGCCACGTCAGCGGCTTTGATTGTCGCAGTTCCAGAGAGCACGATCGGCACGGAAGTGCTCCAATTGGCTTTCGCACCGAGCGTTGCTCCGGTGACGCTGAAGTTGGCGGTGTAGGTATTTCCGGAAATCACGGATACTCCACCGCTGCCCACGTAGAGAGCCGCTCCGTTGTTAACGATTACATCGCCACGGCTGCCGGTGAAGGAGCCCGCGACGCCATATTTGATAGCTTGCACGGTGGTAGTCCCACCCGTCAGAAGAAACTGCGAAGGGTTTGCAACCGTTGTATTGGTGCTGAGTTGAACACCATTGGTTCCGTTCACATCAAGGGTACCACTACTGACCTGCAAGGTGCTAAATCGGGTATTGGTGGTATTTCCGACGATCGCGGTGCCCGTAACGGTGAGTGCTCCGCCGTTAACGAGGGCGGTGGCAGAACTGTTGCTGGTTCCAATAGTCAAGTTTCCTGAGATACCCGCCGTGCCGCCACTCACAACAAATCCAGAGGTAGTCGGAGCGTTAGTTTGGCCCGGATTTGCAGTTCTCTGGAGCGTAACCGTGCCTGCACTGAATGTTCCTCCTGCCACCTTGATGAGCGTTCCATCGCTAGTCGTGCTCTGGATGGTTCCAAAAGTCGCGCTTCCGGAGGAAAGAAGGAAACCGGCTGTATTGCCTCCTGTGATGGTTGAAGTTCCGGAAGAAGTCAAAGATCCACCATTGACGTTGAACAAGCCCGTTGCACCAATCGTGCCCCCGTTGATCACACCGTTTGTGTTCAGGAGCAAGCTCCCGGCTGCAACATTCGTTGTTCCCGCATAGGAACTCAATCCCGTCAAAGTCAGGGTTCCAGATCCAGACTTCGTCAATGATCCGCCACCTGACAACTGACCAGAATAGGTGGTATCCGCATTATTAGCACCGACCGTCAAAGCAACTGCGGCAGGAGTCGTGTTCGTAAGCGCCAGATTCTGCGCACCGCTCAATCCTCCCAATGTGGCCGCTGTCAGCGTGCCAAAGCTCAGTGTGCCGCCCTGATTATTGTAATTAAGGGTACTGCCCTGCAGAGCAAGAGAGTTACCAAGCAACAGTGAACCTCCCGAAATCGCCGTGGTGCCGGTGAATGTGTTGGCCCCGGTGAGAGTCACGGTGTCTACGGTGGTCTTGTTCGAGCCCGCACTGCCTCCTAGAATCGCGCTGATAGATCCGTTCCGCAGATCGTATGCGCTGGCGCTAGTCAGCACACCTGTTGATCCTGTGATGTTGCCGCTCGTCAGTTGTACACCCGCCACAGTATTGTTGAAAGTTCCGACACTAAATGTTCCTCCAGAGACGACTACGCTGGAACTGGAACCGATCGCGCTATTCGCTCCTAAGGCTAAGGTGCCATTGCTGACGGTTGTGGTACCGGTATAGGCATTTGCTCCACTCAGAGTCAAAGTGCTTGAGCCACTCTTTGTAAGACTCAGCGCATTCCCGCCAGTGCCATCCTGCAAATTACCAGCAAACGCTGTCGAGGTCGATCCATTCACTGTCAGTGTGGCTGCCGAAGTGGCAGAGGCATTTTGGACAATCGCAGTGCCCGAAGATTCGATACTTGAAGTTAAGGAAGCCACAGTGGCGTTGTTGCCGTTCAAAGTGAGGGTTCCGTTCTGGAATACGTAATTGGCACCGGCACTGGTTCCATTGATCTGACTCGTTCCGGCGAAAACCACGTCGTTGAATGTCGATCCATTGGAATTCAACGCATTGGCATTGCCCAGGATGACAGCGCCGGTATTAATTGTTAACTGGCCAGTGAACGTGTTCGCCGAATTCGGAGTCAGCGTCAGATTGCCTATCCCGCTCTTGGTCAAGCCTGTCGTTCCGATGATATTGGAAGTGATTGTCATCCCACCCGCACTGTTGTTTTGGGTCACGATCAAGTCCTGTCCATTGCCACTGGTGAGGTTGTTGTTGTTGATGGAAACCGCATTGGCACCCACAGCTGTAGTCACCAAGATCCCCCCGGTGGCGATGTTCAGGCTGCCGGAAGTGTCGATTGAATAGACTCCCGCATTGTTAAACCGTAACGAGTTGATCGTCATCGCGCCCGGAGTCGAAGTACCGATTGCAGAATCGACATTTGTCCCCGCGGTGTAGGTGGTGCTATATGACCCTGAAGCCAGCCCCGTGATCGCTCCGCTGACGGTACCGGTCCCTGCGCTTACCGCCCATGTATTTTGGTTGAACACAGCCCAACCACCCAAAATCGAGGTGCTACCGCCTATGAAATTGGCATTCGCCGTCTTGGTGTTATTTGTGCCGTCTGCATCTCCAAGCTTGGCGTTCGAACTGCCATTGGACGGACGGCTCTGGAAATCGATGACTCCCCCGACATTACGAGTAATCACATTCAAATTTGTGGTGGCATTGCCACTCGCCTTTCGATACGTGCCGATGTGAGATCCACCAGCGTTTAAAGTCAAACTGGCAAAGGTTTGAGTCCCGCCACCAAGGGTGACGTTGGAGTCGTTAATAAGGTCTCCGCCCGCCAACACCAGGGCTGAGCTTGCCGAAATGATATTGCTCGCTACTGCCGTGCCTCCGTTGTTGGAGAAGTTGAACGATAACTCGAGGACTCCGCCCTTGATCGTTGTCGCCCCTGTGTAGGTGTTGTTATTGGTCAACCTCAATACATTGTTGCCGGTCAACAAACTGGCCGTGGCCATGATGGAGGCAGTTTGGCTTCCAGATGCGGCGGCCACCTTGGTGAGTCCCACCGTGCCACTGGTGTTCTGGATCACGCCGGAGAAGGTGTCGATATTGGTATAAGTTCCGCTGGCCGCACTAGCCCCACCCAACCCGCTTCCGACGGTCAGGGTCACGTTGCCGCCGGCGCTGACATTGTCGATCACTCCGCCAGCTAGTGCCGCACCATTGTTGATGAAGGCGACTCCGAGATTGCTGCCGTTCAAATCAATGGTCGCGCCCGCCGTCAAATTGACGCGGCTGCCACCCAGCGCGGTCGAGTTCCCTATTATCACTGTGCCCGCGGTCACCGAGGTTGTGCCGGTATAGGTATTGGCACCGCTGAGCGTCCAGACGCCGGCGCCGCTCTTGGTCACCGCCACTGTGCCACCCGCACTACCGTCGCTGATGATGCCGCTGATCGTGCCGTTGTTGGTGCCGCCAATGGTCAGCGTGACGGGCGTCGCTGTCGTCTGGCCGGCCACGGTGCCGCCGATCACCAGATTGGCTCCCGAGGTGGAGCTGTTGTTGAGAAAGCTGTAGGTAGAGCTGGCCGTCGAGGAGAGGAGGATGTTGCTATTGATTGTCTCCGTGCTGGCAACTCCAGCATTCATGGTGATCGCACCGGCGTTGGTTAAAACCAGTTGCCCGCCGCTCAACGTGTAAGCACCTGCACCAGTGTCGAAAAGAATGCTCTTGATGTTCCGGAAGGTATTCACCGTCACCGCTGTGTTCACGTTGTTGCTGAACGTCGCGGTGTCACCACTCGCCACACCGCTGGTAGCCCCAGGAGCGGCACTGCCGATCCAGTTCGTTCCAGTAGCCCAAGTGCCATTCGTGGTGCCAGTCCAAGTTTGATCCGCAGCGTGGGCTACTTCGGAAAGATTCAAAACGATGGAAGCGACCAAGAGCAGGTTGGAGAATTTAGGTTTCATGGGTAATTTAGGTTTTAGAGGGCTATATCCGGATAATCGACAATCGACTGTGCGGATTTAATGAACTCCTGAGGATCACAACAATAACCCGAGAGGGTTAACCCCCTTGCTCGACATTGAATGGACGCGCCAAGCGCTGAAAGCCGGAGTCAGGCGGCAGTCGCTGGTTCGTGTTCTCGGGTAATGGACGATCCGTTGCACTCGTTGATGAGATCAAAGACGTCAAACTTGACGGGTTCGCTACAGCTTAAAACTGGAATATCCCCGACTTGGTTTCCAACTCGCTCTAACCAGAAAATCAAACGCGCGGCACCCGAGGGTGAGGGTCGCCTGCTTGACCCGTTCTCCGACGCTGTGAGGGCAGCGCGAAAAAAAACTCGATTTCTTTCCGCGGATCGGTTAACTGAAAAGCGCAATTACACAATCATACACCTATGAAATCAAAAAAGAACCTGACCCGCTTCACTTACGAAACAGCAGCCTTCGAGGGCTGGCGCCTGTGCATTAGCCGCAAGGGCACGACGTTCACCAAATATTTCTCAGACAAACAGTTTGGTGGCGGCAAGAAATCCCTCGCAGCAGCCGAGGCCATGCTGACTGAATTGAAGGCCATCCTCGACGGTGCCAAACTGGTAGAAGGCAAACTCGCCCCGGCCACCACCAAGAAAGCTGAGAAGCTTCTGAAAGGAGCCTGATACTTCCATCCCCCGACGTGTTCGGGTAGAAAATTCAAATCAGCGGGCGGGTTTTTAACCCACCCGCTGATTTTTTGTAATTTCCGCGGCTTCCAAGCAAGCCAGCGCAGGGCAGAGGAGGAGGAGTTCTTGGACTGAGCCACGCATCGCCGGCTGAACGGGTTGCAAAACTGAGGCTCTCGGCCCATCGCAGAGATCCCGGATGTTGAAATTTGTGCCGCTCACCAAGCGTTTACTTCCCACCTTGATGAACTCACCGTTCGCTCACCGTCGGACGGTGGCGGCATCTTCCATTTCACTATGAAAAACATACCAAAAATCGCCCTATTCACTGTGGCCCTCGCTTCCCTCCTTCATGCCGATCCCATTCCGGAGAGTTTCCGGCAGAACGGCTGGTTCCTCGGCGCGCAGGCCTACACTTTCAAGGAATTCAGCGCGTTCGAAGCCATCGCCAAGACCAAGGAAGCCGGCGGCAAGGTCATCGAATTTTACCCCGGCCAATTCCTCAAACCCGGCTCCGCTGAAAAGGTCGGCCACACGATGTCGGAAACGGCGATGGCCGAACTGAAGGCCGAGTGCGAACGCCAAGGCATTCACGCCGCGAGCTACGGTGTGGTCGCGGCGAAAAATGCCGAGGAGGTGCAGTCCATCATGAGCTTCGCAAAAAAAATGGGGCTCTATTCCATTTGCACGGAATCGACCGAACTCGTCGCCGCCTGGGAAACCGCAGCGAAAGAGTTTGATGTCTGCGTCGCCTTCCACGAACACGGTGGATCAATGGCAAAGCCCAGCTACAAGGTCTGGAACCCGCTTTACATTCTCGGCGTCGTCGAGAGCCGCGACCACCGCGTGGGTGCTTGTGCGGATCTGGGCCACTGGTGCACTTCCAATCTGAATCCCATCGAGTGCCTCCGCATCCTCAACGGCCGGATCATCGGCGTGCATTTCAAAGATAAGGCCGCCATGGGCGATGCTCCGGTCGTAGTGGCGGGCAAGGGTGTGGTCGATGTCGAAGCCTGCATCGGAGAACTGAAAAAGCAGAAATTCGACGGCAATATCTCAGTGGAACACGAGAACGATTGGAAGGATAACGTCGGCCAAGTCCGCGCCGATCTCGATTTCATCAAGGCCCGCGCGAAGTGATGGCCTGCTGGTGATCCGGCTATCAGGTGAACCTCACCCGCCCTTCGGCAGGGTGAGTTCACCGTCTGGCTTCTCGCGGCGCATCGCCCCGGGCTGCGCCATGAGTTCCTTGAGCAAGGGCAGATGATCCTGATAGACCCCGCGTGGTGAGGTCTGATGGCGCACGCAGATCCACGCGGCCTTGCCGACGATTTCCCCCATCATGCCGGTGGTGCGCATGACGCGGACGGCACCGAGCGCCTCACGAGTCACGCTGATGTCGCGACCAGCCATGAAGAGGTTGCTGATATTGCGGCTGTAAAGCGTGCGGTAGGGTGCCCAATATGGCCCCTGATAGCTGTATTCCTTGCCATGGGTGAAGGTGGAGATGAACTCCTCACCCTGCAGTCCCTTGTCGAACTTGGGATCCGGCGTGTGGACATCGATGTGCCAGGTGCAGGGAAATGCAGCGTCTGGGAATACCGTCGCTTTGTGGAAATCATCGCCTGACAGAATCACATCGCCGATGAGCCGTCGGGATTCACGCTTACCGGCGATGAAGGCGGACCAGCCGATGCGGTGATTCGGATAGAGTCCATCCACGTTTTTCAGCGCATCCCATGCACCATACATCGCCCGCATATTCAGGTCGCGGATGCGCTCGACGTCATTGATCGGGTCTTTGTCGAATCCACTCTCCCAGAACCAGCCACCGAGGTCCTTGGGCGGCGCACCAGTCGCCTTATCCTTCGAAACGGGACGCCCGGGAAATGGCTTGTTAGTAAGATCCACGGCCCAAGGCACACGGGGAAACGGTGCGGCGACGTTGCCGACGGCGGTGGCCAGCGAGAGCGCGTCCTTGTCCTTGCACTCACATTTTAAAACCCGCTCACGGTCGGCGACGTCGAGCACGTTCCACAGGTTACTGGATCCCATATTGCCCTCATCCGACATCTGATAGTCCGCACCGGCGAGAAAGCCCACCGTGGCGTCGCCCGTGCAATCGGCGAAGAGTTTTCCGGAGATCCGCACCCGTCGGGCGGTGCGGGTGTTCTGGGCAGTGACGGATTGAATGCGCAGGTCTTTCTGATCGGCGGCATTCACGCGATGTTCGAGGAAAAGCGTGATGCGTGGCTCGGCGCGGACGACCCGCATCTTGCGCTCGTCTTGGAAAATCGATGCCGCGCCTGCATTGCCCAGGCCCTTGGTCTTGGGCGGGCAAATTTCCTCTACGATCTCGCCGATGTGTGTGAACGGCTTCTGCAGCGTATGGCCTTCCGGCCAGACGCGGACTTCGGAGCTGGAGTTCCCACCAAGCACGGCGCGGTCCTGGACGAGAGCGACCGTTAGACCATTGCGCGCAGCGGAGACAGCGGCGGAGGTTCCGGCGACGCCACCCCCGACGACGACGAGATCGAAGCTTCCCCCGTCGTCCGGCTGTTCTGGAAGCTGGAGCCGGGCAGCGCGGAATTTCGCAAGTGCGGCAGGTTCGTTTGGTGGCACGAATCCGGCATCCTTCGAGAAAAGCACTGCATCGCAGCGGCCCTCGAAGCCGGTCAGGTCGTGAAGCGCGATTTTCGAATCAGCGGTCACCTCGACGACGCCACCGTCCTGCCAATGCCACTCGGCGCCCTCGGTGCCGAAGGTGGTGGTGAGCGGCTTGTCATTGACGAGCAGTTGGAATTTCCCGGGAGCGCCGGGAGCTTTCCACGGGGCGACCCAATCGCGCGTGCGCACCCAGACGCGGTATTTCCCGGGAGAATCGAATTTCACAGAAGTCACCGCATCGCTCACCGGCACGCCGAGTCCGTGGGCGAGCAGATAGGACGAGCCCATCTGCTCCATGAACTGCTGGTCCAGATCCCAACCGCCGCTGTCGGTAAACTGCTCCGCCTCGATGAGAACCTGCTCGCCGGAGGCACTGGTGGAGCATGCCACCAGGCACAGCAGCAGACTGAGATCGCGGAGTGGTGAAATTCGAAACATACAGGTGGGAAGACGCTGGGGAGCAGATCAACCTTTCATCAGACGCATCATCGCCGCCGGAGTTGGCGAAGCCAAAGTGGTGATGTCTGGCGCGGCGGATGAAGCAAAGATTCTCGTGTTGCAGAGTGCACGCGCAGTTTCCCGCAGGGTCATTTCTTGTCGATGACGCGGATCTTCACATTTTGATAGAACACCTGATTGCCGTGCTCCTGCAGCAAGATGTGGCCGTCCACCCACTCGCCGAAGCCCGTGATATCCTTGTATTTGCTGGCCGCGAGCCGGGCGAGGAAATCCTCCGAACCGCGGACAAACTCCACGGTTTTTTCACCATTGAGCCAGAACGTGACGTGTTTACCTTCCGAGAGGATGCGTGCGTGGTTCCACTCGCCCACTGGCAGCACCTTCTTGTCCGCCGGTGCCGGGATGAGGTCGTAGAGAGAGCCAATGGTGCGGTCGCCATTGAGGCCGAGCTTGGCGTCCGGATGAACCTTGTCGTCGAGAATTTGGAACTCCATGCCGATCGCCGAACCGACGGCAGCGGGCTTGCCGGTTTTCTTGTCGATGGGTGACAGATCTGGCTGGACGAAAATTTTGATACCGCTGTTGGCACCGGTGGTGATCTTGAAATCGACGCTGAGTTCGAAATCCGAGTAGCGCTTGCGGGTAATGATATCGCCACCGTCCGCCGCTTCCTCGCCGCCGTTTTCCAGAGTGCTGAGCACGCCGTCCCCCATGGTCCAGCCCTTGGCAGGAAAGTTTTCGGATTTCGGGCTACGCCAGCCTTCGTTGGTTTTCCCATCCCACAATAAAGTCCAGCCAGCGGCCTTTTCGGCGTCAGTCAGGGTATTCGGAGCGGCTGCCTGAGCATGGGAAAAGGTGCTGGTGCCGAGGAGGGTGACAAGTGCCAGCGATGCGGCATGGATACGGTTGAGTTTGGTTTTCATGGGGTAAGTCCGCTTGGATGGTCGCGGGTCAGCCGGGAGATTCCCAAGCTGGTGTGGATTCGCGAGCCCAAAGTTGTGCGACGTGAGGAACTACGGGGAGTATGCGGCGGCGGCACCCCGGAATCCCACTTGCCCCGCCGCCGCCTCGTGCCTAGTGTTCCGCCCCGATGTTTGAACGGATCCAACCCATCTGGCGCTCGCCGGCAGCGCGACTCGCTGCCGCCTCGTGCCTGTTAGCCACCTTACCCGTGCAGGCGGAGACACCGTTGCAGGGACCCCAGACCGCACAATTTGATCCGTCCGACGTCTATTTCCAAGGCTATCTGGCCACCCGCAAGGCCGAGGAACTCGAAGCCAGCGGCGACTTCGTGGGAGCGATGGAAAAAATGCAGAACGCCGGCAAATTATTCGGCACGGTCCAAAAGTTCTATCCGGCGTGGAAATCCGAAATGGTCACCAGCCGGACCGAAAAGAATCATGAGTATTTGAACAAACTCTATCCAAAGGCGGAAGAGCAGCGGAAGAAGAAACAAAGTGTCATCGCCGAGCTCGAAGGCGGCGTGAAGAATCCCGGCACTTTGATCGATCCAGCACAGGGCGTCACTCCCCTCACCCCCGGCATCCTCGAAGTCAATCCACTCGAAGCCCGCCGTCTTTCTGAGGCCGAGGCCGAGGTAAAACGCCTTCGCGATCTCAACAAAAGCGCGCCCGTCCCCGATGCGGATCCTTCGCGGAACGAATCCCGCATGCGTGACATCGCCCGCCAGCGCGACCTTGCCCAGGCCCAGCTCCATGCGGCGGAAACCAATCTGGAATCGCTGCGCGCGCGCCTCGCCTCAGCTCCGGTCGAGAACGAGATGAAAGCGCTCAACCAGCGCATTTCCGGACTTGAACAGGAGCGCGAGGCGATGGGCATGGCGCTGACTCAAAGCCGCAGTTCGCACACCGAGGCCATGGCCCGCATCGCCACGCTGGAGGCCGATCTGAAGGTGACCCAACAGAAATACTCGGACCTCGACCGCAATCTCAAAGCCGAGCGAAACATCGCAAACGCCGTCGTTTCCGGACAACGCAGCCAGCTCCAGGCGCTAGAAAAACAGCTTGAACAAAAAAGCACTGAACTGACCAAGGCAAACGAAACCATCGGCAGCCTCGTCAAGCAGCTGGATGAAAGCAACGCAGCCTTTTCTCAGCTCCGCACCGAGCGCGATGGCCTGCTCCAAGAGCGCGACCAGATGAGCGCCTTGCTCAAGCTTAACGAGGCCGGCCGCATCCAGGACCTCATCGAGCAGAACATGGGCCTCGCTAAAAATCTCCGCGAGGCCAACGAAAAGGTCGAGCGCCTCAACGTGGATAACAACTCGACCAAGGACGACCTAACCGACGCACTGCGGGACCTCGCCATTGCCAAGTCACAAATCAACAAGCTCCATCAGGAAAAGCGCGATCAGGACACACGGCTCGAAGAATTAGAAAAACGACTGAAAGGTGAGGAAGCCTCGCTCGCCCAAGGCAAAGCCTCCGCAGATCCCGCAGAAGTCGAGGTGCTGCGCGACATCATCCAACGCCAGCTCCGCGTGCAGGAACGCCGCCGCCAAGCGCGCGATCTCCTGATCGAAGCGGTCAAGGACATGGGCTCCAAGGACGAGCGCATCGCCCAGGCGGTGAAACTTTTCGACACCCAAGAAATCCAGCTCACCCCCGACGAGCAAAAGCTGCTAGCTCAGAAAAACGTCGATGGTGAATTCACCTCACCCTTCGCCCAAGACCGCGCGACCGTCGGCCGGAACACTGCCGAGCTGAACAAGGACGTCACCGTTTTCGAGCGCACGGCGGAGAAAGCCTTCGTTTCCGGACGGCTGCTACCGGCGCGCGAGTTATTACAGATGGTCGTCGAGGAACACCCGGGCCGGATTTCTGCGTTGTGCAAACTGGGGGTGATCGACCTGCGCCTGAACGACGCGGCCTCTGCCGTGGATACCTTCCGCCGGGCCGGCGAGTTAGATGCTAACAATCCTTACGCCCGCCGGATGCTCGGGTTCGCCCTAATGACCATGGGGGATCTCAAGTTGGCGGAAAAAAGCGCCAAGGAAGCAGTCGATCTCGCACCGGCCGATGCGACCAGCCAGTTCCTTTACGCCACGATCTGTTACCGAATTGGCAGCACGGGCGAGGCGGAGTCGCATTTTAAAGCTGCCATCATGGCTGATCCTATACCCAGCGAGCCATATTTCAACCTCGCCCTGATTTACGCCCGCGCCAAAAAACTCGATCTCGCGAGGGAATATTATAACAAAGCCCTCGAACGTGGAGCCGTGCCGGATCCCGCACTCGAAAAACGCCTCGAACAACAACCGTGAAGAAAACCCGTCTGATTCTCCTGTTGCCTGCTATTTTGTTAGCCGCCTGTGCGGCGGATTCAGGAAACAAGAAAACTTCGTCCTCGTCCGGCACCGCGCTCAAACCGCTGAGCCAGCGCATCGAGGAAAAAAACGGCTACAAGAAGGACGCCGAAGGCAATTGGGTGCCGATGAACGACAAGCGTAGTTCGTTCGAGAGCAAGGGCCAGGACCCTAACTTCACCAAGGATTACAAGAAGACCGAATACAAGACCGGTGACTATGCGAAGAAGTCCTGGTGGGGAAACAAGGACTACGACAGCAAACAATACGCGGGCAACACCGACGGCAACCGTTTCCAAAAATCCTCGGATCTCCAAGGCAAGGGCGCGCGTGAATCCGGCAACGCTGCGAAAATCCCCGACTCCTACAAGACGGATACCTACGCCACCAGCGCCGCCCGCGAGGCCAACAGTAATCCGATTGCAAAACCGTCCAACGATGGCATCGAGAACCGCCGCAATGGATTCCCGCAGCCGGAAATCGTCGATTGGAAGGAACAGCGCTCGCTCAGCGTGGACCAGTCGAAGGGGATTCTGGGACACTGACCACCTTCACTTCCGCAGCAGCGGCGGCGAGAGATTCCAGCACAAATTTTTTCAGCGTCTCCCAACGCCAAGGTCGTCCTTCGAGGAAGAAGCCCTGTGAGACTAACAACCTCAGCTGGGCGTATTGGGTGAGTGGGTATTGCTTTGCGAGGCTCACGCTCATCGGCGTCTCCCCCACCCCGCGGACGTGACGCACATCCACGTCACCTGCCGCGAGTTTGTTCCGCCAGGCAGCGGCGAATTTTTCTGCTAGAATGGCGCCGGGCGGGGTTTCTAACATTACGAGGCCGTCGGTGGAGGGGGTGGTGTGAATCATCACGTGCAGCAGCGCATCATGCCGCCGCAGGTCTTCGGCGATGCGCTGGTTCAGCGAGAGCCGGTAAGGCCGCTCGTGGCGGTCCGCGACTTTCACGCGGGTGGCTTCCGGCAGTTTCAGAGAAAACCGGCTCCAACGTTCGTCGCCATCCTGGCCGAGATCGATCAGCAACCGAGTAACGTCGCCATGCACTAACGGCGTGCGGAATTTCATCGCAAAGCCTTGCGCCAGATTAAGCGATCCGGGTTCCCAGCCTTCCTTAGAGACCAGCACGTCCTCGGAGCCCCGGAAAATTTCCCGATAAGCCTCCGGCACTGCGCAAGTCGCATAGTCACAACTGAAAAGGAATGCTGTCATTACGTTGAAATTTCACCAACCGAAAGAGAGTTGCCAAAATTCACCACCAGCGCAACCCCTTCATTTTTTCGTGGATGATGAAGGAAGGATAATCCCCTATCACTCCAGCACCTTGATCTTCAGATTGCGGAAATAGACTGGAGCCATCGCTTTGCCGTGCAGGCCTTGAAAGCCGATCGGGCCGCTGCGAGCGTAATCCTTGAGTGCTTTACCGAATTTGTTAGGCGTGCCGTCCGGATTCTTGTGCGCTTCTGGCCAATCGTTCAAATCGGCATGGATCACCTCCTCGCCATTGAAGATCACGGACACGAGGCTGTCCTTGCAGGTGATCGTGTAATGGTTCCACTCGCCGACTGGTTTCGCCATGCTCTTGCTGGGTTTACAGGCATCATAAATCGAGCCCACCATCCCGTGGCCGGTGCCGTCCGTGGAATCGTGCACTTGGATTTCCAACGCAGCGAGCACGTCCTTCGGATTGCTGGAGCGGAGAAAAACGCCGCTATTGGATTCCTTTTCTACCTTAAATTCCAGATCGAGGATGAAGTTCGAATAAGAATCCTTGGTCCACAGCGTTTCGTGGTCCTTCGCCACCAGTTCGCCCTTTTCAAAAATCCACTTCCCGGCCTCGGCGGAGTTCGAGAGATCGGGAACGAAAAGATCCTTCCAGCCTTTGGTATCCGGATGCTCGGCGGCAAAAATCGGAAGTGATAGAAAACTAGCAGTGGCGAGGGTTAAAAGTCGGGTCATGCGCCCAATACGACACGGGCAAAGGCGTCCATTCAAATAAAATCACCATCCGCCACTAGTGTCGCGTAAAATTCAGGTTGGCGGATGACAGCAACCACGTTTACGCCCAATATCCACCCATTTAAATTTCACACGACACTCGCCCGACGATGCGCCAGCGCAGAATTTTCCTGATTCAATCCCGGCACGCTCAACTCACGATTCTGTGAGGTGAAACGCCTTCCGATCCCACTTACAGCGAAACGGCGTGCCGGAATCGTTCGGTTTCCAACCGTTTGCGTTCCCGAAATCAATCGCCGCGGTGACCATGTCGTAGCTGACGATCCTCGGCAGTTCGGCAACTAGGTTTTGCCCGTTCACCGGCGCACTGGCCTCGATGACCAGCTCGTTCACGCCCCGACGGTTCTGCATGATCCAGCGGTATTGGACGTCGCGATGGTTGATGGTCTTGTAGCCTTTGTTCGGTGGGGGCATTGCGAAAAGTTTCTGAAATATGAAGGTTGAGCACTCCTTTTGCATGAAAAGCCAGCCGACGGGAATGTTTATTCGTCTTTTTCAAAACAAGCCTCCCCCCGCACGAACCTTGCAACCCGGCCCGTCATCTGCTCCGCTGGGGCCGATGGGAAAACTCACCACACACATCCTCGACACCGCATCCGGAAATCCGGCCCAAGGCGTCCGCGTCCGCCTCTACTACGGCGGCACGCTGCTAACGGAAACCTTCACCAATCCCGACGGCCGCTGCGACTCACCACTGCTCGCCGATGCCACGTCCGGTGAATATGAGATGGTGTTTTCCATGGGTGAATACTTTCGCTCCCAGGGCGTCGTCTCGCCGTTTTTGAATGAAATTCCCGTCCGCTTCCTGATCGAGGAAGGGCGGAATTACCACGTGCCCCTCACCTGCTCGCCCTTCGCCTACTCGACCTATCGCGGCAGCTGAAACCCGCTTAAAAATGCCCACGCCTCTCCAGAAAGCCCTCTCCCGGCTCGACCAGCTCGGCCTCGTGTCCGACTCGCCGGACCACCTCGTCCGCACGTTTCTATCACCCGCTAACCGCAGCGCCTCGCAGCTTGTGCTAGAGTGGATGAAAGAACTCGGCATGGGACTCTCCCACGCCGCCGACGGCACCATCCGCGGTATCCTCGCCGGCTCCGATCCGAAGGCTAAGCCACTCTTGTTAGGCTCCCATATTGACACCGTCATCGACGCCGGAAAATACGACGGCCCGCTCGGCATCATCGCCGCCCTCGCCGCTCTCGAAATTCTCCAACAGGATTCGACCATCCTCCCCTTCCCCGTGCATTTGCTCGCATTCTCCGACGAAGAGGGCACCCGTTTCCAAACCACCTATCTCGGCAGCCGCAGCATCACCGGCCCGCTCGACCCAGCCACTCTCGCCACCAGAGACGCTGCCGGCATCACCATCGCCGCCGCAATCGAGGATCACGGTTGGAATGAGGGATCGACCATCATCCGCTACGCAAACGGCGAATGCCGGGGCTACGTCGAGCTCCACATCGAGCAGGGCCGTGTGCTGGAGGAGGCGAAGGAAGCGTGCTGCGTCGTCTCCGCCATCGCCGGCCAATCCCGCCTCACCATCAAGCTCACCGGCCGCGCCGACCACGCGGGCACCACTCCCATGCCTCTGCGCCGCGATTCCCTCAGCGGCGCTGCCGAATGCATCCTCGCCGCCGAGTCTCTCGCGAAGTCCCAGCCACCGCTCGTCATCACCGTAGGAAAAATCCAGATTCACCCCGGAGCTTCTAACTCCATCGCACAGACCACCACCTTCACCGTCGATCTCCGCCATCCAGACAACGCAGCCCGCTGTCTGGCGCTCGACGATCTCCGCCAGAAATTCACCGCCATCGCGGAAAAGCGCTCCCTCGGCCTCCACTGGCAGCCCGTCCAAGACAACGACGCCACCCCCTGCGACCCAGAACTAACCGGTCAGTTAGTTGAATCCCTCTCCACCATCACGGGCTCGCGCCGCAGCCTCGCCAGCGGTGCCGGACACGATGGCGTGGCAATTTCAAAAATCTGCCCGATCGCCATGCTCTTCATCCGCTGCCGCGACGGCCTCAGCCACCACCCAGACGAATATGCATCGCCCGAGGATATCGGCTCCGGCATTGCCATCCTAACTCATTTTCTAAAATCTCTCGCTCCGGCAGACTCTTGAAAGCGATGATCACAGCGAATTCTCATCGTCGATCGGGCCGGAGAGGCGCTGTTCCAAAAGCTTGCGATGCTTGGTGATGCGACCGCTCACGCGCTTGCGCCAGAGGCGAAAACTGGAAGGTTTTAATTCGCGGCGCATGATCATGATCACTTCGCGCTCGGTCAGTCCCGTGCGTGCCAGAATATCCTCGAAAGTGGTGCGATCTTCCCAAGCGAGTCGAATAATGCTAGAAATCTGTGGTGCATTCATGGGCGATTTCATAAGTCGGCGAATAGGCTGTTTTGATGGGTGATGTGACGGTTCATCTTTTCCCAAAAGGGAAAGAATCCTGAGCCAGCCAGCTTGAATGCATGAGCATCCGAGGCGCGACGGAGCAGCGTGAGTGTGATACCTGCGGATTTGAGCCGCTGGCGCACATCCGGCAAGAGGTCGGCCGTAGGTCCGACAGTCGGGGCAAACGCCACGACCTCATCGAGACCAAGAGTCGTTGCCCAGGTGCAGAGGCTATCAGCAGGGCCGTCATCTTGGCTAAGCAGTGTCGGGCATTGGAAATGCGTCGCCGCCCGCGCGAGCCCATCAGTCAGCACCTCACCCAGAGCAGCCACCCGTCGTTCGCTGAGTGCCGAGCGGTGATGGCAGCAATACTCGCTAGTGAACGCGGCAACCGAGACCGGAGTGAGGTTCGCAAGCGGCCCAAGCTCGGGAACCAAATCGTCCTCATGAAGCCAGATTCCGATCCGGCGATCACTACATGGGACCACTGCCGGATAATCGAATAAGGGCTGCCGCGCGATGATGGCAAACTCGGTGGCGAGTGCCGGCTGGACCACTCCATCCGCGATCCGTTCGCAGCCAGCGCGATCGCGAAGTAATTCGGGTGCGTATTTCTCGATATTCGATTCTCTAACCAAGTAAGTTTTTCCTACAGTCTGCAAACCCGCGACCCACCGCCACGACAGTGTGTTGCTGGCTGGATCAGCATCTAGCAAGTGTCGAAAAAACAAGTCAGCCCCCAGTTCCCAGGGCAAGCGCTCGACATGAATCCAGTAGCTGGCCCACCACATCCGGGCGTGATTGTGAAGATAACCTGTGGTGATCAATTCACGCACGATGGCATCCATGCACGCCACACCACTTTCACCGGCGGCCACCGCCACCGCGCGTCGCATTGAGGCCTCGGGCAGAGTTTCATTCAGCTCGCGCACGCGCTGCCGCCAGGTGCTCCAGACATCGGGACGCTGCTCCAGCCAGCCTTTCCAATACCGCCGCCAGCAGACTTCCTGTAGCCATTTTTCCACCGGCCGGAATTCAAAGGCCCGCAGGGTATCGCTGATCACTTCGTCTTCTAGCAACAGCCGATGGCGCAGTGCGGCACTGAGCCGCGAGACGTTGTGATGGCTCGGCTCCACCTGATTTCGCCGCTTGCTGTATTGCCCAAGACTGGGCAAGAAAGCGGACCAAGAAACCAGCGCGTCGTTTCGAGTGAGCGGAATGGATTTCATCGCCGAAAAGCACTGCTGGGTTGAGGCGATTCCGAGGCTTGGGCAATTTTGTTCGAACGGCAGCGATCACTGCAAAATTTCACTTCGTCCCAAACACGCTCCCACTTTTTCCGCCACGCAAATGGACGGCCGCAAGTGACACACATTTTCTCAGGCAGATGCTGTTTCTTCACTCCTTTCATTTTGCAATCGTGCCGAGTGTATCAAAGTTCATTTGATGCAAAGTGGCGCAGGTTTCGGGACGCGCCAGATGTGAATTGAGGAAAATGGTCAGCCTCTTGCGTATTCTGAAAACAAATTTAGATAGAAGCCCGTTGGTTTCTACTTTCTACTCGAATCGGTCAGCTTCTCATGCCCAGCCCTAAAAACTCAGCCCTACAAGAAGTCTTCGCAAAACGCTTGCGTGCCCTTCTCTTCGATGAACCCAGCGGAGTGCCGCCTTGGCTGGACACAATTGCTTCGGGTAAAGGACCAGGGCTCTATCAGCCAAGCGACGCGCCTTGGGTCATTCACGCGGATTTAGGCACGCTCGTCGGTGGTGTGCGGGCCTTGCTCATGCAAGCGTTGCACCCCGGCAGCTTGGCAGGTGTCCGCACCCACTCACGTTACAAGAGCGATCCTCTCGGCAGACTTGCAGGCACCATTCGTTGGCTCGCCATCACCACTTTTGCCTCCCATCAAGCCGTCGCCGACGAGGCCGCGCGCATCAACCAAATGCACACCCGCGTGCGCGGTGAATATCAAACCGCCAGTGGAGAAACCCGCGCCTACCGCGCGGCGGACCCAGACTTGCTGCGCTGGGTCCACATCGCATTCATGGATTCATTTTTGCGGAGCCATCAACTTTTCTCCGTCCGCCAAATCCCCGGTGGTGCAGATGCTTACATCCGGCTGTGGGCGAAATCCGTCGCACCACTCGGGCTACGTGACGTTCCCCTCAACGAAGCGGAATTGATCGCCGCAATTCAAGGCTATCAAAACGAACTCGCTGTGACGCAGGAGACTCAAGAAGTGATCCGATGGTTGCGCCATCCCCCGCTTTCTATCACGGCACTTCCGATTTACGAGCTGCTCTTCCAGTCCGCATTGGCCTCACTTCCTGCTGAGTATCGCGCCCTACTCAAGTTGAACGGCGTGCCTCTCAAGATTATCCGCCCGGTGACACGCAGTCTCCTCAAGCTCATCCGCGTCACCATCGGCCCCGAGAATATCCTCTCAGATTCGGCAGTCGCTCGGATCGAGAGAGCTGAGTGCTAGGAAATTACGGTTTCCATACCCTCCAGTGAAATTGCCAAGCAAGCTAGGCACCCATAAAACCGCCCCCGACCTTGCAACCCGGCCTGCCATCTGCTGTTCTTAGCCAATGGGAACGATCATCAAATCCACCGCTCCATGAGCGATTACGATCTCATCGTCCGCAACAGCCACCGTGCACTGGCGATTCGTGATGGAGTCATCGCCGCCGCGGGCCCCGACATTTCCGGATCCGCCCGTGAGGAAATCGACTTCGGCGACGCCTTGATCCTTCCCGGCTGGATCGACGCCCACGTCCATTTCAACGAACCCGGCCGCGCCGATTGGGAAGGCATCACCACCGGCTCCCGCGCCCTCGCCGCGGGTGGAGGCACCACGTTTTTCGACATGCCGCTGAACTCCAGTCCGCCGGTCATCACCGCCGCCGCCTTCGAGGAAAAGCGCCGCATCGCCGAGGCGAAATCCTGCCTCGATTTCGCACTCTGGGGCGGCCTCACCCCCGACTCGCTCGATCACTTGGAAGCCATGGCCGACGTGGGAGCCATCGGTTTCAAAGCCTTCATGTGCCCCTCTGGCATCGATGAATTCCAGGACGCAAATCCCTCCACCCTGCGCAAGGGCATGGAAATCGCCACCCGCCTCGGACTCCCCGTCGGTGTCCACGCGGAGGACCCCGAAGTCATCAAAAAGCACCAGCTCACCCACCCGCCGGCCACCACCGACATGCGGGCATGGCTCGATTCGCGGCCCATCGATGCCGAGCTCTCCGCGATCCGCATCGCCCTCGATCTCGCAGGAGAAACCGGCTGCGAGCTGCACATCGTCCACGTCACCTGCCCCGAAGGCATCGATCTCGTCACCGCAGCAAAAAAACGTGGCGTCCACGTCACCGTCGAGACCTGCCCGCATTATCTTCTGTTGGATGATGAAATGGCGATCGCCATCGGCCCCGCCGCCAAGTGCGCCCCGCCCATCCGTTCGCGGGAAAACGTGGAGGCACTCTGGCAAAAACTCCTCTCCGGAGAAATCGACACCATCGGCTCCGACCACTCGCCTTCGCCACCCGATCTCAAGCAAGGCGATGACATTTTCGCCATGTGGGGCGGCATCGCCGGTATCCAGCACGCACTTCCCCTCTTGTTCAGTCGGAATCTCGACTACGTTCCCCAGCTCTCTTCCAATGTCGCCCTCCGCTTTCACCTTCCACAAAAAGGTTCCCTCACCACCGGCCACGACGCGGATTTCATCGTTCTCAAAAAACAACCCTTCACCGCCGCCCGCGATCAACTACTCACCCGCCATCCCATCTCGCCTTACATCGGCATGACTTCCGCTTTCACCATCTCCACTTGGCTCCGCGGCCAAAAAGTCACAAACGAAACCTGCGGCAAATTTCTAGCACCGCGAAAAGGTTGATAGTTGATGGAAAAATCATCAATCGCGCCATCTTCATGTTCTCCGCTTCACTACCAACTTCTAACTCTCAACCATCAACTTCTCAAAAACTCATGTCCCTCTTCGGCCACACCCGCACGATCGTTTCCTCGCGTCACGCCTTGATCGCTCCCGACGGTCACGTTCCCTCCAGTTTCCCCGGTTGGAAAAACGCGACCGCATTCGTCCTCATTTCTCCGGCGATGGGAGCTGACCTATCACAAATCCGCGTGACCTTTGATCTCACTGGCGGCAGCGCCTCTTTTCCAGCAGACGAACACGAACACGTAGTCTATGTCGAAGCTGGCGAATGTGGCATCGAACTCGCGGATGAATCCATCTCGCTCACCCTTGGCGGATTCATCTTTCTACCATGGCACACGGCCTTCGCCATCACCGGCAATGATGAAACGCGCGTCACCCTTTTTCGCAAGGTGTTCGATTTCCAAGAAGGTTTCGGGCCACCGCCGATGGTTTACGGCACAGCTTCCGAAATTCCCGGTGAGCCCTTTTTGGGCAATCCCCGCGCCTTGCTTCAGACGCTCCTGCCCATCGATCCGCGTTACGACATGGCGGTCAACATTTTCACCTATCAGCCCGGTGCCACGCTCCCGTTTGTGGAAACCCACCTCATGGAGCACGGTCTGCTCATGCTTTCCGGCCAGGGCATCTATCGGCTGGAGGAATGCTACTATCCAGTCACCGCAGGCGATGTGATCTGGATGGCTCCCTATTGTCCGCAATGGTTCGTCGCCATGGGTGATGAACCCGCCAGTTACCTCTACTACAAAGATGTCCACCGCCTCCCCTAATATCATCGTCATCAATGGAAACCCGGTGGATGTCTCCGGTGTCCCGATCCACGAGAGTATTCTCGGCTTCCTACGTGCCAACGGCCGCACGGGCTCCAAGGTCGGCTGCAACGAAGGCGATTGCGGCGCTTGCACGCTACTACTGCTAGAAAAAAATCATGCGCCGCGTGCAATAAACGGCTGCCTCGCGCTCGTGGCCTCACTGGTCGGCAAGGAGATCGTCACGGCGGAAGGTTTGGCGAAGGACGGCAGCTTGCATCCAGTGCAAAAATCCATGGTGCAATGCAACGGCTCGCAATGCGGCTATTGCACGCCCGGTTTCATCTGCTCAATGGCAGAAGCCTATCATGGGGAAAGAACCCCCGACCGCCACACCATCGCCGACCAACTCTGCGGCAACCTCTGCCGCTGCACCGGCTACCGCGCGATCCGGGAAGCGATGCTCCAGGCGCTCGACGAACCATTCGTCGCCCTGCCCGCAGCTTCTGATGTGACTGCCGCGCCCGCCACCACTACGACGGAACAGTGCACCTGGCACCGTCCGACCACGGTGGAGGCAGCACTTTCTATCAAGGCCCAACAGCCCGGCGCTGTGTTCATCGCTGGAGCCACCGAGCTCGCTGTGTTAATGAACAAACGCCACACGCGGCACGCCTCGCTGATCTCGCTGGACGACATCACGTCGCTGCATGGCATTTCAAAAACTGATAGCCATTGGCAGATCGGAGCCGGAGCCCCACTTACAGACGTGGAGGCAAGCCTCGCTGGCGAGTATCCCGCGCTGGACCAAATGTTCCGCCTGTTCGCTTCGCGGCAGATCCGCCACCGCGCCACGCTCGGCGGCAATTTGGTAACCGCATCGCCCATCGGCGACACTCCGCCGGTGCTGCTCGCGCTCGATGCATCTGTCGTCCTCCTCTCACTAACAAGCGAACGGACCGTTCCGCTTTCGGAGTTTTTCACTGGCTATCGGAAAACAGTGTTGCGCGACGATGAGATCATGACATCGGTCTTGATCCCTCTCAGCCTTCCTGGGCGTTGCGAGTTTTTCAAAGTCTCAAAACGCCGGGAAATGGATATTTCCACGGTGTCCGCCGCATTTCGCATCGTTACGGATACCAAGGGACTCATCACCGAGGCGCGCCTCGCTTACGGAGGGGTCGCCGCCACGCCTACCCGCGCGTTCAAAACCGAGACTGCCCTCGTTGGCAAGCCGTTGGTGGCCACCCATCAAATCCTGGATCTGCTGGATTCCGAATTCAGCCCCCTAACCGACCTCCGCGGCACCGCGGAATACCGCCGCACTTTGATCCGTGATTTATTCAGGAAATTCGTTGCTGCCGAATCCCCTTCCGCGATTGCCGACTTTGGAGAAGCACGGTTCCCCAGCCACTCCGAAAACGACATGGTCCACGAGAGTGCCATCGGCCATGTCACCGGTCGCGCGCTCTACGTCCAGGATACGGCTCTGCGCCGTGGCACGCTCGAAGTCTGGCCGGTGAGATCAACGCACGCACGCGCCAAGTTACTGCGCGTCGATGTGTGCAAAGCTCACAACGCACCTGGCATCCATGCGGTGCTAACGGCTAAAGATATTCCCGGCATCAACAACACCGGCCCGGCCCGTCACGACGAACCGCTTTTCGCGATCGATGAAATCCTATTCCACGGCCAACTCATCGCCGCAGTCATCGGTGAATCCGCCGAAGCCTGCCGCCTTGCTGCGAATTTGATAGAAATCGAATATTCCCCGCTCGCAGCCATTCTCGGCATCGAGCAGGCCATCGCTGAAAGCTCCTTCCATACCGATCCACACTTTCTGCTGCGCGGAGAGATTGCCGGTGGGCTGACGGACAGCCCGCACGTCATCGAAGGTGAGTTCCACATCGGCGGGCAGGACCATTTCTATCTGGAAACCCAAGCCGCATGGGCGGAGCCCGATGGCGAAGGCGGCGTGCACGTCTCCAGCTCCACCCAACATCCGTCGGAAGTGCAAACCATCGTCGCGGAGATCCTCGGTCTTCACAAACACCACGTCGTCGTCGAGGCCCCGCGCATGGGCGGCGGCTTCGGTGGCAAGGAGACGCAGGGCAACGCTTGGGCGGCGATTTGTGCGCTGGCTGCACTAAAAACCGGCACCGCCGTCGGCATGCAGCTCGATCGCGACCACGACATGGAATCCACCGGGAAGCGCCATCCGTTTTTCGCAAAATACAAAGTCGGCTATCATCCAAATGGCAGGCTCCATGCCGCTGACATCGAGCTCTATTCGGACGGCGGCTGGTCGCTCGACCTATCACTCCCCGTCAACGACCGCGGCCTTTTCCACCTCGATAACGCCTATCACATTCCCCACGTCCGATTCCGTGGCCAGGTCGCAAAAACTAACGTCACCTCGCACACTGCGTTCCGCGGGTTCGGCGGGCCACAGGGCATGGTCGTGATCGAGGAAATCATCGGCCGCATCGCTAACAAGCTCGATTTACCACCAGAGGAGGTGCGCCGCCTGAATTTCTATCATGGCAGTGGCGAAACCAACACCACCCACTACGGCGAAGAAATCGAGGGCAACCGTCTCGCCCGGATCTGGGCGGAACTGTTGGAGTCCTCTGAGTTCATCAACCGTCGCGCCGGCATCCGCTCGTGGAATGAAAGCCACCCGCACCGCAAGCGCGGCATTTCTATCACTCCGGTGAAATTTGGCATCAGCTTCACCCTGAAACACTACAATCAGGCAGGCGCGCTCATCCTGATTTATGCGGACGGCTCGGTGCAAGTGAACCACGGCGGCACCGAAATGGGCCAAGGCCTACACACCAAGATTCTCGGCGTCGCCATGCGCGAACTCGGCTTGCCAGCCGCTGCCATCCGGCTGATGCACACCCGGACCGACAAGGTGCCGAACACCTCGGCCACCGCTGCCAGCTCGGGCTCCGACTTGAACGGCATGGCCGTGGCCGACGCCTGCCGCCAGCTCCGGGAACGGCTGATTCCACTCGCCGCAGAAATGCTGGAATGTACTGATAGAGAAGTCCGCTTCGGCGGCGGTAACGTGCATTCGCTCGCTGGAAAATCGATCACGTTTCAAAATCTCACATCCGTCGCCTACACCCGCCGCATCCAGCTTTCAGCAGCCGGCTTCTACGCCACGCCGGATCTCGAATGGGACTGGGCGGTCGGTAAGGGCAAGCCGTTTCACTACTTCGCGTTCGGCGCGGCCGTTAGTGAAGTGGAGATCGATGGCTTCACCGGCATGAGCCACGTCCGGCGCGTAGATATTTTACACGACGTCGGCGATTCACTGAACCCGGCGATCGACCGCGGCCAGATCGAGGGCGGATTTGTGCAGGGCATGGGCTGGCTGACTTCCGAGGAGCTGAAATGGAATGCTGAGGGAAAACTTTTGACCCACAGCGCCAGCACCTACGCCATTCCCGCCTTCAGCGATGCACCGAGGGATTTCCGAGTGACCCTTCTCGACGACGCAAAACAGCCGAACACCATTCACGGCAGCAAGGCCGTCGGCGAGCCGCCACTCATGCTGGCGATTTCCGTGCGCGAGGCGATCCGGGATGCGGTCGGAGCGTTTGAAACCAGCGGGGATTTCCTGCTGCCCTCTCCTTGCACCGGTGAGGCGGTCAAGGGAGTGATCGTAAGCGCTCAAGCGAGGGGCACTAGTCGGACGACCGCATAGAAAGCATACATAACAGCGTGTGCAATCGACATCATCCGAACCGTCATCCACCTCCACGATCATCCGCACCGGCAGCGACGGGCGCCTCCGTTATAGTCGCGAGCACCGCCGGGATCTGAACCCTGTGCCGCTCGCTCGCCTGCGAAGGGCATTTCCGAAGATCACTACACCGTGCGGCTCGGAGGTTTGATCGGACTGCCCAAGGCAGGCGATTATCGGTTCACAATCGAGGGAGGGGCCGGAGATGACGTCCGGCTCTTCGTCGATGGCAAGTTGCTCATCAACCAAAAGAAGTTTTCGGGACGCGCCGCAGCCAAGGAAGTCCACGTCGCCAACAAGGCAGGTCCGGTGCACTATCGGATTGAATATGTTTATCGCACCAGCTTCTGTGGGAAACTCCTCATGCGAAACCCGAACCCGTCCCTGACGGAATGCTCCGTGACGCATGGGGACGCGTCATCAACAACGAAAGCAGATCGTCTGATTGGTGGTTGCAACTTACCGGAAAAGGCAAGCGCCTCATGAACGGCAACCTACAGACAAATGCGGGGGAACCTTTTTGGGAAGGCCGCTGGGAAATCGCGCTTTCACCCTGCCACGCAGGACGTTTGCGGGGTTAAGTTTACGGGATTTGGATGACCTTTAGACGGGCGAATTTTTTCACCGGAGTGCTAGGGGTGAAGGTATAGGAAATCAAGCTAGCGCTCTCGACAACCGGGGGCTTGGCCAAAGTGGTCCATGATCCATCGGTGAGTAGGGTAGAACTTTCTATATTGTAGGTGAGATCGCTGCCGTAGGGTGCTCCACGCTTGGTGAAGGTGATAGTATTTCCAGTAAAAACACCGTGTTCACCCCCATCGACGAGGGCGTATTCGGCGAGGTTTTTGACACCGTCGTCGTCGGCATCGCCGTTAGCACCGCCGGTCACCCCGTTCGCGGTGGACCAGGACAGGTAGTTGTCGGTGACAGAGATGAGGAAGTTCTCGTCCGGAGTGTTACTAAAGGCCGGGCTACCAGTATCCGTAACGGTGATGGTAATGATGGCGCTGCCGCTAAGTCCCGAAACCGGGGTCACGGTGACCGTGCGGTTGGCACCGCTGCCACCGAAGGCGATGTTAGCATTTGGCACCAGCGTGGTGTTGGAGCTGGAACCAGTGACAGTGAGCGAACCTGCGGCGGTTTGCGCATCACCGACGGTAAAGGCGAGAGCACCGGTGAATCCACCTGAGGGAACTGACTGGTCGGTGATGTCCGTGATAGTGGGTGCGGTGTTGCCACCGGTGAGGACAGTCAACGTGCCGGTACCAATGATCTGGGAAATGCCAATGATCGGGAGGATAGAGCCGAGCGCCCCATACTCACCCGCAGCCAACTGGGTGGCTCCGATGAACAGCTTGTTCACCGTGTCGGTGCCGGAGTAGGTGAGATTCAAGGTCGCACCAGTGGCAGCGATGGCGACGGTGGAGGATTCGTTGCTCGGATTCGCGACGCCGATGGCCAGCGTGCCCTCGCTGACGGTGGTGTTTCCACTGTAGGTATTTGCCCCGGTGAGGCTGAGTGTGTCTGAGCCCGATTTCGCCAATATCAGATTTCCTTTTAAGATTCCAGCGAAGGAAGTCGGAGTGGCGGCGTTGACCGTCAGCGTGGAAGGGGTGACGGAAGAGTTGTTAATTGATTGGTTGGCCGCAATTGCGGCGGTGGTAATCGCAAGGCCTGCTACCTGTTGACTCCTGCCGTTGAGATCGAACTCTGCAAAGTTGGTGCCACTCCCAATACTCAATTGGGTCGCCACAGGCAGGCGGTCGTCCCCCAGGGCAAGTTTCAGAATACCCGCGAAAACCAAGGTCCCACCTGTGTAGCTGTTAGGTGCTGCAAGAGTGAGAGTGTTTGTCCCCAGTTTGACCAATCCTCGGGTAGGGCTGCCAGGCACCGTGTAAGTAAAATCCCCCGCAGAGGTATCGATCCCCACGTAGGTAGCGGAGCTAAGGGTGACATTGCTGAGGTTTCCTGTCATGATACCAGCAAAGGCATGATCGATATCGGCGGAATTAAAAAACAAAGGATTTGAGTTGGAGACACCGAGGCCGAGGATGGTGCCGGCGGAAAAAGCGTGAGTGCCCGAAACAGGCTTGGCGTTGATATTGGCAAAAACGAGGGCTCCTGCAATGACAGAGGTTCCACCGGTGTAGATGTTATTACCAGAGAGAATCAAGCTACCCACACCCGTCTTGGTGAAAGTGCCAAGGCTGATATCATCGGAAAGAATGCCGGAGAGCGTGATGTCGCGGGCAACGGCTCCGCTGTTGGCTGCTTGTATGGTTGCGCTGGTAGCGGTGGCGCCGAGCTTCAATCCCATAGAGGAAAACCAGTTCTGCGATGCACCGAGCGTGCCACCCTGAAGTTGTATATTGACCGGAAGAGTAGCGGCAGCACTTCCTCTGGTGATTCCGAGCGCGCCGACGTATAGGTTTCCGCCGCTGAGCTGCAAGGTGGCACCAGAGCCAGCGTAGGCTCCCGAGCCACCGCCGAATTGGATACCGTTAGCTGTCACGGTGCCACCGGATTGGGTCATCGTCGCGGTGTAGCCTGCTGTGGACCCTGCTTGGAAAAAGATAATCTGGTTCAAGGGATCGCTCGTGCCGATGGTGACCGTGCCACCTTGCACATCGAGCCTTCCGCTAGAATCTGAGGTTTGACTGATGTAGAGATTTCCGAATTTGCTGGCCGTGGTCCCGATGTCCACCGTGCCGCCGGTTTGCACGACCAATGTTCCTTTCCGAGCCACGTTTGTCTGCCACCCCAGAGACAGATAGGCCCCTGATGCAGTCCCGTTCAGAGCCAACGTTCCACCATTGATCGTGTAGGTCACATTCTGACCAGGGTTGTAGCCTATCCAATTGCCGGCACTACTGGCTCCTGTCAAATTTACCGTGCCGCCGGTCTGGTTGACGGCGGCATTGTTGAATTGAGCGACAGCGGGGGACGAAGTGCCGCCCGTGATATTGAGGGTTCCCGATCCTCCAAATTGAAACTGGCCAGCAGTAAAACCGCCGCTCAGATTCAATAGGCTCCCAGAGTTGATAGTGACCGCCCTGACTGCATTCGAACTGCTAAGGATCGAGTTGATAGTGGCACTTTTGTTTGGCGCTACGACAACGCCACCAACAAGATACACCGTGCTTCCCGTAATCTTGTAACCGGTGTTGTTGAAGGTGAGAGCGCTGGTCGCCATCTGGGAGGGTAAAATGACGACAAAGGAGTCCACGGCACCATCCACCCCACCAAAGACAGCACTGTTCGAAGCGACGGTCGTGTTCGTCTGGGACCAAATGACATTATTGCCAGCATCGTTCCAGACGCTATTGGCCGGTGCAGTATTCCAGTTTCCGCCTAACGCATCGATCGTCGCCCCGTTCGTGGTATTACCCGCGTCCCAAGTCAAAACCGCCGCTTGCAAGCCGCGTGCGACGAGTGCGAGGATCAAAGCAGCGGGGAAAAGTGGGCTTTTACGATTGAACTTCATCGGATTGAGACTGGATTTGGACTAATGTCGAAACAGCGGACTGCCTCTATGTATTGGATATTTCCATTTTTGTGAAGTCTACTTACCTTACAAAAAAGGCGGCCTCCTTTTTGGAGAGGCCACCTTGAGATTGGGAACCGGAGAATTGCATTTTCGTTCTAGCGAGGGCGACGCTTGCCGACTTCCGCTTATGGGAGTTGGATCAACTTTTTGCTGGCATGGGCAATCGAAATCTTGAGTTCGAAGGCGAGGCTTGCGTCCTAGTTTTTTCGATTGTGGATCATAGGCCTGCATATCGGTGATCTGGCGATTGGATCGCGGACTCAAATACGCCAGTATTCACTACGCCGATTTCCGCCGGAACATAATCGCCGCAGCAGAGAGCGTGCTGAAGCTGATGATCATCAGTGGCCAGACCAGCGACCACACCCGCCCGACGGAGGCATCCTTGAGAAACACGCCTTTAACGATTTCCACGAAGTGCCGCACCGGGTTCAGCCACGTCAAATGTTGGAGCCAAACCGGCATATTCTCCACCGGAGCGGTGTAGCCTGACAGAAGCACGGCAGGCACCATGAAGACAAACGCCCCGAGAAACGCCTGCTGTTGCGTCTTGCTGATGGATGAAATGAAAAGCCCCACTCCCACCAGCGCCAATGCGTAAAAAAACATCCCGCCGTAGAGTAGTAACAGGTTTCCCTGAAACCGGACGTGATAGACAAACACCGCCGCGATCAGGATCAATGTGGCTTGGAAAAAGCCGACACCCACCGCTGGCACCGCCTTCCCGATCATGATCATTTCCGGCGTCAAGGGGGAAACTAGCAACTGCTCAAATGTCCCCTGCTCCCGCTCACGGGCAACTGATAGTGCCGTCACGATCAGCGAACCGATCGTCGTGATAATCGCCACCAAGCTCGGTAGGATAAAGTGCGTGTATTCCAGATTCGGCACGAACCAGTTTCGTGCGACGATCTCGGACGCCAAAACATTCCCCGCCGCAGTGGCACGTTCCTTCAGATAGACATCGAGCACGGACTGAAGGTAGCTGAAGGCGATCTGCGAGCTGTTCGAGCGCCGGCCATCAAGCACCACCTGCATCGGCGAGGTTTCGCCAGTAATGATCTTCCGGGAGAAATCCGCCGGAATGTGAACAGCTAACAATGCATCACGTTTACTGATCGCATCGTCCAGTTCCGCACCGCTCCACACTGGGATGATCTTGGTAAACGCCCCCGACGCCGCGAACCGCTGCATCAGCTCCACCGATGCCCGCCCGCGGTCCTCGTTGAACACTGCGAGCGATGCGTTCTTCACCTCCAGCGTCGCAGCGAAAGGAAACAGCGCGGTTTGCAGGATCACTGGCATCACCAGCAGCACCCAGCCGGATTTCGTGCTCAGCAGCGTCTGAAACTCTTTCAGCACCAACGCATGAATCCGTCTCAGAAAATTCATTCCATCCTCCTTTTTGTCAATTTGGCCGTGAGACCGATGAAAATCACTGTTGTCCCCATCAGCATCAAAATGTCAGGTAGCAGCAGCTTCCACAGCGATCCAGCTTGGAATATCGTCTGCACCGAGGAAACAAAATATCGCGCCGGAATGATGTGAGTGAACGCTCTCAGTGCGACCGGCATACTAGAGATTTCATAGATGAATCCAGACAACATCACCGCCGGCAGGAATGCCGCGTTCAGCGCGGCCTGTGCTGCGTTGAACTGGTTGCGCATGCCGGTGGAAATCGCCAGCCCGATTCCTAACACACTTAACAAGAAAAAAGATCCCACCACCGACAATGCAAGAATTGTCCCACGGAACGGCACTCTCAAAACGAAGTGCGCCACTGATACGCACAGCATCAGCGAGATCATCCCAAGCCCGTAGTAAGGAAGAATCTTGCTCAATAACAACTCCGTGCGCGTCATTGGCGAGGCCAGCAGTGCCTCCATCGTTCCACGCTCCCACTCGCGCGCCACCACCAGCGAGGTCAGCATGGCACCGATCACCGTCATGATCACCGTGATCGAACCCGGAATAATGAAATTCCGGCTCTCCGCTGATGGGTTGAACCAATATCGCGGCTCCAGCGAAATCTCGCGGTTTAACTTGCCGCCACGATCCTCCGCACGCTGCATTTGCCATGTCTGCCAGACGCCGTTTACCGTCGCCCGCACAAACTGTGCGATGTTAGGTTCCGATCCATCCGCTATCAATTGCACCGGCGCAGTCTCTCCTTGCTGTTTGAGTTTTCGCGAAAAATCCTCCTGAATGATCACAAAACCCCGAATTTGCGAATTCACTAGTGCCCGCTCCATCGCCGCCCGTGAATCATAAGATCGCACCTTCAGCCAAGGAGAACCTGTCAGAGCCGCGGCGAATCCATCTGCCTCTGCTCCTGAATCCTCCATCCACAAACCGATCCGCAACTGCGACGAATCCAGATTGATCCCATAACCAAAGATGAAGAGCATCAGCACCGGCATGAAAAACGCGATCAGGATACTGCTAGGATCACGGAAAATCTGCAGTGTCTCCTTCCAACAAAGCGCGCGCAACCTCCGCCCGGACACCCATTTCACCGCCCCTCCCTTCCACCCGGGCGGCCGGGTGTGTCTGATTCATCATTGCGAGATAAATCGAATCCCGCCTGCCGTTCCCCGTGATCGTTTGAAAATTCAGTCATCGCATCCCGCCCGTTTCGCCGGTTGACGATCGGAGTCTGTCGCAACACCCACGTATTGGCAACCAACCATGCGCGTCTGGAAAATAACGGCGACACATCCTCGCCAATATGAGGGCCAAGAAGGCCTCACAGCGATGCAGTTTGCACCGAGCCGATTCCAAGTGGGGCAAGATGCACGGAGCCCCATCCACCAGAACGTTTACCAAATCTCACAATCTATTGTTTACCAGTTACTTACAAAATTCTTTTCCTTCACTCATTCGTGGCACCCAGCGTGCGACATAAGCAAGTCGTCATTCGTGCAACGGTTTGCGCGAATCGCTGAACTCGAACCACTCAAAATCATGTTAGGATGGTCCATCACTTTTCTCATTCTCGCGATCATCGCGGGGCTCCTCGGATTCGTTGTCGTCGCTGGAGCTGCGGCCAGCATCGCTAAAGTCCTGTTTTATGTTTTCCTGATTCTACTCATCGTTTCTGCGCTCGCGCGGGCATTGAAAGGTAGGACACCCTGAACGGTAACTCTTCAATCTAACTATATGAAAATGACATTGCTCAAAGACCGCCGCACCATCGGCCTGCTCAACCGTGTATCAAATGACGTTTCCCAATTGAAGAGCGACATTGGCGTGCTGCTCGGAGATACCACAAAACGCGCGATTCCAGAGGGAGCCCGCGAGGTTTCCAAAATCGCACGGCAACAACTTTCGGTTGGAAAAGCCTACGCCAGTTCCCGCATGCCGAAAATGAAAATACCTTCCAGCAATTGTTCGCTAGGTCTGGCAGGTGGGGTGCTCTTGGTTGGCGCGCTGGCCGTCGGTTACTTCCTTTTGAAGGATCGAATGGCACTAACTTGCTCCAGGAAATCAGCAGAAGATTCCGACGAACAAACCCACCCCGCCGTTTGAAAATATGAAAAATCCACTTCTTATTAGCTTCGGCCTCGCCGCTGCGATTGCACTCGCAGCGTGTGGAAAAAAGAGCGTCGGCACAGTCGGCAACACCGGGACTGCGGATGTTTCTTTTGCCCGCGCAACCTTCGAAAGTCTCGCACGCGGCGATTCCTCCGTCGAAACCAAAATCGATTGGAAGACCTTCAAATCACTAGGCATCGACATCGCCGGCCAATACGTTATTATCAAAACGGAGGCTGATCAAAAAGGATTTCGTGACGGATTTATCACCCAGTTCTCTGCCTCTTTTCGCGAAAATGGCGGCAAAATAGAGCGTTTCACCAGCTGGCGCCCTACCGAGGCAGATGCTCTAAAGACCATCGTGGCCGCCGATTCTCCCAATGGACTCCTCAAGATCACTGTCACCGCTCGCGATGGGGTTAAGCGCTTGTCGGGACTTGAGATGGTGAAGTGACTCCTCGAATTCCTTGAAAAGAAAAATCCCGCTCCTGACTAGGAACGGGATTTTTTCAGTTCGGGCAGATTATGCAATCCGGGTGGTAGCACCGTTGAGAACGATAAATGCGCCACCCACCACCAGCGCCCAGGCGAGAGGAGCGGGCAGCGGGACGCACTCCTGATTCGTCTCCGTCACGGGGAGTGGCACCACCGTGAAAACGATTTCCTCCTTGGTCACATAGATGCCCCGATAAACGAGCACGCCATAACCTAGCAGAAGAACGGCGACTCCAATGATAATTCTGTTTTTCGAGGTCATGATAGAATGTGAATCTCTTTTTCAGAAAAATCACACACTCTTCCGGCCCGTGATGAAGCTTAGGAGGGCGAGGATGAGAAATACGAAGAACAGGATCTTGGCGATTCCCGCTGCGGTGCCCGCAATGCCGCCGAAGCCGAGCAATGCGGCGATCAGTGCGACAACAAGAAATACGACGGCATAATGTAACATGGCAGTGTGGTGTTTGGGGTTAGAAGGTCTTTATTTGACCTATTGAAGATCGAATAGCGCGTCATATGCCACTGCCTTAAGACCAATATAACCAGCTCAACTAGAGCCACTTAAGAATCAATAATCTATCCCAACTAGTAGCCGACACTTGCAATACGCCCGACCCACCTCTCCTAAATTTTGCATTTCGCATTACGCAGTTTCCGGCTTGCCTGAATAATTTCGATAGAATGCCCACAGGATCATCGAATCGTGTTGAGCCCTGCAGGAACCAACCCACCCCCAGGACTCGCACGCCAAGTGCTGCCTCACATTGAAGGCTGCAACAGCGCAAATACTCCCAGTTCTCCACCACGCGTATCCTCAACAAGGAAAAGTTCCCCGCTCTTGCGGATCATCAACGCTCGGAACCTTCCGTCATCCCCATCCGTCTTTGAAATTGGAAAAAAATCTGCCTTACTTCTCAATCGTTCCTTGGTGAACTCATCGCCAACTAGAAATTCCTCCGCCAAGGCTAGGATTTCCGCTTTAATCTGATAGTATCGAGTTTCCATCATGCTGCTAAAGTAGCCCGTTATCTTCTGGAATTCCTCACAATATTTGCTGATTTTGCTGTCGGCAATTCTCAGGACAACAGCAACGAGAAATTTATGCGTGCTGTGTTTCGCACGGCCCCGCATGCATCGCGCACTCTCGAACTAGGGCATTTCCCTCCACCTTAGCCTGCCAATGCAGCAAAGCAGGCATTCAGAGCAACTGGCACGTTGTGTGCAAAGTAGCCGTTCCGACGAACCAACCCAGTCTACATTTAAAACAAAATCCCAATGAACACGATTAACAACCTCGAAGAATTGTATTATGATCAACTCCGCGATCTCTATAGCGCAGAGATCCAACTCGTGGCCGCTTTGCCGGAAATGGTATCAAACGCCTCGAACGACGAACTGCGAGAAGCTTTCTCCACCCATCTCGTGGACACCAAGGGACATGTTTTCCGCCTCGAACAACTTTTCAGCAGCCACGGAATTTCCCGCGATGGAGAAGAATGCGACGCCATGCGCGGACTGATCAAGGAAGCAAAAAAACACATCGAATGCACCACCCGTGGCGAAGTTCGGGATGCCGTCCTCATCGCCTCTGCTAACCGCATTGAGCATTATGAAATCGCCGCCTACGGAGCGACCAAGGCATTTGCCGAAGTGCTCGGTTTCGACAAGGCCGTCTCCTTGCTGGACAAAACTCTTCAGGAGGAAGGCAACGCCGATCAGGTAATCACAAAAATCGCGACTGGTGGCATCTTCACCAGCGGCATCAACGCAGCCGCCGTCCATTGAATCTTCAGAGGAACCCATAACAACAACTGGAGCCGGGGGACTTGCCTCGGCTTCTTTTGTTTAACTCTAATGGCGTTAACTTGCGGTTGTGTTGTCACCCCGCAGGCTTATTCTACTTCAAATGTTTGGCAGCATTAAAGACAGTCTATCATCAGTCGCGGCGAAAGCATTTCTGGCATCGCGCGTCGACCGCTACGGGAAAATCACGGATTTACACATCCGCAGCCGGGAAAAATCGGTGAGCGCCGAACTGGTCTTGGAAGGCGAGGAAGTCCCCATTACAATCTTGGTCGAGCGATACCGGATCGACGGAATTAGCGGTGGTCATACACTCACGCTGGAAAAGGTGACTGCTTCGCGCGCCTGGGTGCAAAATCTGCTGGATGACGTTGTCGTTGGCAAACCGCTGGCTGTGCCGTCCATCGCCTTGCTCGCACTCGGCGGCCCGGAAAGCTGAATTTCCGCGGGGAGGGAAAAGTGGGGCCGGGTAATTTCGTTTTAAGTAAAAAATGGCCGTTGAAATCACGGGACTGGCTGAAAATTCGTAGGTTTTGGGATTTCACCCCATAGTCTTGAGTTGCAAGCAGGCTGCGCAATTGGCATTTCAAGGCCGTCACGCGGACTTTTTTATCGCGGATACCCAGCCCTCCAAACAATTTATGAAACCGACACTTCTAGTTCTCGCAGCCGGAATGGGCAGCCGATACGGCGGCCTCAAGCAAATGGACCCAATGGGCCCGAATGGTGAAACGGTGTTGGACTATTCGGTCTATGACGCGATCCGCGCCGGTTTCGGACGGGTGGTTTTCATCATCCGCGAGGATTTCGCAGAGGCTTTCAAGAGCGGCGTGGGTTCCCGTTTCGCAGACCGAATCCAAGTGGATTATGCGTTTCAAAAGCTCGATGATCTCCCCGAAGGTTTCTGCATTCCAGAAGGCCGGACGAAACCCTGGGGCACCGCCCATGCCGTGCGCGCCGCGCGGCATTTGGTGAAAGAGTCCTTCGCCGTGATCAATGCGGACGATTTCTACGGAAGTGACGCCTACGTTCGGGCTGCCGAGTTTCTATCCAAGCCCCGCTCGGAACAGGATAAGGCGCACTATGCGATGATCGGCTATCCACTGGTCAACACTCTATCCGACCACGGTGACGTGAACCGAGGCATCTGCACGCGAAGTGACAACGGCCTGCTCAGCAGCGTGGAGGAGTATGTAAAAATCGAGCGTGAGGCTGACGGCGTGGTGCGTGGCACGTCGCTCGACGGCAGCCGTCGCGAGGTGTGTGAGACGTCGCCGGTTTCGATGAATTTCTGGGCCTTCACGCATTGTTTCTTCGATCACCTCGAGAACGAGTTCGCGTCGTTTATCAAAAACTTCGGCACGATGGAAAAATCGGAAAACTATATTCCCACCGTCGTTGATGCGCTCATCCGTTCCTGCAATGCTGATTGTTCGGTGCTCGACACGAGTAGCCACTGGTTCGGAGTGACCTACCCGGAAGATAAGAAGCACGTTGTAGCGTCCATCCTGAAACTGATCGAAAGCGGCGATTACCCCGCCGAACTAACGGCGGCAGCCGCGGTCTAAGGCCTCCGGCGGAGTCTTAAAACGTGGTCCCGGAGAGCAAGTATCTCCGCGTCGGTTAGTGTCTCGTGGCCGGGCATGTCGGTCACCGGCAGGCCGAACTTGATGATCTGGGCGATGCGTAAGTCGAGATTATCGCTCGGTGGTGTCCAGATGAAAGGACCGGCGACAAGATTGGCAGGCTTGCGAGCGAGTTCCAACGACACCGGTCCGTTGCCGAGGCCGTTCGGTCCATGGCAGGCGGCGCAGTGGGTGGAGAATAGTTTTTTACCATCCTCACCCGTGCCAGTTCCCGTCGGTTTCCAAGCCGAGGCTTTCGCCATCACATCGGACATGTGATCGACGCCGGATTGTTTGAGATAGCGGACGAGGTCCTCGCCTTTTCCACTGTCGAAAAGTTGAGCGTAGGAAGGCATCGGGCTGCCGGGCGAGAACAGTTGCGGATTGATGAAATGGATCTTCAGCCAGGCCTCGGAGCGGCGTGCACCGACATTCGTTAGGTCTGGACCCTGGCGGCGGTTGCCGATGAGCACCGGCTCACCTTTCAGGACGTCCTCCACCTTGCGGACAGGCCCCCAGTTTTCCTCATCGAGCGATCCGGGCCGGACATACTGAGAATGGCAATGGATGCAGCCCTCTGCTAGATAGACTTGCCGCCCGCGCTCGGCGGAGTCCCCGCTTGATTGGGATTTGTTTTTGGGAACGAACATAACCACCAGGATCACGGCCGCAACAGCCACCGCCGAGCGCCAGCGTTTCAAATCCGAGAACACCATCACACCAATGACCACCACACCCGCACCAGCGACGAACACCGGCGGCACGGCGTGTAGCGTTTGCGCCATGCCGATCCCGTTCGCCGAGCCGAACCAGCCCGCGATCGCAAACAACCAAGCCGCCCTCCATCCGGCCTTTCGCGAATCGTCCGCACCGGAAAACCAACCCGGCCACGCCACCAGCGCCGTCGAATAGAGCGAGACCGCCGCCGGATAGACCCAGCCTGCGTAATGACGCGTTGTCTCGTGATTCACCGCCAACGCAGCCACCGCAAGCAGCACCCAAGCCATTGCCGGGAGTTTCCGCGCACCGCCGCGTGCCAACCATAGACCAGCCATGATCGCTACTGATAGATGAAGCGCCGAGTTGCGCCAGAGCAGGCCGTCGCCCCACGTTCCTGACTTTAAATCACTCGAATGCTGGATAATGAAAAACGCCGCCGAGTCCATCCAGACCAAGGCCGTGAACAAGGCGAGCGCCCCACACAGCGGAAAAACCCTCACCACCTCCTTCACCCGCCACTCCGTTTCCGATGGAACCGCCAGCATTCCTATCAGCGCAAAACCGACACCCACCCATGCTTGCCCTGTCGGGGTCTGCGTGAAGATCATAGGGAAATTGCAGAGAGCGTATCCCAAACCCGTCCCCAGTCCGACCCACGCCACGGTGCACCACGCTGGCACCAGCGCGGCGAGTCCCACCGTCGCTATCCCGAGCGCCGCCCCAGTGGCCACCGCCACCACAAACGCGCCGGGCATCGCATTTAAATACGGTGCCACGGCTGCACTCAATGCCGCCAGCACCAGCGCACGTCTAACCCACTTCGGACTCGCCCCCCGCCATGCGGCGAAAAACCCGGCGGCCATACCCGTCACCGCCATCGCCCCTAGCGCGGCTTTTTCCTGCATCAAGCTTGCTCCGCCTGCGCGCAGCAGTTCCACGAAGGAAAACTGCGCGTAGATCAGGAAATACCCATAAACCGCAGCCACCACGATGGCCGCCCGAAACGCCATCCACCTCATTTCGCCACCTCTCTCCACCAGCCCCTCCGCAGGATCACGAACTGCACCACCGCCACAAACGCGTCAGAAATCCCCACGAGCGCCCACGCCGAAGCCATCGTGCCTGCCAGAATCTGGATCGTTAGAAAAACCGCTACCATGATCCGAACCAGCGCCGTGAATCCCCACACCGCCTCAGCCCGCCCACGGCGTCCCAGCGCCATCGAATAACTCAGCCCCACGGCCATCACAAAAACCCCGATCCAGCTCAGTAACACCAGCGACTCCGGTGGCGGCGGAGCGACCCCTAACATTTTTAACACGGGGCCTGGCGCAAGAATCAGCAGCAAGCCAGTCAGCGCGTCCATCGCACCCACCGCAATGCTCCAATATCTGAGGAATTTGACCTTCATTCGACTGCCCTCCAGTTTTTCAACCATATCAGCGAAACTCCCAGCATTACCAGGCCGCAAAGAGACCTTACGAGCAATCCGAGC
>JBBRYQ010000026.1:0-60403 GCA_038237425.1 Verrucomicrobiales bacterium
AACGTCGAGCAACTCCTCCTCGCCAACACCATCATCCTCGTGGGTGATGCCGTGCAAACTCTTGCGGCTCGCACCGCCTGAACCCCGGACCTAACACCGAGATCATGAAAGACATTTACCAGGTCATTAAAAACGTCCGCCTCTCCGAAAAAGCAACGATGCTTCAGGAGAACAACAACGAGGTCACCCTCGAAGTGGACCGCAAGGCCAACAAGCTTGAGATCAAACAAGCTGTTGAACAACTCTTCGGAAAAACCGTCCTGGCCGTTCGCACGGCCAACTACGATGGCAAACTCCGCCGCCAACGTCGTGCCGATGCCGGCCGCACCAATCACTGGAAAAAAGCCATCGTCCGCCTCAAGGAAGGCGAATCGCTTGATCTCGTCTAAGCGATTTCCCGCTGCTCCAAACGTAACCATTCAACGTTCCGATTGTCATGCCACTGAAAACTTTCAAGCCAATCACCCCATCCGCGCGCTACAAGAATCTTCCGTCCTTCGACGAGATTACCAAGAGCAAGCCTGAGAAGTCACTTCTCACGCCACTCAAGCGCAGCGGCGGCCGTAATAACACCGGCCGCATCACCACCCGTCACATCGGCGGTGGCCACAAGCGCCACTACCGTCTGATCGACTTCCGTCGTGGCAAGCACGATGCACCAGCCACCGTCGTCGGCATCGAATACGATCCGAACCGCACCTGCCGCATCGCCCTCATCCAGTATCAAGACGGCCAAAAGTCCTACATCCTCGCTCCTCTCGGCCTCGAAGTCGGAACGACCGTGGTGTCCGGACTGAACGTCGCTCCTAAAACGGGCAACGCGATGCCGCTCAGCGAAGTGCCGCTCGGCACCTCCATCCACAACATCGAACTCATCCCAGGAAACGGTGGCAAAGTCGCCCGTGCTGCTGGTCAGCTCGCCATCCTGTCTAACCGCGATGGCGGCTGGGCTCTGGTGAAAATGCCTTCCGGTGAAATCCGCCGCTTCAACGACCGCTGCTTCTGCACGATCGGCCAAGTCGGAAACCGCGACCACATGAACGAAACTTCGGGCAAAGCCGGCCGCACACGTTGGCAGGGTGTTCGCCCAACTGTCCGTGGTATGACGATGAACCCAGTTGACCACCCGAACGGTGGTGGCGAAGGCAAGTCGAAGTCCGGTGGTGGTCGTCAGCACCTTCTCAGCCCATGGGGCCACGCGAAGGGCCAGAAGACCCGCAACAAGAAGAAGACCACCAGTGTCTTCATCGTCGAGTCCCGCCACAAAGCGAAGCGGAAGTAATCTCTTCTCAATCTGAAATCTCAAATCTGAAATCTCAAATTTCCTATGCCACGTTCACTCAAGAAAGGCCCCTACGTCGATCAAAAGCTCCTCGCTAAGATCGACGCCGTCGCCGAAGCCGGATCCGACCGCAAGCCCATCAAAACATGGAGCCGCAAGTCGATGATCACGCCTGATTTCGTCAGCCACAACTTCGCCGTGCACAACGGCAAGACCTTCGTTCCCGTTTACGTGACCGAAAATATGGTTGGCCACAAACTTGGCGAATTCTCACCGACGCGTCTATTCAAGACCCACGGTGGTATCGGTAAGAAATAATCTGACGGGTTTCGAATTCCTCCACTTACATGCGCACCACGTTCCATCTCAAAGCACTTGCCACCGCCCTCGGGTTGTTGGCCGCTGCGGAGATGTGCGTGGCCCAAGCACCGACTGTGGAGGAGCTTCAGGAGATCGTCACCGAACTCCAAGGGCAGAACCAAACCCTCCAGCGCAGCCTTGCCGAATCCAATCGCGGCGAGAAAGAGGCGACCGAGCAACTCGCTCAGGTTCGCCAACGTCTCGAAGCACTCGGCAAAAACCTGCTCGACGGGGGCGATGACCGCCTCGTCCAAGCTGCTGGTGATCTCCAGCTCGCCAACGAGCGCATCACCGGTCTCGAAGGATCCGTCACCCGTCTCGCCGCTGCCGTAAACGAATACCTTCGCCAAGCGGTGGTTTCGGATCCGGATGCGAGACTTCGTGTAGAAACTTCTCTAAGAGAGCTTGACGCAGTCCTCGGACTACGCCAGAAGCCCCGCCCCGATGTTCGGACTGGCTCGTTGCAGCAAGCCCGTATCGTCAGTCTCGATCAAGAAAGTGGCATGATGGTTTTGAATCTTGGTGAAAGCCAAGGAGCCAAAATCGGCATGACCTTTCGCCTCACCCGCGGGCAGCAGCCCTACGGAAAAGCCATTTTAGCCGACGTCCGCAAGGGCGTCAGTGGTGCCTTTGTCGAACACCTCGACAACGTCGCCGAATCCCCACGCCCCGGCGATCTCGCCGTTCTCGAAACACAAGCATCCGCGCAGTAACCACTCACCGTCCGACGACCCATGGAAGTCAAAAGCACCACCAAATTCGTACGTCTCTCGCCTCAAAAAGCGCGTGACGTCGCCCGTGAAATTCAAGGCCTCGCCGTATCGAACGCCCTTGATATTTTGACCTACACTCCCAAGAAAGCTGCACAGCTCATCGGGAAGACCCTCAAGACGGCGATCGCCGATGCGGAGAACAATTTCTCCCTCGATGCGACTACGCTGATCATTAAGGAAGCCGTCATTGGCGCAGGTCCTACGCTCCGCCGCTTCAAGCCTCGTGCTAAGGGCTCCGCTGGTCCGATCCTCAAACGCACCAGCCACATTTCCATCACTCTCGTCGGCTCCGCCCCCGAGAAGAAAAAGAAGGTTGCCCGCAAGGCCGCCGCCAAAAAAGTCGAAGAAGCTCCTGCCGCCGCCGCAGCAGCGACTGAAGAAGCCTGAATCCCTCTCATTTAATCTCATTCCTCACCGACCATGGGCCAAAAAGTAAATCCGATCGCATTCCGCCTCGCCGTCAACAAGGACTGGCGCTCCAAGTGGTATGCCAAAGGCAAAGACTACACCGACAAGCTGCACGAAGATCTCGCGATCCGCGGCTACCTCAAGAATAAGCTGATCAATGCAGGTCTGGCCCGTGTGGTCATCGAGCGTGCTTGGAACAGCGTCCGCGTCACCCTTCACACTTCCCGCCCAGGCCTGATCATCGGTCGCCAAGGTAAGGAAATCGAAGTGATGACCAAGGACATCACCAGCCTTTGCAAAGGTGCCCAAGTCAAAATCGACATCATCGAGATCCGCAAGCCAGAGCTCGACGCACAACTCGTCGCCGAGCAGATCGCCGTGCAACTTGAGCGCCGTATTTCTTTCCGCCGCGCCATGAAGCGTGCGCTGCAAACCGCCATGGAATTCGGTGCTGAAGGCATTCGTCTCCGTTGCGCCGGCCGCCTCGGTGGTGCGGACATCGCCCGCGCCGAAGGCTATCGCGAAGGCAAAGTGCCTCTTCAAACACTCCGCGTTCCCCTTGACTACGGCTTTGCCGAAGCCCGCACCCTTTACGGCATTATTGGCGTGAAATGCTGGGTCAACAAAAAGGAAGACGATGGAACCGGTGGCCGCCCGCAAGGACGTGACAACCGTGGTGGCGACCGTGGCGGAGATCGCCGTGGTGGTGGTGGTGGTGATCGCGGAGGCGATCGTCGCCCTCCTCAAAATCGCAACTGATTACTTAATTTCACGAATCAAAATTTAACTTTTAGGAGGACCAAGTCATGCCTTTGATGCCCAAACGAACCAAGTTCCGCAAGAGCCACCGCGGAAGCCGCTCCGGGAATGCCCAGCGCGGAACCACTGTCGCCTTCGGTGACTTCGGTCTGCAAACCCTCGACCGCGGATGGATGACCAACCGCCAGATCGAAGCTTGCCGGATCGCAATCAACCGCTCCCTGAAGCGGAAAGGAAAAGTCTGGATCCGGGTTTTCCCGCACAAGTCCATCACCTCGCGTCCTCCGGAGACCCGGATGGGTAAAGGTAAGGGTGCTGTCGAAGGTTGGGTCGCAGTCATCCGCCCGGGCAACATGCTCTTCGAAATCGGCGGTGTTCCTGAGTCAGCAGCGAAAGAGGCCATGCGTCTCGCTTCCTACAAGCTGGGCATCCGCACCCGCCTCGTCACCCGCAATCCGCACGCCTGATCCGTCCGATCAGATCCATTCAATATCCGTCTGAACCATGGCCAAAAACAAAGCCAAAGCAACCAGCCAACTTTCCGCGAACGAAATCACCGTCCGCCTCAAGGAACTCAAGCAGGAAGCCCTCAACCTCCGCCTCCAGAAAGCCACCGGCTCTTTGGAAAACTCCGCCCGCATCAAACAAGTGCGCCGCGAAACTGCTCAAGTCCTCACTGCGGCCACCGCTTTGAAGAACGCCTGATCCCCGCCAACGCCTAACTAACTTAATTTATGAGCGAGACTCCAAAGGACGCCCAAATCCACCTCCGTAAGACCCGCGTTGGCGTGGTCATTTCCAACAAAATGGAAAAGACCATCGTCGTTGAGCACGTTGCCCGTGTTCCTCACCCCAAGTTCAACAAGATCGTCAAGCGCTCCAAGAAATACTACGTGCATGACGAAAACAGCCAGGCACAGATCGGTGACCGCGTGAAAATCGTCGAAACCCGTCCGCTTTCCAAGCTGAAGTGCTGGACGCTTGCCGAAGTTCTCACGCATTGATTGGGCGGTGCCCACTTCATATCTCAAATCTCAAATCTCAAATTTCTCCAAGTCATGATCCAGATGGAAACCTCGCTCGTCGTCGCCGATAATACCGGTGCCCGCAGCGCAAAAATGATTGGTGTGCTCGGCAAACGCAGCCGCACCGCACGCATCGGTGATGTCATCACCGCCCACATCCGCGACTCCATCCCGACCGCTTCTGTCAAAAAGGGCAGCGTCGTCAAGGCCGTGGTCGTCCGCACCGCTTATCCGATCCGCCGCGCCGACGGTTCGATCCTCCGTTTCGACTCGAACGCGATCGTTATCATCGACAAGGATAACAACCCACGTGGCACCCGGATCTTCGGACCCGTCGCCCGTGAACTCCGTGAGCGTCAGTTCATGAAGATTGTTTCTCTTGCACCCGAGGTTCTTTGAACCTAAGGCATCCCGCCCAGTCACATTTCATCTATCCATCTCCATGAGCCGTATCAAGACGCACGTCAAAAAAGGCGATCAAGTCGAAATCATCGCCGGTAATCACAAGGGCAAGCGCGGTACCGTGCTTCTCGTGAACGCCGCCAAGGGCAAGGTCACCGTCGAAGGCGGCCGCCCCATCATCAAGGCCGTCAAGCCGACCGAAGCAGAGCCTAACGGCGGCCTCAAGACCATCGACGGTCCCATCCATATCTCCAATGTCAAGAAAGTGGGCTGAAGCATTTCGCTTCCGCCCGCGCTTAAGCGCCCTGAGAAATCAGCGCTGACCCGCAAAGAAAATGAGCACACCAGTACTACAACAATATTATAAGGACAAGGTCGTCCCGGCTCTCACGCAGAAGCTCGGTTACACCAACTCCCACCAAGTCCCACGTCTTGAAAAGATCGTGGTCACTTCCTGCATGGGCAAGGCCCCGGATCGTAAGGTAGCCGTTGACGACGCCGTCAACGAAATCCAGAAGATCACCGGCCAGAAGCCATCCATCACCTTCTCCAAGAAGGCGGTCGCCAACTTTAAGCTGCGCGAAGGTGAAGCCCTCGGAGCCCGCGTCACCCTCCGTGGTCCTCGCATGTGGGAATTCCTCTATCGCTTCATCAACGTCACTGCACCGAACATCCGCGACTTCCGCGGGATTTCCTCCAAGTCATTCGACGGCCGTGGAAATTACGCGTGTGGCATCAGCGACCAATCCATCTTCCCGGAAATCGAAATCGACCAGATCAAGCGCACCATTGGTTTTGACCTGATCTTTGTCACTTCCGCACCGAACGACGCGGAAGGCCGCGCCCTCCTTACCGAGCTTGGCATGCCGTTCCGCGACATGAAAAAAGCCAACGAAGTTGAAGCCGAAGCAGTCGCTGCCAACTAACACACCGCACCCCATTTAAAAGAAGCACCTGTTATGGCAGTTCTCACCGATCCAATCTCCGATTTCCTCACGCGTTTCAAAAACGCCGCCCGCGCTGGCAATGAGGAATTCTCCGCTCCTTACTCCAAGATCAAGGCGGACATCGCCCGCATCCTCCAGGAAGAAGGCTACCTCTGGAACTACGAAGTCGTCACTGGCGAACGCACAACTCTCAAGTTGAAGCCGAAGTTCATTGATGGTCGCTCCGTCCTCACCGACCTCAAGCGCGTTTCCACTCCCGGCCGCCGCCACTACGTCGGCGCTGGTGAAGTGCCACGCGTCATGTCCGGCCTCGGCATCTCGATCCTTTCCACCTCGAAAGGCGTCATGTCCGGCGGCACCGCCAAGAAACAAAACCTCGGCGGCGAACTCCTCGCCAACGTCTGGTAAACCCTAACTCGTAAAAGGAAACTAACACCATGTCACGAGTCGGACTCAAACCAATCTCTCTTCCTGAAAAGGTCGCCGTCAAACTGGACGGACGCACTGTCATCGTCGAAGGCCCTAAGGGCAAACTCGACTTTGCTCTTCCGGACGGCATTTCACTCAAAAGCGAAGACGGCAACGTTGTTGTCTCCCGCGCTTCCGAGCAGCGCCAGCACCGTGCCCTCCACGGCACTGCCCGCAGCCTCGTCCAAAACATGATCCTCGGCGTAACCAAGGGTTTTGTGAAGGATCTTGAAATCGTCGGCGTCGGTCTCCGCGCCGCGGTCAAAGGACAGGATCTCGATCTTTCCCTCGGCCGTTCCCACCCGCTCCTTCACCCCATCCCTTCCGGACTCAATGTCACGGTCGTGGAAAACACCAAGATCAAGGTGGAAGGCATCGACAAGCAACTCGTCGGCCAGTTCGCCGCCGAGGTCCGCGGGTTCTACCCACCTGAGCCATACAAAGGCAAGGGTGTCCGTTACTCCGATGAAAAAGTGCGCCGCAAGGAAGGCAAAAGCGTCGGCAAATAATCCATTACCGTCGCCAACAACCTCAAATCAATTTCGGCACCATGAGCACCATCAATCGCAAGTCGATCCGCCGCCGCGTTCACAACCGCATCCGCCGCAAAGTCAGCGGAACCGCAGAACGTCCGCGCCTCGCAGTTCACTATTCCAATCAACACATCTACGCCCAGGTCATCGACGACGCGGCAGGCAAGACTCTCGTCTCCGCCTCCACTCTCGACAAGTCCTTCGAAAAGGCCTCTTCGAACGTCGAGAGCGCCCAGAAGGTCGGAGCACTCCTCGCGGAGCGCGCCAAGGGCTCGAACATCAGCGCCGTTGTCTTCGACCGCGGCGGTCACCTCTACCACGGTAAAGTCAAAGCCCTCGCCGACGCAGCTCGCGAAGCCGGACTTCAATTCTAACGCTCCGACCAGACAAACATCATGGTAACAATTCCAGAAAACGAAACTCCCGCAACTCCAGCAGCTGCACCGGCACCCCTTCCATTGGGCCCGGTCGCAGGCTCCGGTAACCAAGGCGGCTATCAAGGCAATCGCGGCCAAGGCGGCGGTTATCAAGGTGGCGGCGGCGGTGGTGGTGGCTACCAAGGCGGTGGCCAAGGCGGTCGCGGTCGCGGCGGTCCACGTCGTGAAGAGCGTGCTGCTCCTACCGATGCTGAAGGCAACGAACTTTCCGAAAAAGTCGTCTTCATCAACCGATGCGCCAAGGTCGTCAAAGGTGGTCGTCGTTTCAGTTTCTCCGCTCTCGTCGTCACCGGTAACAAGGTCGGCAAAGTCGGACTCGGCTACGGCAAGGCGAACGAAGTGGCTGACGCCATCAAAAAGGCCAGCGAAGGCGCCCGCAAGGTGCTCGTTTCGATGAGCATTGTTGACGGCACGATCCCTCACGAAATCTACGCTGAATACGGTGGTGGCAAGGTTCTCCTCAAGCCAGCATCTCCGGGAACGGGCATCATCGCCGGTGGCGGTGTGCGTGCCGTTTGCGAAGCGGTCGGCATCCGTGACATCCTCGCTAAGTCGATGGGCTCTTCCAACCACGCCAATGTGGTGAAAGCCACCCTCAAGGCCCTCAGCCAACTCCGCACCCGTGACCAAGTTCTCAGTGGACGCGGTAAGAAAAAACGGGAAAAAGCAATCTAAGATCGGAGATAGGGGATAGGAGAATGGAGATCAAGAATCTGCTAAAGTCATAGCGTTCCCCTCCTCTTTCATCCCCAATCCACGGTCCCTAATCACTTATCTCCAACTCTTTAAAACAATGGAACTTCATTCATTCAGTCCGAATCCCGGATCCAAGCACAAGGTCAAGCGCCTTGGTTGCGGCGAAAGCTCGGGCCACGGCAAGACATCCGGCAAAGGCAACAAGGGCCAAAAGGCTCGCTCCGGTTCCGGCACCCGTGTCGGTTTCGAAGGTGGCCAGATGCCTCTTCACCGCCGCCTTCCAAAGCGCGGTTTCAATAACTACGACTTCCGCGACAAGGTGGGTGTCTTCAATGTGGGCGAACTCGACGATCTTTTCGACGCCGGCGCCACCATCGATGAAGCCGCGCTGCGCGCACAAGGTCTGATCAACGGCCTTGCTGACAAGGTCAAGGTTCTTGGAGTTGGCGAAGTCACCAAGGCATTCCATCTCGTTGTGGAAAACGCCAGTGCTTCCGCTCGCGAAAAGATCGAAAAAGCCGGTGGCACCGTTACGGAGCCAATCGCTTGATCCCCATCTCAGATCTTTGAATTCCGATGAGGAAGCGCATACCCGCGCTTCCTCATCGTCTTTATAACCCTCGACGCGCCATTTTTTCACCCATTAGCCATGATTTCCGCTTTTACTAACACTTGGAAAATCCCGGAACTCCGGGACCGCATTATTTTCACCCTCGCCCTGATCGTCATCATCCGTCTCGGCGTGCATCTCACCCTTCCCGGTGTCGATGCGACGGTCATCAAGGAGTGGTTGGATCAAGTCCAAGCCCAGGATCCGAAAAGCCCTGCGGGCGGTATCGGTGCCCTGCTGACGGTGTTCTCCGGTGGTGGTCTCCAACAGGCGGGTATCTTCGCCCTAGGGATCATGCCATATATCTCCGCATCCATCATGGTGCAGTTGATGACGGCCGTCGTGCCGAAACTCTCGCGCCTCGCCCGTGAGGATGGTGGTCGCCAGAAGATCACACAATACACCCGCTACATCACGATCGGCATCGCCATCGTCCAGGGTTTCTTCGTCGCCCGGACCCTTACCAGCCCGACCATTCCCTACATGCCTGGCATCGAAAAGATTGGCCGCGCGCTCGTTCCTGATCCATCTGCGTTGTGGGTTGTTCTCACCGTGGTAACCATCGTCGCAGGCACGGTGCTTCTGCTTTGGATCGCCGACCAAATCACTGAGAAAGGAATCGGCAACGGCACCTCCATCATTATCACCGTTAACATCATCTCCGGCCTCCCTGGAGCCTTGATCCAAGCATGGAAATTTTTCGTCACCGGCGACGGCGGCCCGTTCCGCTCGATCATGATGGTCGTGATGATCGTCCTGCTTCTCGCCGTCATTGCGGGAACCATCGCCATCACCCAGGCCCAGCGACGCATCGCCGTCCAGTATGCAAAGCGCGTCGTCGGCCGCAAACAGTTCGGCGGGCAAACACAGTATCTCCCGCTCAAGGTGAACTACGCCGGCGTTATGCCTGTCATTTTCGCCACCGCGATCCTTTCTATCATTCCGATCTCCCTCGGTCTGATTCCCGCCATCGCCAGCCAGCCATGGGTGGTGAAACTCAATGGTCAAATGCAGGGCGGCACCGCCTATTACATCCTTGGTGGTGTCGGCATCTTCCTTTTCTCTTATTTCTGGGTCGCCATGATGTTCCAGCCTTCTCAAATCGCGGAAGACCTCAAGCGCAACGGCGGCTACATCCCTGGTGTGCGCCCCGGCAAGCCGACCGCCGATTTCCTTGACTTCACGATGACGCGCCTGACCTTCGCCGGTGCCATCTTCCTCGCTGTCCTGTTCATCCTTCCGGTCGCCACAGGGGCCTTGGTCGGACTGCCGGCGGGCTCGCTGATTCTTCACTTCTTCGGCGGCACCTCGTTGCTGATCATGGTCGGTGTCGTGCTCGACGTCATGCGTCAGGTGGAAACGCAGCTCCTGCAAAAGCACTACGACGGCTTCCTCCGCAAGGGCAAGCTCAAGGGCCGCTACGACCGCCTCAACCAAACCGGTGGTGCCGCGCCACGCTCGGTGATTCTCTATCTGCTCTTGGTGGTGGCAGTTCTGATCGTGATCGGAATCTCCGTCTTCACCTACAATAAGCTTCATTGATGGCACCTGCCGCCCTGCCGCTCCGCATTGTCCTGCTAGGGCCACCGGCATCCGGCAAGGGCACTCAGGGGCGGAGGCTCGCAGAAAGTCTCGGCCTCGGTTATCTCAGCACTGGAGCCCTGCTGCGGGAGAATGTCGAAAACAACACGCCGCTCGGCCAGCAGGCCAAGCCCATCCTCGACCGTGGCGAATATCTCCCGGACGACCTGATGTGCCCGATCCTCGCTGACTGGCTCTCACGCCAGACCGGTGGCTGGCTGCTCGATGGATTTCCCCGCAGCCTGCCGCAGGCGGATTTTCTTGATGCATGGCTGGCGGAAAACGGTTTGAAACTCGATGCCGCAGTTTCGCTAGAAGTTCCGTTCGACCAACTCCTCGCCCGCATCCAAGACCGCGTGGAATGCCCAGAATGCCGCTGGACCGGCAACCGCGCACAACTTCTAACTGGTGATCGTTGCCCGGTGTGCGACTCGCCGACAGGCCCGCGCGCCGACGACAGCGAAGAAAATTTCCGCAGCCGCTATTCTGAGTTCCTCAGTTTGACCCAACCCGCCATTGATCACTACCGGAAAGTGAATATGCTGCGGACCTGCGACGCCACCGCGCCGCAGGGCGAGGTCGCTGCTAGCATCCTTGCCCATTTTTCTCGTCCGGCGTGAAACCTGGATTTTCAATCATCCGCGCAATCATCAACGTGTCCCGCAGAAACCGCATTCCTATCAAAACCCCGCGCGAGATCGACTTCATGCGCGCGGCGGGTTCCATCGCCTCCACCATCCTGCAGGCCATGGCCAAGGAAATCTCTCCGGGCCGCACGACTCGTGAGATCGATTTGTTAGCCGCCGACCTGATGCGCGAGCACGATTGCAAGAGCGCCTTCCTCGGTTACCGCGGATTTCCCGGCTACACCTGCATTTCCATCAACGAAGAAGTCGTCCACGGCATCGGCGGACCACGCAAGATTCTGCCCGGCGACATCGTGAAAATCGACGTCGGCATCGTAAAGAGCGGGTTCATCGGCGACAACGCCACTACGGTCGCTGCCGGCGACATTCCGCTCGAAACGAAGCGCTTGTTAGCTGTCACTGAGCAATCATTGTTTGAAGCGATCAGCCACGCCCGCGCCGGTCACAGACTTGCGGATCTTTGTGCTTCGGTTGAAGACTTCACCGTGCCACATGGCTTTACGATTGTCCGTGAATTCGTCGGCCACGGCGTGGGCCGCCGTCTTCATGAAGAGCCTCAAGTGCCGAACTATCGGCCGCAGGGCAAGTCGCCTACGCTCATGCCCGGCATGACCCTGGCCATCGAGCCGATGGTCAACGCGGGCGTGCCTTCGGTTAGGATTCTCGACGATGGCTGGACGGTCATCACCGAGGATCGCAAGCCCTCCGCGCACTTCGAGCATACCGTTCTCATCACCTCCGGCGACCCGGAAATCCTTACCTGGCGTCCGCGCGAGGCTCTGCCCGAAATGCTCGGTCTTCCCGCCTGGTGATATCCCATGGGGCGGCGTGATACAGACATTCCTGTCTGTTCTTTCACCGAGCTGGGGGGAAGAGCACAGACAGGAATGTCTGTGTCACGCCGCCATTCGGCGGTGTCCTTCAGATAAGCGTAATGGCCACCGGGCAATGATCCGATCCCGTGATGTGCGGCATGATTTCCGCATCCGTCACACGGTTCATGAACGGAGTGGAAACTCCGAAGTAGTCGATTCTCCATCCGACATTACGTTCTCTAGCACCACCCCGGAAGGACCACCACGAATAGGCGTCGCGTTTGTCCGGATAGAAATGGCGGAAGGTGTCGGTGAAGCCAGCGTTGAGCAGATCGCCGAAGCTTGCCCGCTCTTCATCGGAAAATCCTGCGGAAAAACGGTTGTCCTTCGGGCGTGCGATGTCGATTTCCTGATGGGCCACGTTCAGGTCACCGCAGAAAATCACTGGCTTGGTGTTAGCCAGACTCGCGACGTGGCGGCGGAACGCATCGTCCCATGTTAGGCGGTATGGCAAACGGCGCAAGCCATCCTGCGAGTTCGGCGTGTAAACATTCACGAGGAAAAAGTCCGGATACTCTAGCGTCAGCACACGGCCTTCCTTGTCATGCTCGTCCATGCCGAGCCCGGTTCTGAAATCAATCGGCTTTTCTTTCGTGAACACCGCCACGCCCGAATAGCCCGGCTTCTGCGCGGAATCCCAATAGCCATGATAGCCGCCGAGTTCCAACGGAAGCTGCACTTGTTCGGGCCGCGCCTTCGTTTCCTGAAGGCAAATGATGTCTGGATTCGCCGCCGCGACGAAGTCGCCGAAGCCCTTGCCGATCGTGGCGCGGATGCCGTTCACATTCCATGATATCAATTTCATCGCGGTCAGGATTTCACATCAGACCAGCAACATGCAATCGCCATAGCTGAAAAAGCGATACCGCTCCTCGACCGCTTGGCGATATGCCTCCATCACCAACTCTTTTCCGGCGAAGGCGCAGACCAGCATGATCAGCGTGCTCTGCGGCAGGTGGAAATTGGTCAACAGCCCGCCCACCACGCCAAATTTGTATGGCGGGTGGATGAAAATGTCGGTTTCTCCGCGTTGTTCGGTCACCGGTCTGCTGATCGATTCCAGCACCCGCGTCACCGTCGTTCCGACGGCCACCACCCGGCTGGCGGCGTTCACTTTTTCTGCGGTTTCCTTCGTCATCACGTAACGCTCGGAATGCATGATGTGATCCGAAACCACCTCCGCGCTTACCGGCCGGAATGTCCCCACGCCGACATGCAGCGTGAGAAAGTCGTGGGGAATTTTTGCTAACATATCCGGCGTGAAGTGTAGCCCCGCCGTCGGCGCAGCGATGGCACCCTCCTCGCGGGCGAACACTGTCTGATAGCGTTCTCTATCCAAAAGCTCGTCATCCCGGCCCATGTAGTGTGGCAGCGCGAGGTGGCCGTGTTCGTTCAAGTCCACCGGCGTGTCCCATCGCACGAGGCGGTCGCCGTTTTCGAAAACCTCCGTCACGATCCCATTGATCCCGCCGACAGTGACCGTCCGTCCGAGTTTCATCGTCTTGCCCGGTCGGACGAGGCAACGCCACTCCAACGGTGACAGCCGGTCGAGGCAGAGAAGTTCTTTTTTTCCATCGTCCGAAAACACACGCGCCGGAATCACCTTCGTATCGTTCAGCACCAGCAAATCGTCCGCCCGTAGATACTCCGGAAAATCGCGGAACATCAGGTGCTCGATTACGCCACTCTCTTTGTGCACTACCAGCATTCTCGACGCCGCGCGCTCGGCAAGCGGCCGCGCGGCGATGAGTTCATCGGGCAGGTGGTAGTCGAAGTCTTTCGTCAGCAGCGGCATCGCCCATCCCTACCCGCCGCCCGTGAGAACTGCAAGCCGCGGTCGGTTCAGCGGACCTTGAAAGGCAGCAGCGCCACATCTCCCCAGACGCGGACCAGCACGTTTTTCACGCCGAGTTCGCCGTGTTCCGTCCCCAGCAGGACGCGCGTGCCGTTTTTCTCCGCATCCCAGGCGTCGGTCTCGCCGCCGGGTTGCCACCCAGCGGTGGTCAGCGTTGCTAGAAAATAATTGCGGTCGTTTCCATTCGCACCGTCGATTTCAAAATCTTCGGAGTGTTTCGGCCGGGTTGTCTCCATCGACGCGCGGTGGAGGAAAATCCTGCGGTTTCTCGCCCATGCACGCAGGCGAGGTTGGAGGAAATCGACGAGTGCGAGGGCGAGGCGGGCCTTCGCCGTGTCATACCTTGCTTCCAATCCGCGCAGCGGCAGCATGCGGTTGGTGATCGCCTGATAGCCGGCGTTGCCCATGGGGCCGTGATAGATGATCGAGCCGTCCATCACGCGCACGGGGCCGCCGCCATAGACGAAGCCCTGCCATTTCGCGTCGCCGTGTTTTGAAAACCGATGGGGATGCTTTTCCAACAACAACTTCTCAGCACGTCCATATCCAAGTTGCTGGCGGAGGAAAGCGAGCACCGACGGCCGCCGCCAATGCCAGACGAAGGCGCCGGGTACGAACCCCAGATGGAATCCGGCATCACGCAGTCTCCAACAGAAATCCACATCGTCGCCCGCAGTGCGGAACCGGCGGTCGAACCCGCCGATTCTATCAAACGCCTCCTTGGTCACCACCAGGTTACAGCCGGGTAGATGTTCAGCCTCCTCGTCGTCCAGCATCACGTGGCTGGGTGCGCCCGGTGCGGCGCGGACGACGGCTTCCTCCCAGCTCCGTGCCCTGGGCGGCAGGTTAGGCCCACAAGCTGCGGCGTATCGGGCGTCTTTGAAAATCGGGAGAATCCGCGCGATCCACTCCTCATCTGGTTCGCAATCGTCATCGGTGAAAGCGAGGATTTTTCCGAACGCCATTTTCGCGCCTGCATTGCGCGCGGCGCTCAGACCGCATGGGGCCAGACGGATTAGCTGCACCCAGGGGAAATGTTTTTCCACGAAGTCTGCGGTGCCGTCGCTGGAGCCGTCGTCCACCACGATGGTTTCATAGGTCGTATGGGAATTATAGGACCGATGGATGGCGGCGAGGCATCCGCTGATTCTCCTGCGTCCATTCCGAGTACATACGATGATGCTAACGGAATTGAGGGTTAGGGGGTGAGAGTTGAGAGCTAGAGTGCTGAGTGCGGGTTTCGCATTTCCCTTGCGATCATTGAGGCCGAAATCCCAGTCGAGCACTTCAGCTCCGTTGTTCCACCAGCGGTCACTCCACGCATAGATGGTTAGACCGGCGGTTTCCAGATCGTGTGCGGCTTGATGGGCCCAGCCAAGGACAGTGGCCTGTTTCTCCAAGCCATTGCGCCTCGAATCCAATCCAAATTCGGAGATCACCAGTGGCCGGTCGCCAGCGATGTGATGCAGGCGTTTGAGGTAACTGCGGAACGCTGCATCGTCTTCCAGATAGACGTTGAACGCGGTGAAATCCGCATTCTCCGGCTCCAAGTATTCGGTGCTCGGGTAGCTCGCGTAGGCGAAGAGTAGCTGCGGAGAAATCTCCCGCCCGAGATCGATTAGTTCTTCTAACGATTTCCGCACTTTCACCGGACCCATCCAGCGTGCGAGATCGGCGGGGACCTCGTTTCCCACATAAACACCCGCGAGAGCCGGGTGACTGCCGATGTCCTTCAGCGAGTTTGCCAGTGCCACGCGTGCCGCCGAATACAGTCCTGGGCGCATCATGAAATCCGCGTTCTGTCCCCAATTCAATCCACCGAAAACCTTCAACCCGTGGCGCTGTGCCGCGTCCAACAGATTTGTCTCAGGCATCTCAAACAGGCGGACGGCATTGAAACCCACCTCCGTCATTCGCGAAAAATCCTGCTCGAACGATGCGGGCCAGCCGCCGGGAAATGGGCCGTAAGTCACCGCTTTCATCCACACGCGCTTGCCGCCGGAACGGAAGAATTTCCCGTCCGTCCGCCATTGTGTTTCGTGATCAGCACCGGTCACGACGCGACCCTAGAGTCCGCCCGAGCGATTTGCTACATTTTGATGATCGGGAGTGGACTGCACAGTCCCCGGTGCGGTCTTCTCACGCGAAACGAAGACCACGCAGAGGACTGTGTGGGCCACGCATTTCCCTTGCTGGCAGCGGGCTGGGCGTGAGAAGGTCCGGCAGTTTTGGCGACGATTCGAAATACCCAACTGGACGGATGGCGGGCCTTCGCGGTGCTGGGGGTGATGTGGCACCACTGGGCGGCGAAAAACTGGCGCGGGCCGTTTCCCTTCGAGATCGGGCTGTTCTTTTTCCTCACGCTGACCGGATTTCTGATCACCCGCATCCTGCTGCGCGAGCGGGCAGTGGGCGAGGGCCATGCGGTGCCGTGGCGAGTGAAAACCTATCTGCATTTCCAAAAGCGACGCATGGTGCGCATCCTCGTGCCGTGTTACGCTGCGATGATTTTCGCCATCATTGTTGGTGCAAGGGACATCCAGCAGTTTCCGTGGTTCTACTTTGCGCATGTCTCGAATTTCCACATGGCGTGGATGAACGGCTGGCCGTCGGGCACGGCGCACTACTGGACGCTTGCGCTCCAGATGCAGTTCTATCTGATCTGGCCGTTGCTGGTTTTTCTAACGCCTCGGCGGCTGCTGCTGGCTGCTTTCCTCATCTGCACGGCCGTCGCACCCATCAGCCGCTTCGTGCTGGAGCGATGGTTTCCTGAAATTCATCACAGCGAGGCGATTACCTTCTCATCGCTCGACTACTTCGCGGTAGGATCATTGCTGGCACTTGCGATGGACCGCGGCATGGTGGCAGGCGACAAACGTCTCAGGTCCGCAGGGCTGCTGGCGTTCTGCGGCTATGTGGCACTCTATGTTTGCAACGAACTGGGCCGTCCAGTTGCTGGTTTTTGTTATATCCAGCAGACGTTGGTGTCCGTGGTTTTCATTGGTCTGATCTCATCGACCTTGTCCGGTCTAGGTGGAGTGCTTAGGAAACTGCTAGAGCATCCGGCAGTGCAGCACGTTGGTCGGTTGAGTTATGGACTGTATCTATTCCATACGCCGGTGCCGTTGTTTCTCGGCTGGGTCCTGCCGTGGCTTTGGCACCCGTTTTTCATCGGCCCGTGGGTGGCGGTGCGATTGCTTGTCTTCGCGCTGACGTCGTGGGGACTCGCTTGGCTCTGTTGGAAATACCTAGAGCAGTCCAGGGCACCGCACGATCCTAACAAGCATGCCGTTTTAAATCCTCAAGATCGATGAACTCCAATGCCGATTCGTGCGTTGCTTCGAGCACGACGCCGGGAGCGGAGCCCGCCTGAAGTGCTTCCTGCCAACGGGCGGCGCACAGGCACCATTGGTCGCCGGGCTTGAGTCCAGGAAATCCGAACTCGGGGCGCGGTGTGCTCAAGTCGTTGCCGCGGCTCTTTGAAAATTCGAGAAATTTGTCCGTCACCCGCGCGCAGACGACGTGCACTCCCTGATCGCCCGCGCCAGTGCGGCAGCAGCCGTCGCGATGCCAACCGGTGAGTGGATCGAGAGAGCAGGGAACGAGAACTGAGCCGATGACGTTGCGGGTTTCGATGGCCATGCGAGGAACCTACTTCACATCGCCGCCGGTCCAAACGAAGATTTCTGCTCATTTTCTGCCAGCCGCCGGACTTGCGCTGGAGGTGATGTGCCGTCAGATTCGGGGTATTGGAAACGGTTTGGAAAAACGATTTGCCGGAGCGGTTTGATCCGATGACCGCGAAGGAGCTGCGGCAGAGTCTGCGGCGTGGTAGTTTTGTCTATCCGTTTCTGGGCATCCAGTTCCTCGCGGTGTGCGCGATGGCGGCGGAGTTTCAGAACGGCTACGCGTCGGAAAGCTCGGACTATACCGGCATGCTTAATCCGTGGCTGCTGTGGAGTTCCGGGCCGTTCTGGATGGTGGTGGCTGCGATCTGTTTGCTCATCATGCCGTTGAGCGGGGTGATCCTGATGGGGCAGGAGCTGGAGGAAGGGAATCACGAGCTGTTGCTGCTGACGAAGCTGGACCGCTGGAAAATCGTGACAGGGAAATTCATCACGCTGTGGGGGCTTTCCGCGCTCACCTTCGTTTCGCTGCTGCCCTACGTGGTGGTGCGCTACATGGTCGGCGGCATCGAATGGTGGCACGAGGCGGCGTGTGCTACGACGGTTCTGGGCGGCTCTGCGATGATCACCGCAGGGGCGATCGGTGCCTCGGCCTTCAAAGGGCTGGGCGCTCGTGTGGCGGTGCTAGCGCTTTTTCTCGCCTCGATGACTGCCGGAGCGGGCATTCCGCTGCTAGGCGCAGGAATGCAGAGTCACGGCTGTGGGATAATCTATCACATCACAGCAGTCGCTGCGGTGATCTGTTATGTCGCCATGGGCCTCGCACTCGCACGCTCGCGGCTGCGGCTGGCGGTAATGGCCTATGAAGTGAAGCCGAGCGGCATGGTCATCGGGCTGCTCGTTTTTTCCCCCTTCGTGATCGGCATGGTCACGGCGGTGACGCTGGCATGGGGCGGGGGAATTGGATTGTTAGGAATGGCGATCGTCGCCCTGCGGATCGACGTCACGCCCAAGCTCTCGACGCCGCCGCCAATTGTAAACCGTGGCGTGCCTACACTGTCCGGAGACGCGTGAGGAGCCGCTAATAAGAACTCGCCGGATGCCCGGACGCTGGCTTCAATGGCGAGCGGAAACCCATTATGATTCCTCGCCATGTCCTACGAATTCTCTCAATTTGGCCAACACCTCGGCTGCGGTAGCGGCATCGAGGAACTGATGGATGATCTCGGCCACGCCCTCGCCAGTGGCGGCCCTGACTTGAAAATGCTCGGCGGCGGTCAACCGGCGCGGATCCCGGAAATGAACGCCGTCTGGCGCAGGCGTCTCGAAGAGCTGATGGAGGAAAACGGTGGGCTCGAACGCTCCCTCACTTCCTACGATCCTCCGCGCGGCAATCCGCAGTTTCTTGAGGCCATCGCCACGCTTTTCCGAGAGACCTTCGGCTGGGACATCACTTCGCAAAACGTCGCCATCACCAGCGGCGGGCAGACCGCGTTCTACTTTCTCTTCAACTTGTTAGCGGGAGAAATGCCGGACGGCACGCGCCGGAAAATCCTGCTACCACTGGTGCCGGAATACATAGGCTACTCGAATCAGGGCGTGAGCGGCGATCTCTTCCGTGCCGTCACTCCGCTGATCGAAAAAAGTGGCTCTCATGATTTCAAATACCGCGTGGATTTTGAAAACCTCGAAATCACCCCAGACACCGCCGCCATCTGCGCCTCGCGTCCGACGAATCCAACTGGCAATGTCCTAACTGACGATGAGGTCGCCCGCCTTTCCGCTCTTGCGAAGGCGAACAACATCCCGCTGATCATCGACAATGCCTACGGCGCGCCTTTCCCCGGCATCATCTTCACTGATGCCACGCCATTCTGGGAGCCGCATGTCGTGCTCACGTTCAGCCTCTCGAAAATCGGCTTGCCGGGCACCCGCACCGGCATCGTCATCGGTCCGCCTGAGATCATCCGTGCGCTGGGGTCGATGAGTGCCATCGCCGGTCTATCGAATCCTAACATAGGACAACAGATTACGCTGCCGCTGGTGAAGTCCGGCGAGCTACTCCGCCTCAGCCGCGAGGTGGTGCGCCCGTTCTATCAGGAAAAATGCCGTCTCGCCCGCGCTGCCGCCTTGGAGGCGTTCGGCGACGACATCGCTTGGTTTATGCACCGGAGCGAGGGCGCGCTTTTCCTGTGGTTCTGGTTTCCGGGCCTGGCCATCACGTCGATGGAGCTCTACGAACGGCTGAAACAACGTGAGGTGCTCGTGATTCCCGGCCACTATTTCTTCTTCGGCCAGGATGATGAAAACTGGCGTCACCGCCACGAATGCATCCGCGTTTCCTATGCCATGGACGAAGCGGTCGTCCGCGACGGCCTCCGCATCATTGCCGAGGAAGTACGCAAGGCCGGTGTCCGGAAATAAAAGTGATCCGAATTCACTCGGAATAGCGGATATCATTTGCCATCCCTCATTTCAAAATCCTCCCACTATGTCCGCATTTTCCCGCACGTTTGTAAAATTCGCCTTCACCTGTGTCCTCGCATTTTTGATCGAAACGGTCCACGCGGTGGAAAAACTCAAGCTCGACCTCTCGCCGGACCACCGGACCGCGAAAGTCGTTATTCCCGAGGGGGTGCGCAAAATTTCCCTTCAGCAGGGCGACGGGAAAATCTGGCGAACCTACGTCTCCACCCATGTCATGCCCGGCACGATGTCATTCGATCTCCCGGCGATGGGCGACGCGGTCATGTGGCGTGCGGTGGTCTCGAAAAAAGTGGTGGACAAGGCGGATAGAAAATTTCCGGCCTCATTCTATCGAGGGATGAATGAGTTTGGCCTCTCGCTCTCCGATACGGGTGGCGGAATGAACCCATGGATTTGGAGAACTGCTGATCTCACTACTGGGGCACTCGGAGGCCAGGTGGCAGGTCCTGATGTTGCGCTGCCGGTAGAGGCGGACATCTGGAAAATCGATGGCGGACGCGTCTATTTCTTCAACCAACTGCGCGGCCTGCAAGTGCTCGATCTGGCAGACCCGAAGAACCCGACGCTGGTCGCCTCGCTGCGCATGCCAGCGGTCGGTCAGGATCTCTATCTGCTACCGGGCGACGGGAAAACGCGTGAGCTGGCACTGCTGACGGATGGCACGCTAAAAAGTGATGGAGATGCCACCCGCATCGTGATCGTGGAGGTCGGCGAAAGTCAGGCGCGGATCAAGTTCACCCAGCTCATCCCGGGGCATCTGATGGATAGCCGGATGGTCGGGAACCGTCTGATCGTGGCGACTACCGAATGGTCTCCTGCAGCGAATCAGAAAAACCGCAGCACACTCAGCGAATGGATGTTAGAAACCGGGAAAGCTCCCCAAAAAGCCGGAAGTTTCCCAATCACCGGAGATAATCCGCTCATCGCGGCCGGTGGGGATTGGCTGGCAGTTTCCTCAACGCCTGCGGACCAGTGGACTTATTCTGAGGTGACGGTTTACGGGTTTGGCGCAACAGGTTTGGTCCGCCTGAACGCGAAGCCCGTCCGCACGGCGGGCGTGATCGCTGACAAATTCAAGATGCAGTGGAGCAACAACACGTTGACCACCATTTCAGAAAGCAACCCGTGGCGGTGGAAATGGTCGCCCCGGACCGTTCTGGAAACCTTCCGCGTGTGGGGCCCGGGAATCGCTGTGCCACTGATCTATACCGGAGAGTCCAACCGTCTCGGCACGCTGGAACTGGCGAAGGGCGAGAGTCTTTACGCCACCCGCTTCGCCGGGAACAAGGCCTACATCGTGACCTTTCTGCAAAAAGACCCGCTGTGGATCGTCGATTTAACAGATCCTGCGAAGCCAGTGATTTCAGGTCACCTTGAAGTCCCGGGGTGGTCCACTCATCTGGAGCCTTTGGGAGACATGCTGCTTTCTATCGGTTGGGATTCGGGGAGTATCGTGGCATCGCTGTTTGATGTTTCAAATCCCGCGCTGCCGACGCAGTTGAGCAGGATCGTGCTGGCGAACGGCTACAGCGAGGCGGCCTGGGACGAGCAGGCTCTCAAGGTGCTGCCGGATGCCGGGTTGGTAATGGTGCCGCTGGTCACGACCGATCCGGACAGTTACAAGCAGGTTTCTGGTGTGCAGCTTCTGGATCTGGACATCGCTGGCCGCGCGCTAAAGCAGCGCGGTGTGATTTCCCACGCCTTCGAGCCGCGGCGCGCCGATCTGATAGGTGGTGCGGTGGTTTCCATTTCCCAGCGGGTGCTGGTGGCGGCGGATATTGAGGATCGCGACAAGCCTACGCTACTCTCGGAGGTCAGCCTCGCTTGGCCAGCCGACCGCGTCTGTGATGCCGGTGAGCATGTCCTGCAGATCGAAGATGGCTCAGGCTATGGCGACAGCCGCGCGACGGTGAGGGTGAGCCCGGCGGGTGATCTTGAGCAGGTCCTGTCAGAAACGGATCTTGGTGACGGCTCGGTGCGCAGCGCTTCTTTCCGCGGTGGGAAGCTTTTTGTCCTCCGGCAGCTGACGATGGATGTTCCGTTGATAGGGTTACAGAGAATCGCAATCGGCAACCGCTCTAACAAATTAGTATTGGATGTTTACGATGGTTCCGCCCTGCCTACATTGAAGCTGTTGGGAACCTGCTCCCAGACCATCAGAGCTGGAGGTTGGGCCAATATTTCCGACCTCCTCTGGCCTCAGGAGAATCGTCCCTGTGTGGTCGTGGACTCCCGCTGGCCTATCTATTGGCTCGATGATGTCGTCATGCCGAAGGCAGACAAGATGATCTCGATCTATCCGCCGGTGACTAGGCCCGCTGGATCGAAGCCACAGCTGCTGGTGTTCGACGTGACAGCGCCGGAAGGGCCAGTCGCGGGCCTCCCGGTCAACTTCGGTATTCAAGGAGCCACGCTCAATCAGGTGAACGCGGCGGGCGGCGGGCTGGTGGTGATCGGCTCTAGCCGAACGAAGGGTTTCACTCAGGTCGCGAACAAGTATTTTTACCCCACCCAGAATGCGGCGCATGTGTTAGAAGTCGGGCAAACCGGGCCTGCGATCGTGCGTCCGGCGATCGACTTGCCAGGCAATCTGTTCGCGGTCACCGAGCTGGATGGAAAGGGTTTCCTCGCCTTCACTCGCTCGATCGTTTCGGAAAAAGTGGGTAAAGTGCAGGTCAGCGCTTCTGATGGATTTGACGCATTCCTCGTTGCCAACCGTGAGGTGGAGCCAAAGGCGGCGTTGGCTGCCGGTGGGCGACGCCTTTTCGTCACCTCAGCGACCGGCGTCTCACGCTTCACGCTCGCCGACAACGAATCGTGGACTCCGGAAAGCGAGCTCACCCTCGGCTGGCGTCCTGCCGCGCTGCGATTTGTGGCAGGGAAAATCCTCGGTGTGCATGCTAAAACGGTTTTCGTAGCACCAGCCGATGGCGATATGGCCAGCCGTTGGAGGTTCCCTACGTGGAGCCTGTGGCTCGACTCGGTGGCGGTCGCGGGGAATGGCGACTTGTTGGTTCCGTTCGGTTCGTATGGCGCTGACCGGCTGGGTGGAACGAAGTGATAGGACGGGCAGTTGCTTTGGGTGGGGTCCGCCGAATTTGTGGATGATATTTTTTAGGAGCCGCTACCGTATCTTCTGTGGCTTCCTACAAATTGATATCAATCCACATGAAAACAAGCACTTTTTCCAAAATCCTGTTAGCAGCGCTCTTTGCTTCGATTTCCCCTCGCGCGACGGCCGCGGAACCGGCTCAGGAAACGCCGGAACAACGCGATGCACGCATGACTTGGTGGCGTGATGCCAAGTTTGGAATGTTCATCCACTGGGGCCTCTATGCAGTGCCCGCTGGTGTCTATCAGGATAAGCCGATCAACGGAATCGGCGAGTGGATCATGAAAAACGCCATGATCCCGGTAGAGACCTACGCCAAGTATGCGGACGGCTTCAATCCCACCCAGTTCGATGCACGCAAGTGGGTGAAAATGGCCAAGGACGCCGGGATGAAATACATCGTCATCACCTCAAAGCACCACGACGGCTTCGCCATGTTTCACAGTAAGGCCAGCCCGTACAACATCTTCGACGCCACACCCTTCAAGCGTGACCCGCTCAAAGAACTCGCCGCCGCTTGCAAGGAGCAGGACATGAAGCTCGGTTTCTACTACTCACAATGCCAGGACTGGCATCATCCCGGTGGCGGCGTCTCGGGCGACAAGCATTGGGACCCAGCGCAGGAAGGAAGCTTCGACGATTACCTCGATAAAGTCGCCATTCCCCAGGTGAAGGAAATTCTCACCAACTACGGCCCGGTTTCCGTGCTTTGGTGGGACACTCCGAACAAGATGATGACCCCCGAGCGCTGTGCGAAACTCGCGGAGGTCCTCAAGCTCCAGCCACAGATTATTTATAACAACCGCCTCGGTGGTGGCTACAAGGGTGACACGGAAACCCCTGAACAGCACATTCCAGCCACCGGATTTCCCGGCCGCGATTGGGAGTCCTGCATGACGATGAACGATACGTGGGGCTACAAGTCGGCGGACCAAAAATGGAAGAGCCCGGAAACGCTGCTGCGCAACCTTATCGACATTGCCAGCAAAGGCGGCAATTACCTGCTCAACGTAGGCCCCACTGCGGAGGGCGTCATTCCGGCACCGAGCGTAGAGCGCCTTGCGGAGGTGGGACGTTGGATGAAAGTGAACGGCGAGGCAGTTTATGGCACCAAAGCCACGCCTTTCGGCCGCGAGTTCGGCAAGGCAATCAAGGGCCGCAGCGGCTATGGTAGCGAAGTGAGCGTATCATCTAGCAACTCGTGGCGCTGCACTACCAAACCCGGAAAACTTTACGTCCACTTGTTTGAGTGGCCCACCGGAAAATTTACCATCAATCAGGTAGATGCTAAGGTAACGAAGGCTTGGTTACTCGCCGATCCTGACAAGAAGCCGCTTTCATTCACCTATCAGGACAATGTGCTGTCGGTTTCCCTTCCGGCCGATGCGCCTGACAAGATTGCCAGCGTGCTCGTTCTCGACATCGAAGGCACTGCCAGCCAACTACCGGACTATTTGGTGCAATCCGATGATGGCACGCTCAAACTCGATGCCTCTCATGCCGAGATCTCGGGTAAAACCGCCAAGCTGGAGGAGGATCACATCGGTTTCTGGACCGATCCTGAGGACAGCGTGCAGTGGCCGGTGGAAATCAAGAAGGCCGGCACCTACAGGCTTTCATTCGACTACTCCCTTGCCGATGAAGCCAGCGAAGTGGTCGTTTCTGCAGCGGATGGCTCGCAGAAGGTGAAGCTCTTGCCGACAGGGGATTGGAAGAAGTTTGAAACAAAGGAATCGGGCGAAATCCGGATCGGCGAAGCTGGAAAGTTTTTCCTAAAGGTCAGCCCGGCGGCCAAACCGAAAACCGGCGTGATGAATCTGCGCTCGGTCACGCTTTCACCAAAATAGCGCGGCCGCTTTGGCGGATGGGGCCTTGCGGATGGACCAGTGGCTTCTCATAAAGTTGAATGATAACCGATTGGTTACCATCCAGCATTTGTCATCCCGTATTTGAGAGGTAAAAAAGAACTTGTCCATGGGGTTGCAATAGGCCGTTTCTTTCGGAGACGGGTCTGTTATTCCGGGGTGGACAACAAATTCCTAACGATTCCCTTTTTGTGAGATCACACCCGCCTTTTGTCCTCGCCACGCTGCTCTGTCCGGCTTTCCAAGCCCATGGAGAGACCATCCCGCAAAACTACGACTACAGCTACCAGCTCTATCAGGAAGACGATGACCGTATCCGGGTGGAATCTCACTACATCCGTGGACAAATCGAGATCAACGATGCCACCTCGTTCCGCTTCCAGTGGCTCAAGGACTCCATCTCGGGGGCCTCGCCCACCGGTGTGCTGCCGGGTGAGAGTCAGCCATTCCTATCAGATGTTGAGGATGTGCGGACTGGCATTCTCGGTGCTCTTTCGCGGCAGTTTGGCGATCATCGAGTGGAACTGGAAATCTCCCGCAGCACCGAGCACGACTACATTTCGAACGGATTCGCCCTGAGTGACAAGCTGGAGCTCAACCAGAAGAACACAACGGTCGCCTACGGGGTAAACTACCTCGATGACACAGTCAGCATCCCGCTACTGCCGGACGCGCGTAAGGAATCCTACGATCTATTCGCAGGCGTCACTCAGATCCTCGACAAGGACACCGTCTTGACCGCGAACCTCACCGTCGGCTACGCTAACGGTTATCTCAATGATCCCTATAAGGTCGTGCAGCGGAATGAGGTCGTCCAAGTGCCGGACGGTGTCGGTGGATTCATCGACCTGCCAGTGACCAACATCTATCGGGAAAACCGCCCGGACAGCCGCTTGCGTGAGGTTCTACAGTTTGAAGGAAAACACTACTTCCAACCTGTCAGCGGTGCCCTAGATGCAGTCCTCCGCTTCGGCCATGACGACTACGGCATCACTTCCGAAACGCTCCAGCTCGAATGGAGGCAGGAAATCGGCGAGCATTTCCAAGTCATCCCGTTCTTCCGCTACTATCACCAGAATGCGGCGGATTTTTACATGACCACCATCAACGATCTAGGACTGGGCACGCCCGCAAGCGCACCGAACGGAGCGGGTCCTAACTACTCCGCAGACTACCGCCTTTCATCTCTCGATGCGATGAGCCTCGGACTGCGCCTGCGCTATCAGTTCAATGATCATGTTTCCGCAAATGCCTGCTTCGAACGCTATACGATGAGCGGCAGCGGTTCGGACTCCGCGCCCGACCAAGCCTACCCTGACGCGGACATCTGGACCCTCGGCGTTTCGGCACAATTCTGATTTTCAATCACATGATCACCACCGCTCCGCTCCCTGTTCTGCCCGCCGATGATCTCGGTGTGCGGTGCTTGGAATTCAAGGCTTTGGGGACAAACTGCTTGGTCAAATTTAGACAGCCAGACGAACGCAAGGCGTTGGAATTCGCCGCCGCCGCGCTTGGCTGGATCGGTAATTTCGAGGCGAAATTCTCACGCTTCCGCGCTGATTCGCTCGTGTCGAAAATCAACGCCGCCGCCGGGTGCGATTGGGTGAAGACGGACTCAGAAATGGAAGAGTTGTTGGACATCGCCGCCGGTTTGTTTTCCCGCACTAACGGGATTCTCGATCCCACGATGCTCCCGCTGTTGAACGTTTGGAACTGGAAAATCGCTCACGAGAAGCTTCCGGTTCGCGACGAAGTGAAGGCTGCGCTTGCTCTAACGGGTTGGGGGAAAGTCAGACGCCGCCCGGGTGCTGTGTTTCTTCCTGAAGCGGGCATGGGCCTCGATTTCGGCGGTTTTGGAAAAGAGTTCGCCGTGGACAGCATCGCCAAGATTGCCCGTCTCTACGGCATCCGCGACGCCATCGTGGATCTCGGTCGCGACATTTTCACCATGGGCGGAAACGGTGCGCATCCTTTCTGGCACATCGGCATCGAGGACGGCAACAAGCCCGGCAACTGCTGGGGTGGCCTCGCCGTCAGCGATCTGGCTGTTTCCGCTTCGGGCGACTATGCACGATTTTTTATCCACGACGGCGTCCGCTACGGCCACATTCTCGACCCCCGCACCGGTTGGCCTGTCGCTAACGGGATGCGTGCCGTCACCGTCGTTGCGAACTCCTGTCTTGAGGCCGGAATCTACAGCACCGCAGTCTTCGTGCTGGGACTGCGCGAAGGACTTCACCTCGCCTCGCTCGCCCGCGGGGTGGAGGTTTGCGCCCAGGGCGAACACGGCATCGACGGCAGCCGTGATTTCGGAAAATACCTCGTTCAAGCCGCCTGAAAACTAACATCAATCACCAAATCATGAAAACCATCGCCACCGTCCTCCTGCTCGCCTGCCTGTCTCCCGTTCTATCAGCTGCCGATGGCGCCAAGGCCGGCCAGACCATGCCGAAGCTGTCACAACTGCTCCCCGGAGCCTCCATTCCCAACACGTCCGGTAAGGTCGTGCTCGTCGATTTCTGGGCCTCCTGGTGCGGTCCGTGCAAACAATCGTTTCCCGCCCTCAACAAGCTCCAGTCGAAATACGGCTCCAAGGGTCTTGTGGTGATCGGCATCGGCGTCGATGACGAAGCGGCGAAATACAAAGCCTTCGCGGACAACATGAAAGCCTCCTTCCCGGTCGTCCACGACTCGGGCCACCAAGCCGCCGCGTTTTTCAATCCACCTTCGATGCCATCGAGCTACCTCGTTGATCGCAAGGGTGTGATCCGCTACGTCCACACCGGCTTCCGGGGTGACAAGACCGTCGCCGAATACACCACCGAGATCGAAGCACTCCTCGCGGAAGGCAAATAACAGTTTTACACTCGTCTCATGAAAACGTCTTTCGTTCTAACTCTTGCTGCTGCCCTTGTCTGCCTGAGCAGCTGCGCCGATCAACTCGTGCGGGTGAAACCCTACGAGCGCGGCAATCTCGCCAAGCCAGTGATGTCTGATAGTCTCGATCCGCTGCTCAAGGCGATGACCGAGCACGCTTATTTCTCCCGCGAAGCATCGTCCGGCGGCGGTGGCGTCGGCGGTGGCGGCTGTGGCTGCAACTGATACCCGTCGATCTGTGTACAAAAGTCCGTAGTATGCCATGAACTATCCAATCCAAATTCCTCGCAGAGTCGGCCTTGCATTCTCAAAACTCGGCTCGCTGCTATTGCTTTTCCAACGCACGCCGGTCGTCCAGATGATTCTTCCCGAGGCCCGTGTGATGAGTGCGTCAGGAATCGGAGAGCTCGCAAAATGGACTGTCGTCGTCGTCGCTGGACTTGGTGGCTACGATACGGTGGCGGGAGCTACGGTTCTGAGCGGCCCTGTCATCAACGCCTCGCCCGCTTCGGTGAAGATCAAAACGGGAACAGCGACGACATTGCGTGTGTTGGCAACAGGAAGCTCATTGAGCTATCAGTGGTACATGGGTAAAAGTGGCATCCTCACCAGGCCCATCTTGAAAGCCACCGCCGCCAGTTACCGCACACTTGCTCTAACTTCTTCCACTTCATTCTGGGTGAGAGTCAGAAATCCCTACGGATATGTTAGCTCGAAAACCGCTACCGTTAAGGTTTCGAAGATTGCCCCACCTCGGTTTCTCATCCCGTTTCAGCTTCACAATCTATCATCGCGCCTGAATCCATCTGCTGGCTAAAGTTAGCACCCTTACAAACTCTGTCTCTATCACCCACATGAATCCGGTACTCCGTCTCAACCCCAAGGTCCGCCTTGTTTTCTCCAGAATTGGCTCGCTGCTACTGCTTTTCCAGCGCACGCCCGTTGTTCAGATGATCCTTCCGGAGGCGCGGGTGATGAGCGCTTCAGGAGTCGGAGAACTCGCAAAATGGACCATCGCGGTGGTCGCCGGACTCGGTGCCTTCGACACGGTGGCGGGCGCGACGGTTCTCACTCAGTTACGACCTTCCGCAGGTTCCACGACCGTACCCGCGGCCATCGGCTCGAACCTGACTTTCGTTTTCCAGGTGACTGGCGCGCCCAGCACGGCGCAGAGCTGGCAGGTGATCGGAGCGTTGCCGGCAGGCCTCACCCACACCAACGCCACCCGTAACAGCGTGGATTCCATCACCGGCATTCCCACCCAGACAGGCTCGTTTCCCATCACCATCAAGGCATGGCAGGGTGCGGGCTTCAGAGGTGGGTCGGTATCGAAAAGCTTCAACATTGTCGTTTCTACGGGCAGCACCGGAAACATCCCTGTCATCACTGGCTCGCCCGCCTCCGTGATGATTAAAAAGGGAACCCAAGCGACATTGCGCGTCGTGGCAACTGGCAGCTCGTTGACCTATCAATGGTACAAAGGGAAAAGCGGCGTCGTCACCAAGCCCATTCCGAACGCCACCGCTGCCAGCTACAAGACACCAGTCCTAACCGCTACCACTTCATATTGGGTGAAAGTCAGTAGCCTCACAGGAAATGTTAGTTCAAAAACCGCAATCGTTTCGGTTTCAAAGATCGCCCCACCCAAGTTGCTGATACCGTTTCAGCTTGGAAGTTCATCTCCCTTGGTGAATTGACGGTCGCACTTTTTCTAACCGCGTGCGCGTCCTATCGTTTCAAGGTCTCACTAGCTCCCTGATCGTCCGGGTGGCGGCTTCTACATCGGGAGCTTGGAGCAGTGCGGAAACCACCACGATACGCTGGGCTCCCGCCGCTAAGACCTGTGGCAACGTGGCTGGAGTGATGCCGCCGATGCAGAATGCGGGGATCTTTGCGCCGACTTCGCTTTCCATGACGGCGATTTCCTCAAGGCCGATGGCGGGGCGTCCGGCTTTTGTCGGAGTCGGGAAAAGCGGGCCGAAGCCGATGTAGTCGAAGCCTTCCGCGAGTGCGGCGCGGGCTTGATCGATTGAATGGGTGGAGCGGCCGATGATGAATCGCTGGCGGGGCGACGAAGATGGATGAATGAATGAATGAAGGCCGGGATGAATCCCGCGCTCCAATTGACGCTTGGCGTCTGCTAGGGAGCCGTCGTCCTGGCCGATGTGCACGCCATCCGCGCCGATGGCGGCGGCGAGGTCGGGAAAATCGTTGAGGATGAAGGGAACTTCGGCGGCGCGGCAGAGTGGAATTAGTTTTTCCGCAACCCGCTGGATGGTGGCGCGGTCTTGGTTTTTTGCGCGGAGCTGGAGGAGATCCGCGCCACCTGCTAGAAGTGAGGTGGTGACTTCCTCCGCGCGTTCCTCGGTGGTGTAGCCGAGATCAAGGATGCAATAGAGGCGTGCTTTATTCATAGGTCGTATAAGTCCCATTGGACCTATCACTTCACCCGCTCTTCCAAATATCTCGCCACCCAGCCAATGTCATACGTTCCGGCTGCGAAGTCGGGGTGGGCGATGATTTCCTGTTGGAAAGGAATGGTCGTTTTAATGCCGCGGATCATGAACTCGCCGAGGGCACGCTTCATGCGGGCAATGGCGATTTCCCGGGTGGCGGCGGTGACGATCAGCTTGGCGATCATCGAGTCGTAATGCGGTGGCACGGTGTAGCCGGAATAAACGTGGGTATCGACGCGCACGCCTTTTCCTCCGGGGGCATACCAGAGATCGATGGTGCCGGGGCTGGGGGTGAAGTTGTTGAAGGGATCCTCGGCATTGATCCGGCACTCGATCGAGTGACCGCGCGGCACGGAGTTGAGCACGTGATGGGAGAGCGGCTCGCCAGCAGCGACGCGGATCTGCTCCTTGATGAGCTCGCAGCCCATGACTTCTTCGGTCACCGGGTGCTCGACCTGGATCCGGGTGTTCATTTCCATGAAATAGAAATTCTCGGCCTTTTCATCGACAAGATACTCGATGGTGCCGGCGTTCTGATAGTCGATGCTCTTGATCAGGCTCACGGAAGCCTCACCCATGCGGGCGCGGAGCTCGGGTGTGAGCAGCGGCGATGGACATTCCTCGATGATCTTCTGGTTGCGGCGCTGCATGGAGCAATCGCGTTCGCCGAGGTGGATGTAATTTCCGTGCGAATCGCCGATGACCTGGATCTCGATGTGGTGCGGGTTGATGACGAGTTTTTCGAGGTAACAATCGCCGTTGCCGAAGCAAGCGACCGCTTCGTTCGAGGCAGCGTGGAAAAGACTGATGAACTCCTCTTCCTTGAAACAAGGACGCATCCCACGACCACCACCGCCGGCGGTCGCCTTGATCATCACGGGCAGGCCGATTTCCTTCGCTTTGATGAGCGCGGTCGCGGCATCCGGCATGATTTCAGATCCGGGAGTGATCGGCACGCCGTTCGCTACCGCTGTGGCGCGGGCGGTGGCCTTGTCGCCCATTTTGGAGATCACGGTGGATGATGGTCCGATGAAAGTGATCCCGGAGCTGGCGCAGATTTCAGCGAAACGGGCGTTTTCTGAGAGAAATCCGTAACCCGGATGGATCGCATCCGCTCCTGTGATCTCGGCAGCCGCGATGATGCGGTCGATCTTCAGGTAGGATTCCTTGCTGGAAGCAGGCCCGATGCAGACGGCCTCATCGGCCAGCTGAACGTGCATGGAATCCACATCAGGCTCGGAATAAACGGCGACGGACTCGACGCCCAGTTCGCGGCAAGCACGGATGATGCGGAGGGCGATTTCGCCGCGGTTAGCGACCAGGACACGCTTAAACATTTTTTTGAAGAAGTTGAGAGTTGATGGTTGAGAGTTGAGAGCGGATAGAGTTTTCCAACTCTCAACTCTCAACAAAATACTCTCAACTTTACTTGATGCGGAAAAGGACGTCACCGTATTGGACCGGGGTGCAGTCCTCGGCCACGCAGGCACAGATAACGCCGGATTTCTCGGCCTTGATCTCGTTCATGACCTTCATGGCCTCGATGATGCATAGCGTCTGACCCACGGAGACGGTGGAGCCAACTTCGACGAAGTTTGGTGCGTCCGGGGCGGGTTTTTGATAGAATGTGCCGACCATGGGCGAGGTGATTTCTGTGCCCTCGGCAGCGGGAGCGGCGGACGTTGCAGCGGCGGAGCCTACGGCGGAAGCGGCGGATGCAGGAGCCGGGGCATACGCGGCGGGAGCGGCGGATGGCATGGCTGCCATCAGGGCACGGAGGTCATCGAGGTCGGCACCTTTTTTCAACTTGAGGTGAAAGTCCTTCTTGGTGAGATCGAAATGGGTGAGCCCGTGCTCGTTCATGAGTTCGACAATTCGACGGATTTCCTGGAGGTCCACTGTGGAAGAAGGTTGGGAGTTGGATAAGGGTGAAAGGCTTGTCCGGCGGGACGCGCCTCGGTTAAGCAAGCTAGTAGGAGAGGGGAAAGTGCGTCAAGCGGGAACGCCGGATGCGCGGTGGAACCTTGCGGTGTATGACCGGTGGATCAGGCCTCTTGCTTTCAATATTGTCTCCGAGTGGGCAGGGCAGCCGTCCGGGCCTTCACGATGGTGGATTCACCGCAATAGGGGCAGCGGAAATACCCCCTGAAAATGACTGTATAAGCCACTCGCAGGCGGTAGCTGCCGAATAGCGGCCTAGCAATGCGGTGCCTAGAGCAGCCGCTGTGGGAAATGGACTTGGCGTGGCAGAGCGGACAGCTCGCGCGACAGGAAAGGCACCATTGGAGGATCGCCAGAAATAGGGTGGCCCCGATGAGTGCGAGGGCGAGTTGCATGAAATCCCGGTCAATCGTGACCATTGAGTAAACCAGCACTCCAAAGGTGGAAGGGATCATCAAGGACATGAAAAACAGCACCCACGCGGTGAGCTTGAAACGGGCGACTGCGTAGCGGGAGGGGAGTCGATGCATGTCGGAAAGCGTGCCCTTGCGGAAAACAAGCGAACGGGGGTTAAGGGGTGGTGAAGGTAATGGTTTGGATTTTCACCGTAGGTCGGATTGGGAATTTGAGAAAAAAAGGGGGAAGGAAACCCAGATCCCTTCCCCCTTTCTCACAACACACACAAAAAATTATTGGGCGATGGCAGTTGTTTCATTCAATCGCCCTCCCGGGTCCAAAATGGCACTGCGTTACCTTCCGTTAGCTGCCGGGCGGCCATGGCTGCGCTGGTTTCAGACGGATAACCGGCGGCGAGCTTGCGGTCCGGTGTCCATGCCGCTTCGCCGCCACGATTGGCACACCAAATTTCAGTGCCGCTAGGGTAGCGCACTCCTGCGATCCACGGCGGGTGCGCATCACCGGCATTGCTCCGATAGGGGCTGCCGCTTGTCTCGGTGGAAAGATGGTTAGATGTTTCACTCATGGCGGCTTTTGGAGGTGGAGCTGGACCAAGCCAGCCGTCCTGAGAGCGATTTCCGGAGATTCCGAGCTCTCCCCATTTGTGGGGATAGAACGGCGGGAAAAAGCTGAGCGAGAGGGTTGGACTTGGCGAGGGAAGTGACACATTCCGTATCGAATGCGGCCTTTCCCCCAGAGAGTTACATGAAGAGAGCGGACTTCCGCAATGTCTGTGTTCACAATGGTCGGCTGACTTGGTAAGCGGTCGCCACGGCCGTTTGAACGGCGGCTCCAACATTACTTTGTTCGCCGGAAAATCATTGGCGCGAAAGGACTCCATCGCCGCCGCCGCCGAAGGTCAGCGTGCCAGAAAATCACTAGACGCCCGAATATCTGGCAAGTTTTCGGTCAAATGCCCGGTTGAGCGGTCGTTTCCAAAGCTTTCACGGCTTCGTCGAAATTGTTGGAAATAGTAAATTCTTGTTTCGACTTATGATGGAATATCTTGTTAGCATTTGGTTATAAATCAAATCGATGAGCCGACCTGACAAATTGGATTCAGGAAATCCTCCGTTCGACAGATGCCAGCGTCTTTTTTTGGTGCTGGCGACGGCGTTGGCGTGTTACCTCGGACTCTGGTTTCTCACAGTCGGCGGCCGCGCGATCAGCCCGATGTGGCCAGCGGCGGGGATTACGATGGCGTTTTTTTTCCACTTCGGTTGGAGGGTCTGGCCTTGGGTACTGCTCGGCTATTTATCGGTGTGGACCTATATCGTTCCGAGCCGTCAGACTTGGCCAGCCCTGCTGATCCCGCTGACCTACCCGTTCGGAGCTTGGCTAGTGAGTCTGGCGACCCACCAAAATCAGCGGATGGTAGGGATTAACCGCTCCGCAATGTGGCCTGTGGTGCGGAGTTATCTGGGGGCTCCTATCATCTGCTCGCTGCCTACGGCACTCGTCACCACATTGACATTCACGTGGAATGGGAAATTTCCCGCCGAAAACATGGGGACGACTTTTTTCCTCATCGTCGCAGCTCATGCCCACGGCATTGTGGCGTTCGGGGCTCTGGGTATTCATTTTCTTCAGAAGGACTTCAATATCGCCGAATTCAAAAAGTCGTGGAACGGCGTGTTGGCAGGGATCGCCGCACTGGTGGTGATGGCATTGGCGTTCTTGGGATTTTTCGATCAGCTAATCAGTCCGAGTTCCTCGATTTTCCTGCCGTTCCCGTTGCTGGTGATGGCGGCGGTCTGGCTGTCGCCGGCACCGATTTCCTTGCTGATAGCCATGTGGTGTGTGATTTCCACCGCGCTGGTGTGCTACGGTCAGGGGCCGTTTGTGGTAGGGGCAGGCCAAGGACGGTCCGTGAATCCTGCGGAGATCGCCCTGTATAACATCGTGATGTCGTCTGTCGCCTACTTGGTTTCCGTCGGCTCCTCCCACCTGTTGCGGCAGTTGAATCTCAACCAGATCGCACTGTCGGCCGCAGGCATCGAGTTGTGGGAATGGGATGCAAAAAGCGGATTTTCCTGGGTTCAAAGCAATCCCTCCGGCAGTCATCCACGGGAGACTCCAGCAGGAGAGCGCCATGAAGAGCTACTGCGCAAACTGGCGGGCGCGCCCCAGTCCGGTGCGTTGATTTCCGACTCTTGGCGCTCACGCATGCAAGGGGGAAATCCGTTTCAGGAAGAAGAATCACCCGGCCTGATTTTCGAATCCGCCGGTCGCATCCTCCAGCGCGGGCTCGACGACCGGCCGACCAAAGCGATCGGCCTGCTGCAGGACATTTCTGCGCTCCAGCGGGCGGAGGAGGCGCTCGTCGCCCTCGGCTATCAGAAGGCGAAGCTCCGCAGCCTGCAGGCGAAACTGACACCGCATTTCCTGTTCAACTCGCTCAACGTCATCCACGCGCTCGTCCACATCGATCCGAAAAGCGCCGATGCAGCCATCACCTCCCTCGCCAGCCTCCTCCGCAGCAACCTGCGGACCACGGAAAACACCCTCATCGCCCTCGGCGAGGAACTCGAACGCATTCGAGAGCTACTCCATCTTGCGCGATTGCGTTTTGGCGATCGTATTCTCACCGAGATCCGGGTGCCCGCCGAGCTGTTGGAAACGCCGGTCCCACCGATGCTGCTGCTCAATCTCGTCGAAAACGCCATCACCCATGGCATCGGAAATCTGGAGGACGGCGGCATGATCACCATTTCCGCCAAGGCCACCGAAGAACAGATCCGCATTTCCGTCCGCAACACCGGGACGCTTCCCGAACATGCCGCGCGCGGCGTCGGCACCCAGGACGCGCTGCAACGGCTTGAAATGCTGTTCGGCGGCCGGGCGAGGTTCTCACTTTCCCAGATGGATGAAAAAACCGTCGCCGCCGAGGTCGATCTCCCGCTTCCTAACTCTCTATCACCATGAGTAACCATTCCCAAACGATCAGTTTTCTCATCGTCGATGACGAAGATCTCGCGCGTGCCGAGCTGTGCCGCCAGATCGGCGGGCTGCTCCCCTCATTCATCGGCATCGAGGCGCGTAACACCAACCAAGCCAGGGAGCTACTGCTCAGTCACCGCGTGGATGGCGTGTTCCTCGATCTCGAAATGCCCGGCGGCCACGGCATGACCTTCCTGCCAGAAATCCGTGCCATGGGCGTCCCCGTCGTGGTCGTCACCGCGCATGAGAATTTCGCCGTCGAGGCCTTCGATGGCGATGCGACCGACTACCTGCTCAAGCCCGTCGAAAAATCCCGCCTCGCCCGTGCTCTAGCAAGAATCCGCAGGACCGATAAAAATCCTGATAGCAACCTCATCGTCCTCGGCGATCAGAGCAACTGCTGGCCGCTCCACTCCGAGGAAATCATCATGGCTGAGTCCGAGGGCAGCTATGTCATGCTCCACCTGAAAGACCGCAAGCCCATCCTGCTCACCCGCAGCCTCAAGGAAATCGAGCACCTCCTGAATGACAACCTCTTCGTCCGCGCCAACCGCAGCCAGATTGTCCAACTCCACTGCCTCAAGCAAATCCGCCGCCGCGACGGCGGTGCCTTCACTGCGGAACTCGACGGCCATGGCAGCATCGAGTTTTCAAGACGCCAGTCGCAAGCGTTCCGGCAGCGGTTTGGATTCTGATCATTTCAATCATTTCACTGAAGGCCTACCTCGCAGTCATAATGATCAATGCTATGGCCGCCGGCGGTGCTGACGGCGCCCTCCTAAACGATTCCAGCATCCGCCCGCTTTCCGCTGGCCAGTCCGGCAGGAATCTGACAGAAAAAATCCGTAAATAATCAGGATCACTTTTGCCAAACACGTGAACCGACGATTTGAAGGCAAATAGGTGAATCCGAGAGGACTCCATTTACGCCGATAATCCATGACTCCCCCCATGAAATCACCTCTCCTCAAGCGCGCGCTTCTCGCGATTGCCATCCTCGTGTTGCTGCTCATCGTGACCTCGCCGGTCACCATGATTTGGCTGATCCAGCGGCAGGCCGCCCGCATTGTGGAGGACTCCCTGAAAGGCCTGACCACCAGCAGCCTGGCAACCATGAATGTCTCGGAGGGCTTCCTCCAGACCGCCTACGCCATCAGTAGCAACTCCAAGGAAAAGCTGCCGGACATCCTTTTCCGGCTGGAGGAAGCCACACGTGAGGTGGATATCCAATATGAGGCCCACCGCGCGTCCCTGCGGTCGGACAACGAGCGACTTGAGTTCGAGCGACTCCTCGAAGCGAAGCTGGCCTATCGGGCGACGCGCCAGAAAGTGCTCGAGTTGGTCGGTGCCAACAAGCGGGACGAGGCACAGGAGCTTTTCGAGAAGGAATGCGAGCGGAAGTTCGAGATCTACATGGACCGGCTCGGTCATGTCGTCGAGCGGAATGCCAACGAGGCCGGGAGACGTGGAAAGGAAATCCTGCGACTCTGTTATATGCTGCTAGGTATCCAGGCGCTGCTACTTCTGTTTTTCTTCGTTTACGGGTTTTTCGTCCCGTTTACTGCGTTTATGGAGCGCATCAACCGGCAACCTCTCGAGTTCGACGACCGCTCGGGGCCATCTCGTAAGCCCTGAGCCCGGATTCGCGAACCGATGACCCAAGTCCGCCCTTCCCCCCACCGGCCGATCACCGATTCCACCGGTGGGCGCGGCATGAGTCTGCTCAACGCGATGTATTACGTCTTTAAGCCGTTCCTCCCTCAAGCGGCACGCTACACGATGCGGCGGCTGCGGGCGAACTACAAGTTGCAGAAGCACCGGAACTCTTGGCCTATCCTACACAGCGCCGGCGAGCCACCGCCGGATTGGAGCGGTTGGCCGGACGGTAAGCGTTTCGCCCTGATCCTTACGCACGACGTCGAAGGACCTGCCGGACTTGCCCGCTGCCTAGAAGTCGCAGCCCTCGAGGAACGCCTCGGCTTCCGCTCGTGCTTCAACTTCATCCCGGAAGGAACCTATCAAGTGCCAGCCGCCTTGCGTGAGGAACTCACGGCCCGCGGCTTCGAAGTCGGCGTGCACGACCTCCACCATGATGGCTCGCTCTACCGGTCCCGACGCTCGTTCGAAGAGTCCGCCATCCACATCAATCGCTACCTCAAAGAGTGGCAGGCCGTCGGCTTTCGCGCAGGCTTCATGTTCCACAATCTCGAGTGGCTCAAGGCGCTGAACATTGAGTACGACTCCTCCACCTTCGATACCGATCCCTTCGAGCCCCAGCCCGATGGTGCGGGCACGATCTTCCCGTTCTGGGTGGACGATCCGGAGTCCGGGCGCGGCTATGTCGAACTGCCCTACACCCTGCCCCAGGACGCCACGCTTTACCTCGTTTTTAAGGAAATGGACATCGGCCTCTGGAAACGCAAGACCGCCTGGCTCGTCGAGCGAGGTGGCATGGTCCATGTGAATGTCCATCCCGACTACTTGGCCTTCGGCGGTCGACGGCCGGCCATCAACGAATTCGACGCGGGCCTCTATGAGGAGTTCCTGACCTATCTTCTTTCAGAGTATCGGGAAAGCTGTTGGAATGCCCTGCCGCGCGACGTGTCTCGCCACTATCGAAGCGGGATCAAGACCTGATTCTAACTCACACCACCACCGGCGGCGCAAATCCCTCACGGTATTGGCGGCGGACGATGGTTTTGGTGGCCTCGGTGTGATTGGTAAAGGTGAGGGTCGCCTTGTCCCAGAGAAGTTCGCGGTTAGGGAAGCGGGTGGCTTTGACGGCGAGGATGGCGGCTTCGGTCATGCGGATGGCGTCTTTGAATGGGCTGCGGAGCTCGGTTTTGATGCCGAGGCAGTTGTCCACCCAGGCGTGCCAGTGGTTGAGCGGGGCGAACTCTGGCAGGCCGGGCATGTCGAGGCCTTTGGTAAGTTTTCCGTCACGCCAGACTTCGATGAAGCCGCCGGCTGTTAGCGTGAGCACGCCGCCTTCGCAGACGACGACGGTCATGTTGGTATCGGCGAAGTTTCCGGGAGGCAGACCGATGGCGGCCCGCGAGACGGCTTGGCCCGAGTCGCTGTAATGGATGGGGAAAACCTTGCGGGCGAATTTGTCGGAGTTCACCGCGTAGTTGATCGTCGCGTTGCACGGATGGGTGTGGAACAGCGGGTTTTCCGCCTTCGCACAGTTCGTCTGTACGGCGAAGGGCGTGATCAGCTCATCGTAGCCGTAAAAAATGACGTCGAGCACGTGGCAGCCCCAATCGCCGAGGCCGTTGCTGCCGTAGTCCCACCATGAGCGCCAGACGGTGGGGGCGATGCCTTTCCGATAGGGTAATTTTTCAGTGGCGCAGAGCCAGAGATCCCAGTCGAGATTTGAGGGCGGCGCGGTGGGTTCCTCGATGATGCGATCGAGGTTGAAATAGGTCCGGTCGTTAGGTGAATTCACCCAAACATGTGCTTCAATCGCTTTTCCTAACACCCCGCTGCGCATGATTTCCACGGCTGCACGGCGACCGGGAAACACCATGCGCTGGTTGCCGACCTGCGTGACGAGGTGGGGCTTCGCGGCGATGGCTTTTTCCATCATCACCAGTTCTTCCAACTGATGAACGAGCGGTTTCTGACCGTAAACGTGTTTATTGTTAGCCAACGCGGTGAGCATGATGGGCGCGTGGCTGTGGTCGGGGGTGGCGACGATGACTGCGTCGAACTTGTCGCCGTATTTGGAAAACGCCTCGCGGTAGTCTTTGCAAGTGAAAGCACCGGGATGCTCGGATGCGGCTTTGGCGAGGGAAACGGAATCCACATCGCAGAGCCCGGCGATTTCCACCGACGGATGGGACGCGACCTGATGGCGGTCCTCCGCGCCGATGGTGCCGATGACTCCGATGGAGAGCACGCGGAGTTTCGAGTTCGGAGAAATAGCGGGGGCTTGGGCGAAGGAGCGGACGGAAGTGGCGAGTGCGATTCCCGCAGCTCCGGTGGTCCACATAAAACGGCGGCGATCGAGCGATGGTTCCATGATTTGTAGGCTCATACTTACCGAAGGGCCGGATTGTTTCAATCGCGGATGTAGGATGTCTTCAGGGCGAAAGGGTGGTTGCGGCGTCTCGCCGCAACGAGAGCGAGGACGGGTGGCAGAAAGACTTTGCTGCGAGACGCAGCGACCACCTTTTTGCACGGCCATGGCTCACTTCATCTTCGACATCGTCTGGAAGATGGAGGTGATCATCAGATAGGCCATGGTGCCAATGAGGCCGGCCATAATGATGAGCACCACGGGCATGACGAGCGCCATGATGCGCTGCAAATCTTTGTCGAGTTCCTTGTCGTAGCGCTCGGCGGCGCGGCGCAGCGATTGATCGATTTTCCCGGTTTGCTCGCCGACGGAAATCATGTCGATCAGCAGGGGAGGGAAGGCTCCATTGCGAATGAGTGCTTTGGAAAACGAGCGTCCGTCGCCCACTTGGTCGATCACCTTGTTCAGCTCGGAGCGGAGCGAGCGGTTGTCCGTGGCATCGCGGGAAAGCTCGAGCGCGCGGAGCAGCGGCAGGCCATTGCCGACGAGGTTCGCCATGGTTTCCAAGAACTGGACGTAGAAGCGGCTGGTGATGACTGGGCCGATGAGCGGCAGCCGCAGCTTGATGCGGTCCCACGCGGGCTTGTTAGCATCGTTGTCCTTCCACGCCTTGAAGAAGATGAACGAGGCCACGAGCGTAAGCACGATGACGATCCACCACTTGCTGAGGAAATTGGATGTCCAGATGAGGATGGCTGCGCCTAACGGGATTTCTCCTCCGCTGCTTTTGATCAGCGCGGTGAGTTGCGGAATGAGGGTGGTGACGAAAACAATGGAAACGCCGATGCCGGCCACGACGAGGAAGGCCGGATAGATCATCGCGAGGATGAGCCGCGCCTGGAGCTCGGCGAGGGTCTTCAGGTAGTGAGCCTGGCGTTTGAGAATGTCGTCGAGCGCGCCGGATGCCTCACCGGCGGCGGCAAGCGAGCAATAGAGCGGGCCGAAGCTGGGGCTCACTTTTTTCAGTGCGACGGAGAAATTGACGCCGTCTCTAACGATCTGGCGGATCTTGAAGGAAACGGCCTTGAGGTTGCCGAGTTCCTGGCGGTTTTCCATCGACTTGAGCGCGGGCTCTAGCTGGAGACCGGCGCTGAGCATGTCGGAAAGTTCCTCAGTGAAGAGCACGACTTCCGCGCGTTTCAGCTTGATCGGGCCGTCCGGAATCGCGGTTTCCTTGGTCTCCTCTTTCGTCTTCGCCGCTTTGGCGTCGGTTGGTTTCGCTTTGGCGCTACTGGCCGGTTTTTTCGCGGCGACTGCGCCGGAGGTTTCCTTTAGGTTGACCGGTTGCAGGCCTTTTTTATCGAGCATTCGCAACGCCTCAGGGCGGTCGGTCGCGTCGATTTCCCCGGTGGTGACGGAACCGTTGGAAGCGAGGGCTTTATAGGCGAAGAGAGGCATCGTGGATTTGAAATTTCAAATTTGAGATCTCAGATTTACTCCCCGCCGCCGATATCGGAGGAGGTGACGGAAATGACTTCCTCGATGGTGGTTTCGCCCTTCATCACTTTATACCAGCCGTATTCGCGCATCGGAATGTAGCCGTCCTTCACGGCTTGGGCGCGGAGTTCGTTAGACTGGGCGCGGTGGGCGACGAGTTCCTGCATCGGTTGGGTGATGAGGATGATTTCGTAAATGGCGAGACGGCCGGAGAAGCCGGTGTTGCGGCAGCGGTCGCAGCCTTTCGGCGAATACGCCTGGCCCGGAATGTGCAGCGGGATTCCCAGGTCACGGCGGTCCTGATCGCTGACCTCACGCGGCACCTTGCAGGTGGGGCAGAGTTTTCTAACGAGACGCTGGGCGAGGAAAGCGCGGACGGCGGCGGAGACCAGGAACGGCTCCACGCCCATGTCCACAAGACGGCTGATGCCGCCCATCGCGTCGTTGGTGTGGAGAGTGGAGAAAACCAAGTGACCTGTTAGCGAGGCGCGGATGGCGATTTCCGCAGTCTCAAGGTCCCGGATTTCTCCGATCATGACGATGTTAGGATCCGCCCGGAGAATCGAGCGCAGCGCGGTGGCGAAGGTGAGACCGATCTCGTTTTTCACGGCGATCTGCATCACGCCGACGAGCTTGTTTTCCACCGGATCCTCGACGGTGACGATGCGCCGCTCGGGGTGGTTCACTTCAGTGAGGAACGAGTAAAGTGAAGTCGATTTACCCGATCCGGTCGGGCCGGTGATTAGGATGATGCCGTTAGGCAGGTGGAGGAGCGTCTCGATCTTTTTCTGGACGAACGACTCCATGCCGAGCTTGGCGAGGTTGAATTTTTCTTGGTTGAGAAGACGCAGGGAAACGCTCTCGCCCTCGACGGTCGGCACGGTGGCCACGCGGACGTCGATGGTCGCGCCTTCGAACTGGAGGTTGATCCGTCCGTCCTGCGGCACGCGGCGCTCGGCGATGTCGAGGCGGGCCATGATTTTCAAACGCGCGATCACGGAGCTCTGCAGCGCCTTGATGTTTTCCGGCACGGCGACTTCGATCAAACGGCCGTCGATCCGGTAGCGGATGCGGAGATTCGTGCTCAGCGGCTCGACGTGGATGTCGGTCGCCCGCTGGTCGAGCGCTTCACGGATGATTTGGTTCACGAACTTGACGACGGAGGCTTCCTCGTCGTCGTCCTGGTCGATCACGTTCGCTTCGTCCTCACCGCCTTCGAGGTGGTCGTAGTCGAAATCGCGGCCTTCGAGAATCTGCTCAAACGTATCAGCGCCCACACCATACAAGCGCCGGAGCGCTTCGTGCAGGCGTTTTCTGGAGGCCATGCACCAGTCGATTGGCAGTGCCAGTTCTTGCGCCGCCGCTTGGCGGGAAATCAGGTTGAAAGGATCAAACGTGCAGAGTTTCAGGCGCTTGTGACCTTCCTCACCCTCAATGGCCACCGGCAGCAAGCGATGTCTCAGCGCCAGCCGCGGCCCGCAGGCCTCGCGCAGCGGCAGTGGAACTTCCGCCATCGGGATCACGTCAAGCCATTCAATTCCAAGGTCATGTGCCAATTCACGCATGTAGCGTTCCTCGTCCACCACGCCCGCGTCGAGCACGTCATCGATCGGCGATCGCTGGCGTTGGGCTGCGGAGCGCAGGACTTCGGTCAGAGCGGGAATGTCGTCACAACCGGTGCGACGAGCGGGTTCAATCAAAAGCTGGGTCATGTGGGGCGACTTCTTGTCGCTTAAAACCTCCCCGGGCGCAATCTTGTCTCTTCAATTTCTCCCAACCCCAAGAATACCCGTGCGGGCCGGCCCGATCCGTGCATCCTCCGCAGCGTGTCGTATTTGGAAATCAAGAACCTCCACACTCATTTCAGCCAGCGCACCGGCTCAATCTTTTCGCCCGGCAAGCATGTCGTCCGCGCGGTGGACGGAGTGAGCCTCTCGATCGAAAAAGGCGAAATCCTCGGCCTCGTCGGTGAATCCGGCTGCGGAAAATCGACGCTTTCCCGCACCATCATGCAGCTCGTCCGCTCGACGTCCGGCTCGATCGTCCTCAACGGCGAAGATTTGTCGAAACTCAGCGGCAGCGAAGTCCGGCAGCGGCGGCTCGATTTCCAAATGGTCTTCCAAGACCCCTACGCCTCCCTCAATCCGCGGATGACGATCTTCTCCACCATCGCCGAAGCCGTCCGCCAGCGCCACCCGAAGCTGAAAGGCGACGCCCTCTTCAACCGCGTGGAAACCCTCATGGCCACCGTCGGCCTCGACGCGAAAGTCATGCGGAAATACCCCCACGAATTCTCCGGTGGCCAGCGCCAGCGCATTGCCATCGCCCGCGCCCTCGCCCCGGAGCCCAAGCTCATCATCGCCGATGAACCGGTCTCCGCCCTCGACGTTTCCATCCAGTCGCAGATCCTCAATCTCATCAAATCCCTCCAAAAAGACCTTGGTCTCACCATGATCTTCATTTCCCACGATCTCGGCGTCGTCCACTACATCGCGGACCGCATCGCCGTCATGTATCATGGGAAAATCGTCGAGTCCGGTGAGGCGGGAAAAGTTTTCCACCACCCCGAAGCGGAATACACCAAGCGCCTCCTCGCCTCGATCCCGAAGCTGGTCGCTCATGGTTAGTTCGGGCGATTTGCAATCCCGATTCAGTGGAAAATCCACGCCATATATTGTTTGCCGCCTGAAAAGGAGTCTGCTAACAATCAGGCATGGTTGAATTTCATGAAGCCGAAAAGAATGGTCTGCTGGAACGATACACTGGGTTGTTTTCCCGAGTCTTTAAACTCAGCAAGCCCGCCCTGATCGCCTGCCTGATCCTCGGCTCCGGCGCAGCCCAAGCGAAGATCATTTACGTCAACAAAGCGGTCACCACTCCCGGCAATGGCACCTCATGGCCCGCCGCTTACAAATACCTTCGCGACGCGCTCGACCATTCAAACTCCAACGACCAGATCTACGTCGCCAAGGGCACCTATTTTCCCGATGAGGGAGAAACCGGGATTTTCGGCGACCGCGAACTTTCCTTCGAGCTCAAAGGGCAGACCATCTTCGGTGGATTCGCCGGCACTGGAGCCAACCCCGGCCTACGCAATCCAAGTGCGAACCCCACCATTCTATCAGGAGCTATCTGGGATGAGCCAGGCGAGGACATCTATTGGTCGCTCCACGTCGTCGTCATCAACCAGAGTTCCGCCCTTGATGGACTCATCGTCGAAAAAGGCCATGCGAGTGGCTCGGATTCGTGGGCCTATCCTCCGGCATTGTCATACGACGATGGAGGCGGTTGTTATGTCCGGGCAGGGAAAACACTTTCCCTCAATGGCTGCACCTTCAGGGGGAACCGCGCATTGGCCAACGGTGGTGCCATCATGGTCGCGGATGAAGCCGGCAAGGTGCTTGCCACCAACACCCTGTTTGAAAATAACGGGATCGCTCTCATTTACGACATCACCACGAGCATTCCAAAAGGCGGTGCGATCAAGGGCAGGGTGCAGGCGGCAAACTGCCGTTTCATATCGAACACAGTCAGTGCACGAAACTACATCGATGGCACGACGTCATTGGCTGAAGGTGGAGCCGTTTCAGGTAACGTCACTGCTGACCATTGCGAGTTCACTGGCAACATGGCAATCGCCTACGGTGACGAAACAGTGGACTCGAAAGCCATCGGCGGCGCTATCGCCGGCAACGTGCTCGCCAAAAACTGCAGTTTTAACGCGAACGTGTCACAAGCACGGGTGGATGTCGGAGTCTCTAGCGGAGGTGCAATCAGCGGCGGTTCTGTTTCAGCCACATCCTGCTCGTTCACGGGTAACACCAGTTCCACCGGGAAAATTGTCGAAGACGACGGCTCCGGCGAGGGTGGCGGCGGCGCCATCTACGTTTCCACCGGCAAATCCGTCCTCGCGAACTGCGTTTTCGTGAAAAATTCCAGCCAGATCCGAGGCGGCGCGATCCACTGCGCCACCACCGCAAACTCCGATTCACTCGTCGTTGATAACTGCACCTTCCTCGACAACGGCGTCTCCACCGGCTTCAAAGGCGCTGCCATTTCCTGTGGTGGCATCGTTAGAATGCTAAACAACATCATCTGGTGCACCGATGATAGCGTTGTTGGATTTGATAAAACCAATCTCGTCCACGTCATCATCGGTGGCGCACTTAGAAATTCGGACGTAAACTACCCCACGCCATCGTCCACCGCACCCAATATCGTCAAGGGTGGCCCTGCTGGAATCACCGACGGATACGGTGGCGACGTTTTCCTTGGCCCAGTTTCGGACTCCATCTTCGGCGGGGACCCGCTTTTCGCCAACCTCGCCGATCCTGATGGCCCGGACAACCAATGGGGCACCGCGGACGACGGCCTGCGCCTCACCGCGGGCAGTTCCGCCATCGTCACCGGCCGCGACCCCCGGATCCCCGGCGTTACTAACATCTTGCCCAAGGACGTCCTCGACATCGACTTCGATAGCGATGTTAGTGAGTTCCTGCCACTCGACATCGCTGGATACCTACGCATTCAGCAATCGTATGTGGACATGGGAGCCTACGAATTTGGAAACGCCAGCCAAGCCCCTGAAATCGCCGTTTTCCTCACTGACGCTGCCGAGCTTTCCGATGGTGCATCGGTTGCCTTTGGTTCTGTCGTCAAAGGACGCACCATCAAAAAATCCTTAACTATCAAAAATATCGGAACGGGCGTTTTGAAAAACTTCTCATTCACCACCAGCGGTTCGGCGGCATTCGCCCTGAAAAGCCCCACCGTCACCAGCCTCAGACCCGGAACAAGCATGAACCTCATCGTCAGCTTCAAGCCCACCGGCAAGGGCAAGTATTCCGCCACCGCCCTCATCGCCAGCAATGATGCGAACGAGAGCCCATTCGATATTCGTCTGAGCGGCACCGGCGTCCTCAAGTCCCCGTCATTAAAACCTTCCGGCCCCGCCATGCTGGCTTCGCTGGCCTTTCCATCGACCGCCTCCTCAGACCTTTCATCTGCCGCAGTCGTCACCACCAGCGTCGCCGCCGATGGCTCGAAATACCTCGTGCTCACCGTCCGCAAATCTGCGGAATGGAGCGAGCGGAACCACTCCATCGAAGTATCTTCTAACTTGTTGGATTGGTACAGTGGTAACCATCACACCACCACCCTGCTGAACAGCTCTACGACTCTAAGTGTCCGTGATAATACCCCTCTCAGCAAAGACGAGAAGCGCTACATCCGCCTTAGGTAATGGGAAATCGGAACGTTGGACTAACCGCTTGCACCCTCTCGGCTAGATCTATTTCTCCACGCATGGAGATAGGTCCTATTTACCAGACGTCGGATAGAAGATCTTCCATAATACCAGCCCCAGTGCAGGCGCGTTGACTCCGGCAGCCCAGCGCTGGCGCTGATGGAGCATTTCGGAAATTGCGCCTGACGAGAAACGCCCTTCGCCCACCTGCACCAGCGTACCCACGATCCCGCGGCACATTTTGTAAAGGAAGCCTTCACCCTCGATGACAAAGGTCACTTGTGGCCCACGTTTACGGGCCTCGCAGCGGGTCAGTGTCCTCACCGCATCCTCCAGCACCACGCCCCGGTTAGCGGTGAAGGAGCGGAAATCATGCCGCCCGACGAACTGCGCGGCAGCTTCATTCATGGCGGAAAAATCGAGCACGCGCGGCACGTGCCAGGCGCGGTCGCGCAGCAGCGGATTCATCACCGGATGGTTCCATATCTGATAGCGGTATTCTTTTCCTATCGCATCGAATCGTGCATGGAAATCCGGCGGCACTCGCACTGCTGAACGCACGCGGATGTCCTTGGGAAGACAGGCGTTGAGAGCCAGTGCGAGTTTCCCCGGCGGCAGGTTGAATTCCCCGCGCGGCACCTCGCAGTGCGCCACCATGCCCCACGCATGCACTCCGGAATCCGTCCGGCTCGCACTCTCCACCTGCGGCGCGCTGGGGAACAAACGCGCCAGTGCCGCCTCCACCCGGTTCTGCACGCCCGTCCCTTCCTTGCGCGATTGCCAGCCGTGATAAGCGCTGCCGTCGTAGGCGAGGGTGAGTTTGAATTTCAGCGTGTCCACACGGATTCCAAACCACGAACTGCCCGCAGATGCACTTCCGAAAACGGATTTTGTGGCGCAGGGGGAGGGGATATGGCCCGTTTCATGCTAACCGAGCGAAATGAAGGAAGAGGAACTGGATACCCACCACAAGGCGCTGAAAATCAATCTGGACCCGCGGTGGTATGGGACGCTGGCGGAAATCGGCGCGGGGCAAGAAGTGGTGCGTTGGTTTTTCCGCGTCGGCGCGGCGGCAGGGACGGTGGCGAAAAGCATTTCCGCCTACGACATGATCGTTTCCGATGCGATCTACGGCAGTGGCGACCGCTATGTCTCACGCTCGCGGTTACAGGCGATGCTCGATCGGGAGTTCCAGCTCAATGTCGAGCGCCTCAGCGACAAGCGCGGCGACAACACGGCTTTTTTCGCCTTCGCGGACACCGTGGTGGCGCGTAGTTTCAAGGGCGGCAACGAGTGCCATGGCTGGATGGGCATCAAGTTCCAGTCGCGGCCGCGCGACGAGCCGAGCCAGATCCTGATCCACGTCCGGATGCTAGACACCGAGGCATCACTCCAACAGGAAGCGCTCGGCGTGGTGGGTGTAAATCTGTTATACGGCGCGTTTTTTCTGCATCATGAGCCGGAGCTACTGGTGGAAAGTCTGTTGGATAAACTGACGACTGGGCGCATCGAGATCGACGTGATCGAGTTCAAGGGCATCGAATTCCGCTCAGTGGACAATCGCTTGATCAGTCTGAAGCTCGTGCAACTCGGCCTGAGCGGAGCGGCGATGTTCGGCGCGGACGGTCAGGTTTTGCAGCCGTCCGAAGTGCTTTATAAAAAGGCGGTGCTCGTCGAACGCGGCAGCTTCCGCCCGCCGACGCATGTGAACTTTGATATGCTAAACTGCGCGCTGGAGAAATTCAAAAAGGACCCGGCGGTGGAGGGCAAGGAAGTGCTGCCGCTTTTCGAGCTGACCATGCGCAATCTGCTAGCAGGTGGTGACCAGATCGACCGCCGCGATTTCCTCGCCCGCGCCGACCTGTTAGCCGCGTGCGGGATGACGGTGCTGATCTCCGATTATTTCGAATACTATCGCCTCGCTGCCTACATTTCGTGGCGGACGAAAGAGCGGATCGGCATCGTCCTGGGTGCACCGAGTTTGACGGAATTATTCGAGGAAAAATACTACACGCAGCTCCCCGGCGGGATTCTGGAATCGTTCGGCCGCCTGTTTAAAAACAACCTAAAGCTCTACGTCTACCCGCTGAAGAACCAGGAGACTGGCGAACTTACGACGGTGGAAAATCTCAACGTCTCGGCAGAGTTGAAGAAACTCTACGGCTACCTAGCAGACCGCGGCAGCTTCGTGGCGCTTGATAATTTCAAACCAGAATACCTCAGCATCTTTTCGCGCGACGTGTTGAAAAAAATCGCAGCCGGTGACGAGGTGTGGAAGGAAATGGTGCCCAAGGGAGTTTCCGAAATGGTGATGAAGCGGCACTTCTTCGGCTGCAACGGCTGAGCGCCGCTTCCTGGAACAATTTCTTTCATCATCACCCATGGAAAATCCACGGGCGATTCCATTTTGCACGCCCGCGCATCACGCCATGATGAACGGATGACTGCGACTCAAACGATCCACGCTACTTTTCAGGAAATCCAATCATTGCACCGCCACCTGACCGTTTTGGCGACGCTCCCTGAAAACAAGGACACGGTCCTCAGCCTCTTTCTCGACCTGAGACAACCGATCAATGCCATCCGCTCGAAGTTCACCTTGTGGAGCACGGCCGCCCGCATCGCTATTCCTTCGGATAGTCGCGCCTCCTTCGACGCCGCGCGGGCGGATTTGGAAATGGTCTTCCGCAAAGATTGGCCGGACAGCATCCGCAGTGTGGCGGCTTTCGCACGTGCCGGTGAGCATCCTCTGCTCCTCGTGATGCCATTCGGCGCGACACTGGAGACTCATTTCCATGTCGGACCGGTGCCCGTGATCTTTCCGTTAGTGCAACTGAAAGACCGCTTCCATCGCTTCGTGGTGGTGATCAGCACGGAGGAAAGTTCGCGCATTTTTGAAATCACCCTAGGAGCCATCAGCGAACAACTTCTAGCAACCCGGCCTGAGATCGAGCAACGCATCGGCCGCGAGTGGACCCGGGAGCACTATCACCAGAAAAAGCGGGAAAATGACCGCCGCTTTCAGCGTGATCAGGTGGAAATCATCAGCAGCTTAATGTCGAAACGCGGTCACAATCACCTCATCCTCGCCGGCCATTCGCGCCACGTCAGCGCCCTGCGTGGAGCCTTGCCGAGAGAGCTGGAAGCACGCGTGTCCGACACCGTTCTCCACGCACCTAACGGCCGCGACTACTCGACGGTCCTGGAGCAGGCGATAGAAACATTCATCGAAGTGGAGCAAAACGAATCACACGGCACCGTCGAGCGACTGCACGAGCAGGTCTGTCGCGGCGGCTTGGCGGTGGTCGGTGCGACGGCAGTCCGAGAAGCCATTGAGTCAGGCGCGGCCTCCGAGCTGGTCATCTCCGAGGAACTTCCCAATCCTCTGCGTGAGGACCTGGTCAGGCTCGCGACTCTGGCAGAGATCGCCATCGAGGTCTGCGAGGGCGACGAGTTGCTGAATTCACATGGCGGCGTCGGTTGCCTGCTTCGCTACCGGATCAACTATGCAGACACCGCCGTTGCGGAGTGACGCGGGCAGGAGGGCGCGCGAAGTTGGGTTTTACCGCGCTTGCTCCGTGTTCCTGATCCGGTAGCATCGCCAGCGCACGCGTTTTTTCCATGTCCACCTGGCGTCCCATCCCACCTCCCCCCTTCTGGAAGCGCTGGCTTCCCGAATGGCTGCACGGGCCGGTGAAGTTGGTTTTCCAACTCTCGATTGTCATGCTGATCGCGCTCGCAGGCGTGGTGTTTTTCTACTTCATGCTGGCCATGCGCTTCGACATGGCGGAGGTGGCGAAACTGCCGGCGGGCACGACTTTTGATGATCGCAAGGGTGTGGAAATCACCGCGCCGGGCGGGTCCGGGCGGAAACTCGTGAAGCGCGAAGACATCCCGCAGTTTCTCGTGGACTCGCTGCGCGCGCGAGAGGACGCGAGGTTTTTCGAGCACAGCGGCGTCGATGTCCGCGGGCTGATGCGGGCTACGGTTAGAAATATCAAGGATCGGGATTTTACCCAAGGCGCTTCCACGCTGAGCATGCAGCTCGCGAGGAATTGTTTCAAAATGAAGCAAAAGTCGATGCACCGGAAGTTTCTCGAAATCGCCCTCACTCTCCGTGTCGAGGCGAACTACTCGAAGGATGAAATTCTAACGCACTATCTGAACCGCATCTACTTCGGCGCCGGTGCGGACGGCATCGAACAAGCAGCGCGGACGTATTTTGGAAAAACCACGCACGACCTCAGCGAAGGCGAGTGCGCGATGATCGTGGGCATCATCCGCGGACCACACATTTTCTCGCCATTTCGAAATCTCAACGCCGCCATTGAGCAACGCAACCAAACGCTCAACCGGTTGGTCGCGATGAAGCTCATCGACGAGGCTCATCGCGACCGCATCATGGCGGAGCCGGTGAAACTTGTTAGCGAGGAGCAGCGCGAAACCCAGACGTCCTACGCGCTCCAAGCCGTCCGCCGCGAGCTCGACCGCATACTCGATGACGACGATATCCAGCTCGGCGGGCTCAAGGTGAAGACGACGCTGGATTCCGCATGGCAGAACCGTTTGGAAATCGAGCTCACCCATGCTGTCGAGGATCTCGAAAAGGAAAAAACCTGGCAGCACCCGCGCGAGGCGGACCACGTCAGCGGCACCGAGCCGACCTACGTGCAATACGCCGCCATCACCACCGACGTCCGCAGCGGGGCCACGCTCGCCCTGATCGGTGGCAGAAATTACAGCGATTCACGCTTCGATCGCACCCGCTCCAGCCGCGATCTGGGCTCGGCGTTCGAGCCGTTCGTCGCCGCCGCTGCTGCTGAGCGCGGGAAGCTCGTGCTCCCCGGAAAGCCGGTGCAGACCGGTCGCCAGATCGGGCCCCTCGAGGTCGAGCGCCTTGCCAAACGCTGCGGCATTGCCGGTCCGTTTTTGCAGACCGAGGACCTTTTCCGTGGCTCCGTCGCCGCCACGCCACAGGAGATGTCGGTGGGCCTCGCGACTTTGGGAAATAAGGGCAAACGCGCGCGCCCCTACCTTGTCGATGAAATCCGCGATGCCAGCGGCGAGCTCATCTACAAGGCGCAGCCGCAGCTCACCTCTGCACTCAGTGCCAATGCCGCGACCGATGCCACCAGCGTCCTGCGGAAATCCGGCGGGACCCGCTGTTTCACCGGAGCGACCGGCTCCGAGCGCGATGCCTGGACGCTCCGCCTTGGCCCGAGCGGCGCGACCGCCATCTGGATCGGCTTCGACAAGCCGACTGTCATCGCCCCAGAGCCGAGGCTGAAGTCGCTGCTGGATGAATTTGTCGAACGGCTCGGCAACAATTGAGTCAATTTCTAAACCCCTTTGACACTCCCCAGCGTTTTCGGCATAGTTTCTCCATGCAGGCCATGCAATTCGAGCAATCCGTCGTTTCAATCCTGAAACGTGACCGGCGATTTGATCCACATGCCTACTTTTTTCTCAAGGACGCGCTGGACTTCACGCTCAAACGCATCGCCGAGTCGAACAACGGTCAGGCCCGGCACGTGACCGGCCCGGAGCTGCTCGCCGGTTTCCGGGATTGCGCGCTGGAGCAGTTCGGCCCGATGGCCTCCACGCTGATGAGCGAGTGGAGCGTCCGGAAATGCCAGGACGTGGGAGATATGGTTTTCCACCTCATCGAGGAGCAGGTTTTTGGCAAACAGGATTCTGACAAGAAGGAGGATTTCTCCGAGGTGTTTGATTTCGAGGAATCCCTCATCACGCCCTTCTTGCCGACACAAAAGCTCACCACCCGCCGCCAGCCATCGTCGCGTGCGGCCAAGCTTTCGTCCTAAAGTGGCCAATTAGCCGTGCTGGCCCAATGGCATTCATACGGCGAATGCCTCTTGCACTCATTAGCGGCAGTCTGGTGCAATGCTGGATTTCGCTAAAGTCTATCTCGCCCCTCTAGGCGCAATGCTTGCCGAAGCTGGCATGACTTCTGATACAGTGAAATCTGGCTGCGCCAATCGCGGCGCATGCAGCTCGCCGTCACCATTCGAAAAAATCAGCCAAACCCGTCGTTCACATGCCCTTCACCGATCCCCAATATATTTCCGTCGTCATCATCGGCGGCGGTCAGGCCGGGCTTTCCGCGAGCTACTGCCTGAGGCAGCGCGGCATCGATGATCACATCATTTTCGAGAAAAACCGCGTCGCCCACTCGTGGCGCAACGAGCGTTGGGACAGCTTCTGCCTCGTTACGCCAAACCACCAGTGCCGCCTGCCCGGCTATCACTACCAGGGCGACGACCCGGAAGGATTCATGCTCAAGGACGAGATTGTGGACTACATCGATACTTACGCAAAAAAGTTCCGACTTCCCGTGCTCGAAGGAGTCATCGTTACATCCGTTAGCAAAAGCGATGGCTATTTCCGCGTCACTACGAACCAAGGCATTTGGTATTGCGATGATGTCATCGTCGCCATCGGTGGCTTCCATATTCCGTTTGTGCCGACGGCTGCCGACCGCATTCCGGCGCATATCAAACAGATCCACTCAGTCGATTACAAACGGCCCTCGCAGATTCCCGAGGGCGAGACATTGATCGTCGGCTCCGGCCAGTCTGGCGTACAAATCATGGAGGACCTGCACCTTGAAGGGCGCAAAGTACACCTCTGCCTTGGCAATGCCCCACGCTCCCCGCGCCGCTATCGTGGCAAGGACGCGGTCACCTGGCTGGAGGAAATGGGCTATTACGAAACCACCATTGCCGAGCACCCGGAACAGGCAAAGGCGCTCTCCACCACCAACCACTACCTCACCGGACGCGACGGTGGCCACGAGATCGATCTACGAAAATTCGCCCTCGAAGGCGTGAAACTCTACGGCTTTGTCGAGGACATCGATTTCGAAAAATTCACCGTCTGCCAAGACGTCGCGGCGAAACTCGACAGCGCGGACAAGTCCTATAACGGCATCTGCCAGCGCATCGATAAGTATATCTCCACTAACGGCATCAATGCTCCGGAAGAGCCGCACTACACGCCGGTTTGGGAACCGGAGAATGAATCCACCGAACTCAACTTCGCCGAAAACAACATCACCTCCATCGTTTGGTGCATCGGCTTTCATCCGAATTTCAAATTCATCAAACTACCGGTTTTCAATATGCGCGGTTTTCCTGAGACCGATAGAGGCGTCACCTGCATTCCCGGGCTCTATTTCCTCGGCCTGCCGTGGATGCATACTTGGGGTTCTGCACGTTTCTCCGGCATCGCCGAGGACGCGGACCACATCGCTATTCAAATCGCAAAGGGGGTGGAAAGTGACACGAATCCTCCAGGGGACGAAGTCATCCACTCACGATCCGCAAACGCCATTTTATAACAACTCAATCCTCACGAGCCATGATCCTCGAGCACTTCCCGTCCTATAGTCCGCATGACTTCGTTTTCAAAATCGCGAAAACTCCGGAAGATCTCGATGCCCTCTTCGCGGTGCGGCGCGCGATTTTCTGCGAGGAGCAAAGCATCTGCAACGGCGGCGGACGCATCGATGAGCGGAAACCGGGCATTTGGCATGGTTCGCGGCTGGGCGTCGCGATGGACTACCGCCGCATCCGCCACTTCAGCCCGGGCGTGGCGATCCGCAACTTGCAGCCGTGTTACTACTATCAGGCCGCGGCGCGGGTCGCGTGATTCATTCCGCCAGTCGTTTGAAAATCCTCTCGATCAGCACGCGTTTTGCCAGCGATTCCGGTTCACATCTATCCACCAGACTTCGGATGGCGACGCGCTCAGCGGAGAAAAGTTCGTTGAAGACATCGCGGGTTCCCGTCATGCGGCGGAATCCGAACATCACCCGTGCAATCATCAACTCGGGCAGTAGAAGGCCCGCGCCAGGCGGGGCGAGTTTGGGTTCAGAGATCATATCCATGCCCACGCAACCAAACACATTACTTGCATAGCGCAAGCCGACGAACATTCTGAGCGAACGACTCGAACGCCTGATGCGCCACGGCATCGCCGATCAAATTCCCGCGGCCGATGGCACGAAACGCCTCGCCTACCGACTTACTGAAAAAGATCGCGCGCTAGGCCCGGTGCTCGCGGCGATGCGCGATTGGGGACTCGTTTGGGAGCCCGGAACGGTCGTCGGTATGAAAAATGGATGAGTCCAGAACAAGCATTCGAATAATTTGAGGTGTAATTTCAATTTGATCTAACTTTGCCGCGGATTTGGCATGGTTTGATCTATGGCGAGCGTTGATGAATGACCTCGCCGAACTGGCTGACTTCCTCGTATCGCACCCTGCGGTCGCGGAGAAGGCATGCATTCATCGGGCGTTCGAGCCGGCTTTTGAGATCTCAGGAAACATCCGCCTTGGCGACGACTGCGCCGCCATTCCGAACCCAGCGGGGCACGGGCACCTTCTCTTTGCTGCTGAAGGGATGTTAGAATCCTTCGTCGAGGACGATCCTTGGTTTGCCGGATACTCAGCCGTGATGGTGAATCTTTCGGACATCGCCGCGATGGGAGGGCGGCCGATCGCTATCACCGACGTGCTATGGACGCCGTCCGACGAAATTTCCTCGAAGATTTGGCAAGGCATTCAAGACGCGTCGCACTCCTACGGCGTGCCGATCGTTGGTGGTCACACGACTCACACGGATTCGGGAAAAGCCACGCTCGCCGCCGCCGTGCTGGGCCATGCCGGGGAGCGCCTGATCACCAGCTTTGATGCAAAACCGGGCGACCACCTCGTCATCGCCATCGACATGCACGGTGCCTATCACGATGGGAAACCATTCTGGAATTCCAGCACCACCACATCGCCCGAGCGGCTGCGATCCGATCTCGAGCTGCTGCCCTCGCTTGTGGAAAAAGGCCTTTGCAAAGCCGGCAAGGACATCAGTAACGGCGGGATCATCGGCACGCTCGCGATGCTGTGCAATTGTTCGGAAGTCGGTGTGTATCTCGATCTCGAACGCCTGCCTTGCCCGATGGACACCGAGATTGCACGTTGGCTCGTCACGTTTCCCAGCTTCGGTTATTTGTTAGCCATCTCGCATGAAGACCTTGAAAGCACGCTCATGCATTTCACGGCTACAAAGGTCACCTGCCGGGAAATCGGCGTTTTCCGCGCCGAGCCAGGCATCACCATCACCGCCGATGGTGAGAGCGCGGATTTAGTTTTCCGCCAGCCAAGCGTCCATTCCGCCAGCTACGTTTTTCACTCGGGTGAAACCGTGATCGAGGAGAACCTGGACGGCTTTGGCGGAGCGGCCGCCAGCCTTACAGTGGACAAGGATCTCGCAGTCCGTCGGCAGGCTGGCTAACTGATCCGGCAGCGTTTTCAGTGGGATCAGCCGTGAGCCTTCGATGTGGGCGATGGCATATTCGTCCGGCTCGCGGACGTCGATGAGTAGGCCTTGGAAATCCCCGGCGAGGATTTCACGGAGTTCGGAAGTGGTGATAGATTCCATATCGGTAGAGGTTTCGCAGGTGGTGGCGGCGGTGGTTTCTGAGTTGGAAACAGAGGAAATTTCAGGGGTATCGCCGCAAAGCCGGCAGGCGGGATCGCGACGGAGCGTGAGCGAGCGGAAGCTGCTGCCGAGTGCATCGTAAACCGTTAGCTTGCCCAGTGGCACGCGGCCGATGCCAAGGATGAGCTTGAGCGCCTCCATCGCCTGAAGCGAGCCGATGATGCCAGGCAGCACGCCTAACACACCAGCTTCCTGGCAAGATGGCACACTCCCCGCCGGCGGCATATTCGGCAAAAGGCAGCGATAGCAAGGTCCGCCGAGATGCGGCGCGAAAACCCCCGCTTGTCCCTCGAAGCGGTGGATCGCGCCGTAAACGAGCGGTTTCTTTTGGAAAAACGCGGTGTCATTCGTTAGGAAGCGCGTGGGAAAATTGTCCGAGCCATCGACGATGACCTCATAGGAAGCGGCGATTTCCATGGCATTTTCCGGCGTGAATCGCACCGGATGCAGTTCCACCGTGATGTGCGGATTTACCTCTCGCAAACGGGCGGCGGCGCTTTCGAGTTTCGGTTTCCCCACCCACGACTCGCCGTGGAGGATCTGGCGTTGGAGATTCGAGGCATCTACCACGTCCGCATCCACGAGGCCGATCCTGCCAACGCCCGCCGCTGCCAGATAGAGAGCGGACGGAGAGCCCAGCGCACCGGTGCCAATGAGCAGGACGGACGCATTTTTCAAACGAAGCTGCCCGTCCATCCCGACGTCTGGAATGATGAGGTGCCGCGAGTAGCGGAGCAGCTCCGCCGATGAAAGTCCGTCTGCCATGGCGGCGGCACCATGCGACGAAATCGCCCCACATCCAAGGTGGAAAACAGTTTTGCGTGGGCCGGAATTGTGATAGCTTGTGATCATGTCAGAAGTTCTTTCCACCTTCCAAATGAGCCCGGGCGATGCGGCTCCAAGCTTCTCGCTGCCGGATTGCCATGGCAAACTCGTCGATCGGTCCGACGTGGCCGGAGAGCGTGGCTTGCTCGTCGTTTTCGCCTGCAACCACTGCCCTTTCGTCATCCATCTCGCCGATGCGCTCGGAGAATTGGCTGAGGAAATTGCCACTGAAGGAGTCAACACCGTGGTCATCAATTCGAACGATCTCCAGCGCTACCCGCAGGATGGTCCCGAGCACATGAAGAGCTTCGCCGCCGAACACCATTGGAATTTCCCCTACTTGCTCGACGAATCTCAGGAAATTGCCAAGGCCCACGGCGCGGCCTGCACCCCGGACTTTTTCCTCTTCACCGCCGAAAATAAACTCTTCTATGCTGGCCAATTCGACGACTCTCGCCCGCGCAGCGGAACCGCCCCTCACGGCGGCGACCTCCGCGAAGCCGTCCGCCGCATGCTCGATGACGAAGGACCGCTCGCCCGCCCCTACCCGAGCAGCGGCTGCAACATCAAGTGGAAGCCGGGGAACGAGCCGGCCAATTCTTGACCCAGGCCGGGTGCTGAACCATCCTTCCCCGTGCGTTCGATTCTAATCACTGGAGGAAATGGCGGGCTCGGCCTTGGCATCGCGCGCTATTTTCTTAGCCACGATGCCGAAGCCAAAGTCTGGCTCGGCGTCCGGAAAAACCGCGAGCAGGCGGAAATCCTCGCAAACGAATCCGCCGGGCGCTGCCATTTAATCGATCTTGAAGTGACCGATCCTAACGCCTGGCAAAATGCGGTGGAGAAAATCACAAGCACCGACGGCCACCTCGACGTGCTGGTGAACAACGCTGGCATGCACGACGATTGCCTGCTCGCCGCCATGCCGCCGGAAAAATGGCACTCGGTGATCGCTGCAAATCTAGACGCCGTTTTCCACGGCTGCCGCGCGGTCGTCACCCCGATGATGCGCCAACGCTTCGGCCGCATCGTCAATATCGCGTCTCTCAGCGCCGTTCTGCCGCCACTTGGGCAAACGAATTATGCAGCCGCAAAGGCTGGGGTGATCGCATTCAGCCAGACGCTCGCAAAGGAAGTCGCACGGTCCGGCATCACGGTGAACTCAGTGCTCCCCGGCTTCATCGACACCGAAGCCATTGGTGAAATGGACGCCGAAGCCCGGAAAAACGCCCAACGCGGCATCCCAATGCGGCGTTTCGGAAAGCCCGAGGAAGTCGCCGCCGCGGTTTATTTTCTGGCCAGCGCGGACGCGGCCTATATCACGGGCTCGGCGCTGAAAATCGACGGCGGCATTCTGTAATTTTTCCCAATCAATCATGCAAGGCGACGAACTCCGGCAGAAAATCAAGGAAGTGATGGTGGAAGAGCTCATGCTCGAACAAGCCCCGTCGGAAATCGGCGACACCACTTCCATTTTCGGAGCCGGCGGACTGGGCCTCGATTCGGTGGACGCGCTTCAGTTAGTGGTCGGCCTGGAGAAACATTTCGGCCTGAAGATTGGCAACTCGGATGCCGCGAAAGGTATTCTCGAAAGCGTGGAAACCATCGCGAAGGAGATTGAAAAATCCGCCTAGTCTCGTGCTGCTCAAAGCCCAAAACGGTGGATGGTGCGCTTCAACGTGGTTGCGGCGTCCCGCCGCAACGATTGTCGTTTCTGCCAGACTACCGCATAAGCTGGCACCCCGGATGAACGAGAATGGGCAGCCTCGTCCCGTCGAATTTTCTATCATTCACAAACGGGCATTGCGGCGAGACGCCGCAACCACGTGCGCGAATGCCCGGCCGTATTTCGAGCCCGACAGAATAACTACCCGCGGAGTGCCCCGGCTGGCATGAAGGCGTTTTCCATTTTCCTGCTGAAGCTCGTGCTCACCGGGCTCTGCCTTTGGTGGGCGTTCTCGCAGGTGAAATTTGATCGATCGATCTTCACCAAACCCGGTGCTGTCGATTACCGTTGGCTGGCCGCTGGTGCCGCGCTCGCCGGGACCTCCGTCTGCCTGCACGGCACCCGCTGGTGGTTTTTCCTCCGCGGCCAATCCCTCCCGGTCACCCTCGGCCGCGCGGTGGAGCTGACGATGATCGACGGACTTTTCAGCCTCGCCTCAGTCAGTGGCCTCGGTGGCGACGCGGCGCGGATCATCCTGCTCATGCGCGATTATCCCGGGAAAAAACTCGTCATCGCGATGGCCGTGATGGCGGACCATCTCGCGGGCATGGTGTCTCTCGCGCTGCTGTTTTTCATCATCAGCGCCGCACGGTTCGACGCGCTCGCCACCCAAAGTCTGCTAGGTCGCGGCGTGATCCACTTCGCCTGGTTCTATCTGGGTGGTGGACTCGCCATGGTCGCCCTCATCTTCATCTGCGCCTCACCGCCCATCCACCGGCGGATCCACGGCAACGACCGCTTCGCCCGCTGGCCGATGATGAAACGCATCCCTGAAATCTACGATGTCTATCGACGGAACTGGAAACACGCTCTCGCTGGGCTAGCAGTTTCCTTCCTCATGCTCACCGCGTATTTCTCCACCTACTATTGCGGCATGCGCGCCGTCGGCGGCACATCAAGCTACGGCGCGGTGGTTTCCGCGATGCCGGTCATCGACTCTATCAGCGGAATGCCAATTTCGATCGCCGGTGTGGGCGTTAGAGAAAAGCTTTTCGAAGTCTTAATGAAGGATCTCGCCGACGTGAAACCGGAAACGGCCGTTGCCGCGTCGCTCGCGGGATTCTTTTGCAACGCGCTGTGGGCGTTACTCGGAGCATTCTTTTTCCTGAAAAAGCGCGACCGCGTCACCGTGGCCGAGCTGAAGGCGAACCAAGCGGACTGATGATCTGAACTTTGGAGTGCGGTGAGAATCACCGCTTTGGGGGACGCGTGGACGTTTCCTCAGTATCCGCTCGATTGCAAAAGGGCGTGAATGCGGGGGTTTTTTTGTTGGTTTGGATGATCCGTCAGGTGGCTGGCCTGCCTCTCAAAGCGGTGATGCACACCGCACTCCAAGGTTTCCGCCTCACTGTTTGCCAGAAATATCCTGCGCTGGCGCACCGTCGTCTGGAGCGAGGATCTCGTTGATGAGACGCTTGGTGCCAGCATCCGCGAGGTTGCTTTGCGGATAGATATTGCGGGCTTTGAGATACCAGGAAAGTGCGGAGCCGGTTTGTTTCGGCGTGCGGTGTTCGAACTGCTTTGCCTTGTCGAGTGCGAGTGTGAAATCGGCGACTTTCGGCGCTAACAACTCAAGCTCGCGGCCGAGTTTCGGATCGTCCGGAAATTGTTCGCGCAGTTCTGCGAGTTGTTCCCATGCGGCATAACTCTGGCCGACCTTGCTGAATTCCGAAGCCTTGCCGAGTGCGGCCTCGATTTTCATGAGGTTGGTCATGATCTGTTTGAAGGCATCCTCGCGCTTTGCATCACCCTGAATGGTGGGGGCTATTTCATACTGGCGTTTCGCGATCTCGCGGAAATTTCCCTCGCTCAGCAAACGATCGAAATCGTTGCGAACGGTGACGAGTCCGCTGGCGTTGTTGATCATGCTGCGGAACTCGGTGAGCTTCGGATTGGTCGGCCAGATCTCGGTGGCGGCCTTGATCTTTTCGGCGGCTTTGTCGTTTTCCTTGGCTAACAAATGAGCCTTCGCTTCCTCGATCGCGAGGTCCGAAGCAAGCGTGTAGGCGGCGATGGCGCTGTCCACTTTGGACGACGGGAAATCCTTGGCAGCGGCTTTGAGGCGGTCAGCGAGCTCCTTGGTCTTGGTGTAGTCGCGGGCCTGAAGGGTGCCGTAGAGCTCGTTCAGATCGCGGACGTATTGGGCGACGCG
>JBBRYQ010000027.1:0-58443 GCA_038237425.1 Verrucomicrobiales bacterium
AAAGCACCCGGCAGCCTGAAAAATTCTCCTGCATGCGCATGAACATGCGGAAGTGCTCGCGCTCAGCGTCGCCAAACACAAACCGCCGGTCCACTACCCGACTGATGCAGTGGTAAATCGCAGGTTTCTCCGCCGAATCCTTCCAAGGGACTAAATATCGAGATCGCCTCATGCCCCCACTCTACACGGCCTAACTCCGAAGGCGATAACTATCTTGCTATTTTGTCTGTCACCTTGAATTGTCACCTTGAATTGCAACTTCGCTTCCGTCAGCTCAAGCTACTCCTCGCCCATTGCCGCATGGTCAAGGCGGTGCGTCTATGCGTGGTATGGGCAAGGGAACTTGATCTTCCCTGGGCGGGGCTGGCCCGTGAGGCCGCTTCGGGGCGCATGGGGTCAGGCCGTTGGATCACCCGGCTCAAGAATGGCGAAACACTCATCCTGAAATCCGAAAGAACCACGCCCACGCCAACCGCCTAGGAATCACGCTTCCCACCTGCCCGTGGGATGACACCCTCGACCTCGCCCGCCGCTTCCTCGATCTCGAACGCCACGACCTCGCCACCGTCTGCCGCCACCTCGGCACTCAGAGCTTTCCGTCCCTCCGCGCCCTCGCCGATGCCGCAGCCACCGCCGAGGTCCTGCTCCGCCTCGCCCCGCCGCTGGCCGACGGTGCCCGTGCCCGGAAAAAACTCATCTCCCGCCACGGCAAGCACTTCCTGCCCATCGCCCACAAGCTCGCATCTTGGATCGAACTCTCCCGCCTTGCCTCCAATCCCACTTCCCTCTAGTTTTACCCCATGACCGCACTCACTCAGCGAATCGTCAGCGAAATCGAAGCCGCGTCGGAACCGGTCCAATCGGAGGTGCTCGACTTCGTTCTATTCGTGAAGGCGCGGGCGGGTGCCACGCCGGATTCCGGTAATTCTGGCAGAATCCATCGCACGCCCGGAGTCTGCGGCGGCGAAGCCTGCGTGGGAATGACACGCGTCGCGGTCTGGATGCTGGAGGAAGCGCGCCGCAAAGGAGTGGGCGATCTGGAGCTCCTCAAGGACTATCCCGGACTCAGCGTCTTCGACCTCGAAGCCGCTTGGGAGTATGTGAAATCCCACAGCGGGGAGATCGCACAAGCCATTCAACTCAACCGGGATGCGTGATGGCTTCACTCTACTCCAATGAGAACTTTCCAAGACGCGTCGTCGAAGAACTGAGACGCCTCGGAAATGATGTCCTCACCTCCTACGAAGCGGGGCGGGCGAATCAAAAAGTCCCGGACGATCAGGTTCTGGCGTTTGCCACCGGGCAGCAACGCGCCGTGCTGACCCTGAACCGGCTCGACTTCATCCGCTTGCATTGGGATACCCAAGGCACCCACGCAGGCATCATCGTCTGCACCCGTGACGATGCCGACCCCGCCGCCTTCGCCCAGCGCATTCATTCCGCGCTCTCCACCCACGGAAACCTGACCGGCCAGTTAATCCGCATCGTGAAACCCTCTGCATGAACCCATCCGCATGAAGTCCGTGCTTTTCCACCATCCAACCTCACCAGGAAGAAGAGCCCTCAGCGCATCCTCTAACACGCAAAATGTTGAAATGCGACACCTGACCCAATTCACATGATCGGTAAACTCGGCGGCCATCTCGGACGCAAGAGCGATGGCCCACCAGGTCCGAAAAGTATATGGCGCGGCCTCACCCGGGTGGTGGACTTCGCGGCGGGCTGGAAAGCCTCGCGCGCGGATTTCGAAAAATATAGCATTCCGGGAAGCCGGCGGGTCAAGCGACCCGCCGCCTTTGACGTGCCCGGATGGCATCTGAATTTCCCGCGCAGCAAGCGGAGTTGATAGCAGTCAAAGTAACTCCTCAACCCAAACCCGCGCCGACCCCTGCGACACCCTGACATAGGCTAACTTTTTGAGAAGTGTATAAAGATGAGGGGCTAGACCGGAGGGCGGGGAAAAGGGGGGTATGGCGATGGTTTTTCCTTGATCTGTATCAGAATGCATCCAGGAAATTTTTACGGAGCAGCTTCAGCGGTAGGTTCGCTTTCCAAAAGCCAGCGTAGTGCTTTGGTGGTAACGGAAGGGGGCGACATCTGGTGGCCACCCTCGAAGGCATGTACGCTTACTTCTGAGCCGGCGTGATGGAGAACTTCCGTATCTTTTTCGATGACCCTTTTTGCGTGATCCTTGTCGCCGTAAACCATGGCAACCCGAAGTCGGGGATAAGGAAGATCATACCATTCCTCGCCCCCTAGCCAACCGCCGATGGAAAGCACGCCAGCCCAAGGGCGTGGAACCTGCGCCGAATAATGGAAGGAGCGCCATGCACCGCCGGAGACGCCGCCCATGAACATGCGTTTTTCATCGTGGGGAACGGCGGCTTCGATCTGTGGGAGGATGGCGGTGAAACGTTTCAGCATCTCTGCTTCACGCTTCGGGTCGTTGTTGGTGTTTTGAAAATAATCGAAGGAGACGAGTGTGACTCCGAGGGCGGCGGCTGATTCAACGTATCGGTATATGACGCGGCTACCGTGGCCGCCCGGGTGGAAGAGGAAAAGGAGGGGTGGCTTTGTTCCATCGGCGGCAGGGATCGTGGCTGGGACGTAAACGGAATAGGTGGTGGCGAAGTCTCCGGAGGTGGTATAGCGGGTGACGGTGCCGCCGATTTTCCCGAGCATGGCGCGGGCTTCTTCGTCTTGCTCGACCCACTGGAGAATCCATGCGCGGTCGATTGTGGAAAATTTGGCTTCATCGAACGTGAGTGTTTTTCCGTCCGGAGATTGGAGGGTGACGGTATGGGTGGCCTCATCGAAGCCGGTGATTTCCGCTTGGATGTTTTCCCCGGAGGTGAGAACCCATGGTCGCATCTGGTCGTTTGCCTTTGCGAAATGTGCGAGGCAACTGAATGCGAGGGCGAAGAGGTATTTCATAGCCCATGGATACGCAGGAAATACGGCATGGACAAGGCAATTACTGCTAGGAATTTGCTTTTTGCGGGAGGCTCCTGAACAGCCGTTGGGCTAGACCCTCATCTTTATACAGTTCTCAAAAAGTTAGCCGATGTCAGGGTGTCGCAGGGGTCGGCGCGGGTTTGGGTGGCGGAGTTACTTTGACTGCTATCAACTCCGCTTGCGGCGCGGGAAATTCAGATGCCATCCGGGCACGTCAAAGGCGGCGGGTCGCTTGACCCGCCTGCTTCCAGGAATGCTTTATTTTTCGAAATCCGCGCGCGAGGCTTTCCAGCCCGCCGCGAAGTCCACCACCCGGGTGAGGCCGCGCCATATACTTTTCGGACCTGGTGGGCCATCGCTCTTGCGTCCGAGATGGCCGCCGAGTTTACCGATCATGGGGATGAATTCGCCAAGGCTTGGTTCGCCCAGCTCCAACGGCCGCTTGAGCACCGCGCAGGTTGCTTGCCATTCGTCTTGGTCGAAAATCGTGCTGCACGGCAGTTCCGGACAATGCCGTCCCAGATGCGTTAGATAAAGCACCCGCCACGCGATGACCAGATAGATCATGAGCGCCCGCAGCAGAGCCTCGATGGTTTGGAGCTGGATTTGCTCAACCTTGCAGCCGGTTTTTAAAACCCGGTGGAAAACCTCAATATTCAAAATCCCAGACAATATTCAAAATCCCAGACAAAATGTGTAATCTCCCTGTACGGGTTGACTGGAGAAGGTAGTTGGTGGACATCGGCAATTCAGATTGTTTGGGAACTTGAAATCTCTCACCACCGGCAGAATGTCGGCCTGACTGGGTTGATAAGATATCGGCGCTCGGTATTCTCCAGACTGCTTCTTAAACCGCGCTTTTCGGCCTAGGCCTCGGGATCACCGAGGCGCTCGAATTTTTTCCGCTCGCGGGCCTCGCGGAAAAAACTCTGGATCATGAACAGGCATTCCTCGCCGAGCACGCCGGAAGTGATGTCGCAGCGGTGGTTGAGAGGGGGATTTGCTTCGAGCAGGTTGATCCAGCCGCCGCAGGCTCCGGCTTTCGCGTCCGGACAGCCGAAAACGACGCGCTCCGGCCGACAATGCACGATGGCTCCGGCGCACATCGGGCAGGGTTCCTTGGTCACATAGAGCGTGCATTTTTCCAGCCGCCAATCGCCGACAGAGACTTGGGCGGCGGTGAGCGCCAGCATTTCCGCGTGGGCGGTGGCATCCTTCAGGGTTTCCACTTGGTTCCAACCACGCGAAATGATCCGCCCCTCGCGCACCATCACCGCGCCGACCGGCACTTCCCCGGCCGCATACGCCTTGCGAGCCTCACGCAGCGCTTGGCCCATGAAATAGCTGTCGCTGTGCAAGTCGATAATCGGTCCTTCGTCGTCCACGCCCGAATGGGTAATGGATGCCACAGGGCGAAGCACGCCGTTTCATCTCTCAGGTAAAATTTTCCGTGCATCCCCACCGGATCGCGGCTCGTATTCCCTCTGTGATCCCTAAAATTTACAAGGACCGTGTCATCGCCCCGTCGCTCCTGGCGGCGGATTTTTCGCGCATCGGAGAAGAAGTCAGCCGGGCGATCCACGCCGGGGCGGATTGGCTCCATCTCGACGTGATGGACGGAAACTTTGTGGACAACATTTCCTTCGGCCCCGCTGTCGTCCAGACCGTGCACGAGTCGAATGACATCTACCTCGATGTCCACCTGATGATCTCACGCCCGGACCACTATTTGCCGCGCTTCGTCGCCGCCGGGGCGGACATGATCACCGTCCACGTCGAGGCCGCTCATGAGGTGGCGGAAACCCTGCGACGCATCCGCGAGGCCGGTTGCGAAGCCGGCCTGGCTCTCAATCCCGCCACGCCGCTCAGCGCGGTGGAGCCGTATCTCGATCAGATCGATCTCCTGCTCTGCATGACCGTCGTCCCCGGCTTCGGCGGGCAGTCCTTCATGCCCGAAGTACTGGAGAAAATCACCGCTGCCACTAAAATCAGACAGACAAAAAACCTCTCTTTCCACGTTGAAGTGGATGGAGGCATCGACGCCGTCACGGCCGCGCGTTGTTTCACCGCCGGAGCGAACGTGATGGTCGCCGGATCTTCCACCTTCTGCGCGTCCGATATGGCCGCCGCGGTTTCTGCCATCCGCAACGCATGAAAAACCAGTTTCTCCTTCCCGCCGCCACCGCATTGATCGGATTTTCCGTCGCTTGGGTGGCGAAACCGAGCGCCCCTGCCGCATCCGCTGCCGCCGTGGTGGCCGATTCCCCGCAGACGAAATCCACCCACGCCACCAAGTCGCAATCCCGCGACACGGTGGCCGACGGCAAGCGCCCGAAGGAAGTCACCGCCGGTGATTTCCCGCTCGTCGATCAGGCGGAAAAAGGCCCGAAAACCCGCGAGGAAGCAAAGATGCTGCGTCTCACCGAAGCCCTCGGCCTAACCATCGACCAACAAGGCGAGATCATCCGCCTCGTCGAGGAAAGCCATGCCAGCGCCACCGACACGGTGCCTGTCATCGAGGATCTCACCACTCGCGGCAAGGCCATCGAGGACGCACTAACAAAACTTCTCAGCCCTGAGCAGCTCGTAAAATTCAACGAACTCCGCGTCCGCGAGCGCGAAAACCAGATCGAAGCCCGCGCCCAAAAAGCCCTCACGACGGCGATCGAGGAAATCGATCTTTCCCCGCAGCAGCGTGAGGACGTGATGGAGCGTCTCCGCCAGTCGGCGAAAGCCGAGCTACAATCAATCCCCGCCTCCGCCACCCTGTTATTCGACAAATCCGTGCTGCCCACCGGCAAGTCCGAACTTTCCGTCGATGGCATCCTTCTCCTCGCCAAGATGGGCGAGCCACTCATCGCGGACAACCCAGTCGCCGCCCACGAAAAGGTCCTGCAATCGCAGCGTCAGGAAATCGAGGAAAAGCTCCAGTGCTACGACGGCATCCTCACGTCCGGGCAAATGGGCCAATACTACGCAACCCTCTCCGAACAAAAGGAGATCACCAAAAAGTTCCCCACCCGCCCGGCACCCGTCGTGGGCGACACCACCCGCCCGACCGAACCACCGATCATCATCGAGCCCGACCAGGACCCTATCACGGAGCCCGAATGAAATTTCGTGGCGGAGCTGGGGATTTCTGATTAGGCTGGGAAGCAGGAAAAACCCACGCCCCCTCATGCCACTCATCGATCACCTGTTCTCTATCGGCCCCATCCGCAAGGCCATCTGGCAATACTGGTATCCCTTCCTCACCCGCCGGCTGCAGGACGAAGGGGTGATTTTTCTCAACTACGCGTTCGAGACCGATCCGCCGATGGCCATCCCGCTGTCACTCGAAGATGGGCCGAACCGCGCCTGCATCCAGCTCTATCACCAAGTCGGCACGCGGGTGAATTTGCACCGGCAGAATGTGCTAGAAGTCAGTTGCGGCCACGGCGGCGGCGCATCCTACCTCGCCCGCACCCAAGAACCCGAGAAATACACCGGGCTCGACCTCAATCCGACCGGCATCGAGTTCTGCAAAAAGCGCCACCATGTCCCCGGCCTCAATTTCGTCCAGGGCGACGCGCAAAACCTCCCTTTCGCCAAGGACACCTTCGATGTCGTCATCAACGTCGAGGCCTCGCACTGCTATCCGAATTTCCCGAAATTTCTATCAGAAGTCGCCCGCGTGCTCAAACCCGGCGGCTTTTTCCTCTATGCGGACTTCCGTTTCAGCGACGGCATCAGTAAGTGGGAAAATGCCATGGAAGACGCCCCGCTCAAGCTCCAAGAGTCGCGCGAGATCAGCTCCAAAGTCCTCCGCGGCATGGATGCGAACTCCGCTCGCTCCATCGAGCTGCTAGACAAAAAGCTGCCGAAGTTCCTCCACAGCCTCGGCCGCGATTTCGCCGGGGTGCAAGGCTCGCGGGTTTACAACGCGCTGCAGGACGGCTCACTTTCCTACCGCTACTACTGCTTCCGGAAACCGGCGTGATAGACAAATCATCCTGTGGCGAATGTCTCCACGCTTGCTGTGCGCGTGCCCGTGGATTTCACTTCCGCCATGACACGACCCGACGGCCGCCAGAACGACCAGCTCCGCCCGATTTCCTTCATCCCGAACGTCGCCCCGAATGCCACCGGCTCGGTGCTCGTTTCCTTCGGCGATACCAAGGTCATCTGCTCAGCCACCATCGAAGACGACATCCCGCGCTGGATGCGTGCCCAACGCGTGGAAGGTGGCTGGCTCACTGCGGAATACTCGATGCTCCCCTACTCCACCTTGGAGCGGAAACCCCGCGATATCTCACGCGGCAAGCTCGATGGCCGTTCCTCCGAGATCCAGCGCTTGATCGGCCGCGCGCTGCGAGCCGTGGTGGATTTGAAAAAGATCGGCCAGCGCACCATCTGGATCGATTGCGACGTCCTCCAAGCCGACGGCGGCACCCGCACCGCCTCCATCACCGGCGGCTGCGTGGCCATGGCCATCGCCCTGAACAAGCTGATGGCCGAAGGAAAACTGAAGAATTTCCCGATCAAAAAACTCGTCGCCGCCGTCTCTGCCGGAGTCTATCAGGGGGTGCCCGTGCTCGACCTGAACTATCCCGAGGACAAGGACGCCTCCGTGGATTTCAACGTCGTCATGACCGAGTCCTCCGAATTCGTAGAGATCCAGGGCAGCGGCGAGGAAGCGGTGTTTTCCTCTGAGGAAATGACCGCCATGCTCGACCTCTCGCGCAAGGGCATTTCCGAAATTATTTCCCTGCAAAAGGCCGCCATCCTCACCGCAGACCGCGCTGCCCCGGCGGATCTGGCCTCGCTGGTGGCATCGTTCACGCGGTAAAAAGTAGTCGGGGACTTCAGTCCGTCATTCGAAGTGGAAGAACGGACTGAAGTCCTCGACTACTTTCGCCTTGGCGGAATCCGCCCGAGCGACTAGACAAACCGCGTCATGACCCGCTCTTCCATCGAAGCCGCAACTAAGATTTTCCTCGTCGCGCTGATCCTCACCTTCCTCTGGACTGTCACAAAGGTGCTGCATCAGATGGGCTTCATGTGAGCCGGGGCGGTGGCTGTTATTTCCAAGTCACAGGCACTTCGGCGATGCGGCCGCTTTTGTCGTCGTATTTGAGCAGGCCGTGTTCGAGGGCGTATTCGTGGACGCATTTTGTCACTTTAACGTCGTAGGCACAGTATTCGGCGATTTTCCGGAGGGGTTCGAAGTCGCCGTTTTTTTTGTGCTCCTGCCACCAGCGCAGCGCATCCAGGCCGTCGGCGGTCTTGCCGGTGCCAAGTGAGGCGGAGGCAACGGAATCAAGTTTGAGGCGGAAACCGAGAATGGTTTCGAGCTCCAGCATCATGTCCAGATTGATGGTCTGCTCGACGAGCGTGTGGAAAACGTAGGGCTGGAGGACGGGGTAATCGAACTGCATGTGGTTCCAGCCGACGACGAGATCGGCGCGGACGAGCTCCTCACCGAGCTTTTCCATCTCGCTCTCGCCGTAGATTTCGTAGGTCCCACGGGCGGTGCTGTAGGTGACAGCGATGGAGACGCCCATCTTGGATTTGTTCGAAAATCCTCCGACGTCGCCGAAGCTACGCTGTGTTTCCAAATCGAAATAGACGATGTTTTTTCCGGCCACGGGCGTTTCTAGTCGAGGGAGCGCACCGCCCGCAAGTATTGGGTGGGTGGCGGGTGAAGTATCTGGAGACTCGCCAAGCGTGATCGCACTGTGGCAGCTTCATTTCAACGCCCATGACTGATTCTGTTCGTGCTGATAAATGGCTGTGGGCCACGCGCTTTTTCAAAACCCGCGGCCTCGCGGCGGACGCGTGTGCCACGGGAAAAGTGAAACGCGGCGCACACCCGCTGAAGGCGTCCTCAATGATTCATCCGGGCGATCTGTTGGAAATCCCATTTCCCGAAGGACCCGGCGTGCGGACGATTTTCGTCAAAGCGGTGATCAGCCTGCGGGTAGGCGCGCCGGAAGCGCAGTCCTGCTATGAAGAACGGACACCAGAGGCTGTTTTCGTGCACCTCAAGGAGTGGCAGACGGCGAAACGCGAAGCGGCGAAGGGCCGACCGACGAAACGCGACCGCCGCGAAATCGATAAGATCCACGGCTTCTGGGATCGGCCACCGGAAGTGTATTGAAGGCACCCTAGTCTATCAGATTGTGGGCGCGGTGGCGAGTGCTTTTTCGATGATGGCGGTGGCTTCCGCGAGCTCGGCTCCGACGAGTTCGAGGCGCGGAGGGCGGACGCGGTTGTTGCCGAGTTTTCCGCCGGTGGCGAGGTTCTGTTGGAGTTTGATGAGTTGGACGAATTTCACGACGGTATCCATGCGCAGCATCGGCAGCATCCAGTGATAGATTGGCATCGCTTCCTCGATGCGCCCTGTGGTGCCGAGTTCGAGGAGTTTCACGTTGTAGGCGGGGAATGCATCGCCGACGCCGGTGATCCAGAATTTCGCACCCATGGCGAAGCCTTCGAGCGCGCAGTCGTCCACGCCCACGCCTAGCGCCACACGATCACCGCAGAGTTCGCGGATGCCTGCGATACGGCGTGCGTCGGTGGAGGATTCTTTAACGGCGGCGACGTTTGGCAGCTCGTCGGCGAGTTCCTTGATGTGCGCCGGGGTGAAGTCGGTTTTGTAGGCGACGGGATTGTTATAAATAATGCACGGCAGGTCTGTCGCACCAATGACGGCTGTCATGTGCGCTTTCATTTCACGCCAGTCGGACGAGTAGAGGTAAGGGGGTAGCACCATCAGGCCGCGACAGCCGTTGTCTTTCGCCGCTTTTGCTAGATCGACGGCTTCCTTGGTGGAAAGCGCGGCGATGCCGGGAATGATCGGTGTGTTAGGCACGGCAGCGACATAGGTTTTCTGCAGCGCGATTTTTTCCTCGGAGGAAAGCGTGGCACCTTCACCGAGCGAGCCGTGGCAAACGATGGCCGTGCAGCCGTTTTCGATGAGCCATTTGCCGTGCTCGGCCATGATGCCATGGTCGATGGTGAGGTCGGCATTGAATTGCGTTAGGGTTGCGGGCATAACGCCCTTCCAGTGGATATTCATGATAATATAGGTGCTAGATTGGTGATGGGATGCCGTGGCGGAATGGATCTGCAGGATTGAAATGATAGATGGCCTCGCCATTTACCCAAGCACGGCCAGAGACACGAGGGATGATTTTCCCGTCTGGGAGCTCCTCGACGGTGCCTTGGAAGACGGTATCGAGGATGCCGGCCTGACGCCAAACTTCGCCAGGCTTGAGTTTTCTATCAGCGTGGAGGCAGGCCAGTTTCGCACTGGTGCCGGTGCCGCAGGGCGAGCGGTCGTAGGCTTTTCCGGGGCAGAGGACAAAGCTGCGGCTGTCGGCGAGTGTGGGATCACTTGGCGGACCGAAGACTTCGATGTGGTCGATTTCCATGCCGTCGTCGCCGGTGATTCCTTGATTTTTAAGCTCCTGACGGACGGACCAAGTGAAAGCTGTGAGTGCCACGAGGTTTTTGAAATTCACCGGCGGGCCTTGTCCATCGATGAGGAAAAACCAGTTTCCGCCCCACGCGATATCACCGCGGACGATGCCCCAGTCCGGCACATCCACCGCCACTGAGGCGGCTTTTCGATGGCTAGGCACATTTGCCACTTCCACCGATCCGTCATCACGGAGCTCGGCGGAAATCACTCCCACCGGAGTGTCGATGCGGTGGATTCCCACAGTGATTTTCCCCATGTGAGCCAGCGTCACGACGAGGCCGATCGTGCCGTGGATGCACATGTTCAGCGTGGAGACGTTGTTAAAAAAAATCACGCCGCAGCAACAATCTGCTTCGTTGGGTTCGCAAAGAAGTGCGCCGACCATCGCTTCATGACCGCGCGGCTCGTTGCAGACCGCACTGCGAAGCCAGTCGTGATCCTTGCGGAAAATCCGGACGCGCTCAGCCAGCGGACCATTTCCCAAATCCGGTGCGCCGGAAATGACGACCCGGGTGGGTTCGCCTTCGGTGTGGGAATCGATGACATACAAGGCTGCTTGGCTCATGTGCTGGGATTTATTATAGCATCCGAGTCTTGGCAAATGGCCTAGCGGCGGCTCCCGAATTCGTATAGGAGAAGCGCGCGGGAAAATCGCTTATGAACAAGGCAGCTTCTTTTCGGAAAAATTTCTTACAGTCGCTCGATGGTCTGCTTCCGGTGGATCGGCTGTTTGACGGGGTTCCGGATATCGTTTTTTTCGTGAAGGACGCGCAAGGCCGCTACATGGCGGTGAACGACACCCTCGCCACTCGCTGTGGACTTGCGGATAAGAATGACGCGATCGGTCTCACCGCCGGCGAGCTTTTTCCACCACCGCTCGGCCACGCCTTCGCGCTTCAGGATCAGGAAATCCTGCGCAGCGGACACCCCATCCGTGACCATCTTGAGCTCCACCTCTACCCCGGCGGGCGCAGCGGCTGGTGCCTCACTTTCAAAGAACCGATCCTCGCGAAAAACGGCCAAGTCGCTGGCATCTGCGGTATTTCTCGCGATCTTCATTCACCCGGTGAGCGAGGGGCGGACTTCGCTGCGATGTCTGGTGCCATCGACTACATCCACCGCCATTACGACGAAGCACTCCGCCTTCCCGGCCTCGCGGAAATGGCCGGACTCTCCGTTTATCAATTCGACCAACGCATCCGCTCGCTTTTCCACCTCACCGCAGGCCAATATCTCGTGAAGGTCCGTATCGACGCCGCGTGCCAGCGCCTTTCGGGCACTCACGAGCCCATCGCACAGATCGCACTCTCCTGCGGTTACTCCGATCAATCCGCCTTTTCGCGCCAGTTCAAGCAGGCGGTCGGCATCAGCCCGCTGGCGTATCGGAGGAAAATCAGGGCGTGAAGTGGCACGTTTTACGGTGATTTGGGAAATTTTACTGGCGCGATTCCACTAAACGTGCCACAAAAGCGGCAGGAATGGCACAATTCAGTTAAATCACGCCACATCCACAAGTAATCGTGCCACTTCAAATTCCAATCCAAGAGTTCGAGAAACTCCGCCGCATCATCGCGGCGAGGCCATACGGCGCGTCCGTGAAAGAACTCTTGGAACTAACCGAAATCGGATTCCCAAAACGCACCTTACAACGAAGGCTCGATCAACTCGTTTCCGAAAAGCGGCTAGAACCCCGAGGCGAAGGTCGTGCGCGACGCTACATTGTTGCTTCAAAAGAGGAACCGCTCTCTATCACATCCATTGTTAGAGAAGACCCACCGAGTTTCAGGGTGCGGCACGACTGGCTCTCGGCCGAGGCGCTCAACATCCGCACGATCATCCAACTTCCGCTCGCACAGAGAACGCCCGTGAACTATCAGGGGGCTTTCCTTGATGCCTATCAGCCAAACAAAACATTCTACCTTCCGGACATCTTGAGGAAGGAGCTTGGAGAAATCGGCCAGGTCGGCATGGGTGATCTGCCTGCGGGGACCTATTTCCGGCAGGTGATGGATCGCCTGCTCATCGATCTTTCGTGGAATTCTAGCCGCCTCGAGGGAAACACCTACTCACTGTTGGAAACTCAGAGGCTGCTGGAGGTCGGCGAGGACACGGAAGGGAAAGGCGTGCAGGAAACACAGATGATCCTCAATCACAAAGCTGCCATTGAAATGTTGGCGGATGACGCAGGGGATTTGGATTTCAACCGCTACACCATTTGCAATCTTCACGCACTACTATCCGATAACCTCCTTTCCGATCCGGGGGCCTGCGGACGTCTGCGCTCGTTGCGAGTGGGTATCAGCGGCACGGTCTATCATCCGTTGGGCACACCACAGCAGATCGAGGATCGCTTTGAAGAAATCCTGCGGAAGGCCTCTGCCGTGCGGGATCCTTTCGAACAGGCCTTCTTCGCGATGGTGCATTTGCCTTACTTGCAACCCTTCGAGGACGTGAACAAACGCGTATCACGCCTCGCCGCAAATATCCCGCTCATCCGCCACAATCTCTGCCCGCTGTCATTCGTTGATGTCGAATCGCGCGAATACATCGGCGGTTTGTTAGGCATTTACGAGCTGAACCGCGTCGAGTATCTGCGTGATGTTTTCGCAAGGGCCTACCGGCGCTCCTGCGCTCGTTACTCCACCGTGAGGCAAACCTTGGGGGATCCGGACCAGTTCCGTTTGCGCCACCGGGTGGCAATTGCAACCTTTGTGAAGGAGGTCGTGCTTGGTGGCATGGACAAGCGCGCGGCCGCGAAATGGATCGCCCGCAAGGCGGCGGAAGAGATTCAGGCGGACGAGCGGGCACGGTTCATCGAGGTGGTGGAAACCGAGCTGGGCTGCCTGCACGGTGGAAACATCGCGCGCTACCGACTGCGTCCTTCAGAATTTGAGGCGTGGAGTGCGGGATGGAAATAATGAGACGTTTTTACTCTAACACACATCCTGCCGTTTTCCCGCACCGGCTACATCCAGACAGATCTGGAGAATGTGTGAAACGATGGGAAGGCCAGCCAGCCACCCACTCACAGCCCAAGGAAGATTCAGGTGTTGGAGGGTCATTGCGATTCCGGCGACTCCGGCTTCCATTCTCCCTGAAACCGGGTCGCGCCAGGTGATCCGTGAAAGCGGTGGCCCGTTCCATTGACGGGCGTCACAGATCTTCAGTTGCTGCGGGTTCCTTATTTCAAACCATCCTGCCACTTCCGAGCATGGCCCGCAACCACCGTCGATCCATAATTCACAGCTCGCTCCGATGCGCGGTTGCCAACGCGGCAACCATGACCTAACTGATCTGTAATAGTCCGACCATGCTGGACCAAACCTAAGAACCATGTCCTCGCCCTCTGACCATTTAGCAAGTCCTTCCGAGTAAATCACACCCATCGCCGCGAGGACAGCGGGCCATGCACTTCCTACAAACAAGGATTCCAACAGCAGCAGCCCAGTCATCGAGAGTTGCATCGGGTTTCGCACATAGGCGTAGATGCCATGGGTAACAAGGCGTAGCGGAGGATCCAGGGGCACGGGAGTTCCGCCGCCACTGAGAGCCAGATCACGAACGGCAGAAAGGCCTGGTAGCGTGAAAATGAAACCACCTAATAATAATCCCATCCGTGCGAATGGAGAAAACGCTTCCCATTTGCCAAAAGCTCCTTCCAAATTTCCGCAGATCACGAGCAGCGGAATTCCCAGAAATATCCCACCGAAAGCGGAAACTAACATGAGACAGCGAATTTCGAGACGCTCATTTCTATCAGTCCACCGAGCGATCAGCAACGAGGGCACAAGCAGTAGGACTGCGATTCCAAATTCACCGATCCACCATTTCCCCCCAAGCTCTAAAACAGGATACATTTCAGGCATGGCACGCAGATCGATAGCCACCATCAGGGCCGCACAGATCCACATCCGCCCGCCCAAAGCGCTGGCCAGCAATGGGGCAAAGAGACCCCAAGCGATTGACCAGCCCAAGTAAAGAGCAAGCGGGATTTCTCCAAGTGCCGGTGAATCCGAGTGATAAACCCAAAGACCCAACATGCGTGCCAGACCATCCAACCAAGGAAGCAAGGCCACAACCCACGCGAGGGAAAAGAGCAGTCCCGTTGCAAAACGTTTAGAAGGACGAAGCCACCATGCAAGAAGCCCCGAACCAACGAGCGGCCCATACAAGCATGCCAGATGGATCAAGCCGATCCGACTCATTTGGTAGCGAAGGTTTGTTCAAGGAAATAACCACCAGCTTTCCTAACACCATACCGCTCGATGGGTTTGAAATACCAGGCCGGATCCAGCAAGCGGCGGTAGCGCATGGTTAGCGAAACACGGCTACCCATGCTAGTCGGGCGGATGTGCCACTCCGCATCCTGCCACTCCAGCCAGTGGGAGATGTGGCTCGTGTCAGAAAGCCTAGTCACGACGATCCGAGACTCATCGTTGTAAGTTACGCTGGCAATAAGATCACCTGGCTTCCCCTCGCCACCCGCAAAATGAATGCGCCATTGATCGCCGGTTTCCAAACCACTTCCTTCGATCTGATGGGGCGCAGGAAATCCAAGTTTCAAAAACGGCGGAAGCTCCGCCAGTGCAAACCGAGGCCCCCGCGCAAGGCGAATTCTAGCAGCATCGGGAGATAGTGGAACTTCTATCTCTACCGTGACCGCCTCATCACGGGGAAATGATAGAAGACCGGTTACTCCCTCCAAGCTCATCAACACGAGCACAGGTAGCACCACCAGACGGAAGCGCTTTTCGAACTCTTTCCTTGCCCTTGCCTTATCAGCGAAAATTCCAACGATAAAACCAATGGCATAGAAAAACGGTGCGGCCATCAGGATGCAGATGAATCCCTCAATGAACAAGATTCCTAACAATAATAGAAATAGTGTGATACCCTTCGCGATCATCCCTGTCGCACTCTTGGAACGCGGAAGAAACGCGATAAGCACCGCCATAGCGGTGGGCAGTCCGATGAACATAAGAGCACTTTGCTCCTTCTGGCCCAACACAAGAATTCGATAGAGGATGGACACGATCCCGACTGCCAAGCATAGCAAAATAAACGGCCCGGACTGACGCGCTGGCGGCTGGGAATGTTGCGGAATATCAGGGGGGTTAGGCGGTTCAATACTCACGTTTCATATTTTTCAGTATTTTCTGAAAACTTCAAGTGAAATCTTCTTTGCAAACATCGAAAGACCAATCAGAACCGCCTGACATCCATTGCAGTGATCGCGCGGAACGGCGGGTCTCCGGCGAGGAGGTCCGCCACTAGGCGGCCGCTCACTGGGGCAAGGCTGAGGCCCATCATGGCGTGGCCACTGGCAGCTATCAGATTTGAAAGGCCGCTCACTTTTCCGAGATACGGGATGCCATCGGGAGACACCGGACGGAGCCCAGCCCATGGCTTGATACCATCGAAATCACGCTCAGAGAATTTCGGAAAATACGCATGCACCGACTTCACGATGCCGCGCACTCGTGCCGGATTGATCGAAAGGTTCAGCCCGCCAACTTCCATGGTTCCGCCGAAGCGAAGGCTGCCACCCATCGGCGTGATGGCGACTTTCGCCTCGGCGAAAATAGAGCAAAGCTGGGGAAGTTCCGGCGGCTCGGGCATCGTAAGCGAATAACCCTTTCCAGCCTGAAGCGGGAGATCGAGGCCAATCATTTTGAGCAACTTGGGTGTCCACGAGCCACCTGCTAGGACAAAGTTCTTTGCTCCGAATTTTCGCCCATTTCCACTAACCGAAACAACTTGGCCACCCTTCGTTTCAATCCCGTCGATCTCCAAAGCACTTTCAAAAACCCCGCCGAGATCAGAAACACGCTGCCGCATTGCCGCCATGAAACGCGCGGGATCAAGATGGCAGTCCTCGGGAAAATACACCGCTCCGGCGATGTCCATGGTGATCGCCGGATCGAGCTTCGCGGCACCGGCAGCATCGATGACTTGCGCCTTGAGCCCGATTTCATTCGCCGCGTGGGAGACTTCCACTTCCTCATCCAGCCCTTTGGCCGTTTTACAAAGCATCAGCAGGCCGCGTTTTACCAGACCGTAGTCGCCTTCATCCGAAAGCTCTACAAATAGCCGCCGGCTCTCCAGATTCAAATCGCGCAGCAGCTCGCGGCTCGCGGCCACGTGGCGCGCGGTGGAGTGTCGATAGAAAAGCCATCCCCAGCGCATCAGATCCAAGTTCACGCGCGGCCTAACATAGAACGGGCTTTCCGGATTGAACATCCAACGCAGGCCCTTGGAAATCATCCCCGGCGCGGCCAGCGGCGTGAAATGGCTCGGCACAATCATGCCCGCGTTCCCCATTGAGCAGTTGTCGCCACCAGCGGCTTCGCGATCAATCACAGTGACGGAAAACCCCCGCTTCAGCGCATAGTAAGCGGAGCAAAGCCCGATGACTCCGCCGCCCACGATGACCACTTTCTCTTCCTTCATTTTTCTAACCTACACCGTGCGTCTTGCCCGAGTGCGGAGAAATCCCTGACGAAACCGCAATGTGAGCGCAATGTTTAAGATGAAATGAGGGGCGATCCCGCTAGCTGGCCTGCGGAAAACAGACTATCCTCGTGTGTCAGCCTCCATCGTCATGAATTTCTTCTCACCGCAGGCGCAACTGCAGTTTTTACCCAAGTCGATCATCGCGCTGCGGGATTACAGTTGGAAAAAATTCCGCGATGACCTGATCGCGGGCATCACCGTTGGCCTCGTCGCGCTACCGCTGGCGATGGCCTTCGCGATCTCGTCGGGCGTGCCACCGCAGGCCGGATTGTATGGCGCGGTGGTTGCGGGATTCATCATCTCGGCGCTCGGCGGCTCGATGACCCAGATCGGCGGGCCGACAGGCGCTTTCGTCGTGGTGATCTCCGGAATCGTCGCGAAGCACGGTATCGACGGGCTTTTCATGTGCACGATGATGGCGGGCCTGATCCTAATGGTTCTCGGGCTAACAGGCCTCGGCACGGCAGTGAAATACACACCGCGTCCGGTAGTGATTGGTTTCACCAATGGCATCGCGGTATTGATTGCCAGCACGCAGATTAAGGATTTCTTCGGACTTCAAATCGACAAGGTGCCGGGAAGTTTCCTGCCACGGCTGCAAGCAATCGGCGCACATTTCAACACGCTTTCTGCCACCGCTACGGCAATGTCGGTGGTGGTCCTGCTGATACTCGTGCTGCTGCGGAGGAAGTCGCAAAAAATTCCTGGCAGCATCCTCGTTCTATTGTTAGGAACGGCGGTGGCGTGGGGCTTCCACCTTTCATTGGAAACGATCGACACCCGTTTCGGTGGGATACCACAGGGACTGCCGAAGTTTACCATCCCATCGTTCCGCCCGGATCTGATCGAGCCACTGCTTCTATCCGCCGTCACCGTGGCGATGCTGGGTGCGATCGAGTCACTCCTATCAGCCGTCGTCGCGGATCGGATGAGCGGGGATAAGCACAACCCGAACGTCGAGCTATTCGCCCAAGGTGTCGCGAATTTCGTCTCGCCCCTCGTGGGTGGATTGCCTGCCACTGGAGCGATCGCCCGCACTGCCACGAACATCCGCGCTGGGGCGAAAACACCGGTTTCCGGCATGGTCCACGCGCTCACTTTACTGGCAGTGCTCGTTTTCGCCGCGCCGTTAGCGAAACATATCCCGCTGTGCTTGCTATCTTCCATCCTGATGATGGTGGCCTACAACATGGGCGAGTGGGCCGAGATTCCTTCGATTTTGAAACTCGGAAAAGCCGATGCCTCCGTCTGGCTACTCACCTTCTTGCTCACGGTCTTTGCCGATCTATCAGCAGCGGTGGCGATCGGCATGATGCTCGCCGCGCTGCTCTACATCCGCCGGGTGACGACCACTACGACCGTCGCCGAGGTGACGCCGGAATATATCAGAAAGGGTGCCGCCCACAGCTTGCAAACCCACTTAATGCCCGAAGGTGTGGCCGTTTTCCGCATTCACGGGCCATTCCTTTTCGGCGCGACTGACAAAATCACGCTCATCGAAGACCGCATCGAAAGCCTGCCGAAAGTCGTCGCACTGCGCCTGCGAAACATGAACGCCATCGATGGCACCGGCCTGCATGCGCTGGAACACCTCGCAGGAAAACTCAAAGCTGCTGGAAAAACCTTGATCCTCTGCGGCATGCGCGACCAACCCGCCATGCTCATGGCCCGCGCCGATTTCCACCGCCACATCGGCGAGGAAAACATCCAACCGACACTCGAAGCAGCCGTCACGCGAGCGAAGGAATTATTGGCACAAAGCTAGTTCTGGCTTCTTTCGATGTCAGCTTTTCGACCCTAAAATCACGCACCCAATCCACACGGGAAGAAGTAAAAAATCCCTCGACCCCATTGGGAAATTCGACTGTGCACGACGGATAGTTGATAAGCAAACAGGTCAGGGTTGCTCCTAGCCACGCAAAAAATTCAGCGACTAAACTTTGTTTGATCCCACTCAATGACGCCGTTTACGTTCCTTCTTCGGCTCAAAGCTCACTGCCTTCGCATCGAACACCTCGGGATCATAGCCGGGATGCGCCCACTCGATTTCACCGTGGAGCGCCTGCATGTATTGGAAGGTGCCGCCGAAGTCTTCCGGCGGACAAGCGCGCGCGCCTTCGAGCACCTCCGGGCCACCCTCACCCGCTGCCCATTTTTCGAAAACGATTTCATGGATCCATTCGTCGGCGAAATCGTAGCGGTAAAGAATCCGGATCGGCAGGCGGCGTTTACCAAGAAACTCCTTCACCGTTAGAACAGCCTCGTCCTGGAACTCACCCGCCGTCTGATCTTCCAGGCCGATCGGGCCGATCACGTCCGTGAGTCGCTTGCCTTTTCCATGGCGAAATTCATGTGGGCTCTTGTTATCCCATCCCATTACTGCCTGCACCGCATCGCTGAATTGGATGAAAGTCACCTCCGAGGAAATTGAAAAGCGCCGCCAGATCTGCGGTTGGATCCCATAGAGAAACACCTTCACCACCACTCGATTTTCGTCCTTCGCTTTCGCCATGCCCGGAGCTTGTGAACACTACGCGGGAAAAATCAAATAGGAATTGCGCCCGAGGCACCACGAGCCTGTGATTCTATGCTCCGAAACAGCCCTGTCCGGTGACGTCGGTGCCTGGAAAATCCGACCCACAAAACATCAGTTGGATTCCTCCGCCGACAGATCGCGAAGTTTGTCAAGGTAGGCGTTTTTCGGTCTTGATTTCACCGGACGGGGTTCTTCCGCCAACATGTTGGTAGTTCGCTGTTTGCTGCTGCCAATGAGTTCATCGATCAACTCTGCTTCCGGCAGATTTTTCCAATAACGCTTGGGCATTTCCTGCTTCATCATCTTCACTTTCAGCCGCGCGGGGTTGAAAATACTGCGGTAGTAGGTGCGCCAGGCGTCTTCGAGTGCGTCGGGATTTTCGATCGGGTTCTCCGCGATGCCATCCGTGATGGTTAGTTTTTTACCATTCCAGTGCGCGCAGCCTTTGGGTGTGAAAATACTCCAGTCCATGTTGGCAAAGCGGTTCCGGAAAAACGGAGACGCTGCCGCTACGATGTAATGGTCCGGCTCGAACCACGCGGCATAGCGCTCGCGGCCCGTCTCATCCGTGTCGATCAACTTGAAGCGGACGAAAGCGTGCATCTTGTGAATCTCGCGGCGCACGTTCTTTTCTAGCAGCCGCGCCCTTGCCATGTCTGGATCGCTGGCGATGGAAAGCAGATGGCGCTCACCGCCGCGAAGGACGCGCCAGAGGATTTGATAGAGCAGGCCCCAGCGCTGGGGATCGCAATGGCAGGCGACGTTTTGCGCGAGCTCCACGAACGCTGCCGGCACTTTCAAATTCACCGGCGGCTCCTCGCGGACCATCGCTGTGGCAAACAACCCGCGCTCCGCCTCCCACAGAATTTCCTGCGGTGGAACGTTTTCTCCTAACATCCGCCGCGCGGCATCCCGCCACGAGTTGAAATCGTTTCCGGGATCAACCGATCTCATTCGGCATGAAGAGTTCGAGTTGTTGCGGCTTTGGCAGGAAACGGGCGCGCAGGCGGTCCGAATCGAGGAGATAGGCGGATGGATTGTGGTCCGCCGTCATGAGGAAGGGCTGGACCTTGCTCAGCGAAACACGAAGCCGCACGAGATCGGCTAGACGGATGCGGGCGAAGCGGCGGATATGCAGGATACGATCCACATTTCGCACGCCGAGGCCGGGCACGCGCAGCAGCGTTTCGCGGCTGGCAGTCTGGACGTCCACGGGAAAATCGTGGCGATTCCGCAGGGCCCAGGCGAGTTTCGGATCGAGCTCCAGATCGAGGTTTGGTGTTTCCGGAGTGAGGATTTCCGAGGTTTTAAATCCATAGAAACGCATGAGCCAATCCGCCTGATAGAGCCGGTGCTCGCGGACCAGCGGTGGAGATTTCAGCGGCAAAATGCTGGATGGCTCAGGGATCGGGCTGAACGCGGAATAATAAACGCGGCGCATTTTGTAGTTCCCGTAAAGATCATCGGAGCGGGCGAGGAAATCTGCATCCGTGGAGTTATCCGCGCCGACGATGACCTGCGTGCTCTGGCCGGTGGCGTGGCGAAGTTTTTTATCACCGTCCTTCCGACGGTGGTGCGCCTCATCCAGCTTGTTGCGGATGTGGCCCATCGCGAGTTGCGTGCGTTTGATGTTTTTCTCGGGCGCTAACAGGTCGAGGCTCTGTTGAGTGGGGAGTTCCAGATTGATGCTGATGCGGTCGGCATAGCGGGCGGCGGTTTCGATCAATCCGGGCGAAGCTTCCGGGATTGTTTTCAAATGAATGTAGCCGCGGAAGTCGTGCACCTCGCGCAAGGTGCGTGCGACGTCGATGACCATTTCCATCGTGTGGTCCGCGCTGCGAATGATGCCGGAGCTGAGAAAAAGGCCTTCTATGTAATTCCGTTTGTAGAAATCCAGCGTCAACCGCACCACTTCTTCCGCGGTGAAAGCCGCGCGGCGAACGTTGCTGGAGCGGCGGTTGATGCAGTAGTGGCAATCGTAGATGCAGACGTTGGTGAGAAGTAGCTTCAGCAGGGAAATGCACCGGCCATCGGGCGCATAGCTGTGGCAGATTCCCGAGCCGCCTGTGGAGCCCACGCCTTTTCCATCCCGGGAATTTCCACGCACTGCACCTGAGCTGGCACAGGAGGCATCGTATTTTGCCGCGTCGGCGAGGATTGAGAGTTTCGATTGTAGCTCCATAGGTTCGTTTGAACATTCGTATATGGCGGCTGGAAAACCAGAAATAATCTCGAAAAAATCACTGCATTCTTTGCTCGCTCATCCATGTGTAAAGCGTCACCCACAGTGAAAGGGCGAGGCCGAAAAGCGGGATCTGCAGCAGCGATGGCAGCGAGTAGAGGATCGCCACAACGGGAATCCACACGCCCCACGTCGCGAACAAGGTGGGAAGAATATGATCGCGATAATAGGCGACGGTGAAAAAATTCCCGATGCCATCTGTGGAATATCCATGATTTTTCCAATCATAGAGCCAAGTCGTCACTGGCGCGGCGAAAAGCACATTGTAGGGAAATTGATCGACCAACACCTTTTTCAGCACCACTGGAAACGTCACCTCGTCGCCAAACCAACCCGCCTGGCATCGATAGAAAAAATCCACAGCCACGCCCATGAAGCACCAAAACGGCACAGTGAAAACGAGGTTGGCGAAATTTTCCCGCCGCACTCCGCATTTCTGGAAAACTAGAATTCGCAGCAACTCGGGGATGATCGCGCCGGCGACGATCGCATTCACTGCTGAATAACCGTAGCTCCAGCGTGCTTTGATTTGTGCGAGGCCGTTCAGCCAGTCTCGTGTCGGCGGATAGAAATAGTAGGCGAGCAGCATTCCTAACATCAATGACTGGACGATCAGCCCGGGCACCACGTTCGCCCGGGCCGCATGGAGGCCGGCCATCCATGGCGGATCGCGGCGCGGCGGTGCGGAAGTAGCGGTGTCCGGATGCAAGGCGGCGGACCGTGTTGCTTGCCACCTGATTCTTCAAGCTGGATTTATTCAGTTCTTACGGAACGACCGTGACCTCGACGAGGTAGAAGCGCTTCGTCGCGGCAGACGGCGCGGTGCCGGTGGACGTGCCATCGTCCGTCCATTGCATGGTTGCACCAGTGCCGGTGATCGCTGGTGCGGCGGGCAGCCAGGTGAGCAAGTCGCTGCTGTATTTGACACGGTATGTCCGGCCCGCAGTCGTGGAAAAAGTAACGGTGTTAGTTCCTGCGATGGAATCATATGCTGTGCTGAATGCGTATCGATCCGGAGAATTGGATGAGGTGTCAAAAATGTATTCATTGAGATTTGTCACACCGTCACCGTCACTATCGAGAGCGGCATCCGCAGCACTGAACCGATTCAGGCCGTGGGCGGTTTCATATTCGTCGGGAATGCCGTCTTTATCACTATCAGCCGCGCCCTGTTTGATGATTGTGAACGTGTCAGGCGTAGTGCTGTTTTCCCGCAGGAATGTGGCGTCGAGTCGCATGCCATTGATATCCAGCACGAGCGAACCAAGACTGAGCTGAGAGGTGAACATCGCAGGATGCGGAGTGGGATTCACCGTAGCCGTGCTGCCGCCTGTCCAGTTGGTGGCTTGGCCTGCGGAACCCGCCACGGCATAGACTGCGCCGAAATGGTCTCGTGGCCCTGTTAGCGGTTTCACGTAGGCACCGTTTCCAGCAGTGCGTCCATCACCGGCGTTTTTTTTCATGGCGGTGGAGAGGGTGGTGGAGAGGCCGTAATGCCCATCTAGCAAGTAGGACCGTTCGTAGCAGTGGCTGTGGCCACAAAGGACAAGATCCACACCACCCGCTTCAAGAATGGGCAGGATATTCTGCCGCATTTGGATGAGTTCGGTTTCGGTGTCCGAGTTGTGAGAGCCCTTGGTGTAGGGTGGGTGATGGAAAAAGCAGATGACCCAGGTGGCGGTAGTGCTTGATAGATCGGATTGTAGCCATGTCGCCATCGCACCTGTGGAAGTGCGGCTCGCGGTCATGGAGTCGAGGGAGATGAAATGGATGTTTCCGTAATTGAATGAATAGTAGTGCTCAGTGCCGGAAGCGACACCCCCGCAGTCGCCGGCAGTGGGCAGGGTATAGATATCGAAATACGGATAGCTCTCGACGTATGCGGTCGCTTGGGCGGTTTCATGATTTCCGAGGCACGACCAGAACGGCGTTTTGCGCAGCATGGTCGGATAGATGTTGAACATACCTGAGGTGAAATTGGCATCGGAGCCCGTATTGTAGGCGTTGTCACCCAGTTGAAGGACGAGATTGGGTGTTCGGGTGCCGGTCCAAGTGTAGAACGCATCGCGCACCGCGGTTTGATTGGCGGTCGCCGTGCCCGCGTCACCGAGGACCCAGACCCGCGTATTGGTGGCGGTGCCAGAAACCGGCGGAGTGGTGAACGTGAAGTCGGAACCACTGGTCAAAGTTTCCGAAGCGGAACCCACGCTGTAATAGTATGAGGTGGCAGCGGAAAGTCCGGTGAGGGTGATCACATGATCGTATGGCGATGTCGGGGCAGCGGATTCGTCCTTAACCTGATTGAGATTGGCCGCATCCGTGCCGTAGCGAACACGCCCCACCGAACTCACATCGGTGCGCCAGCGGATGGTCATCTGTGTGGGCGCGGCCTTTTGCAGATAAGGTCCGCGTGTGAGTCCGGCCAAACTAACATTGATAGAAATCAGCAGGCTGGCGGAAAAAACGATGATAAAATGTTTCACGGTCCGGGTAGCGGTTGGGGCCTATCAGGCTGGCTGGCAAGCGATGCGAGTGCCTGACGTGATTCTTCAGATAGAGTGCTCATCGAATGCGAGCCACGCTCGGCGGGGGGCAACGCGGCCAGGTATTCAATCAGTTCCTGCCACGCCGCACGCGATTCCCGGAAGCGGCATTGCTGGGCAAGGATGGACGCGCGCCGTGCCATCCAAGGCTCCGGCCGTGGGGCAGACTGGCGCATCGCCTCGACACGGCCCAACGCTGCATTGAAATCTTTCGCAGCGATCTCCAAATCTATCAACTTCAGAACGAACGCGGGAATCTGGCCAAGTTTTCCAATACCTCCCTCCAGCACCCGCACGGCCTCAGCGCCGCAGCCACGTGCAGCAAAGGCATCGGCCGATTCGATTACCAGATCCGGCTCAGGTAGATACGTTTGTTTCAATGCCTCGCGATAGTCCGAAAATGCCTCGGACTCCCGGCCGAGTTTCATCAAAACCCTTGCGCGCCATGTCAAAGCTCGCGGATCCGCCGGGTGTCGATAAAGGAAGCGATTCAATATAACCAGCGACCCATCCGCGTGATTGGATTCCAGTAAAACCCGCCCACGCAGCAGACCCGTGTCCAAGCTTGGATCAAGCTTCGACGCTGCGTCATAATCACCGAGCGCTGCGGTCCACTCCTCATGCTCACGCCGCAACTCCGCACGCTCTAGCAGCAGCCGCGCGTCCCGCGGCGCGGCGTCAATCTCCGCCGTCAGCGCGACGATCCGCTCTTGGACGTCGCCGTGCGAGAAACCAATGCAGATCGGGAAAAACCAAGTCGCCAGACAAACGCAGCGAATGGAAGAGCGGTTGAATTTCAGCTTCAAGCGGCCATAATTGCACCCTAGATACACCAAGTCAACGCGTCGGCACGGTTGGGAAATCCTTTCTCGCGCCGAGGGTTGTGATCCCCCGATCCCCTGCTATTTTCGGGCAGTCCGATGAATTCCACATTTCCCCCAACACCGGTTTCCACGGGAGTCGTTTTCGAAGCGCGGGACGTGCGCAAAGTTTACCACACCGGCGAGCTCGACGTGGTGGCGCTCCATGGTGTGAACATCGAGCTCAATGCTGGCGAGCTCGTCTGCCTGCTCGGCGCATCCGGCAGCGGGAAATCGACACTGCTCAATATCCTCGGCGGTCTCGATGTGCCGACCTCCGGCGAGCTGATCTACAAGGGCTGGGCACTCGACGGCGCGGAGGAAAACACACTCACCCTCTTCCGGCGAAATTGCGTAGGCTTCGTTTTTCAATTTTACAATCTCATCCCATCTCTAACTGCCCGTGAGAATGTGGCACTCATCACTGGTATTTCCCGCGATCCGATGACGCCGGAGGAGGCGCTGGAATTGGTAGGTCTCTCCGCGCGGATGGACCATTTCCCATCGCAGCTATCAGGTGGCGAGCAGCAGCGTGTGGCCATCGCCCGCGCCATCGCGAAACGCCCGGAAGTCCTGCTCTGCGACGAGCCCACCGGCGCACTGGATATCACCACTGGCATCACCGTGCTGGAGGCCGTGGAGCGCATCAACTGCGAGCTCGGCACGCTCACCGTCATCATCACCCACAATGCCGCAATGGCGGAAATGGCGGACCGCGTGCTGCATCTTTCTGATGGAAAAATCGTGAAGTCTTACAAGAACGAGACACGGTTACCGGCTTCACAATTGAAATGGTGATAGGACCGATACGACTGATGCGACCAATCCTATGATCTCCCCACTCGACCGCAAGCTCCTGCGCGATCTGGGCAAGATGAAGGGCCAGATCATCGCGGTGAGTCTAGTGATGGCCTGCGGGCTGGCGATGATGATTATGACGCGCAGCCTGATTCTCACTCTGGAAAGCACGCGTTCCGCCTACTATCAGAAATATGCGATGGCGGATATTTTCGCCAATCTGAAGCGTGCACCACTGGCAGTGGCGGATGAATTGAACACACTACCGGGCGTGGCCACGGTGGAAACCCGCGTGGCGGTGGATGTGACACTGGATCTGCCCGGGCTATCAGAACCCGCGACGGGCCATATCATCTCGCTGCCGGAAGACGGCGGCCCGCAAAAACTGAACCGGTTGTTTCTCCGCAAGGGGCGCTTGCCCCGCTCGGACGAAAGGCGTGAAGTGGTGTTAGGAGAATCTTTTGCGAAGGAAAACGGGCTGGAACCGGGCGACTCGCTTGTCGCCGTCATCAACGGGCGGCGCGAGACGTTGAAAATCTGCGGGATCGGCCTCTCGCCCGAATATGTGTTCGAGGCCCGCGCCGGAGAAACCCTGCCAAACCATAAACTCTTCAGCGTGATCTGGATGAACTACCGCGCGTTGGCCGTGGCCTACAATCTCGATGGCGCATTCAACAACGTCACCGTGGATCTCGCGCCCGGCGCGGCAGCCGAGCCGGTGATCGAGGAAATGGATCGCATCCTCGCACCCTACGGCGCGGGCGGCGCATTCATGCGGAAGGAACAGCCGTCCGCCCAGCGGCTGGATGACGAGCTGCGCGTGCTGACTTCTCTATCCGTTGCCTATCCGCTCGTTTTCCTCAGCGTGGCAGCGTTCATGGTGAACGCGGTGCTGGCGCGGATCGTCAGGCTTCAACGCGAGCAGATCGCACAGTTGAAGGCGCTCGGGTATTCATCATGGCAAGTGGGTGTGCATTATTTGAAATACGTTCTGGTCATCGGACTTCTCGGAACTGCCATGGGCGGTATCGGCGGAAGGTTTCTCGGCGCGGTGCTGGTGAACATGTACACGATGTTCTTCCGCTTCCCCTCGCTGGTTTTCCGGATGGACTACAACGCGCTGGGCGTAGCACTTTTCATCAGCCTCGGAGCTTCGGTGTTAGGGGTTCTAACGGTCGTGTGGCAGGCGGTGAAACTCCCACCGGCTGAAGCGATGCGGCCGGAACCACCCGCGGATTTCAAGCCATCGTTGTTCGAGCGCATCGGCCTCACGCGCTTTTTTAGCCCCACTTTCCGGATGGCTCTGCGCAACATTGAGCGTCGTCCATGGCAGGCGGTTTTCACCTCCAGCGGACTCGCGCTCGCCACCGGCCTGATGGTGCTGCCCGGTGCGATGGCGGATAGCATCGACTACCTGCTCACCTTCCAGTGGAACAGCCAGCAGCGGCAGGACGTCACGGTTTTTCTAACCGAGCCAGGGTCGGGCAGAGGCTTCCACGATCTCGAGCACTTGCCCGGCGTCATCCGCGCAGAGCCGATCCGCAGCGTGCAGGCGCGGCTGGTTTACGGCCACCGCCATAGGAAACTCTCTGTCACCGGCATTGCTCCGGGCACGAATCTCAACCGTCTGTTGGACGACAATAGCCAGCCCATCATCATGCCGGAGGAAGGCTTGTTGATGTCGAAAAAACTCGCGGAAGTCATCGGCGCACGAATCGGCGACGAGGTGGAAGTCCAAGTGCTAGAAGGCCGGCGACCGACGCTCCATATCCCGATCCGCGGACTGGTCACCGACTACGCGGGAGTCGCCGCCTACATGGACATTTCCGCTCTGCGGCGGGAAATGAAGGAGGGCGACACCATCAACGGTGCTTATCTATCACTCGATCACAGCCGCTGGGATGAGTTCATGCGCGAGCTCAAGGACACGCCCCAAGCCGCAGTGGTGATGGTGAAGCGTGACCAGCTCAGGGCCTTTCGCGAAACGACGGGTCAGAGCATCGGCATTCTGCGCACGCTCTACTTCGTGCTGGCGACGATCGTGGCGTTTGGTGTGGTTTATAACAGCGCACGCATTGCTCTATCAGAACGTAGCCGCGAGTTGGCCACCTTGCGCGTCGTCGGCTTCAGCTTGGCAGAAGTGCGCGGCGTGCTGGTGGGCGAGCTGGCGATCCTCGTTCTGATGGCCCTACCCTTCGGCCTGCTTTTCGGCCGAGGCCTCGCGCTTTTCATCATGTCCTCCTTCAGCACGGAAACGGTGCGGCTGCCCATCGTGATCGAGCCGCACACGTATTCGATCTCGATTCTGGTGGTGCTGACGGCGTCGGTTCTATCATTCACTCTCGTCAGCCGCATGATCGGGAAACTGGACATGGTCGGTGTGCTGAAAGCGCGTGATTGATCAGGGGCTGTCTGGTCCAATAATGGACGATGGAAGCGGGCATGCTTTGAGTTTCGATACGACTGCTAAGCACTGTGGGAGGAACGGCTGCGGGACGTATAAAAAAAGTTCTTGCACTGCCCGGTCCAACCCGGAGGTGACAGATAATAGAAAAATCTCATTTTTAGTGGGAATAAAAATCGCTGTTGATTTCTCCAATGCGCATGAAATGGATCATTTTTTTGCCACTCGTCGCGTTGTTTGTCTCATGCCGGCCTGTCGCGATGGCGGATCAGGGAACATTGAGCCGCCCGATTTTTGAATTCGGCGGCAGTGGGACAGAATCCTACGACTGTAGCCTGACCAGCCAACTCGAAACTGGTCGTTCCGGTTCATCTAACGTCGCGGCCGGCGGCTGCGCATCTTGCCACTAAATGTCTCTTATGAAACTCCCAGTATACATTCTCTTAATTGCCGGGCCTTTTGCCTCCGCTGCGGATTTCGGGTTCTCTGGCCCACAAGAAATCGAAGTCACAGGTGAATTTCTATCAGCCGATGATATTGATCTCCAAGCCTACCGCGCAAGCTACTCCGGGACAGAAGGACCATGGACTGTGGAGGGCGGGATCGGACTAAATCAATATCAGGAAACCTATGTGCCAGTGCTTTTCGGAACCACCGAAAAACTTGATGAAGAAACCGTTCAAGCCAATCTAACCTTTACCCGGAAATTCAGCGACCGGTGGTCCGGAAGCTTATTACTGAGTGCTTATGACGGTTTTTCCGACTACCGCTCCATCTGGATTTCCGAATACTATCGCCAGCTTTTTGGCGCATTTCCAGACTACCACGGCCCTGATCCACATGGCCAATCGATCGGTGGCAGCGCGAAGTGGGACTACCTCCCCGGCGCTGGAAAAGCCGAACTCTCCTTTAATTTCGGACGCGACGAAATCGCTCCCGGTTGGAGTTTCAACTCCGCCATCGCCAAGCCGGAACCTGGCGCGGAATCGCTCGATACCGTCAGCGGTAGCGCTCGTGCGGAACAAGCTCTGAATGGATGGCTGAAAACCGAAGCTGCCATCTCACTCCGCCACACGACGGATCGCAAGACACGCGTCAGCCTGAGCAATTCATGGGCCGCAGTCGCCGGGCCGCTCGCGTTCCGCCTGACCGGCGGCTACAGCGAGGAGCCTCCTTCTTTTGATTCATCCTATATCAGCGCTCTCGTCGAATGGACCTTCGTGCCGCAATGGTCCGTCAATGTGGGCTACCGCTACTATCGAGACAGCGGCGAAATCCAGACATCTGGCTTTGATGCGCTCGCCCCACCTGTCCGCTCTACCGAGATCTTCGGTGGCCTAGCATGGGATCGCGGGGATTTCTCCGCGAGCGCCGGAGTAGGTCTGCTCAACACCAATTATGAACCTCTCTCCGAAGATAATGCATTTTTCGGCAACCTCTACCGCGACCGTGATTGGCTGACGTTCAGGCTGGCCGCCTCCTATCGCTTCTAACTATCAATTTGCAAATCAGATGAAATCGATACTTTCTATCCTTCTGCTTGCTCTCTCTGCAGGTGCTTCTCTCGCCGGAGGACCCGCCGTCGGCGACATATCCTCCAATCGTGCCTTCGCTGTCCGCAGCGGCTCCAGCTTTGTAAACAAAAATTTCGACGACTACGAAGGGAAAATCCTTGTGGTCATGGAGATGACGCCCTGGTGCCCTACCTGCCAGAGCAATGCACAAGCCGTGGGCGTAGGCATTAATACCTTTTTCAATGCTTCCTCACGCGGCACTCTGCGCGGTAAGAATGACAAGGGCATCCCTATCGAGACTATCATGCTCTCCACAGAGGAAGCCGCATCTTGGGACGACGTGAACGCCTCTTTCTCCTCCACTAACGGCTACGACCAGTGGGGACTGGATGCCACTGCGGGCCGCAATAACCCTCGGACCATGCTCGGCTACTTCCGGGGCGGATTCATCGCAGATACGGACCTTCACGCTTGGGGGAATGACCGTACCCGCTTAGCCGTCATCAACTTGGTGAGAAACTCTGCCTCGCATTCCTATCGAGAAATCATCCTCAATCAAAACTTCTTTAACTCCAGCCAAAACACATCTGCCAGAAACGCGATCAACGCCATCCAGACCGCACCCGTCATCACCATTCCTAACATCACCACGAATCCCACTTCCACCACCATCGCTAGCGGAGGGACTGCCAATCTGACCATCGTGGCCACCGGCACTTCCCCTACATTTCAATGGTATATAGGAAACGCTGGCACCACCACGAATCCCATATCTGGAGCCACCGGGGCCACCTATCGGACGCCTGCGCTCACTGCTACCACGAGCTACTGGGTCCGCGCCACCAACTCGGCTGGCAGTGACAATTCCACGGCGGCCACCATCACCGTCACCCCGCCGCCGCCTGTCGTCACGATTCCAAACATCACCGGAAACCCGGCCTCCGCGACCATCCAGAGTGGCACGACTGCCACTCTGTCTATCACAGCCACCGGCACCACCCCCTCATTCCAGTGGTATTTCGGAAACGCGGGCATCACTACCACTCCTATCACCGGGGCCACCGCAGCCACCTACGTGACACCCATCCTCACTGCCACCACCAGCTACTGGGTCCGCGCCACCAACTCGGCTGGCAGTGACAATTCTACGACGGCCGTCATCACCGTGACTCCGCCGCCGCCAGTCACCACCACCTTCGCCCAATGGAGCGCCACCTATCCATTTCCCGCAGGGCAGTCCGGAGCCACTGCAGATCCGGACGCTGATGGCATCACCAATTTACTCGAATCCTTCCATGGCACTCATCCACTCCAGAATGGCTCCGGCAATGTCTCGCCGGCGATCACTCGTGACGCCTCCGGCCTGCGCCTCATCTATCAAAGAGCCAGAAACCTCGCGGGATACACCGTCGTCCACCAATTTTCAGACGATCTCATCCACTGGGCCGCGATTCCCGAAAGCAGCCTTGGAATCACCACCAGAAACCTCGGTGAGGTGGATGAAGTAACCGTGACACTTCCTCTTGGGACAACCGGCATTGGTTACTATCAGCTCAAGGTGACCGCCTCCTGACGGCAAAGAATGGTCTCCCTTGTAAAGGACAGCGTGCCAGCTTATGAAAACGGCAGCAGGCTATGGCAAATCCCAACCCCCGAACCACAGGCGACAGCGCTCCTTGGGAATCGAAACGAAACCCTACCGGCAGCCACTTCATCCGCCGCTCTATTTCATGGCTTGGCGGGGCCGCGTTGCTCGCGCTGGTGGCGTGGGGATTGTGGCCGAAGCCGGTACTGGTGGAAACAGGCGTGGTCGCACGTGGTCCACTCACCGTCAGAGTTTCCGAGGAAGGGAAAACCCGTGTGCGGAGTCGCTACGTCGTCGCCGCGCCGGTGGCGGGGAAAATGCGCCGTGTGCCTTTGAAGCCGGGTGATGAGGTCAAAGCGGGCGAGACGCTTCTCACCGCCATCGAACCGGTCGTCGCGCCGCTGCTCGATCCCCGTGCAAGGGCGCAGGCGGAAGCGGTCGTTTCCATGCGGGAAGCCTCACGCAAGCAAGCGGCCGAGGCGCTCGACGTGAACAAAGCCGCATCAAAAATGGCGGAATCTGAACTGGAGCGAGTGCGCTCGGTGACCCGCGCCGGGACGATGTCGCAATCTGATAGAGACCGCTCAGAAATGGAATCCTCGATGCGCGCTGCCGAAGTCCGCGCGGCGGAGTTCGCCCTCCAAGTGGCCGATTACGAACTGGCACAGGCTCGCGCGGCGCTGGAACGGCCGGAAACGAGCATGGCTGGAAATTTGGTCGAGGTGAAATCGCCGGTGTCCGGCCGCGTGCTCAAGGTTATGTTAGAGAGTGAAACGGTAGTCACTCCCGGAACGCAAATCCTCGAAGTGGGCGATCCGGCTGACATCGAGATCGAAGCGGAAATCCTCTCGCGCGATGCGGTCACGATTCATCCTGGCGACGCTGCGGAGATCGATCAATGGGGCGGCGAAAATCCGCTCAAGGGCCGCGTCCGGCGGGTGGAGCCCGCAGCGTTTACGAAAATTTCCGCGCTCGGTGTGGAGGAGCAACGCGTCATCGTGCTCAGCGATCTGGTGGATCCGCCAGAAACCGCGAAGGCGCTGGGCGACCGCTACCGGGTGGAGGTGCGCGTGGCGGTGTGGCATGCGGACGATGTCCTCGTTGTCCCTGCGGGTTCGCTTTTCCGCGAGGGGAATGCTTGGAAGACCTATGTTTTCAGCGGCGGCAATGCGAAACTAACGGCCATTGAGGCCGGCCACTCTGACGGGCGATTCACCGAGATTCTATCAGGCCTTGGCGCGGGGGCCGAAGTGCTGCTGCATCCGCCGGACACGGTGAAGGACGGCACGGCGGTGACGAAGCGGAAGGAGTGAGGACCAGATGACGCCCGCCCTGTCCGTCAGCCAGCTCGACGCACGCCGCTTCGCACGACGAGCGGTGGGGCTGGACGTGCCATTTTCTGATATCTCGTCCGCGATCCGCCACCACGGTTACAGATCGTCTCTCGCGCAGTGAAGCGGGGCCATTCCGTCGTGCCTGCGGTAAAGTCGCTGGCGGTATTTCTCGGCCTGCGGTGAGGTGCTTGCCACTATCAGGAGCAGCTCAATTGCCCTGCTTGCTGCCGCCGATCGCGGTGGTCACTTGTTGGCGAGGCGTTTCTTTAGTTGAGCCTGATAGATATTCGCCGGTTCGATTTTCCCGGGAGGGATGGCTTCGAACCAGCGTCCGTTAGGATCAGTGACGGATTTTTCCTTGGTTTCAAGGGCGACGAGATTCATCGATGCTGGCCCGAAATCATCCGGGTACCTCTGCCCCTTCGCGGCGCGGATATTCCAGAACGTGCCGTGGGCTCCGCAGTTTTGGCCGAGATCGGCTCCGCCGCCGCATTTCCACATGCGGGTGCCGGCTCCGAGGTCGATGTCCGTTAAGACATTGTCGTAGGGCGCGCGCTTGTGATGATCGAGGCTGAGGTCCGTGCCGGAACCGGAGCAGGCGACGTTTCCCGCGCCCTGCTCGACGGTGATGTCGTGGACGAATCGCTGGCGGATCTCGAAGCGGGTAAGTAGATTGTCATTACCTGTTAGTCCGATTCCGTGGTGGCCGAACACGCCGCCGTTTTCCACGACATTGACTAGCTGGAGTCGCACATCCTGGACGGTGCAAAAGCGGCCACCGGCGAAAATTCCACTGTCGGAATTGGTGATGACCAAATCACGGGCCCAGCAGTGGGCGACGTTGGAGAATGCGATGGCGTTGAATCCAAGCTCGCTGAAATGCCCCTTGTATTGGCGTTCGGGAAACTCGAAGCCGACGTGTTCGATTCCGCTGTTAGTTACATTCGGTAGCCAGGTGGAGATTTCCGGGTTCCATTCGGGGCGGATGTCGGTGCGCAGTGGGCGTTCGAGCGTCAGAATCTGGCCATTGATTTTGGTGACACGGGTGACGAAGGAGGTCGCGTGTTTGGACGGGCTAATTTTTGATAGACCACCTGGATCGCCGGAATAGAGATGGGTGAGCAGTGATTTCCCGGCATCATCGCGGAGGCTGATTTCAATCCATGTGCCGGGAGAAAGTTGTGAAGTATCGCCATCGATTTTCAACTCGTGGCCACCGCGTTTTGCCGAGTTGGTGCAACGCCCGACCCGTTTGCCTGCGTTACCTCCTTTGAAAGAGATAATGCCGCCGGACCATGAGTAGTTAGAGGTCCGCTCTCCGGTAGTGGTCGCGCCCCAGTCGGGCTTGATGACGTTGAGGGGCACTGGGCAAACGAAGATGGTTCGCTCGGGGCCTTCACCGCGCAGGACGATGCCTGGCTTGTTGATTTCAAGAATCTTCGTGATGCGGTAGCGGCCAGCGGGGACGAAGATGGCACCCATTTTCACTTTCGCGATCGCTGCTAGAAATGCATCGGTATCGTCGCGTGTGCCATCGCCTTTCGCTCCAAAATCGCGGACGTTGGCAGCTACGGGGATGATGGGAATCGGTCGCTCACCACAGGCATAACCGGCAAATGACACATCTGGCAAGCGGCCAGCAGGATTCCACGCCTCGCCGGTGCGGCCCCATAGGAGAGAGTTTTCCGCATCTGCAAAAATGGCCAACGATGCACAGATGAGAAGTGTCTGAAGCGCCCTTCTAAGCATGTCATGGATACCGCCGCAGGAACCCGTGATCTATCAATGATTCGGCGATGTCTCAGTTCCCCGGGAAAACAATGGGCTCGCGATTGTCGCCATGGCCGAAGCCGTCGCCGATGTCCTTGCTGGTGACGAATAGCATGAGCGAGATGAGGGCGAGGGCGCAGATGGTCTGAAGGATTTCAAGGGGCTTGGCCTTGACGGGGCGGCCGAAGATTTTTTCCAAAATCGCGAGGGTGATGTGGCCACCGTCGAGAACGGGGAAGGGCATCATATTGAGGACAGCGAGGTTCACATTGAAGAGCACCATGAAGGCGAGGATGCGACGCCAGCCATTTTCCATCTGGAGGAGGGCGTATTGCATTTTCGCGATGCCGACGGGTCCGCTGAGGTGGCCGACGCCGATGCTGGAGTCCGGCGCGATGACGCTGGTAATGGTGGTCCACATCATCCGCAGGCTGTCGCCGACTTGCTTAATCGGGCCGGGATGGACGATGCCTTGGTTCTGATAGGGCGCACCGTAGAAGCCGAGCCCGAGCATCGGGCTTTTGCCTGCTGGTGAGGAGGGGACTTGTGGAGTGGCGGTGAGCTTGAGGGATTTCCCTTCGCGAGTGATTTCGAATTCGATGGGGATTGCGCCGGTCTTTTTGACGAAAGCGACGGCGGTGGCGTCATCGGTAAACTTTTGTCCGTTCATGGAAACGAGGCGGTCGCCGTCCTTAAAGCCAGCCTTTTCCGCCGGGCTGCCCTTGATGATAGAGCCGAGCTCGATGTGATCGATTTCCGGGCCGATGCCGACCTGGCGAAGGCCGGGACGCTGGAACCACTGGGTTTTCTGGGTTTTGAATTGGGAGATGAGTTTCAGCGCTTTCGACTCTCCCGGGCGTTCGACGGTAAATTCGATCTGCTTGCCTTTGCTCAAGATGATGCCCTCGGTGATGCTTTCGAGGGAACCGGCAAATCCGCTTACCGCTTTGCCATTGATGGCGATGATCTTGTCACCGACGCGGATGCCGGCGGCTTCTGCAGGGCTACCTTCGGCGATTTCCCCTACGATTTGAGTGGGAATGAAATCCTTCGGTTTTCCAACGCCCCATACGGCGACTCCGGCGAGTAGGGCGAGCAAGATCGAGAAGAGCGGACCGGCGAATGCGACGATGATTTTGTCGAGCGGGGTGATGGCGGGAAGTGGCTTGGCAGGTTTTTCACCACCTTCGAGGGCCTCCATGGGTGCCATCTGTGGGAGGGCGACGAAACCGCCGGCGGGAATCCAGCCGAGGCCGTATTGCACGCCGTTGATTTCCTTTTTCCAGATCGGCGCGCCGAACCAGATTTGGAAACGATCGATCTGCAAGCCGCGCCATTTTGCGGCGAGGAAGTGGCCGAGTTCATGGACAAAGATGATGAGGTTGAAGCTCATCACCACGGCGAAGATCAGCAGGATCACTTGAAAGATGGAGGAAACGGTGGACATGGATGGGGAAAGAACTGCGGAAACTTAGCGGAGCCGGACTTTACGGCAAGTTCATTAAATTTTTCCAAAAAACTCGTAAGGACGACACATTTTAAATGGCTCCCGTGATTTTCAAATTCCATCCAGATGATAAATGGCATCTCCCGAAAAATTTCCAGCCACTTCACGCTTGACGTGTTCAAATGATTAGTTTTTGCATGGTGGCATGAACGAACGATCTTTGTCCGGCTGCCTGAAGCAAACATTCGGCTACGATGAATTCCGGCCGCTGCAGAGGGAGATCATGGAGACCTCGCTGGCCGGGCGGGACGCGCTTGCCATCCTGCCGACCGGTGCTGGAAAGAGTCTTTGCTACCAGCTTCCGGCGCTGGTGCGGGTCGGTTTAACCATCGTGGTTTCGCCGTTGATCGCCCTGATGAAGGACCAAGTGGACCAGATGCAGGCCAGCGGGGTGAACGCCACTTTCCTCAACTCGACGCTGGATCCAAGCGAGGCGCGGGAGCGTTTGGATGGGCTGGAGCGAGGCGACTTTCAGCTCCTCTACGTTGCACCGGAGCGCCTGATGTTGGCGGATTTCCTGCAGCGGTTGAAAGGCTGGAACGTCTCCGCGCTGGCGGTGGACGAGGCGCACTGCATCAGTGAGTGGGGTCACGATTTCCGGCCGGAATACCGCCGCTTGAGGGAGGTGCGCGGGTGGACCGGAGAAATCCCGATTCTCGCCCTAACGGCCACCGCCACCGAACGGGTGCGCGAGGACATCGTGAAACAACTGGAGTTGAAAAACCCCGCCCGCTTCCTCGCGAGTTTCAACCGCCCAAACCTAAAATACCAAGTGATCGCCAAGGCCGGAGCGGCGGCCCAGGTCTGCAATTTCGCCAACGGCCGTCCCGATGACTCGGGTATCGTTTATTGCCAGTCGCGGAAAAATACCGAGGCACTCGCCGCGACGCTGCGTGCAAACGGATTTTCCGCCGTGGCCTATCATGCCGGGCTGGATGCCGTAGAGCGCGCGAAGAACCAAGATGCCTTCCTCCGCGACGAAGCGAAGATCGTCTGCGCGACCGTCGCCTTCGGCATGGGCATCAACAAGCCGAACGTGCGCTACGTCATCCACGCGGACATGCCGAAAAACATCGAGGGTTACTATCAGGAAACCGGGCGGGCTGGACGCGACGGCCTGCCCGCAGACTGTCTTTTGCTTTTTTCGCGTGGCGACTTCATGAAATACCTGAAGTTTCTTGACGACATCCCAGACGAGCACGCGCGCAAGGTGGCCCATCAGCAGCTCGACCAAATGACGCATTTCGCCGAAAACGAAGCCTGCCGCCGCGTGGGTCTGCTAGGTTACTTCGGCGAGACATGGACGGCGGAAAACTGCGGTGGCTGCGACCATTGCCTCCAACCACGCGAAAAATGGGACGCCACCATCGACGTGCAAAAGCTCTTAAGCTGCGTCCTGCGCATCCGCCAGGCCGGGAATTTTAACGTCGGGCTCAACCACGTTGCCGAAGTGCTAACGGGTGGAATGTCGGAGAAGATACAGCGCTGGAAACACGACCAACTCAGGACTCACGGCATCGGTAGGCATCAGCCGCGACCTTACTGGGTGGATCTCGGTCGTCAGATGCTGCGGCTCGGCTTGTTAGCTGCAAGCGAGGACCAGTTTCCCACCGTCTCTGTCAGCCAGCAGGGTATTGATGTGCTGAAAAGTCGATCCACCGTGATGCTGACGCGGCAACTCACCACGCATCGGTCGCAACCAGTCACTCGCGCGGGAGACATTCCTTGTGATCTCGGTCTGTTCGACCGTCTTCGCGCGTTGCGCAAAGAACTGGCAGACGCCCGCAACGTTCCGCCTTATGTGGTTTTCTCTGACGTCACGCTGCGCCACTTCAGCCGCGACTATCCGCGAAATGAGCGGGCGCTGCTGAACGTCCCCGGCGTAGGAGATAAAAAGCGCGAGGACTATGGCGACGCATTTTTAACGGCGATCGATGAGTGGTTGGAAAGTAATTCAACACAGGAGTTTGCCCCTCTTCCATACGCTGCTTCTCAAGCCGTACCACGTAAAATCACTGCCACTGCGGAAGGCCTGAACGACACGGCCAATGAAAGCCTCGCACTCCTGAAACTCGGGAAAACTCTCTCAGAAATCGCCATCATCCGTGGCTTCAAGGAAAGCACGATTGAGGGACACCTTGCAGAAGCGATTCTTTGTGGTGAAACCATCAATCCTCGCGCGCTGTATTCCATCGCCGAGGAGGAGGAAATGCAGACAGCGCTCAAGGGCTACGAGGATGTTTCTTTGAAGCCCGTCTATGATCAGCTCGAAGGCAAAATCAGTTACGGAAAACTCAGACTCTTCCGTGCGGCTACGTCACGCCTAGTGGTTGCAGGCTGATTTCCGTTTTTCTTTTCCAACAAAAAGGGACTGGAGGCAAACCCTCCAGTCCCAGTAGATTTGTTTATCGATTTGAAAATCAGGCAGGCTTGTTCGCACCGGCGTTGCGAATTTGTTCGAAGGTGCCTTCGATCAGCTGTTTGCCCTGTTCACCGATGTTGTGATAGATGGTGCTCATCGTCTGGATGGTGCTGGCGGCTGGACCGGCGAAAGTGAATTCGCAGTTGGTCACTTCGCAGGCGTTCAGCGCGAATGGCCCGTAGCCGAGCACGACGAAGCGGCAGTTGGTGAACTGGCAGCCTTCGTATTCATGGAAATCGAGCACGACTTCTTCGTTAGCGAAATTGTTTTTTGAGATTTTCATCGGTGTTTTTGGTGAGGTGATGGATTTTGTCGGATGAACGTCCGAGGTGTCGTGCGTTCGGGAAGGCGAAGTAAAAACAGTTTCCTGAGATTGTGCAACCCCCATAAAACGGAGGAATTCAGGAAATTCGGCTGTCGAGCTGGAACACTTGGCCAGACGTGTGGGGTAATTCGTGATGGAGGTGCCGAATGAATTTGCCAACCTCGTCTGGAGTATTGAAACGGCTGAGTGCGTGGGAATCCCGCACTTCATCACGGCGCTTATCCGTGACATTCTCCGTCATGCGCGACTCGATGAAACCGGGAAGAATCGTGTTCACGCGGATGTTCTGCCCGCCATGCGTAAGGGCAAGGTCCCGGGTAAGACCCAGTAAAGCCGCCTTCGCGGTGGCGTAGGCGGCCTGCCCGACTGGTGGGTGGAGGGCAGAAAAACTTGAAATGAAAATGATGTGCCCTCGACCCTTGAGAATCATTTCTGGCAGCGCAGCTCTAGCGCAAGCTGCTGCTCCTTTGAAATTCACAGCGATGACCTTGTCCCATGAGTCGCCAGTCATGCGCAGCAATGGAACATCCAGGGTGATTCCGGCCGCACAAACGAGAAGCTCCGCCGGATTTTGTTGGAAAAAGTTTCGGACCGCAGTTTCGTCACAGACGTCCATTACGACGCTCGATGGCGTGAGGATCTCCCAATGTGGATGATTCAAAGCGGTGGCGATGGCACTGCCGAGAGTCCCGTTTCCGCCCGTGATCACCGCCCGTTTCATCTGGGCGATCATTGGCTGGCACGGTCGGTTTCCGCAAGCTCAGGGACGTTTTCCAAGAACCTCGGAAAAGCTTGGGAATAACATCGGAATGGATGGGCAGAAACTGCGGCGGCTTACCCAAAAGGTGATTCATTCAGAAAACATTCAGCTTGTTGCACAACTTGTTCCTGCCGTGGAACCCGCGTGGTAGAACCGTGGAACAGAACTTTTCCTAGTTTGTTCACACTATGAAGAAGAAGATCTTATAGGTTCAAAAAAGAAGAAATCATCAAGAGAAGGGAGGATTTCGTTAGAGCGAGTATTGTCCTTATAGCGGATTGCATGAGATTCACCCCTTCACGAATCAAGCCTCCCAACGGTTTGCTGGAAGGCTTGGAATGATTCGTTGGGCTTGCGACCCATTGGGAACGGGTGGCGCCTTAGAGTAGCATCAGGGCGGGCTGTTCGAGGAGCTTTTTGATTTCCGATAGGAACTGGGCACCGACGGCCCCATCGATCACGCGGTGGTCGCAGGAGAGTCCGAGGTTCATCCGCAGACCGGGAACGATTTGTCCGTTCATGACGACGGGTTTTTCGATCGCAGCCCCTACGGATAGAATGGCGGCTTGTGGTGGATTGACGATGGCATCGAATGATTCGATTCCCCAGGCACCGAGGTTGGAGACGGTGATGGTCCCGCCGTCGAACTCATCGGGCTTGAGTTTCTTATCCTTGGCGCGGACGGCGAAATCTTTGACAGCGCGTGAGATAGCGAGGAGGGATTTAGTTTCAGCTTGCTTGATGACTGGGGTGACGAGTCCGTCTTCTACGGCGATGGCAACTGAGAGTCCGACGTGTTTGAATTTCACGATGTGCTCGCCAGCGAAGGAGGCATTCACCGCTGGCACGGTCACTGTGGCATTGATAACAGCTTTGAGGATGAAATCGTTGACGGAGTATTTATTGCCGTGGGTCTTTTCCGCTTGATCGTTGACTTGTTTACGCAGCGCCATCAACGGTCCCGCGTCCACTTCCACGTGCAGATAGAAATGCGGGATGGTGGTCTTGGATGTGAGCAGGCGTGATGCGATGATCTTGCGTATCGAGCTGAGCTGGACAATCTCATCGCAATCCTTCGCTACTGGAGCAATGGCCTGCGGTGCGGGTGTTGCAGTTGGGGCTGCGGACTTGTTTTTGATAGAAGCTGCGAGAGCGGCTGCCGCAGTGGCTTCGGAAGAAGGGCTGGGTGCGGCTTTTACAGGCGTGGAGCCGGCATTTTCCACGTCGTTCTTTAGAATGCGTCCTCCTGGGCCGGTGCCTGTGACTGCTGCTAGGTTGACACCGAGATCGGATGCAATCTTGCGTGCGAGAGGTGAGGATTTGACACGCTCGCCATCGGCGCTGACCGCCGGTGCGGGTGCGGCTGCCGGGGCTGCGACTGGTGTTTGCTGTGCGGGTGCAGCGGCCGCTGTTGGAGTTGCAGTCGGCGCAGGAGACGAAGCCTCGTCGAATTCGCTGCCTAGGATGGCTAGAACACTGCCGATGTTCGCTTTTTCACCTTCCTTGATGAGGATTTGCGTGATGACTCCGTCATCGAAAGCTTCCATTTCCATGGTGGCCTTGTCGGTTTCCACTTCAGCGAGGATGTCGCCGATCTCGACGGTATCGCCGACGTGTTTGTGCCATTTGATGAGGGTGCCCTCGGTCATGGTATCCGAGAGTTTAGGCATTTCGATGTTCACAGACATGATATTGGTAGGGAGTGGAGTCGCAGGGAGAATGGTAAATAATCAGGGCATTTCCAGCCTTTTTACTGCCGGATGTGGAAACAAAAAAGCGCGGGGAGCATTGATCTCCTCCGCGCTTTGGAAAATGTGGGAACTACTGGCTTAAGGAGCGATCGGCTTCATCGTCGGGATGAGGCCGATGTTTGGGCTACCGACGGAACCTTGGGCGCTCGCGAGGTTGCGAGTGGCTTCGGAGGTGGTGCCGCATTGGTCTTTGGTAGGGCAGTAGAAACGAGCACATCCACTTCCGTGGACAGCGACCTTGGTGGTCACGGTTTTGTAGCGGGGAACCTTCTTCTCAACGGTTTGCACCATTCCGCCTTTGCCGCTCTTCGAATCGCCAGGCACGATAACTTCTTCAGTAACGATGTCGTAACCGCAGGTCTTTACTTGTTTGGTGACGGTGCGGTATCCGGCGTGTTGGGAGGTGCTGCCGAACATTGAACAGCAAGAGGAGAAGCCGAGCGAAGCGGCAACCAAGGTGGCAAGAAGAACAAGGTTTTTCATGATAGGTTCAGTTAGGATGGGTAGAAGGAAAAGGTAGTATTTTACAGGCAGCAGCACGAACTCAGAGAAAGAGCGACGGCGGTTGCGGCAATAATGGTCGTTAAACGCAGAAACATATTCGGGATGCTAGAAAGGATGGCGGTGTTGGCAATAAAAAAGACAGTTCCCGGACAAACGGCGTCAGGCGATCGTCAGGACTTTTTCAACAATTCTTCTCGGATTTGGAAGTTGTTCATGCTCAATGTGTGGCGAATAAATTGCTGGGGCATCGATTGAGCAGACACGCTTGATTGGAGCGTCAAGGTAATCGAATGCGTGATCTTGAATGAGCATGGCGACCATGGCGGAGACGCCACCGAATGGTTTGGACTCGTCAACAAGAACCACGCGGTTGGTTTTCATGACGGACTTGAGAATGGCATCTTGGTCGAGAGGTCGGATCGAACGTAGATCGAGAACGTCGCAACTGATGCCGTGTTCGCTCTGTAGGATTTCCGCTGCGGCGAGGGCCTGGATGACGGAGCGGCCGTGTGCGATGAGCGATATGTCTGAGCCCTCGCGTTTGAGATCGGCGACGCCGAGAGGAACGACATGGTCGCCATCCGCAGGATCTGGAACTTCACCGGTGCTGCCGTAGAGGAGGGTGTTTTCCATTACATAAACCGGGTCATTGTCGCGGATGGCGGCTTTGATCAGGCCCTTGGCATCGGCCGGGGTGGCAGGAGCGCAGACTTTCAGGCCTGGAAAAGCGGCGAATAGTCCTTCGGGAATGTGCGAGTGGGTAGCGCCGACACCGGTGCCGCCGTTGGCGGGGCCGCGGACGACGATCGGGCAACTGCAGAGGCCGCCGGACATGTAGCGGACGCAGGCGGCGTTGCTAACGAGTTGGTCGAAAGCGACGGAATGGAAAGACCAGAACATGAGCTCCATGACCGGACGCACGCCGAGCATCGAGGCACCGATGCCCATGCCAATGAAGCCAGCTTCGGAGATCGGTGTATCGACCACGCGCTTGTCGCCCCATTTTTTCCAAAGGCCTTCGGTGACTTTGTAAGCGCCGTTATATTGGGCGACCTCTTCGCCCATCAGGACGACGTTGGGATCGCGGGCGAGTTCCTCATCGAGGCCTTCACGGAGGGCTTCACGGTAGGTGAGAATACGGGACATGGTGTTTCTGAAAAGCGGTGGGCGGTAAAATGAAAATGAGGGAAGCGACGTGGAAGTCTGCGGGGATCAGTCGTTGAAGAAGTGGCGGCCGATTTTCGAAGCAGGTGTGTTGTTGTCGGTTTCCCAATAGACGTTCGTGCTGATGTCCGCGATGGTCGGGGCAGGGGATTCCTCGGCGAACTTGACGGAGGCGGCCGCCTCTTCGGCTGCGGTCTTGTTGATCGCAGCGGCGATTTCTTCGGTGAAAACCCCTTCGGCGATTAGTTTGCGGCGGAAGACGGAAATGGGATCGTGGTTCTGCTTGTAGTTCTCGATTTCTTCCGGCGTGCGATATTTCTTATGATTCGCGTCGGCGATACTGTGGCCATAGTAGCGGTAAGTGTCGATTTCCAGAACGGTGGGCTTGCTTTGCTTTTTCGCCCGCTCCATCGCGATGTGGGTCTTGGCGCGGACTTCGTAAATGTCGGAACCGTCGATGACGTCCCACTCGATGGCATACGCTTCGGCGCGTTGAGCGAGGCAACCGCTGTAGGAGGATGAGCGCTCTTGGGAAGTGCCCATCGAGTAACCATTGTTTTCGATGACGTAGATGACCGGAATTTCAAAAAGCGCGGCGATGTTGAGCGACTCGTGGAAGGCGCCTTGATTCACGGCGCCGTCGCCGAGGTAGCAGAGGCAGCAGCCTTCGCGGCCGAGGTATTTCAATCCGTAGGCGAGTCCGAGGCCCAGTGGGGTTTGTCCGGCGACGATGCCGTGGCCGCCCCAGAAATTCTTGTCTGGTGCGAAAAAGTGCATTGAGCCGCCCTTACCCTTGGAGCAACCAGTCTGCTTGCCATACATTTCTGCCATGCACTCGTTCATGTTCATGCCGAGTGCGAGCGCGTGGCCATGGTCACGGTAGGCGGTGATGTAGTGATCGTCTGGTCCACGTAGGGAAGTGGTGCCGACGGCGACCGCTTCCTGGCCGATGTAAAGATGAAGAAAGCCGCCGATTTTTCCCGCTTGGTAGTATTTCAGGCCCGCCTGCTCGAAACGCCGGATGCGGACCATTTGCGAGAAAAGCTCGATTTTTCGCTCGGGAGTGAGCGATTGGTTAATCGGTGAGCTGGCGAAATCGAGTAGGGAGGGGCTTGCGCTGGTCATGGGGCGGCGTGGAGAAAATGGAATCAGGAAATCGGTAGATTCAGATTAGCGGGATTTTGCGAGAACAGGGGTGACAATCACAAGGGTCGGCTTTGGCAGGCGGAACTGGGCGAGCACGATGATGCCGGTGAAGAGTAAGTTCGCGGCAGTCATGTTCCGGAGAAACACCCACGAAGCAATCGGCGAGCCAACCGGACCCGTCCAGAGGGATTGCCACAGGCCGGTCAGGGTTTTCGCATAGAGCGGGTCACCGAGCCAAGCGGCGGTGTTGGTGATGAAATGGAAAATCAGGGCCGAGGCGACCGATCCAAGGAGGAGAGTAGGAATGCCTTTGTTGACCAAGGATTTTCCGAGAAAGAAAACCAATCCCAAAGCAAGAAGCGTGGTCGCAAATACGGAGGGATCGTTGGACAGATGTCCGGCGCCGAGTGGGTAGGTGATGGCCCAGGCAGCGAAGGGAATGGCGAAACCACGCCAGCCGGTTGCGAGCAGGGCACCGCAGAAGAACACCGCAGCGAGTGGTTGGAAGTTAGGCAAAGTCTCCGGAAAGGCGCTCCCCAGCGCGCGGAATGCGATAAGAAGACCTGCGACCAAGACGAGTGGGAGATAGCGTTGCATGACGGAAACAGGATTCAGGATTTTTGCGGGCGCGGCTAGACCAAAATCTAGGTTTGGGAAAGGTTTTTTATGTTCCTGAAACGATGGAATATGCGTAGCGTCCAGTTATGGAATGGGACACTTTGGTAGCGGCAGCGTGGCAGGCGAGGGATATGGCGTATGCGCCATATTCGAATTTCCGTGTGGGTGCGGCGCTGCTTGCCGAGGACGGCCGGGTGTTTTCCGGATGCAATGTGGAGAACATTTCCTATGGCCTCACCAACTGCGCCGAGCGCGTGGCCATCGGTGCTGCGGTTGCTGCGGGGGTCCGGAAATTTGTCGCCGTGGCCGTTGTGGCCGATACCTCTGTGCCGATCTCACCCTGCGGTGCCTGTCGCCAGGTTCTCGCGGAGTTCGGCGTGCCGCTGGTGATGCTGGCGAACCGGACGGATCGCGAGGAGTTTCGTCTGGAGGATCTACTCCCACGCGCTTCCGCCGGGATTCTTGATCGTGCCGAGTGAAAATGTTCCACGTGGAACAAACCGGGTGCTACACCTTTCGTTTCCATGCTTGAGCCGGATTCGCTTCTGGCTATCTTGCGCGTCCTGCGATGTTTCGTTACCCTAAGTGCTATGATGTGATTGTGATCGGTGCCGGCCATGCCGGTGTCGAGGCTGCGATGGCTGCCGCCCGCCTCGGTGCGCAGGTGGCTGTGCTTACTCAGAACCTGGACACCATCGGCCAGATGTCGTGCAACCCAGCGATTGGCGGCTTGGCCAAAGGTCACATGGTGCGTGAAATCGATGCGCTCGGCGGCATCATGGGCATCAATACCGACGCCACCGGTATCCAGTTTCGCATGCTCAATGCATCGAAAGGCCCTTCTGTTCGTGCGCCGCGCGCCCAGTGCGACAAGAAGGCATACCAGTTTCGCATGAAGCGCGAACTCGAAGCCATGCCCGGCGTAGAGATCCACCAAGGGAACGTCGCCGAACTTCTCGTGGAAAACGATCACGTCATTGGTATCGCCACCTCGCTTGGCATGGAAATCGCCGGAAAGTCCGTCATTCTCAGTGCCGGGACCTTCATGGGTGGCCTGATGCACGTCGGCCTTCGAAACGAGAAGGGCGGCAGGATGGGTGATGCCACTTCCCACGTTTCCGAATCCATCAAGCGTCTCGGCTTCGAGATTGAGCGCTTCAAGACCGGCACTCCTTGCCGTCTCAATGCCCGATCCATCGATTTCTCCAAGTGCGAACGTCAAGACGGCGACACCCCTGTCCCCAAGTTCAGCTTCATGGCGGATACCCTGCAAAAGGGTGAAAATGACCTTTTTACCCTGAATGCATGGGGAGACCGAATGTTCCACGTGGAACAAATGCCGTGCTGGATCACCTACACGAATCCCCGCACCCACGAGATCATCGCTGGGAACCTCCACCAGTCTCCGATGTATTGTGGAGTGATCGAGGGCGTCGGCCCGCGCTACTGCCCGTCCATCGAGGACAAGGTGGTTCGTTTCGCTGAAAAGGACCGCCACCAGATCTTCTTAGAGCCCGAAGGCCGGCACACCCTTGAATACTACGTCAACGGAGTTTCCACTTCATTGCCTTACGATGTGCAGCTCGAATTCCTTCGCTCCATCGTCGGCCTCGAAAAATGCGAGATTCTGCGTCCTGGCTACGCCGTGGAGTATGATTACTGCCCGCCCACCCAGCTTAAACCTACCCTAGAGACGAAGTTGGTCGAGGGCCTCTATTTTGCCGGACAGATCAACGGCACCTCCGGCTACGAGGAAGCGGCGGGGCAGGGGCTCATCGCCGGAACCAATGCCGCCCTGAAAGCCTTGGGTAAACCCGAATTCATTCTCGGCCGCAACGAAGCCTACCTCGGAGTCATGGTGGACGACCTCGTTACTCGCGGCTGCACCGAGCCCTACCGGATGTTCACCAGTCGGGCCGAATACCGCCTCCTCCTGCGCCAGGACAACGCCGACCTCCGGCTCACCCCCAAGGCCGCCGCCATCGGCCTCGCCAGTGGGGATCGTGTTCGCCGGGTGGAAGAAAAACTCGCTGCTCTTGAAATGGCTGATGCCTACGTACGCAAAGCGACGCACGATGGCATCAGACTCGACCAATGGTTTCGCCGGACTGAAAATACATGGGAAACCTTGCCTGAAAACGTCCTCGAAATGTTCCACGTGGAACTTTGGCCGCTGATTGAGACGAATTTCAAATACGAAGGCCACCTCGGTCGCCAGCAGATGCAAATCAATCGCATGGCCCGCCAAGAGGGAAAGCGCCTGCCCGCTGACCTTGACTACACCTCCATCCGCGGCCTCAAGAAAGAAGCTCAGCTCCGGTTCACCGAGATCCGCCCCGCCACCCTCGGCCAAGCAGGCCGCATCCCCGGCATCACTCCCGCAGACATCGCCATGCTGGTGATCTGGGTGGAGAAACTCGAACGCGAAGCGAATATTGTCACAAACTAGTCTCTTTCAGAACACTGTTACCGACAGAAAGTGCTGATATTCAAAATGTTCTGAAGTGGGAGGTGTTTGTCCGGCTCCCACCCAGACCATCGGCCCAATCGGTGGCACGAAGGGTTTCACGCGCATCTTGAGAAACTGGAGCAAGCTTCCGAGTCACGAAAAGCGATGGGGGAAAACAAAATTACCAGCCGACCTCGGGAATCTGGCGGGTCTTGTAAAGGTGCTCGTTGTTGAACTGGAATGAGTAGTAGGCGGATTTCCCGTTCGGAGCCGTCAGCAGGACCGGCTGGGTGGCGAAGGCGGGGTCTTCGTTTCCGGATGAATAGGTCTGCAGTTTCTGTCCCATCACAGTGACGAATTCCTGGTCTTGCGTGTTGATCCGTGGATTGTCCCGGCCATGATAAAAGACCTCCACCACATCCTTCGGCGATCCGTCTTTCACATATCCGACACGGCTGTAGCCCGTGACATCGAGAGAGGGTTTACCATCGCCCTGCACGTGCCATCCGGGTGATATCACGCGTGGCAGAGTGGCGGACTGCGCATCCTTTTCCCGCTCTATCACAAGGTCCTTCCGCGCGGCTGCGGGATCGGTTTCGACGCAGGAAACGGAGCAAAATCCGATAGCTGCTGATAGAGTGAAAAGAGCGTATTTTGTCATAGCATTCGGGTAAGCGAGGTTCTCTAGCAGAGGGGGCGGCGCTGGCCTATTTCACCGGGTCCGGCGCGCTGCCTGCATCCGGGGTGGTGGTGGCCGTCTCCGCCGGAATTGCGGAGAAATCTCCCGGGACGACTCCCGGGGCATTCTTTTTTGCACTCCAATAGATCGTGGTCAGGGTTCCAGATTTTTTCTCTTTCACCGTGTAGCGTTTGTTCACGTCGTCCTCGGCGACTAATTCCATGTTACCCATGCCTGCGGATACCATCATCGTCGCCGTCGCGCGGGTGGGATTCTTCTGCGCTTCTTCGGCGAACTGCTTCGCCTTGGGAGCCAGCATGACTCCCACGACGATCATACCGATGATGACCAAAAGGACAAGGCCGCCGCATCCGATGCCGATCTTGGCACCTGTGCTGAGTCCTTTTTTCGGGGCTGGGGCGGAAGGCGATGATTGGTGAGGCTGCGTTGTTTCCATCAGAACGCAGTTACTAGCAAGTCCGCAGAAAGATGACAAGCACGGTCTGGCCCGTCAGTTTGCCACGATATTGAAGATCTTACCGGGGATGAAGATGATTTTACGAATCGTTTTTCCTTCGAGATGTTCGTTCACCTTACTGCTGGCGAAGGCGGCGGCTTTGGCGCCTTCCTCGTCGATGTCCTTGGAAACCATCAGACGGTCGCGGAGTTTTCCATTCACTTGGACGACGAGTTCGATCTCGCTTCTAACGAGCGCTGCTTCGTCGTAACTCGGCCACGTCGTTTCGGAAAGCATCGTCTTTCCGCCAAGGCGGGCGTTGATTTCTTCCGCAAGGTGCGGGGCGAAGGGATCCAGGACGGTGATGAATTCCGTGAACTCTTTCAAAGGTACGACGGCGGCCTGGGTGAAGGCATTGGTGCAAATCATCATCTGCGAGATCGCGGTGTTGAAGTTGAGTTTCTCGATGTCCTCGCCGACTTTCTTGATCGTCTCGTGGACGATGCGGAGCATTTCCTTGTCGGTGCATGGGACGTCCTGGATTTTGCTGGAAACCGTTAGTTCGCCGTTTTCTTGCTCTTCGAAGGCAACGCGCCAGACGCGGGCGAGGAAGCGGGACACGCCTTCGACGCCTTTCATTTGCCACGGCTTCACCTGTTCGAGTGGGCCCATGAACATTTCATAAAGGCGCAGTGCGTCGGCTCCGTATTCAGAAACGACGTCGTCGGGGTTGACCACGTTGCCGCGGGATTTTGACATTTTCTGTCCGTCTTCGCCCAGTATAAGGCCTTGATTGACAAGCTTTTGAAAAGGTTCTGGCGTCCTAACGTGGCCGAGGTCGAAGAGTACCTTGTGCCAGAAACGGGCGTATAACAGATGTAGCACGGCGTGCTCGGTGCCGCCGACGTAGAGATCGACCATGCCAGGTTTTTCATCCGTCCAGTAGTCTTCAGCTTTGTTAGAAATGAAGCGGCCGGTGTTGCCGGGGTCGCAATAACGCAGGTAATACCAGCACGAGCCGGCCCATTGCGGCATGGTGTTAGTCTCACGGATGGAGCCGTCCGGCAGCTCGACCCATTCGGTGGCTTTGGTGAGAATCGGTTCAGGAGAGCCGCTGGGTTTGTAGTCGTCGAGCGGCGGCGCGAGCAGCGGAAGCTCGCTTTCGGAAATGGCGAAGTGATGGCCATCTTTCCAAATGATCGGAAACGGTTCGCCCCAGTAGCGCTGGCGGGAGAACAGCCAGTCGCGGAGCTTGTATTGGATGCGGTGCTTGCCTTTTTTGTTGGAGACCAGCCAATCGATCATCTTGGCTTTCGCTTCGGCGGTGGGAAGGCCGTCGAGGAATCCGGAGTTGATTGCGGTTCCGTAATCAGTGTAACCATGCCAATCGGAGTCGTCGATGGGTTGGACCACTTGGGTGATCGGCAAATCGAAGCGTTGGGCGAATTCAAAATCGCGTGTGTCATGCGCAGGCACCGCCATGATCGCGCCAGTGCCATAGCCCATCATCACATAGTCCGCGATCCAGACGGGCATCTGCTCGCCGTTCACGGGATTGGTCGCGAAGGCGCCGGTGAAGACGCCGGATTTGTCCTTGTTCAGCTCGCCGCGATCCATGTCGGATTTCGAAGAGCAGGCTTTCTGATAGGCTTCGACCGCGGCCTTCTGTTCGGCAGTCGTGATTTCAGAAACGAGAGGATGCTCGGGAGCGATGACCATGTAAGTCGCCCCGAAAAGCGTATCCGGACGGGTTGTGAAAACCGTGACCTTGTGACCTTGCACATCGAAATCCACTTCCGCGCCTTCGCTGCGGCCGATCCAGTTTTTCTGCAACAGCTTGATGCCCTCCGGCCAATCGAGCGTGTCGAGCTCATCGATCAGGCGCTGTGCGTATTTCGTGATCCTCAGCATCCATTGGCGCAGCGGGCGGCGCTCGACCGTGTGGCCTTTGCCTTTCCACTCCTCGACTTCTTCGTTTGCCAGCACGGTGCCGAGGTCGGGCGACCACCAGACCGGCGTGTTCGCGACGTAGGCGAAGCGCACTTCGTCGATCTGCTCGCGGGTCCAGCCCTTCGCTTCGAGTTCGGAAACTGGCTTCGCTTTTCCAGCCTCCTCGTCATAGTAGGAGCCATAAAGTTGGAGGAAAATCCACTGCGTCCAACGCACGTATTCCGGGTCGGTCGTGGCGATTTCGCGGTCCCAATCGTAGCCGAAACCGAGCGATTTCAACTGCCGCCGGAAATTCTCGATATTCGCCGCCGTGGTGATCGCTGGGTGCTGGCCAGTCTTGATCGCGTATTGCTCCGCAGGCAGGCCGAAAGAGTCGTAACCCATTGGATGCAAGACGTTGAAGCCCTTCATCCGCTTGTAGCGCCCGATGATGTCCGTGGCCGTGTAACCTTCCGGGTGCCCCACATGCAGGCCCGCACCGCTGGGGTAGGGGAACATATCGAGCACGTAGTATTTCGGTTTCGAGGGATCGAAATCCGCATCGCCTGGGCCGGGGGTGCGGAAGGTTTTTTCGGTCTCCCAGCGGGCTTGCCATTTGGGCTCGAAATCGCGGAAAGGGAATGGTTTGCGGGCGTCGGACATAGTCGGGAAAGGGGACGGAACGTGGCGAATCTTGTTCATAATGAAAAGAAAAACTCCGGTTGGGTGAGAGCTTGGAATCTTGACGTGATGCGATGATGCGATTACATCAAAGTTATGAGAACGACGCTCGATATTGACGATGACGTACTGCAAGCCGCAAAAGAGTTGGCTGCGAAACAAAAACGCTCGGCGGGTGCGGTGATCTCGGAATTGGCCAGACGAGGTTTTCAATCCGCCCCGGTGACGAAAAACGCGGAACTCAAAACGAGAAACGGCATCCCGCTCCTTCCAAGTCGGGGCGAGCAGGTCACGCTTTCCCATGTGCGCCAAATTCTGGATGAGGAGGGCATCTGATGCGCGGTCTGCTGGACGTGAACGTGTTGATCGCGCTCTTCGATGTGGATCATGTTTTCCATGATCGGGCGCACGATTGGCTGGAAAAAAACGCTGGGCAGGGGATCGCTACCTGTCCGCTCACAGAGAACGGTCTAGTCCGGGTTATTTCCCATCCGAAATACAGTGCGTCGCTGCGCCTGGCTCCGTGGGAAGTGATCGAGAGCTTGTGTCAATTTTGCAAAGCGCAAGACCACGAATTCTGGCCGGATGATGCATCCATCAGAGATTCGGGTCTTTTCGTGCAAGATCGGATTCTCGGCTCAAGGCAGATCACGGATGTCTATCTGCTAGGTCTGGCGAAAACCCACGGAGGCCGCATCGTTACCTTTGACGAAGGCATTGCGATTTCGACTGTGTCCGAGACGGCGCCAGAACATTTGGAGGTGATTTAGCCCGGAAAATAGCCTAACGAGTTGGGAAATGCAGTATGGTGACGAGCTCATCTTCGGCGACGGTGGTGGGATCGTTCTGGTAGATCTCGAAGCCGTCGATTTTGTTGTTAGCCGCGAAGATTTTCGCCCGCGAGCGCATGACGCCCGCGGCCCAGGCGTTGCCGAGATTGCGGTAGGGGCCAGTGTGGCGGATGGTGTAGGTCCGGCAGGCGGGGATTTCTCCGCTGACAAATCCGGTCGGTGGCGTGGCGGGCAGAGAGCTGATAGGAAAGGCGATGATGTACTCGGTGGTGCATTTCACGTGGTCCCACTTGTGGCAGATATTGAAAGGCAGGCCGGTCGGCGTGGTGCCGGAGGTGGCGAGCCAGTCGGTGAGTTTTTGCATGTCGCGCCGGATATTCGTGGGAAGATCGGCGACCGGGCAGTACGTTCTAACGCCGATGTAACGGCAGCCGGGAAACTCCTGCGGACCGGTGAAATCCAGCCGTGAGCGGACGGCGCCAGTTTCCAGAAAATCCTTGATCAGCATGAGCCCTCGCTCGAAGTCGGCTCCGATGAATGCGCCGATCATGGTTCCTGCCCAGAACATGAAAAACGGCAGCGCGCCGACCATGGCCCATGTCACTTCGGTGCCGCCGTCTTTTTCCTCGAAGGTGAAGCGGGCGGTGTTGACGGATTTCCATGGCTTGAGAAAAGTGAGCTGATAGTCGATGGAATGCGGGGCTTTCTCACCAGTGACGGCCATTTCCCCGGAGCCGGTGATTTTTCCATTCCATGCATAATGTTTACCGTCGGCGGAAAATTCGACTGGGCAATCCGGCTCGCTGATCAGCCACGGCGACCAGGTGGGCCACTGGCGGAAATCGCGGACGAAGGCATGGACCCGCTCGATGGGAACGGCGATGTGGATGGATTTGTGAATGTGGAATTTTGGCATGGCGGTGTGGGGGATTGGAAAAAGCTGCTGTTGCTCTAGCGGGCTGTGTCGGGTTTTACGAGCGGTTTCCTTACGGGTGTCCGGGCCAGACAACGCCGCCACCGATAGAATGCCCCCTTGCGTGTCCGGTGCCTTCGCCTAAGCTGCTGATCATCATGGGTCGGAGAAGTGCGATAATGAAGGCGGTGCTGGTATTGGCCGTGGTTTGGGGAATCGTCTGGGGCATCCGTGCTTATGCCGGGTCTAGGAAAATCACGGCGGAGCGCGTGAACCGTGAGGTGGCTGCGGCGCATTTTGCCGATTGGTCGCAGGCCTCGGGTGAGGCCGCCGAGGCAAAACGCCGCGAGAAGGCGCTCCGCGACATTGCCGGACTCGTCAACCGCCTCGATTTCCAAGAGCGCGAGAAAAACCGCGACAACCGCACGGGCGAGAATTTCTTCCGCCTGCTCAGCCCGTCTGAAAAAGGCATGTTCATCGAGCTGACCGTCGCGGAGTCGATGAACAGCTTCATGAAATCGCTGGACGCAATGAAGCCGGAGCAGCGGAAACGATTTGTCGAACAGGGGCTAAAGGAAATTCAGACCGGTCGCACCAAGGATAACATGGCGCGCGCCGATGAGATGAGCGGCGAGCTGTTGGAAAAAATTAGCCAAGAAGGCATGCGCGCCTATTTCGAAAAATCCAACGCCGATACCAAGCTCGACCTCGCTCCGCTGATGGACGCGATGAACGAGACCATGCAAGGCCTCCGCGGCAACGAATTCGGCCCACGCAGATGATGAAAAAACGCGGTTTCACCCTGATTGAAATGCTGGTGGTCATCGCCATCATCGGTGCTCTAGCGGGCATCACTTACCCGCTCGCCAGTTCGTTCATCGGCAAATCCCGAGAGGCGTCCTGTCTAAACAATCTGCGCTCGCTCGGCGTGGGCCTGCAAACCTACATCCAGGAACACAACAATCACCTGCCCATGCTCGAAGCCGGCCGGAAATCGAAAACCGAAGAAATCCCCGTGCTCGACATCGCCTTGCTTCCTTACTTCGAGACGCCCGAAGCATTCAAATGTCCGGCTGATAGTAAACTCTACGATGCTAGCGGCTCCAGCTACCTCTGGAACTCCACCCAAAGCGGGCTGCTCGTTTCCGAACTCGCCTTCTTCGGCATTAAGGACCGGCCGGACAAGATCCCTCTCATCACCGACAAGGAAGCCTGGCATCTCGGCAAGGTGAATTTCCTTTATGCTGATCTTTCCAGCGCCAACAAGCAGCGCTTCGTCGCCGGAAACTAACACTCTATCACCATGCTAGAAGCCACCGGCCTCCACAAATCCTTCGGCGGAAAACCCGCGCTTAACGACGTTTCCTTCCACGTTAAAAAGGGCGAAATCTACGGCATGCTCGGTCACAACGGCGCGGGGAAAAGCACCTCGCTCGGCATCATCCTCGGTATGGTCATGCCGGATGCCGGAGATGTCACCATCGGCGGAGTTTCTGTACTGAAGGACCGCTCGAAGGCGCTGCACAAGGTGGGTGCAGTGTTCGAAGCACCCGCGTTTTACGACTACCTCAGCGGCTGGGAGAATCTGAAAATCCTGATGAGCTACTCGTCCGGATTCGACGCGAAGGCGGCCAACGATGTCATCGAACAAGTCGGCCTAACCAAACGCGTGCATTCGAAAGTCCGCACCTACAGCCACGGCATGCGCCAGCGGCTTGCTCTCGCCCAAGCGCTGCTGCCTGCGCCCGAAGTGCTTCTGCTAGACGAACCCACCGATGGCCTCGACCCCGAGGGCATCAAGTGGTTCCGTGATTTTATCCTGCGCCTCCGCGCTGAGCGCGGCATGACCGTGCTTTTCAACTCCCACCTTCTAGCAGAAGTCGAGCTCATGTGTGACCGCGTGGCCATCTTGCGGGAAGGCAAGCGCGTGTTCGAGGGCCCGGTCGGCGGGCTGCACGAAGACGGGCTGGTTTTCGAAGTCGATCTCGAACCGTGGAGCACCGCCTGCGGCCTGATTTCCAGCACCGGCGGAGATATCCTCGGGCCGAATCGCATTTGCCTGCGCCACGGCTCGGATCCCGCCGCGCTGGTGGAAACGCTGGTGCACGCCGGGGTGCGCGTGCGCGCTTTTTCTCCTATCCGCCGCTCGCTGGAGGATTTCTACATGGAACTCCTCGACGGTGCCGGTAGCCCTAACTAACTTACCATGCTTTTCCTCCAACAACTCCGCGGCGAGCTCCGCAAACTTTTCGCCCGGCCACGGACGTGGATGGGATACGGGGCCTTCCTCATCATGGAGGCGGTGATCCTGTTCGTTTACAAGCTGGACAAGGTGAAGCACTACAATCAGGGAATCGTCGAACGCAACGGCCTGGATTTCAGCAATTACTATAGCTCACTAACCATCACCTTCACGATCATGCTGCTGAGTATGTTCGTGCTTGGCTCGGTGTATTTCGCGCTCGTGGCCGGGGACATCGTGGCGAAGGAAAACGAGGATGGAAACCTGCGTCTCGTCTTCGCCCGCCCGATTTCGCGGTTGCGTCTGCTGTTAGTGAAATACAGCGCCATCTGCCTCTACACGTTTTCGTTCGTCTTCTTCGTCGGGATTTCCGGCTATCTGATGGCGGCGGCGGCGATCGGCTGGCAGGGCGGGCTGTTCGTGATGGAGCCGAAAATGAAGGTCTTCGCTGCATTTCCGGGGTGGTCGGAAGGTGCGTTCCGGCTCGGTCTTTGTGCGGTGGGCATCGGGCTGAGCATGATCACGCTCTCGTCCATCGCCTTCATGTTTTCCTGTTTTAAAATCAAGCCGGCCGCCGCCACCATCATCACGCTGAGCATCCTCTTCGTGGATATGATTTTGCAGAATTTCCCGTTTTTCAAACCCTACGAAGCGTGGTTCGTCACCTGGCGGATGAGCGCGTGGGTTTTCCTCGCAGAGCAGCAGATTTCCTGGCCGAAAATCATCGAGTCCTACGCCTTCCTCGGCGGGCTGAACATCACGCTTTTCACCATCGGCTGGCTGTCGTTCCAGACGCGGGATTTCAAGACCTGATCAGTCTCAGCCCTGCCAGTTCACGTTCTGGCCGCGGCTGTCGATGTGGGTGAAATCCGAGTAACCACCCACGCCGCCACGGAAAAGTCCGAGGTCGCGCAGCTCGCGGGCGGTCTTGGTGACTTGTGAGGCAGCGACTGGAAATTTCACGTCCACGGCGACGTTTGCCTGATGCCATGAACCATACTTCGCCCCTTCGCAGTGAGAGTTGTAGGCGGGGCAGCGGTAGGCGGAAACGACTTCCACCTGACGCACGCCCATTTCCATGGCGATCCGGTCTGCCACGCGAAGAGTGTATCCCATGCGGGCCCACCAGACTTTCGGTGGAAGAATGTTCCAGACGGAGCCCTTCGACTTGGCATGCGCCTCAATGACTTGCGCTGCGGAAATATTCCGGAGCTTCAGCGTGGAAAGATATCGGGTGTATTCAGGAAGCAACGAGCCTTGGTTGTGCGCCCACTCCGGCGGCAGTTGCGTGAGGTCGATCCGGCTGTTCGAGCTGGCCAGCACCGGGAGGGTGCGAGAGTTTGTCTGCACATTCACCCGCGGTGTGTTGTCGGCTTTCGCTGAAATTGAAGAAGTTATAAGGCCGAGACCGGCCAAGCCAAGAGTGCCGATCACGCGCCGACGGTCGGTCGGTAGCGATGAAAGAGGAGTCGTGGTGGCGGGCTCGTTTAGGAAAAGCATGACAGGAAAATGGGATGGGTTGCTGAGCGACCAGCGTTTTGCGTGCCGGAAGCCGGGATTTTTATCAATCCGGCTTTGTCGGATTCCCTGCGACCAAACCACACTGACCGAGTGCGGCAAGTAAAAAAGGCCAAGTCGGGCAAATTGCGAGGTGCCTCAATGGGATGGTTTTCGCCTTCGGTCAGTGAATTTGGTGTCGCAAACGAGGTGGGCGCAGCGCCAATTCCGCAGTCGATACTGACGCCCGAGCGCCTCCTCTTCTGCCCGCTTGAAGGCTTTTTCCATGAGACCTGGCGTGAAGACAAACGGCGCGCGCTCAATCGCCACCGTGCGAAAATCCGAGAATGATTCCGCCGCGACCACTGCGGAAATCCGCTTGTCCGCAGCGGCCAGTTGCAAGGAAACCGCCCCGCCAAGCGAGCTTCCGATCAACACGATGGGACCGGGGGAAACCGTATTTCCGCCTTTGCCATGCCGAACTTTGGAGTGCGGTGAGCATCACCGCTTTGAGGGGAGGCGAGGATTTTTTCCCAGTAACCATCGTTTGGAAAAAGGCGTGAATGCGGAAGTTCTTCGCTGGTTTGCGGATCTGGGGGTGGCGGACCCTCCTCCCAAAGCGGTGATGCTCACCGCACTCCAAAGTTTGCGCGCTGCCATTCGACGTATTTGACGATGCCCTCGCGGATCGGTGTCATCGGTTGGTAGCCGAGGATTTTTTCCGCTTTCGCCACATCGGCGTAGGTTTTCGGGACGTCGCCGGGTTGGTTTGGGAGGTCGTTGATCACAGCTTTTTTGCCGACGGCAGCTTCGACGATCCCGATCAGCTCGTTGAGTGTGGTGGTGGCCGCACCGCCGAGATTGAAAATTTCAAACGGCGATTTCTCCGTGTAATCCGCCGCCGCGAGGATGCCGCGGACGATGTCATCTACGTAGGTGTAGTCCCGCGCGGTGCTGCCGTTGCCGTAGCGGTCGATGGAACGGTCATGCAGCAGGGCTGAGGTAAATTTGGAAATCGCCAGATCTGGCCTTTGCCGTGGGCCATAGACTGTGAAAAACCGCAGGCAGGCGCAGCGCAGGCCAAAGAGGTGCGAGTAGTTCGAGCACATTTGCTCGCCCGCCAGTTTCGTCGCCGCGTAGGGCGAGATGGTCCGTTCGATGGGGTCCGTTTCCGCGAAGGGAACTTTTTTGTTCACGCCGTAAACCGATGATGATGAAGCGAATACGAAAAACTTCACGGCGTTGTGACGACACGCTTCCAGCAAATTCAGCGTGCCATCCATGTTCGTGCTGAAATACAGCCGCGGGTTCGCGATGGACGGCCGCACGCCCGCCCGCGCGGCGAGGTGGAAAACTCCGTCGAAATTGTGGCGCGCGAAAACCTCCACCACCACCGCGTCGTCGCTGATGTCACCCCGGACGATTTCCACCTTCCCGCGCAGGCTGGCGAGGTTGTTCTCCTTCACCGCCGGATCGTAGTAATCGTTGAAATCATCGAGGATCACCACGTCGTGTCCGGCAGCCACCAGTGCCTCGCTCAGATGGGAGCCGATGAAGCCCGCGCCTCCGGTGACGAGGATCTTTTTGGGAAAATTTTGGATGCTCAAGGGACGGAAAACCTACCAAGCGCCCACCCGTTGGCAATCCCATTCATGATGGTAACCAGGGCGAGGAAGCGGGTCCAAAGGAGCGTCGATATGCTATCGACTGTTTCTGGCCGACATTCTTTCGGCCGAAAGCCGGGCCGGCGGACAGGATGTCCGCAGCAAATAGCGTTCAGAATGAACGCGCTCCTTTTTCCTCACTCACCTGCTCGGCAAGCTGCTTCATAATAGCGTCGATTTCCTCCTCCGCGTCCACTGGCATCACGCCGACGACGGAATTCAGATCGCTGACGTAGCCGCGGATCTGCTGGCGCACGCAACTTTTGATCTGATCGAGTGTCACACCAGCAGCGATGATTTCCTCCTCGGTCGCGTTGGTTTTCTGTGGGAGTTGATTGATGTCCTCGATCAGGATGCCCGCCGTTTCGCTGCTGGGACCGAAGAGTTGATAGGAAAATCTCCGCACATAACAGATCCCCAGCGGC
>JBBRYQ010000028.1:0-58311 GCA_038237425.1 Verrucomicrobiales bacterium
GAGAATCTGCTTAAGGACGATCACATTGGCGCGGGTTGGTGCTTTGTTGTTCATAACACCCTACCGAGTGGCAGGGATTTCAACTCAACACCAGCCCGCTTTTTCGCTTCAAGTTATGCCTTCCCGTGGGACGGCTGTGAATTGATTCCATTGCGCCCAAACCGGGGATGGGCGTTTGACCAAGAGACTTTCGATCAATATGTGGAGGAGGGAAGGATTAGCTTTGTTACTTCCACTTCGATCATGAAGAGAACCTATTTTCACGAAACTGACAAAATAACACCACAGAGCGTTATTTATCAGCCCGCTAGATCTGCATCGGAAAGGCTTGCGAAGCTACTTGGAGTGAGTGTCTTTGAGTTTCCTAAAGATGAATTTATCCTTCAGAAGTTTGTCGAGATGTCGACGGATCCAGATTCAATTGTTGTCGATTTCTTTGCAGGCAGCGGTTCAACGGCTCACGCTGTAATCAACGAGAATTTGCGAGATGGCGGCACGAGGAAATTCATCCTGGTTCAAATCCCTGAAATGGCACCGGCTGGATCTCCGGCTCAGGTTTCTGGCTTCAGTAGGATTTCAGATGTGACCATCGAACGTACGAAGCGTGTGATTAACGGCTACGGAGCAAACCCTCAGCCCATTCCAGACGCTGGTTTCAAGGTCTACAAGCTCCAGAAGTCGAATTTTCCGCGCTGCGAGTTCAAGCCGGATCCGGCTGCGGACGAGGAGACCAACGTCGCCGCGCTGCGCCGCTACATCGACGAGAAGGAAGCCGCGTTTTTCCTGACGCTGGATGGACAGGGCGAGCAAGCGGTGTTTGACGAGGTGCTGCTCAAGAACGGCTTCCAGCTCCACTACAGCCGCAGCCGCCGGGAGGATTTCACGGACAACACCGTCTTCGAAGTCCGCGATCCCCGGCGCACCGCGCTGGTCTGCATGGCGTGGAACGAAAGCATCAAGGATGGCACCATCAAGCGCCTGCGCGAGATCGCGGATGCCGGAGAAATGCCATTCTTCATCTGCCTGGAACGCTCACTTTCCACCACCAGCAAGTGGAATCTCAGGCATTTCCTCGGCAAGCACTTCAACGCGTTCTAACCTTCCTTCATGTCCAAGCTGTTCTTCTCGTATTCCCACAAGGACGAGGTCCTGCGTGACACGTTGCAAACGCATCTTGAAATGCTGCGGCGCTCCGGAGCCATCGAGACCTGGCACGACCGGATGATCCGTGCCGGTGACGAACTCGACGAAGCGATCGACCGGAACATGGAGGACGCGGATGTGATCCTGCTGCTGGTGAGTTCGGATTTCCTCGCCTCATCCTATTGCTTCGACGTGGAGGTGAAGCGGGCGATGGAACGCCACGAGGCCGGAACCGCCCGCGTGATCCCGGTCATCCTGCGGCCCTGCGATTGGCAGGAGGATACCCCGTTCAAGAAACTGCTGGCTGCTCCGAAAGACGGCCGCCCGATCACGAAATGGCCCAACGAAGACGAGGCGTTTCTGGATGTGGTGAAGCAAATACGGGCAGCACTCAAAGCGATTCCAACTCGGCCCCCGCAACCCAAGGCTGCCACTGGTTTTCGCGATCCGATGGAAATCTTTCAACAAGTGTTCACTCCACGGTCCAGCAATCTGCGGCTGCACAAGACCTTTACCCAGGCGGACAAGGACCGCTTCATGGATGAAGTCTTTGAATTCATGGCGAAGTATTTCGAAGGCTCATTGGATGAGCTGAAGAAGCGCCACCCTGAGATCGATGTCAGGTTCAAGCGCATCGATGCCGAGAGTTTCACCGCCGTGATCTATCGTAACGGGGATGCCATCTCCAAGTGCGCCATCCTGCACGGTGGCGCATCCGCCTCCGGCAACGGAATCACCTACTCGCACGACGACCGGAGCCGGGGTAATAGCTACAATGAAATCTTGAGCATCGAAGTCGGCGACCAGTCCCTCAGCCTCAAACCGATGGGAATGTCATCGGCGACGCGAGGCATGAACAGGGAGTCCGGTTTGTCGAGTGAAGGAGCAGCGGAATTTTATTGGGGGATGCTGATGGAGCCGCTTCAGCGTATATAATGCGCTTTGGCCTCCGCTGGGGTCTTCACCAACTGTAAGACATATTCCGGTGTCAGAATCCTGAGCGTGAGAAACACCAACCATGAAAACCATCCAAGGCAATCTCATCCATTTTGCGCAGAGCAGCGAGTTCGATCTCATCGTCCACGGCTGCAATTGCTTTTGCACGATGGGAGCCGGGGGGATGAAGAGGAAGAAGTTGAGGGTTGAGAGGGGATGGTTGATGGGAAGACGAAAGAAGGAACATCCACCTTCGCCGAGGCTACGGTGGACAAGTCGAACGCCCAACATCCGTCTTCGCCAAGGCTTCGACGGACAAGTCGAACATCGAATGGAAGAGAATTTAGAGCTGCCGAAGATCGGTGCCGGGATTGCCAAGGGGATCAAAGCGGCATTCCGCGGATGGTGCCGCCCCTTCAGGGCTTGGAATCCGGTGGGCGATGGGACCCAGAGCGCTGCCCTGGGCTGGTATGTGATGCCCCGTTGGGGCGGGAGAGGAAGACGTGGAGAGGCTTGTCTGGGGCGGCACGAACGGGCAACGATTCGGGATTATCGAATCGTTCGATTTGAAAGGAATCATCCATGAGCAAAAAGAAAGCCACCCCCGGCGGTCGGGCCAAAAAGAAGTCCGGAGTCTCGCTCGTGCGCTCTTCGGCGGCGGAATACCCATTCAAAACAAGATGCACCACGCCGTGGACGGTCAAACCGCGGCTGAACTGATCGTGGATCGCGCAGACCACGAAAAGCAAAATATGGGGCTCACGAGTTGGGAAGGTGCTCCACAGGGAAAATCCATCGCTATGACGTCGCCATCGCCAAGAACTACCTCTCGGATTCCGAGCTGGGGCAAATGCAGTGAATCGTCTCCGCCTATCTCGACATGGCGGAAATGCAGGCCATGCGGGAAATTCCGATGACCATGGAAGACTGGGAAAAGCGCTTAAGCGGATTTCTTCAGCTCTGGGATCGGGAAATTTTACAGGATGCCGGGAAGGTGACCGCAGAATTGGCAAAGATGCATGCGCACTGCGGCGGGACGCCGCAGCCACGTGGATGGGGTGGGGGCGGGGCCGGCGGTCGGGACAGGCGGGGGATGAGACTCGCCGGTTATTTGATCCAGAAGCCGCCGACTTTGCCGTCCTTCAGGCTGAGGGTGCCGAGCAGGTCATCGCCGCCGTCTTTGAAGGTGAGTTTCCAGAGGGAAACGGTGAAGCCTTTTTGCTTCAGCTCGCCGAGCCAGGTGACTTCGTAGCCGCTCTTGAGGCGGGCGGAGAGTTGTTTGACCGCGCCTTCGAATTGTTCCTTGGTTAGACCTTTGAAAGCGGCATCGCCATCGGCTACGAATGAGGCGTAGTCGTCGTGGACGAGGGCTTTTATGAGTTTGTCAGCGACTTCGGAACCGGCGTGAACTCCAGCGGCAGATGCGGAGGAGACGCAGAGCGCCAGGGCACAGAGGATGGGGAGGAGTTTCATGGCAGGGTTGGTTCGCGGCGAGAGTGCGGATGGATTCAGTCTAGCGGATATTCTCCGTCGTCGTCCACGCCCATCCAGCCGAGGCGGCCGAAGGCACGCTTGATAGAGATGGTGGGCTCGCCGTCTTCTTCGCCTTCGCCATGCTCGATGGTGGCGGAGCTGCTGAGGCCTCTGTTGGACTCGATGCTGATGACGGTGGTGTAGCTGTCCAGATAGATCCAGTCACCCCAGGCTTTGGCTTCGTGGCGGGGTTCGAAATGTTCCTTGCGCAAGGAGGCGAGCACTTCGCTGATGGTGCTGGGAGTGGCGTCGTCGGGGAGTTTGATGAGAGTTTCCATTAGGAAGAAGGGGAAAGGGATGGGGTGGGGTGGATGGTGTGAAAGATAGAATGATTTAGGCAGCGGGTCGAGGATCGATTGCAAAACTCGCTTCGCAAAGTTTCGCGTAGGCTCCACTCTCTGCGATGAGCTCGGCATGGGTGCCTTGCTCGACGAGGCGCCCGCGGTCGAGCACGCAGATGCGGTCGGCCTTTTGGACGGTGGAAAGGCGATGCGCAATCACGAAGCAGGTGCGATCGGAACGAAGATTTTCGAGTGCTTCTTGGACGAGTCGTTCGGTGCGGTTATCGAGAGCGGAGGTGGCCTCATCGAGCAGGAGGAGGGGTGGGTTTTTCAAGAGGGCGCGGGCGATGGAGAGGCGTTGTTTTTCCCCACCGGAAAAACGCACGCCACGTTCGCCGGCGACGGTGTCTAGACCTTGTGGGCTGGCACGGACGAATGAAGCGGCGTTCGCGGATTCGAGAGCGGCCCAGAGTTCTTCGTCGGTGGCGTCCTTTTTCGCGAGCAGGAGATTATCGCGGAGGGTGGTATTGAAGAGGAAACTTTCCTGGGTGACGTAGCCGAGCTGGTCGCGCAGCCATTCCTTGGAGAGTCCGGCGAGCGGGCAGCCATCGATGAGGATGCGGCCGCCGGTGGGTTCGTAGAAGCGGGTGAGCAGGTTGAGCACGGTGGATTTACCGGCTCCGGTGGCACCGACGAGGGCGACGGTCTGGCCGGGTTTCGCCTCGAGTGAGAGATGATTGATGGTGGGTGCTTCGTCGGAGTAGGCGAAGGAGACATTTTCAAAACGGACGTGGCCCTTGAGTTCCGACAGGCGCTCGCCCTCGGTGATGTGGGATTCGTCAGGCGTATCGATGATGGTGAAAACGCGCTTCGCGGAAACGACGCCGCGGGTGAAGGTCTGTGAGAGGGTGTTGATGCGTGAGATGGGATCGAACAACGAGCCCCAAGCGGCGATGAAGGCGATGACGGTGCCGGTGGTGAGCTGACCATGAAGCGTCCACCATGCGCCGAACGCGACCATCAGGATGATGCCGGACTCGGCGATGAATGAGACGCCGGGCCAGACGAGCGATTGGCCGCGCATGACGGTCATGTGTTTCTCGCCGACGCGTCGGGAGGCCTTGTCGAAATTTTCAAGCGCCTCCGGTTCCACCGTGTAGGCCTTGATCTGGCGAATGCCTGATAGATTATCATGCAGCACGGCATTGAGCGCGGAGGTGGCCTCGGATGAGGCGCGCCACAGCGGCTCCGAGCGGCGGCTCCACCAAGTGGTGATGAGGCCGATGAGGGGAAGGGGAATGAGGGTGACGAGCGTGAGCTGCCACGAGTGATAGAACATGTAGCTCATCACGATGAGGAACTGGAGGATGGCGGCGATGGCCTGGTCCACGCCCTCGATGATGACGCGGTTCGTCGTGGGCACGTCATCTGCGACGCGGGACATGATTTCTCCGGAGGAGGTGGAGTCGAACCATTTCACCGGCAGGCGCTGGAGCTTGTCGTAGAGTTCCACGCGGATCAGGTGTGTTAGTTTGAGTTCGAGTGAATTGTTAAAATACGTGCGCAGGGTGAAGAGTAGCTGGCGGACGAGGATGGCGGCGACGCCGATGGCTGCGGTAGAGAGGATGAGGTCCGGCCGATTTTTGCCGATGATCACATCGATGAACTGCATGGTGATGCCGGGCAGGACAAGGACGAGCGAGGTGCAGACGACCGCCATGGAGAGGGAAATGGAACTCTGCAAAGGGAAGCGGAAGGTGTGTCGGAGGATCCGCACGAGAGTGGACATGGGCGCATTTTGCCCCGTAATGTTGGAAACGTCCAATCATGAATTGTGCTTGCGGGGTTATTCGTTCCGCCGATGGTATGCGGGGATATGTTGTCGGACCCGTCTGTTTACGCGATCGCCCTGCTTGCTGCTGTTTGCATCGGCCTATCGAAGGCGGGGTTCAGCGGTATTTCGATGGTGTCGGTGGTTTTGTTAGCCGAGATTTACGGGGCGAAGGCATCGGTGGGTCTGGCGCTGCCGTTGCTCATCGCCGCAGACTTGATGGCGTATCCGGCGTTTTTGAAACACGGCTCGTGGGGGCCGGTGTGGAAAATGTTAGGTCCGGCGTTGATCGGGCTGATGCTCGGCTGGTGGATGTTGGGGAAAATCTCCGAAGCTGACTCGCGACGGGTGATCGGCGTGTGTGTGCTCTCGATGGTGGCGCTGCAAGCGCTGCGGCGGGTGCGACCGGAGTTTTTCGACCGGCTCGCGCAATCGCACGGATTCGGGGTGAGCGCCGGAGTGCTGGGTGGTTTTTCCACGATGCTGGCAAACGCAGCTGGGCCGGTGATCCAGCTCTATCTAATGGCGCGGCGGATTCCGAAGATGGAGTTGATCGGGATCGGCGCGCGGTTTTTCCTGCTGATCAATTTGATCAAGGTGCCTCTCAACGCGCGGTTGGCGCTGATCACATCTGATAGCTTGCTAGAGAACGCCCGTTTGCTGCCCGGCGTGGTGGTGGGCATCCTCGGCGGAAGATGGCTGATCCGACGCGTGCCTCAGGTGGCGTTTGAGTGGATGATCGTGATTTTCTCGATCGTCGCCGGGCTGCGGCTGGTTTTCTGGTGAATCACTGCCAGGGATTTTCCTTCAGCGCCTTGTAGTTCTGCCAAGCGAGGAAACCGAAAAGGCCCGCGGTGTAAATCGATCCCAACGCGAGAAACGCATACAAGGCCATCGCGCCCCCGGCAGCCACGCCGATTTGATAAACCCGTTTCTGTGGGCGGACGAAAAGCTCAGTGATGCGACCGCCATCGAGGGGAATCACGGGCAGCAGATTGATGATGCCCCACCAGAAGTTGATCCACAGCAGATGGCGGAGGAACAGATGAATGAACGGTTTTTCTTGGAGGAAACTGATGAAATTATCCGACAGGATGGGTGCCGAGTAGCGGAAAAGGATGTGCTGGGTGTAGGAGATGACGTCAGCGGCGCCGAAAACGAGCGAAAGCCCTGCGATGATCGCGATGAGAAAGCCGAACCCCGCGCCCGGTCCCATGGCGACGACCCAGAAGCGCTGAAGGCGGGTGAACCGGCCACCTTCATTGTAGGCGAGTCCGCCGAAAGCGGTGAGGGCGATCCTGGCGTAGCCGCCGCCCAGCTTGCGGCCGGTGAGTGCATGGCCGAGTTCGTGAACCAGGATGGAAACGAAGGCCGCCACTACGAAAAGCGCGGCGGCGAGGAGTCCTTCCCGAGAATCCGAATAAAGCCCGCCGCTCATCAGGACGGAGACCACCCAGAAGAACGGCTGCACCTCCACGGGGATGCCAAAAATTGAAAATCGAATCATGCGCGCCGTCGTTAGGCCATGAAGTCCGTGAACGCAAGGCCAGTTGGAAATTTCAAGGCCGGATCAGTTTGGCGCACGGCCTTGACCGCTCCTCATTCACCGGCTATAGACTGTTCGGACATACGCAAGACTACGTGTCCTGCTTGCATTGAATCTAGCCTATTTTCTCGATGTCCACCCGCCTGCTTTCCTCCACCATCATCGCCCTCTCGGGGGTGGCTCTCGCACTTTCCCTCACCTCTTGCGGGACCTCCGGTGGCCCTCCGACCCGCCGAGCCAATCGGGTGCTCCACCAGTGGCACGACGACGGCGGCGAGGGCAAAGTTTCCATCAGCATCAGCCTGACGGACCAGATCGCCGAGTTTCAGCGGGGTGGCCGCGACATCGGCTGGTGCTACGTCGCCACCGGCAAGGAGGGCCACGATACCAAGCCAGGGAAATACACGATCACTGAGAAAATCGCTGACAAGTATTCCAACAGCTACGGCTGGATCGAGGATGAGTTCGGAAACGTGACCAACGGCGACGCAAAACCGAGCACTCCTGTGCCGAAGGGAATGATCTATGTCCCGGCTCCAATGCCTTATTGGATGCGTCTCACCAACTACGGCATCGGCATGCACGCTGGTCTGATTCCTCAGCCGGGTGAACCGGCGTCCCACGGCTGCATCCGGATGCCGAAAGATTTTGTTTCCACCTTGTTCGACGCAGTGGTGGTGGGCACACCCGTCACCATCACCGATGAACCGAGCCACCACGAGCCACAGATGGAAACCCCGCCGCCGGCCACGCCGTTCCGCGGTGAATCCCGCGTGATCGCCACCCGGCCGCTCAACCCGGACGAAATGCGGAGAGCCCGTCCCGCCCCGCGGACTCCGATAGACGATCAGTTCGGTTATTGAGCAGGGGCAATCGGGACGACCCGGCTGTTCCAATCAAAAATCAGCAATCCTCATTCATCAATCCTCTTGTGGAAGCTGACCAAGAGGCGACGGTCTGATTGCCAATTTTGATTTGTTGGTCACAGGCCAAACCAAAACAAAACCCGCTCGGAGGCGACCTCCAGAGCGGGTTTTCTTCGTCTTGGGTGTGTGTTCCAAAGAACCGATTTCGTTCTGCTTATGGCTGGGCGGGAACGTAGAGTTCGGATCCTTTGGCCAGGACGGTTGCGTTGCTGAGATCGAGTCCGTTGAGGGCATTGAGCCGCTCTGGGTTGGTGCCGTGTTTGGCGGCGAATTCTTGATAGGTCATCTCGCCATCGATGGTGATGGGATGGACCTTCTTTTCGGAGGTTGAAGTTGGCTCGGCAGACGGTGGAACCGCTGGCGGCGCGGTGGATTCCGATTTTGCGACGGCCGGAGGAGTCGGCGCCGCAGCGGGCTTCGGCTCGGAAGACTTGGCGAACGGAGCGGGTGCCGGAGTGTGGGTTTTCTCAACTTCCGGAGCCGGGGCTTTCGTGGCAAGCACCGGAGTGCTCGACATTGGAGTCGGTGATTTCGCGGCAACGGTCGGCCGGGCAGGCTCCGGGGTGGGAGCTTTGGAAACTGCTGCTGGAGCGGGTAAACCTTTGGTGAGATTGATGACCTGGCCGGTGCGCAGCGAGGTGGGTTTCACCTTCGGGTTGGCAGCGATGAGCGAATCCACGGAGATTTTCTGCTTCCGGGAAATACTGGAAAACGTGTCGTTATCCCGGATCGTGTAAGTCTTGCCGGGCGTAGCGGCGGCGACTTCTGAATTCTTAGCCGGAGCGGCGGGTTCCTTCAGGGAGGCGACTGCGGCGGAATTCGGCACTTTCAACTTCTGGCCGGGATGGATGAGGGAGTTGGTTTTCAGTCCGTTGGCCTTGGCGAGAGTTTCGGGAGAAGTGCTGACCTTGCGGGCGATCTTCTCAAGGCTGTCGCCTGCCTTTACGACGTAGTTCGTACTGCCGGGAGTGACACCGGGATTCGCCGTATCTTCGGGGCGGGAAGCTTGGGCGGGTTTTTCAGCGACTTCGCTCGGGCTGGCCGCCGCCGTGCGCGGGGCGGAGATGCCGGAACGCAACTTCGAGTTGTCCTGCTCCAGTTGCTGGATCTGTCGCTCTTGTTCCGCGCACTTCGAGCGAAGGATTTCCAACTCGGATTTTGCGCACAGGGAGGGGGAGGCAAAAACCATGGACAGCGTGGCGAACAGCAGAGTTGGTTTCATGATGCGCCATGATTTTCAAAATTTGTGGTTTAGATCAAGCGAAAATCAATATTTCTTAACTAATTCGAATCCCGCCGTTTCGATGTCTGTCGCTACGAAGAACGGGCGATCCGCCTGGGACCGCCCGTTTACTCTAAAAATTCCCAGTTCAGGGGCACAAAAAAGGCGGCCCCAGAATCGGGACCGCCTTGAAGAAGGAGGGGTTGGAAGCGCCGCTTACTTGTCGTTGACGCGGCCTTGGTAGCTGTTGTCTTCGGTCTTCACGCTGATTTTCTCTCCCACGTTGATGAACAGCGGGACTTGGACGATCAGGCCGGTTTCCATGACGGCTGGCTTGTAAACATTGTTCGCTGAATCGCCTTTGACTCCTTCCGAAGACTCGGCCACGACCATGACCATCGAGAGCGGAAGATCCACGGCGACGACGATGCCGTCAGCGACCATGAGATTGTAAAGCTGGCCCTCGATGAGGTAGTTCTTCACGTTTTCGATCAGGTCTTCATAGACGACGGCGTCTTCGTAGGTGTTCGGATCGAGGAAATGGTAGCCGCTGCTATCCTTGTAGGAATATTCGTGCGGAGTGCGCTCAAGGACAACACCTTCGACGGAATCGTTAGAAGTCATGCGGAGGTTGAACACCTTCTTTGTCGCCACGCTGCGGATGGACATTTGGACGTAGGATGCCATGCGCGGCGGAGTTTTGAGCTCGTGTTCGATCACGAGACAGACTTCGTTGTTGTGGCGGACGGCGTGTCCCTTGCGGAGATTAATGATCGGTGTGCTGGCCATGATTTGTGCGGGGTGGGATAGGGCGGGAGCCGGGAGGTGGCAAGCCCGTAGTTTCAGGCTATCTGTTGTTTCACCCAAGCAGCGAGTTTCTGGTCGTCGTCATGGTTGGCCCACACATGGCGGAGGAAATCGGCGGGATGGATGTCGCCGTGATTCAGGAGGAAATGCCGATCACCGCCGCAGCCGTACATGAGGTCTGGATCCAGTTCGCCGCGCAGTTTCGCGCGGGCCTTGGCAAGAATGCGAGGCAGATACGCCATTCCTTCGAGCTCCTCGCCGAAGGTAGGAATGTCGTCGCGGGTGAGGGTTTTGTCGCTTTTTTCACCCTTTTGCACCGTCAGGAAATAATCCCGGCGCGCGGATGCCACTAGCAGCGCAGTGGAAATGGATGGCACGCCCTCGCCGCAGAAATCCTCGACGAAGTCGAAGAACTCGCGTGGCTGGCAGCCGATTTCACCAAGAAATGCGAGGTTAGCGGGGGTGTAGTAGTTTTCGAAATCCACATCGCCAGCTTGGAAGCGGGCGGTGCAGCTGTCGAAGAGGGCGAGAAAGGTGTCGTTCCAGGTCATGGTGGTGAAATAGAGAGAGGAATCAGCCTTCTGCATGCTTTTTCTTCGTGCCGGGTGCGATGGCATCGATCGCGGCGCACAAGGCGTCGTCCGGGATCGGAGCCTGTAGTGCGTCGAGCGAGTCGTCTAACTGTGCGACGGTGCGCGCTCCGATGATCGACGAGGTGACGGCCTTCGAACGCAGCGACCACTGGATGGCGAGGTGGTTAAGTGACATGCCGTTCGCCGCGGCGAGATCACCGAGCGCGCGAATTTTTTCCTGCTGGGCAGCGACTTGTTCGACTTGGAGAAATCCCTCGGAACGCGCCGCACGTGAGCCTTCCGGGATGCCGGTGAGATACTTGGGCGTGAGCATACCCTGAGCCAGCGGGCTGAAGACGACGCAGCCGATGCCCTCGTCTAATAGATAGTCGAGAATGCCTTCCGTTTCTGGCCAGCGGTTGAGTATCGAATACGGTGGTTGATAGATCAGGCAGCGGATGCCCATGTCCTTGAGGATTTTCACCGCTTTTTTCAGGCGCTTGAGCGGGTATTTCGAAAGCCCGACATAGAGCGCCTTGCCGCTGTGCACGGAAGTGGCGAGCGCGGACATGGTTTCCTCCAGTCGGGTGTTCTCGTCCGGGCAGTGAGAGTAGAAAATGTCCACATAGCTCTGGCGCAGGCGCTTGAGCGATTGGTCGAGCGAGGCGAGCAGGTGCTTGCGCGATCCGGCTTGGCCGTAAGGGCCGCTCCACATGTCATGGCCAGCCTTGGTGGTGATCACCAACTCGTCGCGATGGCTGGCGAAATCCTCGATTAAGATGCGGCCGACGTTTTCCTCCGCCGAACCCGGAGGCGGGCCGTAGTTGTTGGCTAGATCGAAATGGGTCACCCCTCGGTCGAACGCGCGGTGCATGATGCGGCGGGCTTCCTCGAAATCATCGACGTGGCCGAAGTTGTGCCAAAATCCCAGCGAGATCGCGGGCAGAAGCAGACCTGAATCACCGCAGCGCCGGTAAGGCATGCGACCATCGTAACGGGCGGAGTCAAACATGCCGGGAAAATGGCGGCGCACCGCACCGATGCCAAGCACTGTTCTCCCAAGTGAGGATTTTTGAAAACTGTCACTGGAATCCGATTGCCATGCGCCATTCCATTCGATAGGGGCTCATGCGAGATGACCTGTAAATTCCGACAAACCCCATGGATGCGCTACTTTGCGCCCTTGGTGTGGCTTGCGGTTTTCCAAGTCTTCGTCGTCTCCTTACTGGCCTCCTCATTGCAGTTGCACGAGCACTTCCACACGGACGCGCACAATTGCGAGCACCACTGTTTATCGACGGATTTCCAATCCGGCACTATCGACCCATCCGTGGTCGCACCAGTCGTCGCACCGGACTTTCAAGCGGTGCCTATTGGAATCGTCGTTCTCACTGCGGAAGTCCGCCACTCGCTGCCAGATCATTTGTGCGGCAGTCTGCTAGAGCATGGACCGCCGGCCCTTGCCTGATCAAATGAATCCGTTTCGCGGGGACAGCGTTTGTCCCCGTTCCTGATCAACGCGGCCTTAGCCGTGTTTCCTTACTCATTTCAATCATGCAGACTCATGTACTTTCGCAAATCCGTATCCATTTTCATCACCAGCATCCTCATCTCCATCCGTCTCCACGCCGAGGAGCCCACCTCTAACGAAGCCATCCAAAAACAACTCCTGGAAATGCAGAAAAACATCCAGGACATTCAAACTCGCCATCAGGCGGAAATCGACACGCTCAAAAAACAGATCGACGAGCAACAGGCACTCATTGCCGCGCTGAAACCTCCGGCTCCCGACAATCCGCCCGCGCCCATCGATTTGCCACCTGCGTTTCCGACCAGTGATCCGGGACTTGTTCCCGCGGCGATGCCACCGCCGGGCGAGTTGTTTCCGACGACCGATCCGTCCGTCGTCGCGAATTCCCCATCGGCTCCGACGCCGGGCCTGATTCCTGCGCCGGGACTCATCGGCGGCAGTGGTGGAGCGTCGAAGGGCAGCTACCTCAACATCTCGTTCGACGCGATTTTCGTCGGTGCGGCATCGTCCGCAGATGATCTGAGCACGCTCGAAGTCGGCGACCACGATCCGCAACAGAATGGCTTCAACGCCCGCAACGTGGAACTCGCGCTCGACGGCGCGGTGGACCCGTATTTCGAGGGGGCCGCCAATATCGTGTTCAAACTCGATAACGAAAACGAAAGCTCCGTGGAGGTGGAGGAGGCGTTTGGCCAGACGACTTCGCTGCCATTCGGACTGCAGGTGAAAGGCGGACAGTTCTTCACCCCATTCGGGCGCAACAATCCGATGCATCCGCACGCCTGGGATTTCATCGACGCGCCGCTGGTGAATGGAATGATGTTAGGGCCTGACGGCCTGCGCGGCGTCGGCGGACAAATCGCCTGGGTCATGCCGCTGCCGTTTTATGCGCAGGCGCTGCTCGCCGTGCAAAACGGCCAGGGCGGCACCGGCTACTCCTTCCGCAATTCCGGAGAGGACGGGGAATTTTTCGGCAGGGAAACGATCAACCGCCAAACCACCAGCGTTTCCGACATGGTTTTCACGCCGCGTCTGGAGGCATCGTTTGATCTCACACCCACGCAGACGATTCTGCTAGGAACCTCCGCAGCGTTCGGCCCGAACGATACCGGTGGGGATACCCGCACCGAGATCTATGGTGTGGATCTATTTTACAAATGGAAACCCGCTAATGCGGCAGGTGGCTGGCCGTTCGTTAAATGGCAGACTGAGGCGATGTTCCGAAGATACGAGGCCGGGCGGGGGCTGAATGATGCGTTTCCTACCGCAGAAGCCTTCAATGATTGGGGGGCGTATTCCCAAGTCGTCTGGGGCTTCTACAAGGGCTGGGCTGCCGGACTGCGTGGCGACTATGTGAACATCGACGATTCCGCCATTACCGACGATCCGCTGCGCCAGAGCAGAATCCGCGTGTCCGCTGATCTCTCATGGTATCCCTCCGAGTTCTCGAAACTCCGCCTGCAATACAACCACGACATCCTGCAATCCAGCACCTTCCTGCCGCAGCGCGATGAGGACTCTCTGTTCCTCATGTATGAAATCAGTCTCGGTGCTCATGGTGCTCATAAATTCTAACATTAACACAACCTCACTATCCAATGAAACCAAAAAATATAATATTGTTAGCAGCGTTTGCCGCGCTCGCCGGCACGGCCCAGGCCAAGCTCACCGTGGTCACTACTCTCGCCGATTACGCCGCCCTGGCGCGTGAAATCGGCGGGAATCTCGTGGAGGTCACCGCCATGGCAAAGCCGACGGAAGATCCCCACTTCGCGGATGCAAAACCGAGTTTCGTCGTGAAACTGCGCACTGCCGATATCCTCATCGAGGGCGGTGCGGAACTGGAATCCGGTTGGCTACCACCGTTGCTCCAGACGGCACGCAATCCAAAGCTCGAGACCGGCGCACCTGGCCGCGTGCTCGCTTCCGAAGGCATCCGCCTACTCAATCCACCCGCCACCCTCAGCCGCGCTGGGGGCGATGTCCACGCTTCCGGCAATCCGCATTTCATGGTCGATCCGATCATCGCCAAAGCCGTTGCGGTGCATATCGCCACTGCCTTCGCCACGGCGGATGCTGCGAATGCTGCCATCTATCAGGCGAATGAAAAGAAGTTCGAAGCCACGATCGACGCAAAACTCCAGGATTGGGGACACGCCTTGCTGCCGTTCAAAGGCCAGCAACTCGCCGCCTATCATGACGACTGGCTCTACTTCGCCCGGCGTTTTGGTTTCGAGATCAATGTTTTCCTCGAACCGAAACCCGGCGTCACCCCGTCACCCTCGCACATGGCCGAGGTCATCGGCCTGATCAAGGCCAACAAAATCAAGGCCATCCTGGTGGAGCCTTTCCACAACCGGAAAATCGCTGAAAAAATCGCATCCTCCACCGGAGCAAAAGTCGTCGATACCGCGCAGTATCCCGAAGCGCTTCCCAATACCGCCACTTACGTCCAGTTGATCGACGTTCTGGTCACCCGCGTTGCCGCAGCTCTCAAAAACTAACATTATGTGGGATGTTATGATGTGGCCAATTCTGGCCTGTGTATTGTTGCCGGGATTGTTGGTCTATCTGGGACTGCATGTTGTCCGGCGGGGGATCATTTTCATCGATATCGCGATGGCGCAAATGGCCTCGCTGGGCGTGTGTTTTGCTGTGATGAAAGGAATTGATCCAAACAGTCCCACGACGTTCTGGATCTCCCTGGGATTCACCTTGCTGGCAGCCTTGTTGTTCGCCTTTGTCGGTAAAAGCACGGGCGAGGTGCCGCAGGAGGCGGTCATCGGCATTGCCTATGTCGTTGCTGCTGCGGCATCGGTGATTTTGCTGAGCTACTCGGCGGAGGGAGACGAGCAGATCAAGAACATGCTGGTGGGGAGCATTCTGCTGGTAACGAAAGAGGAGATTTACCGGACGCTAGCGTTGTTCGTCGGCGTCGGTGTTTTCCATTGGCTCGCACGTGGGAAGTTCATGCTGCTTTCATTTTCGCCCAAAGAAGCGGCGGCGAGTGGGATGCACATGAAACTCTGGGATTTCCTGTTCTACGCCACCTTCGGGTTGGTGGTCACCAGTTTCGTGCAGATCGTTGGCGTGCTGCTGGTGTTCACCTACCTAATCGTTCCCGCTGTCTGTGGCATCCTTACCGCTCGCCGGTTCGGAGCGCGGCTGGCGATTGGCGTTGTGCTCTCGCTCATCGGTGGCGTGGGTGGACTGATGATTTCCTTTTACAAGGATCTCCCTTCCGGCGCTGCTATCGTTTGCGTTTTCGGAGCCCTACTGGTGCTAGCGGGAATCGTCTCTGCCGTTTTGAACCGGAGGGCAGCAATCCCCGAGAAATGAATAAAAGAAAAGAGCGCGTTGGATATCCCCCCGGATCTCGCAACGCGCTCTTTTTTCTGGGCCATCGGCTGAGGCCTTGTTCGGTTGATTTCCCCCCGGAATCCAATTCGAATCGTGTGGCCCAGCTTTTTTGAGGCTGGTGTCTTGAGGAGGCGGACCTCGCTCAGAACGAATTCAAATTACCTGAAGATCAGGAGATTGAAATCAATTTGTGGTCCCAAAATCGGCCAGATGGTCCCAAAAACGGCCATAAGGGCAGTTTTCGGGGTTGGAGGTCAGGATTTCTGAGAAATAAGGATTAATGACGAATGCCACCCAGTGAAGAACGATGCCGGCTGAGGCCAGCGCTCCGTTAGAGGGCCGGCGCTTCGAGCACGATCCTTGGGAATACTGGCTTCGGCTTTCCGATGGTGTGGCCATCGGGGAGAAGGCCCCAGTGGAGGTCGGAGAGTTTGAGAGAGGTTAGCAATGGGAGATTGAGTTGGTCGGCGAGTTTTGCGGTGATCTCCGGCAGGATCGGGGAGATGAGCACGGCGATGTGGGCGACGCTTTCTGCAAAGTGATAGAGGATGGTGGCGACGCGCTCCTTGTTGTCCGGGTTCTTGTTCAGCTCCCACGGCTTCATGCGCTCGGCATACTGGTTGCAGTGCACGACGTGGCGGTTCAGCGCTTCGAGGCCTTTTGAAATGTCGTATTCATCCATCGCCGTCTGATAGGCGGTGATGGATTCCTTGAGCGAAGTTTGCAGGGCGAGGTCGTCTTCCAGCAGTGTGCCGGTGTTGTGGAGGATGCCTTCGGTGAAGCGCTGGCTCATATTGAGCGCGCGGTTGCAGAGGTTACCGAGTTCGTTGGCGAGCTCGGTGTTGAAGAGCATGATGAGGCGGTCGAGATCGAAATTTGAATCGCGGCCGGTGACGATGTCGCGCACCAGGTAGTAGCGCACTGCCTCGACGCCGAATTTGTCGGCCAGTTCGTTAGGATCGACGATGTTGCCGGTGGATTTGGACATCTTGTCACCGCCGAGGCCGTTCCAGAATCCGTGGACGAGGAGCTGGGGCATCTGGGCATCGGTGAGGCCTATGGCGTGGAGCATGCAGAGCCAATAAATGCCGTGGGCGGGGATGAGGATGTCCTTGCCGATGATGTGGACGGGGCGGGCCGACCAGATTTTTTCGAAATCCGGCAGCCCGGAATCCGCTGCGGCGTGATAGCCGGCGAAGGAGATGTAGTTGATGAGCGCATCGAACCAGACGTAGGTGACGTAGTTGTCATCGAACGGCAGCTCGATGCCCCAGCGCAGGCGTTCCTTCGGGCGGGAAATGCAGAGATCGGTGCCGGTGTTTTTTTCTAGCGCGTTGAGCAGCTCGGATTTCCGGAAGGTGGGGAGGATGACGTCCGGCGAGGCTTCGAGGAAATTTTTCAGCCAATCTGTGTGTTCGCTGAGCTTGAAATACCAGTTTTCTTCCTGGATCTCGACGACCTCGCCCCACTCGGGGCCGAAATTGCCGGATTCGTCCTTGTCCCGATCTTGGAGAAATTGCTCCTGCCGCACCGAGTAGTGGCCGGCGTAGGACTTTTTGTAGAGCTGACCTTTGTCCTTCAATTCGCTGAGGATTCCACGGACGCAGGCTTTGTGGCGTTCGTCGGTGGTTTCCGCCCAGCCGTCGTATTTCACGTCGAGTTTTTCCCAGAGATCGGAGAATTTTAGGGTCGTGCGTTTGACGAATTCCTCCGGGGAAATGCCTTCCTTTTCTGCCGTTTGCTGGACTTTTTGGCCGTGCTGATCGACGCCGGTCAGGAGATACGCCTCATCACCCCGCAGGCGGCGGTAGCGGGTGATCACATCGGCGAGGACCTTTTCGTAGGCGTGGCCGATGTGGGGAGATCCGTTAGTGTAGTCGATGGCGGTGGTGAGGAAGAACATGGTGAAGAAGTGGAAAATGCCGGTGGCGACGGGGGGAGAGAAACACTAGGCTAGGGTGATTTTTCGCTCCATTGGCGGTGGGGACAGGAGTGTCCACGCTCCTTATCTGACGACTTTTCCGCCGAGTGAGAGGATGCGGGCGTTGCCCTTGGCGGCCTCGGCTTCGGGGATGTTTCCGTCGCGGACATACATCTGTGAAAGGCCGGTCCAGGCGAGGAGATCGTTCGGTTGCAGGGTGACGGCTTGGAGGCCGCAGCCGATGGCTTCCTTGGTGTTTCCGGTTTTCAGGAGGGCCATGCCGAGGGCATGCCAGCCGTCGAAAAACGCAGGATCGAGAGCGACGCAGCGGCGGTAAAGGGCGATGGCTTCGTCGAATTCGCCAACGGCGAGGTGGCCGTTCGCGTCATCGAAGAGGTCTAGGAGATCTGGCATTCGGAAGGGGCATGGCGGTTGAAAACGGCCGCCACGGGTCAGCGTTGTTTGTAGAGCTGCTCGACCTTGGCGGCTTCGATGCGTGCATTCATCCACGACACAAAGGCGACGGTTTCGTTCTCGTTGGTGCGGGCGGTGACCTCGCTGTCGAGGCGCTTGGCGGCGTCGGCTTCCTTCACCACTTCGCGCTTGGCGACGTAGAGAATGAACGCGCGGTCCGACTCGGTGATGACGTCGGCGACGGTGCCAGGATCGACTGCCTTGGCGGTGGCGAACAGGTTCTGAGGTTCAGTGGCGCCGTCCGGGCGAGAAGTGCTGATGATGTCCTTGAACGGGTGGATCTCGGTGGTGATGCCAGCCTCCTTGGCCGCTTCGGCGAAGGTCTTGCCGCCGGTGATCAGGGCCTTGATTTTGGTGACTGCCTCTGTGGCGGCGGTTTTAAGAGCCTCTCCGGCCTTTTCGGAAATGTATTGGGCGCGGGCGTCGGCGCGGGCTTCTTCGAAGGTTTTCGGACGGGATTTTTCCTCACCGTCCATGCGGGCGACGACCCATTGGTTTTCTCCGACCGGAATGGCCTCGGAGATTTTCGAGAAGGCATCGGTGGTGACTTGGACTTTGAAAAGTTCATCCACTGCCTTGCCGCCCTTGCTGGAGGTGGCGCGGAGGCTGATGTCGATGTCCTTCGGTGGCGTGGCTTGGGCGAAAAGCTCGGTCGTTTTCACTTCCCAGCCGTTTGCCTTGGCGAGTTCTTCGAAACCGGAGCCTTTCTGCTCTTCCAGTTTATAGAGGAAATCATCGACGAGGGTATCCGTCTCAAGCTGCTTCTTGCGGCGTTCTTCGGCAAGGGCGGCGGACTTCTTCGCCTTTTCCTCGTCCTTTTTCTTCTTCGCTTCTTTCTTCGCTTCGTCACTGGCGGTCGCTTCGGCGATGGATTCCGGGGCGTCTTTTTCGGCTGTTTCGGCCGGGAGCACGGGGCTCACGAGCACATAGGTGAACTTGCGGAGAGGGGCGGTGGTGAAGGCGTCTTGGATGTTTTCCCAGTAGGTTTTGATCTCCTCGTCGGTCGGCTGGATCTTCTCTTCGAACGGGGTAAGGTCCATGCGGGCGATCTCGCCGCTGATTTTCTGGTTTTCCAACGCGAGGTTCTTGGCGACGGCGTCGCGATCCACGGAGAGGCCGGAGCCGACGATGGAGTTGAGTTTCTTCGAAGCGAGCACGTCCGAAGCGAGTTCGCGGATGTCGTTTTCCGTCAGACCGAGGCGGCCGATGTATTTCTCGACGTAGTTGCGATAGGTATCTGGGTTGAACTTGCCGTCTGGTCCGGCAAAGGCGCGCATGGATTTGATATAAGCGGAAATTTCCTCATCCGCCGGATAAACGCCGAATTCTTCCTTGGCTTGGCGGAGGATCATGCGCCCGACGAAAAATTTCTCAGCTGCGTCATCCTTGCTGCTGGCACCGGTGGCCATGCCCATCAAGAATTGATAGAGGCCGAAATCTCCCGACTGCGCGAGACTCGAAGTCAGCTCGAAGGCACCTTGGCCGAGGGTCTTGAATTCCTTGTCGTTGTAAGTGCGATCGGCGATCTTGATGACGGCATGCCCGCCCGCCAAGGCACCGCGTGCGCTGCGGGAATCGAGGAATAAGAAACTGAAAAAGAGGATCACGAGGATCACCATCATCAGGCCAGTGTATTTACGGATGTTCTCAATCATGAAATTTCGGGCTGCCGTTTTCGGGAAGCGGCGGTGAGTTAAGAGGGGGATTGCAGCGGCTTCAATGGTTAATTGTCAGCGGATTTCGCGGGTGGTCCGGGGCGGTTCGTAAAATTTCCCCCAACTCCTGCGGAAACGCGCCCACCAGTCGCTGGCATCCGTCAGAATTCGGTGAAGAATCTAGCTTGCCCCCCGGCGGAAATGCGCGTTCCTTCGGCCCTCCATGAATTTCCGCTGGCTCAACGCAATCCTTTGGGGAAACTCCGTCGCTCTCTCCTGGATGTGGGGACTCGGACTGTTTTTCAGTGTCCAGATGACCTTCATGTTCGGCCTCCAAGGCCTGCTGCTCTTCGCCATTCCGAACGCGCTCGGGCTGATGCTCTTCGGTTTCCTGACGCAGATCGTCGCGAAACGCCACAGCGGCGGGCAGGAATCCCTCGCGATCTTTTTCGATAAATTCTCCAAACCGTTCCGCCTGATATTATATCTCTATCAGGTGGTCGCCCTGACGCTGACCGTTTTCGCGCTGAGCAAATACCTTTTCGGTTCGCTCGAGCTTGTGCCGGGTGCGCTGAAATGGATGTACCTCAGCATGGTCGTTTTCGTGGTGCTCGCCGCCGGTTGTTTGTTTGGGGAAGAATTCGGCATCCAGCGCATCAAGTTTGGCCACGCGATGTTTGGCGCACTGTTGGTGGTCTGTGTAGGCGTCGTGATTTTCAGCCTACATCCGCTCATTCCTGAAAACATCCCATGGGAGGCCGCGATGCCCAGTGCTTGGAAAGGTCCGCAGCTTTTCGGCTATGCGATTCCCTTGCTCGTCGGCCTGTTGGTCGGCCCCTGGCTGGACCTCCAACACTGGCAGCGGGCGATCCAGATTCACCGGGAAAACACCTCCATCCGCAGCAGCTACTTCTTCGGTGGCGTAATCTTTTTCCTGATGCTCCTTTTCCACGGTTGCCTTGCCGCATGGGTGCTTGCGAAAACCAACCCTACTCCGGACGACTATGCCAAGGGCCTCGACGGCTTCCGCTACGCTCACGATCTCGTCGTCAACTACATCGACGGCCTGCCCGCCGCCTCGAAGGGCTTGCTGCCAGCTGCTTATTACGCATTTCTCGGAATCTGCGCACTGACCACTCTGGACAGCGGTTATGTCGCCCTGAAATGGTTCCTCGGTGCGAACCTCGGAAAGAGCGATAACCTGATCGTCGGCATGTTGCCGAAACGCCTGTTGGAATCGCCGATTCCCACTTTTCTGGTGATCCTCCTCATCACCCTCGTCGGACTGCTGGCCCGTCTGGAGCTCGAGTATTTTATGGTGTTTTACGCCTCGTTTTTCGTTGGCTACGCCTCGCTGGCGATCGCCCGTTGTTTCGTGCCAAACTCGCAGCACGCGCTGCCGCAGATCCGGATGTTTTCGCTGGCCAGTATTTCTCTGGTGATCTTCGCCTTCGGTTACTGCACTGGCGCGAGTTTCCTCCTCATCCTCGGCTCGCTCCTGCCGCTCATCTATGTGATCTGGCTGGTCTTTAATACCGATCTCCTGCGCGTCGTCACGGAAAAAGCCGGCGAGGTGATGGAAGCTGCTTCCGAAATCCCTGCGCTCAAAGCGATCGCTAAAACCGCCACCGCCGCCACCAGCTCCGATGTCGTCGCCCCCCACGACCACCAAGCCCTCGGCGGCCACTTCGAGGGGAAGTGGTTCGTCTATTCGATGATCGCCACCTATCAGGACACGAACTCCGTCGGTAACGTTTACTTCGGCCAGTATGGGCTCTTTGTCGGAAAAACCCGCGAACTCTTTTTCAACGTTGCCATGCCGGACTTCGATTTGAAAACGACGAAATTTTTCATCCTCACCCGCTCTTTCGAACACAAGTTCGTCCGCGAGGCCCGCGAGTTCGACACTATCACTATCAAAATCAAAGTGGCCGACTTCAACCGCAAGTTCTGCACGCTTGAGCACCAGATCTTCGGCTCGGAAAACGAACTCCTCGGTAAAGGCAAACAAAGCCTGCTCTTCGTTTCCTCCAAGGACTACAGCCTGCTCGATATCCCATCCGAGGTTTACACCGCATTCATGCCCTACACCTGAAGTGACACAGACATTCCTGTCTGTTCTTTCACAAGCACCACTCCCTCAGACCACCTCAAGCTCTTCCCTGCGAATCCCGCGCAGCTCGAAAATCTTCAATATCGTCTCTTCGATCAGATTGTTAGGGCATGACGCACCCGCCGTGATGCCGACGGTCACGGGGCGATCTGGAGAGAAAAGGTCCGCGTAGTTCGAGGTCTTCTCCTCGCGGTGATGGAGGTCGTAATGAACGATTTTTTCTAACGAGAGGATGCACGATGCGTCGCGGATGAAAAAGGTCGGCAGCTCGGGCTCGGCGATCTCGACGAGATGGGTGGTGTTCGAGCTGTTATAGCCACCGACGACGAGCAGTAGGTCCATCGGCTTTTTCAGCATTTCAAACAGCGCATCTTGCCGCTCTTGGGTGGCCCCGCAGATGGTGTCGAAAACTTGGAATGCGGTATCGTTGCCATCGCGCTCGACGACCGCCCTGCGGATGCGGCGCTGCATTTCTTCGGTCTCGCTTTTGAGCATGGTCGTCTGGTTCGCCAGTCCCACGCGCTGGAGGTGGATGTCCGGATCGAAACCGTCCGAAAAGTGGTGCTCGTAGTGGTCGAGAAATTCCTGCTTGTTGCCGCCGTGGATCAAGTAGTTGCAGAGGTAGTCCACGTCCGCCAGCGTCAGGACGACGAGGTAGTGGCCGTCGCCGTTTTCGCCGAGCGCGCGCGAGGAGGTGGCCAAGGTTTCCTCATGGTTCGACTTGCCGTGAATGATCGAAGTGATGCCGTCCTTGGCATAGCCGCGCACCCGCCGCCAGACTTTCATGACGTCGCCGCAGGTGGTGTCCACGACGTAGCAACCCCGCTCTTCGACCTTGTTCATGAAAGTCGTGGGCGCGCCGAAGGCTGGGACGATGACTACGTCGTCCTCGGTCAGATCGTCGTAATCAGCGGTGATTTCCAACCAAGGCAGCGAGGTGATGCCCATTTCGCGGAGCTGGCGATTCACCTCCGGGTTGTGGATGATTTCACCGATCAGGAAAATCCGGTTCTCCGGGAAAACCTTGCGGGATGCGTAGGCTAGATCGATCGCACGCTCGACGCCGTAGCAGAAGCCAAACTGCTCGGCGAGCAGCAGCGTGGTGTTGCCGACCGTCATTTTCCCGCCCTTGTCGCGAAGCTTTTCGACGATGGTGGAGTGGAAATGCACTGCCACCTCGGCGGCCACGCGTTCCATCACATCCGGGCGGCGGACGTTTACCCGGGGTTTCTTTGTCTTACTGGCGGCTTCGCTCATCGGCGGTGGGTATAGTCTCGATTCCGGTGGCGACCAACTCATTTTACTCGGGAAAACGCATCGGAACTCACTGAGGTCCCGAGGAATTTGTTGTAAACCCGGCCTTTCCCGCGGACATATCAGAGTGTAGCTTTTCATCCTGCCGAAACCCACCCGCGGCGGGTTCTCCTGCGCCCATGAAACCCATCCTGTTCCGCCTCCTGTTCGCTCTTCTCCTTTTCGTCCGCCCCGTTTGTGGCGAGACGATGCTCCAGTATTTCAACACAAGCTGGGCGGAAATCACCCGTAAAATGCCTGAGCTTGCGGAGTCCGGCTACGACGCGCTTGTGGAGAACGGCATTGAGCCGGAGCGTTCGAGTTTCAACAACGAGGGCGATTGGTTCGATACTTCGCAGTTTGAGTGGACGAATCCCGATTTCACGCAGGGCGGCCAGCAGTGGAACGTCACCCGCCGCGTCTGGCAGTATTTCTCGCAATATGCCGTGCACTGGTTGGACAAGACCCGGCCTGCAGGGCAGAACCGGAACTCGCTGCCTTCTGATGGAGATGCCGCCGCACGGTATGTGTGGGATGCGCGGGGGATTGATGGCTTACGCTGTGATTTTGGTCAGGGCCTGCCGCCGCAGTGTTGGGAATACATCATCAATGTTGCGCGTTCCTACAAGTGGAGCTTCGTGATGATGACGGAATCACTAGATGGAGGAAACGTCACCTACCGCAGTGCGCGGCAGTTCGATATCCTCAATGAGAATATCGTTTTTCCGCTGAAAGGAGCGACTAACAAACAGAGCTACCGCGATATTTATGAAGGCCGCCGCGCGGCATACGGGCAGGCGCTGGTGCTGGCGAATACGACCTCGCACGACGAGGAGGTGATGGCGGATCCGTGGCAGTCGATGGTGCGCTATCTGGTGTGCGATACACTCGATGGCGTCCCGCTAGTTTTTCCGGGGCAGGAGCTGGGGATTTCCACCACCTACGGCTACAACCACTATGAGTCGAATTTTGGCAAACAGATCCCACATTTTAAACGTTGGAACTCGATGCAGCCCATCTGGAGCGACACAGACTTCGGCAACGACCAGCTCTATCCGGTTTTCGCCGCCGCTAACCGTGCCCGCACGGGCAGCCCGGCACTCCGCTCGTCCAACCGCTGGTTCCTCGATGGCGATGGCAATAACGGACAGATCCACGCTGTGGCGAAATACGAAACCCCGAACGCCTCGCCTGGCGTATCCGATGTGGTGATCGCCTTTTCCAATCTGGATAGAAACAATGTCCAGAGTGATAAATTCAAAATTCCATCCACGCTTGCGACGCTGTTGGGAATCAAGGACGGCCGCACTTACAACACGCGCAATCCCGCCGCTTACACGGCTCAGGATGCGAACCGAGGCAAGGTCTGGCTCTGGGGAAATGGGCTCACTGGCGCAACCCTGAAGTCTGGCGGCTTCCTCGTTTCTTTGAACAAGGTGCCGTCTGCGCCCGCTGCCTGGACTACCGCGCCGTTCGAGGGGCAGTATCTGAAACTCTATGACGTGACGCCACCGCCCGTGTTAGCTGCTCCCACTCCAAGCTTGGTTTTTTATGGAACGGTCATTGGAAATCAGGTCACCTTCACGTGGTCCGCTGCCAGCGATCCTGACGGAGGGGTTTCCGGCTTCCATGTTCAGATCGGCACCACGCCCGGCGGCTCCGAGCTGTTGGACGCGCAGACCACGGGCTCCAGCCAATCGGTCACCGTGGCTTATGGCACCATACTCTACGCCCGCGTCCAACAGATCAATACCGGCGGCATCGATGGCCCTTACAGCATCTCCTCCGCCGCCGTGCAATCCCTCGATCCCGCTGCCGATACGGATGGCGATGGTCAGTCCAACGCCTCCGAACAAACCGCTGGGACCAATCCGCTTTCCAACAGCTCCGTCCTGAAAGCCACCGCCACAGTGATTTCCGGAAACGACGTGAACGTCACTGTCGCCACCGTTTTGGGAAAATTCTATCAACTCGAAACCAGCACCACGCTCGCCCCGCTTTCTTGGAGCAATGTTGGCTCACCCGTCACCGCCACCGGCCCGTCCACCGTCTTCACCCACACCAGCGGAGCAGGGGGTGGAAAGCGGTTCTACCGGGCAAGAGTGGTGCCGTAAAACTGAGGAGCGGCGGACTCCGATCCGCCGTGCCCGTGAAACGACAATGAGCTGAGGCAAGCTGCCAGTCATTGGCTCCTCATGAACAAGGCGATTCGGAGATCGCTCCTCCTTGTTACTCCGCCAGCTTTTACACCCCCGTTGCTTCGCTGAGGCAGTGGGGGCGCGGGCCGTCAGGCGACTTGCCAGACTTCTGCCCGGGTCCGGCGCTCGACGGCGATGCGGGCGGGCGTGAGCCTGGCGGCTTGCTCCGGGGTCGCAGCGGGAGGCCGAAGGTTTTCCGGGTGGGTCTGGGGGAATCGAGGGACCAGCGTCGGAGGGCGTCTGCGGCTGAAAAATCCGTAAGCCGTCCATCAAGCTTTTCTCTTGCCGTCGGGCAAGCCGGTGCGGTGGCCGGGGTAAGTGTCCGAAGGAGTTCCCCGGAGATTTTTCCTGACCGGTCCGCCATTCGCGCTATTATGCCTCCAGACGCCACCGATGTCCCGCAAGCCGCTCAGTGAATCCGAATTTGTCCTGCTGATCACCCGCTATCAGACGGCGATTTATGCCTATATTCTCACGATTTATCCGGACCGTGTCGCGGCGCAGGATATTTTGCAGGAGACTAACATTGTTCTCTGTCGGAAAGTGGAGGAGTTTGAGCCGGGGACCAATTTCAAGGCGTGGGCCTTCCGTGTGGCCTACTGGCAGACGATGGCGCAGCTCAAACGCGTCAAGCGCTCCGGTCTGGTCGCCTTGGAGCCCGATGTGCTGGATCTAATTGCTCAAGAGGCCGAAGAAGTATTCGCGGATTTCGAAGACCGCAATTTCGCCCTCAAATCTTGTCTGCAAAAACTCCCTGCCGGCGATGCCTCCATCCTGCTCGCCCACTATCAGCGCGGGGAAAGCCTCGCTGAAATTTCCGGGCGTCTTGGCCGTTCACGCGAGGCGCTCAAGCAGGTTCTCCTTCGCATTCGGAAATCCCTCCGCACCTGCATCGAACGCCAAATCGCCAGCGAGGCCCGCGCCTGATCCGTGATGAATCCAACTCCACAGAACGACCACTGCCGCGACCCGTTTGATGACGCACTCGACGCCGTCATTTGCGGTGACGCCACTGCGCGGGAAATCGCCATTCTGAACGACACCCTGCGTATCGATCCGAACGCACGCATTCGCTACATCCGTGCGATGGCCTTCGAGGGGATGCTGGCTAGGGAATTCCCCCCGGCCGAGGGATCGGCATTGCTGCCAGACCGCCGCAGACGCTGGCTCATGGTCGGTGCCATCGCCGCATCTGTTATTCTCGGGGTCACCTTCGCTTGGCGGTCCCAACAGAATCCTAACATGGTATTGAATGCGGGTGATAGTTCGCCGGATCTGGAAGACGGGATCACCCACGCGGTCATCACGACTGCCGAAAATGCGACCGGTCGTTTCGGAGGAAGTGCTCTAACGAACGGATTGCGTCTCACTCAAGGGCTTTTGGAGCTGGACCATGGTTTGGTAGAAATCACTTTCGACACCGGGGCAGAAATAACGCTCGAAGGTCCGGCCGGCCTGCTAGTGGAATCGGAAAGCAAATCCCGCCTCACCTCCGGTCGCGCCTCCGCCTATTGCCCTGAACAAGCCCGCGGATTTGTCATGCTCACTCCAACCTCATACATCCGTGATCTGGGGACCGCGTTTTCCGTCGAAGTGCGGGATGGTAAGGAAACTGACTTGCACGTGATCGAGGGGGAAGTCGAGGCCGTGGCCACCGGCCGCAACACCACCCATCGACCGAAAATCCTCCGCCAGCGCGAAGCGGTCCGCATGGCGGCCGGGAGCATGTTGCCCATCAGTTTCCGTCCCGAATATCCGGGTGATCGAAACAGGCCCCCCGCGAAGAATGTCACACCCGCGGCGCATTGGTCCTTCGATTTATGGAAGGCGAATACCACCGTCGATTCTACCCGCGGGCATCTGCTTACTTTGTTGAAAAACAACAAGCCAACCACGCCGGATACCCTTGATGGTCCTTTCGGAAATGCCCTCCATTTCGACGGCCAGCGAACTTTTGCGACTTCGGATTACCCAGGTGTCGGAGGCTCACAAGCGCGCACCGTCGCTTGCTGGCTACGAGTGCAGGCGGACGATGCTCCATCTGGTAGCGGTCCAGTCGGGATTGTCGCTTGGGGTGGCGGCCGCCAGACGGACAGTTGGCAACTTGCCTGGAACAACAACGGCCGCCAAGGGACAGTGGGAGCCCCTCGTGTCGAATTTGGCGACGGCTATGTGGTTGCTTCCACGGACCTTCGCGACGGGCAATGGCACCATCTGGCAGTGGTCTATCTGGCCGGTCAGAAAGCTGATGTCGCCACTCATGTTAGGATTTATGTGGACGGAAAACTCGATTCGCTTACGGGTCGCCGTCAGCGCATGGTGGACACCGATATTACCTCCACGGATGCCAATCCGCTAACGTTGGGGCGTTACCTTGGCACCACTCACAACCGCAGGGCGTTTTTGTTTGAAGGCGACATTGATGAGGTGAGTATTTTCAACGGGCCTCTGCTGCCCAAGCAAATCGTCCGGCTCATGAAAAAGAACAGCCTGCAGCCCTCGAAACCTTGAATGTGGATCGGCGAAAATATTTTTTGAGATTTTCTTCCTCACCGGTCAATCGTCTCCGCTATTCATAAGTAATCCTCAAACACGGGGAAACGACCACATCAACTAATCTATATTATGAAATACAGTATCCTGCTCAGCCTCGGACTCGCGCTTTCACTTCCGCTTCACGCCGAGGAAACACCGGCAGTGCCAGTCGCTCCGACTGCTCCTGCCACTCCTGAAGCTCCAGCGAAGGAAAAACACGATCCCGCCGAGATGTTTAAGAAAAGAGACAAGGACGGAGACGGCTTCGTCTCCAAAGAAGAATTCACCAAAAGTGCCAAGGATGCGGCAAAGGCTGAGGCAGCATTCGCCAAGAAAGACGCGAATTCCGATGGCAAGCTTTCTCCCGAAGAGTTCGCTGCTGGCGGCAAAGGTGGAAAGAAGAAGAATAAATAAATAACAATTTTCTCAGGCCCGACTCCCCGGTTTCCGCCAGTCTTTACCGATTGGCGATTGCGGTGGGAGCCGGGCTTTTTTTATGTTTTGTTAAATGGTTAGGTCACTTCACCCGTGAACCGCGGCGGTAGGCGGCGGGGGGGACTCCGACGCAGGCGCGGAAATTCACGGTGAGGCGCTCATTGCTCTGATAGCCGCAGCGCTCGGCGATGGCGGACACCGGCAAATCACTGGTGGTGAGTAGGTTTTTTGCCCGTTCGACGCGCTCATGTTGGATCATGGCGTGGGGCGAGCGGCCGAGTGAGATTTGGAAATGACGTTCGAGCACTCGCCGCGAGACGCCGATTTTGGTCGCCCATTCCTCCACTGAGATGATGGTTGAAATGTGTTCTATCAGATGTTGCATCGCCCGCCGGACCAGTGGATCGCCTACGGCTTCGTAGGAGCTCGATCCTCGGACGACGATTTCCAACGGCTGAACGAGCACCGGCCTGGTCGGTAAATTTCCAGCCCAGATAGATTCTATCATCTGCACGGTCTCCGCCGCGAGCTGCCGCCAGGGCAGTCGGATGCTGGACAGGGCGGGGCGCGCCATTTCGCAAACGGTTTCGTCGTCGTTGGCGGAAATCACTCCGGCGGCGAAGGGGACTTCCAAGCCTGCCTGAGCCGCAGCTTCAAGGATGTGCCGGCCGGTCGGATCATGGGCAGTGAAAATTCCTAACGGAGTTGCTTGTGCCGCGAGCCAGCCCACTAGATCCTCGTCGGGGTCGCGCCAGTATTCGTCATACTGCCGCCAATTGCGGAATTCCTCCCAATATATCGGCACATCGCCGACCACTGAGCGGAAACCTTCCAACCGCTGCTTCGCGTAGTGGGCATCGCTGCGGCCGACGAACGCGAAATTCTGATAGCCTCGCGCGATGAGGTGCTCTCCGGCAAGTTTTCCAATCGCAATATCGTCCACATCGACGTTGAAAGCACCCGCCACAGCTTGATCCGAAGGAACCAGAATAACAGGACAACCTAGCTCCAAGAGACCTTCGGTGAGCCCGGGTAGCCATTCGGTGACGATGGCACCGGGTTTCCACTCGCGCAGGCTGGCGAGTAGGAGTTCCGGCTGCCGATAGAGATCGATGATCCAGAAATCGATGCCCATTCCAGCGAACGGAGCGAGGCCCGGCGTGAGACGGCGCACGTTGACAGAAGACTGGACGACGGCGATCCGGCGGGTGGGTTCGGGTTGGGTGTGTCGCATTTCATCAAGAAGCTACCGTAATTTGCGGTAGCGACACCAGAGGATTCTCAGATAGCCTGCAGGAAGTCGCGCACGTTGCGCGTTCGTTTGAATCAACCCACCGCTACCTATCATCATGACTACATTCCCTTGTGACGCCGTCTCCTACGAAGGTCCCGGCTCGAAAAACCCCCTGTCTTTTAAGCACTATAACGCCACCGAAGTCGTCGCCGGCAAGACCATGGCCGAGTGGTTCCGCTTCGGCTGCGCCTATTGGCACACCATGCGCGGGACTGGTTCCGATCCGTTCGGCGCGGGTACGGCCGCTCATCCGTGGGACGATGGCACAGACTCCGTCGCCAACGCACAGAATCGCGCGCGCGTGTTCTTTGATTTTATGGGAAAAGTCGGGCTCGACTATTACTGCTTCCACGACCGCGACGTGGCACCGGAGCTTGGCAATCTTTCCGAATCCAACAAGGCGCTCGATGCCGTCGTGGACGTGCTGGAAGAGGAGCAAAAACGCACGGGGAAAAAACTCCTCTGGGGCACTGCCTGTCTTTTCTCTCACCCGCGCTATCAGCAAGGCGCCGCTACCAGCCCGAACGCGCAGGTCTTTGCCTACGCCGCCGGCCAGGTCAAAAAGGCGATGGAAGTCACGCACCGCCTCGGTGGTGAAGGCTACACTTTCTGGGGAGGCCGCGAAGGCTACTCGACGATTCTCAACACCAACATCAAGCGCGAGCTCGACCACCTCGCTCGCTTTCTCCACATGGCCGTGGATTACAAAAAGGAAATCGGCTTCACCGGCCAGTTCTACATCGAGCCGAAACCCCAGGAGCCGACCACTCACCAATACGACTCGGATTCGGCAGCGTGCCTCAATTTCCTCCGCGAATACGATCTGTTGGAACACTTCAAACTCAACATCGAAACCAACCACGCGACTCTCGCTGGCCACACGATGGAGCACGAACTCACCGTCGCCTATGAAGCGGGTGCGCTTGGCAGCATCGACGCGAACATGGGCACTCCTAACGTCGGCTGGGACACCGACCAATTCCCGACCGATCTCTATCTAACCACCCACACGATGCTCGTCCTCATGAAAATGGGAGGTTTCACCACCGGTGGACTCAACTTCGATGCCAAGCGCCGTCGTGAGTCGTGGGAGCCTGTCGATCTCGTTCATGCCCACATCGTCGGCATGGACGCCTTCGCCCGCGGCCTCAAGACCGCCGCCGCGATTCGTGCGGACGGACGCCTCGAAAACTTTATCAAGGAACGCTACAACACCTTTGATAGCGGCATCGGGGCCGAAATTGAAGCCGGTAAAACCAGCCTTGCTTCACTTGAAAAATACGCCCTCGCGAATGGTGAACCGATGGTCGCCAGCGGCCGTCAGGAAATGATCGAAGGACTCTTCAACGAGTTTATCTGAGGAAATTCTCAGGCTGTCGGATGCGGGTGTCTGCTTTGGCGGGCACCCGCATTTTTGCGATAACTCGTTTGGGTTAATGAGTGATCGGTTCTTTTCACGTAGATGGAAGAAACCCACGATGACATTTGTAATTTTTGAACCGATGCACCTTCATTTACTGCCGAAATTTCCCCTGATCTCCCTGTTGGCGGCCACTGCTTTCGCGGGCGAACCTCAAGCTTATGATGTGCGTTCTTTCGGAGCGCTCGGCGATGGCAAGAACCTTGATTCTCAGGCGATCCAAAAAGCGATCGACACAGCGGCAAGGGCGGGTGGCGGAACGGTGACTTTTCCAGCGGGCGTGTATCTATCATTTTCCATCCGCTTGCAAAGCCACATCAGGCTGCATCTCGATCAGGGTGCTGTTTTGTTAGCCGCGACACCGGACAAGGCGCTCGGAGCCTACGATGCGCCCGAGCCTAACGAGTGGGACCAGTATCAGGATTTCGGGCACACGCATTGGCAAAACAGTCTGATCTGGGGAATCGGGCTTGAGGATATTTCCATCACCGGCCCCGGGCGGATCGATGGACAAGGTCTGACACGCCGCGGTCCGGCTGCACCGAGGCGCAAGGAGGTAGCCGGTGATATCCCGCTGAGTTTGCGCGATGCCAAGGATGCTGCGAAAGCGGTGGATCCGGAAGGTAAAGGCGGGCAAGTCGATGAATATGCGAGCATGGTAGGTGAGGGGAATAAGGCGATCTCGCTGAAACTCTGCCGAAACGTGACGCTCAAAGAATTTTCGATCTTGAAAGGCGGGCACTTTGCGTTGTTAGCGACGGGAGTGGATAATCTAACGATAGATGGCCTCAAGGTGGACACGAATCGCGACGGCTTCGACATCGACTGCTGCCGGCAAGTGCGGATTTCCAATTGCAGCGTGAACACGCCCAACGACGATGCGATTGTTTTGAAAAGCTCGTTCGCACTCGGCTTCGTGCGGGCAACGGAAAACGTTACTCTGGTGAACTGCCAGGTGAGCGGCTATGACTTAGGGACCTTCCTCGATGGCACTTATGGGAAAACTCAGGAATTTGCGCCGGACAAGGAGCGGGTGGCGGGGCGGATCAAATTCGGGACTGAATCAAACGGAGGATTCAAGAACATCGCGATCACGAATTGTATTTTCGACCGCAGCCGTGGCATTGCGCTAGAAACAGTGGATGGAGGTATGTTAGAAGACGTCAGTATTTCAAATGTCATTATGCGAGATATCACGACAGCGCCGATTTTCCTACGGGTAGGTGCCCGTCTTCGCGGCCCTGTGGGCACGGTGCCGGGCAGCATTCGCCGGATTAGCATCGACAATCTCACGGTTTACAATGCGGATCCGGAATACGCTTCGATCATCAGTGGCATCCCGGACCATGACATCGAGGATGTTAGTTTGAGCAATATCCGGATCATCACAAAAGGCGGGGGCACCGCTGAGCAGGCGGCGCTGGTGTTGCCGGAAAATGAAAACGCCTACCCCGAGCCTTCGATGTTTGGAGTGACGCCTGCCTACGGTTTTTTCATCCGCCATGCGAAGGGCGTGCGGATGAACCATGTAAAACTGGACTGGCTGGCGGACGACAAGCGGCCGGCATTCGTCATCGAAATGGTGGACGATATTTCGTTTTCTGGCATCCACGCGAGACGCATGGAGGGCGGGAAAACCTTTGTGCTGAAAGGCGTGAAGGACTTTTCACTGGTGGACGCAAAGGGATTGGAAGATTGGAAACCCACTGAAGAGGTCAGCCAGTCATTCTAGCCATTCCCCCCATCAATGGGGGGCTTGTGCAATATACTAACGAACAGCCCGCTGATGCACCCATTCATCAACGTGGAGAGTCAATTAGCGATGGGCGCAGCATCATGAAGCATCGCGACGATTGTTATGATGGATGGATATTCCTTCTGTCGTTTGCCAAGAATAATGCAGATCGTCTGCTGTCCCGTGAGCCATTTCCGGTGGTCCGTATTGGGGGGAACAAGTGCAAAAAAAGCGGAGCCTTGCGGCTCCGCTTTTGGGAAATGGGAATGGACTAACGCCCTCTGTTGTTTGCTGGATCAGACGGTTCCGAAGATCGTCTTGCCGGTGGACTTGAGGTCGTCACAGGCTTCCTTCATGCGGTTGCAGAGGCTTTGCTCACCCTTTTTCAGATAGGAGCGCGGGTCGTAGTGTTTCTTGTCGCCGACTTCGCCGTCGATCTTGAGCACGCCTTCAATGTTCTGGCACATGTGGGCGGCGATCGGGCGGGTGAAGGCGTATTGTGTATCGGTGTCGATGTTCATCTTCACGACGCCGTAGTCGAGAGTTTCGCGGAGGTCGTTTTCGGAGGTGCCGGAGCCGCCGTGGAAGACGAGCTCCATTTCGGCAGCTGCGCCGTGCTTGTCCATGACGGCTTTCTGACCATCGCGCAGGATGGATGGCTTGAGTTTCACGGCGCCGGGCTTATAGGCGCCGTGGACGTTGCCGAAGGTGGCGGCGAAGAGAAAGCGGCCGATCGGTTGGAGTGCTTCATAGACTTCCACCATGTCTTCTGGGGTGGTGTAGAGTTTTTCGATCGGAAGGCCCGAGGTGTCGTGGCCGTCTTCTTCACCACCGACGCAGCCGGCTTCGACTTCGAGGATGATGCCGAGATCGGCGCACTCTTTGAGGAGTGCTTTTGAAATTTCGAGGTTTTCCTTCAGTTCGACGACGGAGCCGTCAAACATGTGGGATTGGAAAAGCGGGCCTTTGCCTTCTGCGATGCGCTTGCGGGAGGCTTCGAGAAGTGGCTTTAGGAAACTATCGACCTTGGCCGGGTGGCAGTGGTCGGTGTGGAGAGCGATGAGGACGTTGTGTTTCTCAGCAAGGAGGTGGCAGGCCTCGGCGAGGACGATAGCACCGAATGCTGCATCCTTGACTGCGGTGCCGGAGGCGAACTCGCCGCCGCCGGTGGAAACTTGGATGATTCCGTCGGATTTCGCTTCGGAAAACGCCTTGAGTGCACCGTTGATGGTGGGCAGGGAGGTGACGTTGATGGCGGGATAGGCGTAGCCACCCTTTTGGGCGGCGTCCAACATGGCGCGATATTGCGCGGGAGTTGCGATTGGCATGACGGTGCTGTCCGTAACCAGTCGGCGGACCATCGACAAGCCAGAATGCAGCGAAGGTCCGTAATTCTCTCCGGCTTGTGGCTTGCCATTTGTTGGAGATCCCTGTTGTTTTCTCCGCATAACCATGACTTCTGCCGAATCAATTGTCTGTAAGCCAACGCCTTGGTTTATTTCCCGCGCCTTGGTGATGCTGTTGATGTTCGGCACTTTCGCGGCATTGTTCTACATCGACGGCTCAACCGGTTATCGGAAAAAAAACGAGAGTTTCTATCTTCACAAGACCTTTCAGGACGCGAATACGAAGTTCTCTCAGATGAATTCGAACGGTTCGCTCACCGCAGACGAGTGGGAAAAATTTGCCGCGACGCAGAGTGTTGATTTTCCCGCAGACCGCTCGCTCTTGCCGACGTCCCTGCAACTCCCGATGCCCTGGCCAGAAATCCTCCACAACTTCGATAAAATGAAGCCGCTCCAGTGGAATATCCTTTGGCGCGAATACACCAAGGAGCGCGGCCTGAACTCGTCGCCTCCCGAGGAGCCATACACAGCGCAGAAAATCCACGAGCAGTGGATCGTTTTCGGCATCTGCCTTGTGCTGGCCTTGCTGGCGGCGTTTTTCCTGCTTCGCACGCTCGGCCGCTCGCTTTCCGCCGATGGCGAGGCGATCACCACCCAACTGGGACGGCGCGTACCTTTCTCCGATCTGAAAACCCTCGATCTCCGCAAATGGGACACCAAGGGACTGGCTTTCATCGACTTCGACGGGGCGTCCGGCAAGGGGCGCATCCGCATCGACGGCATGACCTACGGCGGTTATAAAAAGGAAAACGACGAGCCGGCCGAGCGACTGATGCGCCACATCCGGAGCCGTTTTTCCGGGGAAATCATCGAATATGCCGCCGTTTCCACCGACGAATCCACCGACGGTCCGGCAGAGTCCGCTTGATCGATATTGCGCGAGTTCGGGCTTTTCCTGCTTTCCCTCGTTTTCGATGTTGCCAAGTCGGGTCCGCACACGATAACCACCTCCAGCACCAATTCTCACCAACACCAACTCATGTCAGATAAAAGTATCGAAGCCCGCGTAAAGGACATCATCGTTGACCAACTTGGCGTCAACGCCGATCAAGTCACCATCGAAGCAAAATTCGTCGAAGATCTCGGAGCCGACTCGCTCGACACCGTGGAACTCGTCATGGCTTTCGAAGAAGAATTCGACATCGAAGTGCCGGATGAAGAAGCCGAAAAACTCCAAGCTGTGGGTGACGTGATCACTTACATCACGAGCCAACAAGCCTGATTCCGCTAAGCAAAACTTTGCAAAAGGGCGGGCTCCTCACGGATGTCCGCCCTTTTCTTTGCATTCCAGCAGATCCGGGAGAACATCCCACGCAATGCATTCGCCAGACGACATCCACTACGCGCTAGAAACGACGAAGGTTCTTCGTGAACCGGACCGTCGCATCGACACGTTTGGTGAAACGCGGTTCGAGTTCCAGCTCATCAGCGAGCTGATGGACCGCACCGGCGAGGTCAGGATCCGCACGGGCGAGGTGGAGGCCATGCGCCCGCGCATCCTCCGGCCGTCTGCCTATAATGAGGTCCAGCTCGATGGCTTTGATCCCTCAGCACGCGCCCGTTTTGACAAGCTGGTAGAAAAATTCCGTGAAGAGGGCAGGGATCTTGCTTTCCTCCAGTATGGCTTCCAGTTCCGCCGCGGCAATGTCCAGGAGGAGATCATCCATGACTCCATCGATGCCGTCCGCGAGCGCGTCCTAGAAGACATCCGCAGAACCGGTAATCCTTCCCTCGCCGTCATTGAAGGCGTTGACGACGCTTGGGAAATCTCTATCCTCAAATTTTCCTTCGAAATGATCCTTCGCTCCCATGAGATCAACGCATTCGATTTCAAGCGCCGCGGTCTTATCTGAAGATCTCCTGCACGTGCCCATGAGTTTCTGGACGTTCCTCAAGATTCTCGCAGCCCTGTGCGTGCTCGGCGTCATGACCTTCACCGGCATGCTCGCCTATCATGTCGCCGTCGCGCCCCTCGGAGGAATCTTCGCGAAAATTATCCCTAATCCTTCCGAAGTCGTCCGCAAACAGCCAGATACCGACTTCGCAAAAATGCTCGATTCCGCTGAGCTCCCCGACATCGATCCGGGTGAAAAAGCATTCCAAAAAGCCCACGAGCTCCTCGCCCTCGGGAAGCTCAACGAGGCTCGCGAAAAGCTCGTTTCCATCGTCAACGTTTATCCCACGTCACCCTCCGCGCCCGTCGCCCGCCGGATCGTCGGCGACATGAATCTCGACGAAATTCTCTCCATCTCCCACATGGACGGGAAAATGACCCACGTCGTCAAAAAGGGGAACTCCTTCTTCGGCATCGCCGCCGAACACAAGACCAACATCGACATGATCATGCACCTCAACGGCATGTTAGAGCTCAAGGGCATCCAGCCTGGCGAGGAGCTCGTCGTCATGCCGCTGGAGTTCAAGATCCTCATCGAGCCCCAGCGCAAAGCCCTCTCGCTCTGGGAGGGTGAGCGTTTCGTCCGCGAATATAACATCGTCCATCTCGGCGTGACTGGCGCTCTCGCCAATCAACACAGCCCGATCAATTCCAAAGCCGCGGAAGTCGGAGGGAAACGCGTTCAACTTCCTTCCAAAGACTACCGCGCTGCTGCCAAAATCATCCAGTTCGGGAAACCTCCCATCCAGATCCGCGGCTACACTGGCTCGGCGGAGGAAGCTCCCCACGGCATCGTTCTGAAAACCGAAGACATGGAGGAAATCAACCTCCTCACCCGCGTCGGGAACGAAGTGGAAGTCCGCAACCAGCCGAAATAGCTCGGTTCAACGTGGTTGCGGCGTCTCGCCGCAATGGCGCTCTTTCCGCAGCCCAGAGACGCAGACCATGGGGCTTCGCCCCCGGAAAGCTTCGGCTCTCCATCATCTCTAGCCTTGCATCTTCCGCCTCGAATCTTGAACCTTCTCCCCGTCACATGCAGCTCCTCGAATTTGAAAAACCCGCCGCCGAACTGGAACGCGAGCTTGAAAAACTCCGGACCAAGTCGAACTCCCAGAACATCGACATGTCTGCCGAAATCTCCATCATGGAGACCAAGCTGGCAGAGACCCGGGCTGCCATTTACAAAAACCTAACTCCATGGCAGCGCGTCCAGATCGCCCGCCACACGAACCGTCCGTTCATGCTCGATTACGTCTCGCTGGCTTTCACGGATTTCCAAGAACTCCACGGCGACCGTCACATCGGCGACGACGCCTCCATGCCCGGTGGATTCGCCCGCATCGGTGGCCGCCGCGTGGTGGTCATCGGCCATCAGAAAGGCCGCGATACCAAGGAAAACCTCATGCGCAACTTCGGCAGCGCCCACCCGGAAGGGTACCGCAAGGCCATGCGTTTGATGAAGATCGCGGAAAAATTTGGCCTGCCTGTTATTACGATGATCGACACCCCCGGTGCCTTCCCCGGCATCGGTGCGGAGGAGCGGAACATCGCTGAGGCCATCGCCTACAATCTCCGTGAAATGATGTTGCTGAAAGTGCCCGTCATTGCCGTCGTCCTCGGCGAGGGTGGTTCCGGCGGTGCGCTCGGCATCGGCGTCGCTGACCGGGTGATCATGATGGAAAACGCCTACTACTCGGTCATCAGCCCGGAAGGTTGCGCCGCCATTCTCTGGAAACATCGCAAGCACGCACCCGAAGCCGCCGAGGCCATGAAGCTTGTCGCACCGGATCTCAAAGAACTCGGCCTCATCGACGACGTGATCAGCGAGCCCACCGGCGGTGCCCATCACGATCACCAAGCCACCGCGGATTCGTTCCGCGACAAAGTCATTTCCCACATCGACGATTTATCGGCCCTTTCTCTGGAAAATCTGTTGGAAGAACGCTACGCGAAATTCCGCAACTTCGGCGAGTGGCAGGGGAAAGAATAGGCGAGTCCGGGCGGTATATTTCCAGTCCAGAATCGGCATGCGTTAGCCAGTCCGTAATCTATTTATCGTTCATCAGAAAAACCAAACATCATGGCTACAAAAGTTGGAGTAATCGGAGCAGGCGGTATGTTGCAATATCACGCCGCAGGCTTCCGCCAGGCTGGTGCGGAAATCGTCGCCGTTGCTGATCCCGCACCGGGCGCTGCTGCGAAAGCCACTGAAAAATGGGGCATCGCCCATGCTTTCGAAGCCGTCGATGCCATGCTCGCCGAGTGCAAGGATCTCGATGCAGTTAGTATCATCGTTCCCAATAAATTTCATGCCCCGCTCGCCCTCCAGTGTCTCAAGGCCGGTAAGCACGTTTTCTGTGAGAAGCCACCCGCGCTCACGGCTGCCGAAGTCGAGGAAATGATCGCCGTCGCCGATGCCGCCGGCAAGAAGTTGATGTTCAATTTCAACAACCGCGCTCGCCCCGAGTCGCAGGCGATGAAGTCCTACTGCGCGGATGGCACCGTCGGTATCATTAACTCCGCCCAAGCGAAATGGATCCGCCGCACCGGCATCCCCGGTTTCGGCGGTTGGTTCACCACCAAGGAGCTATCAGGCGGCGGACCGGTCATCGACCTGCTCCACATGATCGATCTCGCGCTCTATTTCATGGGCTATCCGGAGCCAGCGCACGTGCTCGCCAACACCTTCGACACCTTCATTACCGACAAGGGCTTCAAAGGCCCGTGGGGAATTCCCGACCGCGCTGACGGCACTAACAACGTCGAAGCTGCCGCCCACGGATTCGTCACCTTCAAAACCGGCCAAGTCCTCACCCTCCAAGTTTCTTGGGCGGAAATGGTCAAGCGCGAGGAAGTTTCCGTCGTCTTCCAAGGCACCAAGGCCGGTGGCAAGGTCGAGCGCCTCTTCGGTCGCGACGGCCTCGATGAAACCGCCATCGACACCTGTGAACTCTACGTCCAGGAAAACGGCAACAGTGTCAACCGCACCATCGTCACTCCCGCCTGCGAGGATATGGGCCGCAGCAACTCGGCCCGTAACTTCATCGAAGCCATCGAAGGGAAAGCCGTTCCACTCAACACGCCCGATCAAGCGCTCAGTCTGATGAAAATCATCGACGCTCTCTATCAATCCGCAGAGTCCGGTAAACCCGTCTCTATCTGAACCGTAACGTGACACAGGCATTCCTGCCTGTTCTTTCCATCAACTCTCAACTCTCAACTCTCAACTCTCAACTTCTTAAAATGAACCGTAAAATTCGCATGGGCATGGTGGGTGGTGGACGTGGCGCTTTCATCGGCGCGGTCCATCGCATGGCAGCAAATCTCGACGGGAAAATCGAGCTCGTCGCCGGGTGTTTCTCCTCCGATCCCGAAAAATCCAAACTCTCCGGTCAGGACTTTTTCCTCGATCCCTCCCGCGTCTATTCTTCCTATGCAGAAATGGCGAAAGCCGAAGCCGCGCTGCCGTTAGGCGAGCGCATCGACTTCGTCACCATCGTTGCTCGCAACGACCTGCACTATCCGGTCGCCAAGGCATTCCTCGAAGCAGGCATCCACATCGTCTGTGAGAAGCCGCTCGCGTTCTCTCTCGCGGAGGCGAAGGAGTTGAAAAAACTCGTTGATCAATCGGGTCTCGTCTTCGCTCTAACGCACAACTACACCGGCTATCCGATGGTGAAGGAAGCCCGTGCCATGGTGAAGGCAGGCAAGCTCGGCCGCATTCTCAAGATCGTCGCCGAATACCCGCAAGGCTACGCCGTCGGCGCGCTCAAGGAGCAGGCGGACACCGCGATCTCGAACTGGCGCATGGACCCGTCCGTCGCTGGTATTTCCAACTGCATCGGAGACATCGGTTCCCACGCGGAAAATCTCGCTCGCTACATCACCGGCCTTGAGCTGGAGGAAATCGCCGCAGACCTCAACACCTTCATCCCCGGTCGGCCGCTCGACGATGACGGCAGTATGCTCGTCCGCTACGAAGGCGGCGCGCGCGGCGTGCTCTACGCCTCACAGATTTCCACCGGCGATGAAAATAACCTCAACATCCGCGTTTACGGCACTGAAGCCTCGCTCGAATGGCACCAGGAACATCCGAACGAACTGACCGTAAAATTCGCCGATGCCCCGCGCCAGATTTGGCGTCGTGGCAACAGCTACAATGGTGCGGAAGCCACCAAGAACACCCGTCTGCCCTTTGGCCACCCGGAAGCCTTCATCGAGGCCTTCGCCAACATCTATCTGGCCGCTGCCGAAGCCATTGCCGACTCCCTCGCAGGAACCTATCCGCGCCCGGAAGGCTACGATTTCCCCACCATCGACGACGGCGTCGAAGGCATGGCCTTCATCGAAGCCGCCGTGAAATCCTCCAAAGCCAACGCCGCCTGGACCCCCGTCCACGCCACCGTCTGAGCCTTTGGACTGCGGTGAGCATCACCGCTTTGAGACCACGGCCTGTTTCCCCTTCTCCGTTTGAACGCACAAGATCGCCCGCATTCCCATCCTTTTCTAACGATCAAGCTCTGGAAAACGTCGCAGCGCCTCTCAAAGCGGTGATGCTCACCGCACTCCAAAGTTCATTTCCCTCTGGAAAGCAGCGTCTTCGCCTCCTCCGTTCCCGTCACGTGAATGGTCGCACATTTCTCCAGTTTTTGGGGGAGGGGGGCTTTCAATTTTGTCTGCTTACCGTCGGCAGTGAATTCGGTATATTCTTGGTCTTCAGGGAAATCATGGAGTGGCAGTCCTGTCAGTTTTTCAAAAAACCAGGCCGCTTCAATCCGATCTATCGAATCCAAACGGCTGACCGCACCGGGTTTCCGCTCCAGCAGGACAGTCGCGTAGGGCTGTCCATTTTTCAGCACCACGTAGTTGCCTGTAGTTTCTAACTCGCCACCTGCAGCCGTGATTCGGAAAATCTCCTTGGTGCCGTCTTTTTTTGTGACGGTCGCCGTAGAGAACGGAAGATCGATATTGTTATAAGGCGACTCGCTATGCCAGTTCACCATTTCCACCAGCTTCCCGCCGGACCATTGGCAAAATGACCACTCTTCCCAAATCGATTTACCCCCAGAATTTTCATAAAGCCGCACAAGCCTCCCTACTTGCACAGGCTTGCCCCTTGTCCAAAGGAATGACGTCTTCCATCAATCCTTCACTCACCTTCGCAAGCGCGTTTCCTGATAAGAACGATGCGATTATAAGCGCCGGCAGCCACGGCCATTTGGCAAAGATCATTTTCATAAAATTCCAACTGCTTCGCAGCCTGCACGGACTTTCCAACAATTCAACTGTCATCTAATCGGAGGGCTTTGCGCCCGGCAGCTGAAGAAGCAACCGCAGAGGCGCAAAGGAAGAGAGAATCAACGGAAGATTCGTATCATCGGGAACCCTTCGTTTTGAGGCTCAAGAAGCCGCACCATTTGGACGCACCGAAGTTTCTATCAATCAAATCACAGGGCGCGGGGCTGCTGGACGCTGAAGATCAACATCCTGCTTCGCGATGTTAGCGCTTATGGGATCGAAACCAGGGTGATCACGCTGCGGGCAGGGATTTCAAGTCCCATGGCAGCATCCACCGGCGGGCCGGCCGCGAGATCGAGCTGGGCGGTGGTGGTGTGTGGTGTCACCTTGAGCGGTCCGGGGGTGATGTTCTCCCCGCGTGCGAGGACGAGCCGTGCGGTTTGTGGGGCGGTTCCGAAGTTCACGATTACGACGACCACGCGTTTGGCCGGTTGGTCGAGGTAGGCGGAGGCCATCAGGCCGGTGACGTCTTGGGGGCCACCGCGGAGCCCGACGCGTCTCATGCCGGGGCGGATGTAGCGGCTGTAATTTCCGAGTGCCCAAAGGGTTTTAGATGTGAGGATATTCTCGGGGTCGCCTGGTTTGTGCCAGTCGGTGTAGATCAGGCCGCTTTTGAAATTCTCGTTGGCCACGGCGAGCCACCATTGCCAGGAGGAGGCGTTGGCGAGCGTTAGATCGCAGTGGATGACGCGGGCCACGCGCAGCGCGGTGTCGATGGTGAGGTCGCGGCCGCGTTCCATGACGCAGTATTCGCTTTGCCAGAGTTTCCATCCGGGGTGGCGGGCGAGGGCCTTGCCAAGCGCTTCGCGGTGGGGGACAAGCTCGCCGGGGATGAGGTCCGACCAATAGCTGTGGTAGGTCATCACGCCGCCCAAGCCGCGGGCGAGTTGCGGGTCGCTGGAGAAATAGTCCAGGTAGTTTCCGTATTCGGCGTGCCATTTCGCCTGCGCCTTTTCGTTGAGTTCATGCATGGCGGGGATGCTGCCGGATTCCGGGCCGCCGATGAGGGTGGTGAGGTTCTTTTCCCGGAGCGACGCTTGCAGGGCGAGATGGACTCGGCGGATGTCTTCGTTAGAGGCGCGGTTTCCCTCCTGGTTCTGGCTGCCTTGCCAGTCCCATTTTGGCTCGTTGTGCGGGAAAATGCGGTCGAAGGTGATGCGCTCGTTTTCATCCGGATGGTCGCGGAAGTGGACGAGCATGTCGGTGAGGTAAGCCGCGAAGGATGGCTCGCCGCCGGGCTTGAGGTTGGTGGATGAGGTGGTGTCGGTGCCGTGGTTGGTGAGGCCGTTACGGGTGAGGCGCATGGGCGGGCTGTAAATGGTCATGCCGAAGTGCTGGACGCCACGGGCCTTTGCGGCTCTGAGAAACCAGCGCTCGTTGGGCAGGCGGGACCAGTCGTATTTCCCTTCAGAGAGCTCGAAGGTGTCGGAGGTGCGCCAAGCGTCGCGGATGGATTGGTGATTGATGCCGCCGCCTACGTGGAAGCGGCAGAAGCTGAGGCCGATGCCCGGATCGGTGGTGTAAAGCAGGTCTGCAATGCGGCTTTTAGTCGGATCCGACCAAGCACCGATTTTCTGGAACGACCAGGCGTCGTTGGCTCCGAAGTGATCGATGACCTGCTGCTTGTCGGCGAGGTCGATGATGTAGGAAGCCGGCTCGACTGCTTGGCCGGAAACGCAGCCTGATAGAAAAGCGAGGGCTGTCAGGAGTCTGCGTTTCATTTCACGATCCATTCGAGGATTCCCGGCTCGGCTCCTTTTTCCACCGACGGGAAGGTCAATCTAACGAAACGGGCTGTGACGGGGGATTCGATGATGACGGGCGAGCCGGTGGTGGGTTTGGAAACGTGGTCGGCGAGGGTCGTCCATTCCTTTCCATCGGCCGAGGACTCGACTCGGAATTGATAGGTCCGCCACGCGTATTCGAAGCGGATTTGTTGGCGGGTGATCGCGCGTGCCACGCCCAGATCCGCTTGCAGCCAGGCAGTGGTGCTGCCCGGTGGCGCGGCCCAGAGTGTGGCGTAGTTGTCATCGGCGGCGCATTCCGGGCCGGTGTGGGAATTGCGCTGTCCGGATGCGGTTAGAGTAATATTTTCCGAGCTTTGCCGCTGGCTCCGGAGGATCGCGGGGCCGTCGTGGCTGGGGGTGACTTTTTCGATCAGTCCGTCGGCGGTGAATTTCAGCTCATCCACGCAGATTTGGCGGCCGATGAATTCCGGATCGAAGGGGATGCTGTGGCGGTGATAGAGAATGTAATGACGGCCATCGTTCTCGAACACCGCGTGATGACCGGGGGAGAGGATGTTGTTTTGCCGGTCCGTGACCAGGCAGGGACTGTTAGCAGCTTCCTTGAACGGGCCGAGCGGCGAGTCCCCGACGGCGTAGTGGACCTGATAGGTGTCTTCGATGGTTTTCCCAGCGGAATACATCAGGAAATAACGGCCACCGTGTTTTACCATGAATGGCGCTTCGAAATAGTGATCGGGGGTGACGTCCTTCACCTCGCCATCGAAGGTGGTCATATCCGGCTTGAGCTTGACGGCCCAGCACTTGCCGTTCACCCAGTTCCAGCCAGAACCCCAGTAGAGGTAGGCTTGGCCGTCGGTGTCGATGAAGGCCTCGGCGTCGATCATGTGGAAGCCGGGGCGGAAATTTTCCGGGATGATGGGTTTGTCTCCCAAGGGATTGCGCCACGGGCCGAGCGGGTGATCCGCGATGCCAGTCCAGACTTCATTTCCCACGGAGACATACATGTGGAATTTCCCGTCACTGCCACGCACCACCGAGGGTGCCCAGACCATGGCGTCCTTGGAGGTGGGGCTGGTGCAGGCCTTTTTGGTCGGCCAGTTGAGGACGCGGTAGGTCCAGTCTTTGAAATCGGTGGATTCCCAGCAGGCGAGCGTTTCCCCACCCCAGGGATCGATGGTGGCGAAGATGAAATGCCGGCCTTCAAAGGTGACGATCGAGGGGTCGGCGAAGTATCCGGGCAGGATCGGATTGGCAGAGTGGGGGCGGAGACCGGGGGATTCTTCGGCGTATAGTGGGTGGATGAGGCATGCGATGTAAACCAGCAGGAAGCGAATCATGGTCACAGATACGCCGCCCATCCGCAGGGCTTTCGGGAATGGCTTCTTTTTCGATGAGATCATGGATTGCAAATGCGACAGTCCGGCTCAACGCTATCGGCATTATTTCATGAAGCACCTTCTTCCGGCAATCGCCTTGATGATTTCTTGCTCGCTGTCCTGCGTCGTTGGCGACGTGATCCAGCGCCTGGAGGACGTCCGGAGTTTGTCCGACAGCGAAGCGGCGGAAAACCTGCCTGTAAAGGTGGTCGGGGTGGTGACCTGGTGCCGCTTCGGCCGCATTTCGGGCGGGTTTATGTTCGAGCAGAATGGATCGGGCTGCTTCGTGGTGACGGATCATGATTTACCCGACGGACGCAAACATCCGGCACAGGAGGATGTGAGGAATTTGGTTCCGGGAGACGCGGTGGAGGTGGAGGGGGTTACCCGTGCTGGGGGATATGCGCCGACGATCTGGGCAGCGACAGTTCGGGTGGTTGGAAAGCAGCCGGTTCCCAAAGGAAAAGAAGTAGGGTTAGGCCATCTTTTCACTGGAACTTACGACACGCAGCGCGTTGCCCTTCGCGGCGTGATCACCGGTTGCCAACCTTCGGAGTATGGGGATGGAACCTGGGTGATGGTGTTGGCAGGGGCCAGCGGCAAGGCCAGAGCGGTCGTGCCCGCCATGCCGGGAATGAGTCCGGAGGACATCGAGGATGCGGCTGTCGAAATCAGCGGCGTGGTGTTCACCCGTTGCAACAGCCGGAAGGAGTTTGTCGGCGTCAGCATCGAGACTAACCGGGTGGAAGACGTGCGGATTTACAATCCGGGGGGCAGGGAACCCTTCAGTGTCCCGTTGCTGGAGGTTGGCCGTTTGCGGGCTCTCGTTCCAGGAGGATATTCCCAACACCGGCGCCGGATCATTGGGGTGGTGACTCTTTCCAAGCCGGGCTTGCTCTACCTACAAGGCCCCACGGGTGGCACTCGCGTCGTCACCCGGAAGAAAGAGGTGTCGCACACCGTGGGCGAGTGGGTGGAGGCAGCGGGCTTCGTGGAGTCATACGAGGGCAGGTCCCAGCTTGCGAGTGCGGTGACTCGGAAAAAGGCCGACGGCGAATTATCCAGGCCTTTGGATCTATCAGTCGCAGACGACAAGGATCCCGCGGAGCGGGATGGGATGCTGGTCCGGATGAAAGGCGTGCTGCTAGAGTCCCACGGTGCGGCCGGCGGCACTGAGATGGTAATTTCTGACAGTGGGAAATCCTTCAAGGCGCTGTTATCGGGGGCGTTGGCGGGGGGAGATGCGCTAGTGAATGGTTCCGATGTTTCGCTTACCGGAGTGGCGGAGATGACTTACGAACTCGGTCCCTACTTTCCGGATGGAAACATGGTTTCCAGCCTCCGGCTTCTTTTGCGGTCGCCCGAGGATATTGTGATCCGCCATGTGCCGCCCTGGTGGAATGCCGGGAGGTTGCTTTACGCGCTCGCGCTTGCCGTGGGGACGGCCGGCTTGCTGGGTGGCGCGGCTCTATGGCTGGTGCGGAAAGTGCGCACGCAGTCGAACCAGCTCGCCACCGAGGCGCTGGCGCATCGGCAGGTCACCGCCGCACATTCGGCGATGATGGAGGAGCGCGCGCGCCTAGCAGGTGAGATGCACGACGGGCTGCAGCCGATGCTATCAGGACTCGCCTTTTTTCTGGATGCCGCAGATACGAAGCTAGTCGGTCCATTGCCGGAAGGGGCAAGGGACGCATTGGAACGTTCCCGCACTCTGCTCGTCCAGATCCGGGAGGAATTCCGGCAATGCATCTGGTGTCTTTATGAACTGGGCCGGCAGACCGGAGACCTCGCCAACGAGCTGCGGAGGCTCGCGCGGGTCCAACGGCAGTGGAGCCATGCCGAAGTAAATACGGAAATCACCGGCGAACCGTTTCCACTTCCCCCCAGCATCTCGCGGGGCTTGCTGCTCGCCTGCCAGGAAGCCGTGGAAAATGCGACTCGCCACGGCAAGGCCGAACACATCGAGATCCGCTGTGCGTTCGAGGCGGGCGGCCTGGAAATTGTCGTTCGTGACGATGGCCGCGGATTCGATGTTTCGTCTGCTGGCGAAGCTCCCGGCTCTCATTTCGGATTGTCCGGCATGCGGCAGCGGGTTGAAAGATTGGGCGGGACACTGGCCGTAACGAGCGCCCCCGGTTCCGGCACGGTTCTCACCATGAGTCTATGCCGGGATGTCATTTACCGGGTCGATTCCAACCCGCTGGTTTCCTCCACCACCCTGCCCAGTCCAAGCCAGCCCAGATCATGAACAACCCAAGCAACATGCCCGCCATCTCGCTGATGATTGTCGAGGATCATGCGGTGACGCGGGAAGGCCTGCGCATGATGCTCGAGGCCGTCGGCTTCACCGTGGTGGGCGAGGCGGCTGACGCGGATGAGGCCCCCGCCGTTTTCGCCACTTGCAAGCCCGCCATCGCGCTGGTGGATGTCCGTCTCGGTCCCGGTCCGGATGGGATTCAGGTGGCCGCGGCGCTGCGCGAGATCGATCCGCAGGCGAGGATCATCATGTTCGCATCCGATGCGCTGGAGGCGGATCTCCACCGGGCCAGGAAGGCAGGGGCCTGCGGGTTTCTCGTGAAAACTCTGTCGCGTGAAAGCATCATCCAGGCGATTCTCGATGCCTACCGGAAGGGCGTCTGCTCGCCCTATGAGTGTGTAGACGAGTTGCCGCTCGAACCTCTGAGCGAGCGCGAGATGCAAGTTCTCGACGAACTGCGCCGCGGCCTGACCAGCCACGAAATCGGGATCGCGATCGATTTGAGCGAGCACACGGTAAAAACCCACCTGAAATCCATTTTCAGCAAGCTCCACGCTGGAGATCGCACCGAGGCCGTGGCTGCCGGATTCCAGCTCGGGTATTTGCGCGTGAAATGACTGTTGTGCCTGAACCCACATCGGCACTCGCCGGTCTGCTCGACGTTGCGGGCCTCCTGCGCCGCAGGCGCCGGTAAGGAAGACGGCTTGTGGCCATGGGAAGCGCCGTCAGCTGAAAATTCCACCAGAAATCCAAGTTTTGGCGGAGTCTTGGAATCATGGACTGGCGGAACGTGCCGTGCTACTTGCCAATCGCCCGGGATTTTGGAGTAAGTCGCTTTTTGAAAACGGTCCGCCTGTTTCGCTAAATTTCACTCGTTCGAGGGATACCGCGAACCGCCCACATCGTGTAATTCACTAGTGTGAGACTGTGCCTCCGTTCGAGGCTGGCTCGCAAAATCCACTTAAATCCCGACCCTAAAACCAATGAAACCAAAATTGTTTCCCCAAATCCGCTTCATCGCGCTCGTCCTGTCCACTGCCTGCGCCGCCAACGCCGACTCCGCCACCTGGAACGGCACCACCGACGCCACCTGGGCCACCACTACCAACTGGTCATCGGATCCGAATCCGGTCCCCGGAACCGCTGACACCGCCACTTTCAATGCCAACTCCCTCACGGTGAACTCCAACACCACTATCGACCTCGGAGGCGGCGTCACCATCGGCTCCATCGTGTTCGATACCGTCGACGTCGCGGCCTACACCCTCGGCACCGGTGCGGCAGGAGACCAATCGCTCACGCTCGATGACAGCGGTTCCATTGTGCTCAACTCCGGCATCAACGCCAACCAGACCGTCAACGCCAACCTGACCCTTGGCGCGGACGGCTCCACCCAGTCGTATGCGATCAACAACTCCGACAGCAACAACTCGATCTCCTTCGCTGGCGGCGTCACTGGCGGCCCCGGCGGCATCGCCGGAGCCAAGACGCTCAACATCAACAACACCAGCAACGTCAGCTTCTCCGGCATCGTTTCCGATGGCGGTGCATCCTCGCTCGGCATCGTCAAAACGGGCGCTGGCTCGCTGTCATTCAATGTAGTGGGCAGCACCCTCACTGGCGGCCTGAATATCCAAGCTGGAGGCCTTTTCTTTGGTGGAAATGGAACGGCTAACAACTCCACGGTTTATCTTGGGGATGCGGTCAACACCGGCACATCCGTCCGAATCGGCGTGGTCAACTCGACCACCAATCCCGCTTCGCCCCTGACGGTCGTGGCACAGACTTCCGGTACCGCCACCACCCGCATCCTCGGCACCAATTCATCCACCTCCGGGCAGTGGAGCGGGCCGATCACGATGAACGATGACCTCACTGTCGGCACCAGCACCGCAGGTGGGTTCACCCTGCAGTCGTTAGCCACCGTCAACCTAAACGCCAAAACCCTCACCCTCATCAATTCCTCGCTGAACAACGTCAATGTGTCGGCCAATGGGATCATTAGCGGACTCAACGGCAATGTCGTGGTCAATAACACCAATACATTCTCCACTCCTGCCTTGGTGATCCTCGCAGCGGACAATGATTACACCGGATCCACCACCATCACCGCAGGCAAGCTGCAGATTGGAAATGGCGGCGCAACGGGTTCCATCGCCAGCACCAGTGGAGTCGATAACAGCGGCACCCTCATCTTCAAACGCACCGGCAGCCTGAATCAGGGCGGTGCGATCACTGGCTCAGGGCTGGTGCAGCTAACAGGCTCCGCCAACGTCACCTTCGACAAGGTCAATACCTACAGCGGTGCTACTTCCATCGGAAATGCTGGAAAAATCACCGTCGCAACCGGCGGCAGCATCGCTCCGGTCACCGGTGCCGCACTCAATATCGGCTTCAACTCAGGCGCGGGCACTCTCCAATACGACAGCGCCGAGACCAGCAAGTTCGCCGGCATCATCGTTGGCAATGGAACCACCAACGTGGGAACACTCAATCAAACCAACGGCACTATCAACGCTTCCAGCCTGACCCTTAGCAGCGTATTCTCAGGAGGAAACGGCAATGTGACGATCGGCAACGACAGCGGCAATGCGGCCGCGATGAACCTGACGGGAAATGCCACCGTCTCGAATGCATCTTCAGGTGCCCTCAGCACGCTGACCGTGAAGAGCACCGGCACTTTGGCGATCAGTGGAAGCCTGCGGTTCTGCGCCAGCACCACGCGCTCTGCGAATGGCACCCTCACCCAAAGCGGCGGCATCGTTTCCGCTGCCTCGATCAACCTCTCGGGAAATTGCCAATGATGTGGGGGCACTCACCCACACCAGTGTTTACAATCTGGATGGCGGCACGCTGACCACCGGCCCGATCACGGCCGGCGCGGTCATAACCCTCGGGACGCTCAGCGCCACCTTCAATTTCAACGGTGGCACGCTCAAGCCCACAGCAAGTTCCGCAACCTTCTGGGACGCCAATACCGTCGTCACCGCCAATGTGAAAGACGGCGGCGCGAAAATCGACACCGCCGGCTCTGACATCACCGTCACGCAGCCGCTCCTGAAATTCGCCGGTTCCACCACCGACACCCTCACCAAGGACGGCCTCGGCAAACTCACGCTCGCCGGTACCAACACCTACACCGGAGCCACCACCGTCAATGGCGGCACGCTGGAGGTCACCGGCTCGCTCGATGCCACAGCCGTCGAGGTCAAAAACAACGCCACCCTTGCCGGCTCCGGCCCGCTTGGCGGCAGCGCCACCATCCGCACTGGCGGCCACCAGGCCTTCGCGGTCGCAGCCACCGCCGGATCCCAGCCCCTCCGTACCATTACCGGTTTGCTGACCTTGGAAGCCAATACCGTCATCGACCTCACCGCCGCCGTTCCACCCGCTCCCGGTGGCCCCTACATCCTACTCACCGCCATCGGCGGCATCAGCGGATCAGTCGGCTCCGTCACCTTCAGCGGCGTCTCGGGCAGCGTCGTCAAGAATGGCAACAACCTCGAACTCACCGTCACCGCCCCTGCCGGTTACACCTCGTGGATAGGCGGTTTCGGCCTCGCCGTGGCAGATCAGGATCCCACCGACGATCCAGACAACGACGGCATGAACAACCTGCTCGAATTCGCCCTGAACGGCAATCCCTCGACCTCCGATTCATCCATCCTGCCCAAGTTGGTCGTCACCGCCACTGACTTCGAGTTCACTTATCAGCGTCGCGATGATTCGGTCTCGCCGGAAACCACCCAGACCTTCCAATGGGGCACCACCCTTGCCTCCTGGCCAGGCAGCGCGGTCATCCCCGCCGCCAGTGCTTTGGTCGGTGCAGCCACCATCACCGTCAGCGCCGGCACGCCGAACAATGCGGTCACCGATACTGTGAAAATCAGCATCCCGAAAACCGAATCCGGTGCTACTGGTAAGCTCTTCGGTCGCCTGCAAGTGGTGAAAGCTCCCTGAGGCCGCTTTCTCAGGATGCCTGTGGGCACCTGAAATGTTCACCACTCCCTGTGACCGTCCTCGGGTGGGTGCAGGGAGTGTGTTTTTATCCACTTTTCCGACTTAAAATCCTGAACCCATGAAATACGCCCTTCTCATTTTCGCCGCTCTCGCAAGCCCCGCCCTGGCCGCACCCGTCACCTGGGGCCCGGCCCGGGACATCAACTCGGACACCGATGTCAGCACCCGCGGCTCGTTGGTGAAGGCCGTCAGCATGGCTGGAAATTCCTACCCCAGCGTCAACGGCGTCACGTTCACCCCTCTGGGTTCCGATTCCGTGGCCGGCGCGAATGCGTCCGACGCCTCCACCATCGGCGCGATGCCCACAGGCGGTGGGGTCAGCGCGGCCTATGCTACGCTGTTAGGAAAAAACCGCTACAACACCGGCACGGCCTCCACCGTCACGCTCACCATCAACGGCCTCACCAGTGGCAATCACTACGAACTCCAAGTCTGGGCGAACGATTCCGACGCCAGCAGCGCGGGCACCCAAACGGTGAAGTCCTCGGGCGGGCTGGATTCGTGGGCTTTTCTGAAAATGAACCCGTCTGGCACAAGTGGCGGCAAAGGGCAATTTGCGCTCGGCACCTTCACAGCGGATGCGACCTCTCAAGTCATCACGTTCCAGGGAAGCACCAACGGGATGATTCAGGCTTACCAAGTGCGGCGCATCTCTGATCCGCTCGCCGCGATTGCTTGGGACGTGTGGAAGGAAACCACCGGCGATGCGGACGTGGGCACGGACGGTGTTCCGAACCGAGCCTACGTCTTCGGTTCCACCGCGCCCGCCGCAGCGATCAACGGCACGACCTTTACCCGCTTCGCCAGCCAGGCGGTGGATACGCTTTCCGGTTTCACCACGCCGAGTTCGGACGCCTTCGGTTCTTTCTCCGCGCCGTTTTCCGCTCTCACCAGTGATTACAAGAAACTCCTCGGCGGCGCGGCGTCCGGCGGTAAATCCGCTTCACTCACGTTGAATGGTCTCACGCCCGGCCAGTGGTATTCCATCCAGGTCTGGGCGAATGACTCCCGTGCCGCCGGAGCCGGTCGGAGCGAACGCGTCAACGGCTCGTCGTTTCTGAACTACAACCCCGGCGGCCCGACTGACAATCCCGCCTATGAGGGCGGACTCGGCCATCACATGACCGGCCTGTTCCGCGCGGGCGCGGCATCGCAGCGGCTGGATTTTGGCGCGGACGTCTCTGCGCAAATCAACGGCCTGCAACTGCGCTCCATCCCCGCACCGGACCCGCTGGTTTTTGAGGCGAGACAGCGCAACCAGTTCACCCGCGTGAGCTACATCGACGGCAAGATGACCTCGTCGAGTCGCTTCGAAGGCGTGCATCTCGCGTTCGGCTCCGGGCAGTTCGTCAAAGCGAAGGCAGACATGGAGGCCGCCTCGCTGTGGTGGGGCGCGGGCAATGGCTACACCTTCGATGGTTTCCCGGCGGTGGATGCGGTGATTCGTTGGAAAAAATATGTCAACACCGCGAGCCGCAACGCCATCCGCGACCGCCTTCCCACTATCAACTACCGCACCCCCGGAACGTCGAACCTCCTCAAGCTTGCTCAAACGATGCGCATCCTCGGTTCCCAGGAATTTGGCGAAGGAGCGTTCCGTCATCCGGACAACGACTGGCGGCCGAGCGATCCCAGCGGGCGGAACTGGATGGTGGGCGCGCTGCGGAGTGAATCTCAGAACGGCGTCAGCGAGTTCGCGTCAAATGATTATGGCATGCACAACACGCTGCCCTCCCTGTCCCTCTCGCAGCTCTCCACCGACCCCGAAGTGCGTGCCGCAGGTGCCGCGTCATGGGCTGCTTTTATGTCGCAAATGGCTGCCGTCTGGCAGCCGGCGGATGGCTATGTGGGCACTTGGAGTTTGCGGAGTTATGAGGATCAAAGCGGCTATTACGGCGTCTTTGGCCGGTTGCTCTGGCAGGCGCTGGGCAGCGGTGGCCGCAGCGGCGATGCCAAGACCATGGCCATCATGGCGGCGAGTGGCTACGTGCTGCCTGCGCCGATCCTGCGCGCGGCGAATGAGCGCACCACCAGTTACACCTCGCGGCTCTTCGGCGGCAGTGCCTATCAGCAGGCTTACGTCAGCGGCAAGGACTACATACTTTTCAGCGCCTCCGACTCGCGTGCTGCTGGCAGCGGGTCGTCCTATGGCTACGGCGTGCGGTGGCAGGGAATGACGAATTATTTCTGGCTGATGGGAGTCGGCACCGACAACCCAGCTGACATGGGCGCTTCTCATAACCATGGGAAAATGCAGCTCGATTTCGATACATTGCAGCACCGCGATGCTGTCGTTTACACATTCGACAAAAGCCATCCTCTCGCCCGCGATCCGCGCTATGCCCAGGCGCAGGTGCCTGGCGGCTACCTCGCGATGATCAACGACTCGGCCACCTCCGGGCGCATCTTCCTGCACTACAACAAGGTCATGATCTCGGTCGCATCCGATGTGCTATTCAACTGGGATCCCAACGCAGGCATCTACTCGCCACGCGGCACTCCGCAGCCGGGCGATTCGGAGTTTCGCGTCGCGGTCGGCGGTGTCGGTTATCCGCAGAACGACCCGAACTTCGCGGCGAATATCAGCGCCGCTAACAACCGCTTTGCCATGGCCATCGAAACCGCACTGCCTTCGGAATATCCGGGCGCAACCGCCGCGGACCAGCTCGCCGCATTCCGCACGGCGCTGCTCGCCACCACCAGTATTTCGCACACGGATGTCACGGTCAGCACCTACAAGATCACGAAAGCCCGCTATGTGAACCGCCATGGCGATGTGCTCGAAAAGGAAAGTTATAACGACGATCGCACCCGTCGCGGTGGCTGGATCAACGGCACCGCCGTGGACTATGCAAACTGGCCAGCGCTGGAAAACCCCTGGATGTCCCAGCTCCGCACCGGCGGCAAAGAACTCACGGTCACCGCCGGAAACCAGCGCGTCGTCCTGGATTATAATAACTTCACCATCACACCGTCCACCGTGCCACCCGCCGCAGCCACGCCGGAAGTCTCGACTCTCGTGCCCGCCGGTCTGACTGAAACCTCCGCCGTGCTTGCGGGCGAGGTTCTATCCACCGGCACGAGCGCCACCAGCGTCACCGTGTATTGGGGCACCAGCGATGGCGGCACAACCACGGGCGCGTGGGCTAACAATGTCCCGCTCGGCACGCAGAGCCTCGGCCAGGTGCTCGCGCCCATTAGCGGACTTATCGCAAACACGAACTACTTCGTGCGGCATCGTGCGACCAATGCCGCAGGCAGCGTCTGGTCACCCGCGACCCTCACTTTCAAAACGCTGCAATCCCCACCGCCCCCGCGTCCAGACGGTCTGAGCAACACGCTCACCATCGGCTCCGTGCCTTTGACATGGAACGCTTCACCGGGCGCGACGAGTTACAAAGTGTATCGCGCGGCGACCAGCGGCGGACCTTACACGGTCATCGCACCCAGCGTGGCGGCGACGAGTTATACGGACACGACTGCGGTCCCCGGCACTTCTTATTATTATGTCATCACAGCCGTCGGCCCCGGCGGCGAGAGTGGTTACTCCGGCGAAGTCGCGGGGACGCCTGCAGTCACCCCGGCCGTTCCGACCGGGCTTTCCGTCACGCAGGGTTATATCTATCCGGAGCTGAGTTGGAACGCGGTTCCATTCGGCACGACCTATACCGTAAAACGCGCGACGGTGAGCGGCGGGCCATACACCACCATCGCCAGCGGCCTCACAACTCCCAGCTATGCGGACACGACCGCCCTTAACCTAACCACCTACTTCTGGGTCGTGACGGCGAGTAATGTCGCTGGCCAAAGCACAAACTCGAGTCAAGTCACGCTCGCGGTGAACGTCGCCAGCTTCATCAATGTCACCGCTGGAAACTGGAACGCCGTGACCTGGATTCCAAATCCTCCCGGCCAACCCGCACCCAGCGCGACCGCCATCATTGACTTCCAGAACAGCGCGCCGATTTCCAGCAACAACAACATGGGCACCTTCGCCCTGAACAAGCTGCGTTTCCTTAACCAGACCGCGAACCTCACTGGGAATACCCTCAACTTCAGCGGCACCGCGCCCACGGTGATCAGCGGGGTGCCGGACCTTCCGCACAGCATCGCGAACGCCATCACCCTGAGTGCCAACACCACCTTCGACATCGCGGCGAACGCGCTCACGGTCAACGGCATCATCGGCGGGTCAGGCAGTCTTTATAAAACGGGCAATGGCACATTGAACCTCGGCGGCGCGAACAGTTATACCGGCAGCACCTATCTGAATGGCGGCACCCTCAACTACAGCGCGAATAACAGCGCGGTGAAAACGATCTTCTTCGGCGACGTGGCAGGCGGTCTCAAAGCAAGCACACTCAGTATCGCGGCAAACGTCACCGCGCTCGCTCTCACCACGCAGACCGACGTCACCGCCGGAGAAAACAACGCGATCATCGGCGCGGGAAAAACACTCACGATCAACGGCGCGCTCACCATGGGCGGCCTGAACGGCGGCACGGCGGAAAATAGCGATCTCACCATCACCGGCGCAGGCTCGCTCGTGGCGAATTTTGGCACCAATGCCAGCGTCCGGCGCGGCAGCATCCTCGACCTCTCCGCACTTGGCTCCACAACTTTCACCGGCACGAACCTCAACGTTGGCGATATCGACAACTACACCGTCGGCAATGCCTCCACCCTCATCCTTCCCGCCAATGGCCCGGCGACGCTGAACATCACCAACCTCAATCTCGACACTGCCACTGCAGGCGGCGGCACCTCGCGCGGTGAGAGCGCCACCTTCCTCGCGCCGCCCGGCAGCGGCTTGCTCACCATTCGCGGTGCGACCGGCGGTGTGAGCGCGGCGAATCTGCTGCTCGATAAACACGCCGGCAGCGGCACCGGCACGAGCACCGTCACTTTCGACACGCGCGGGCACCAGTGCGACATCGTGCTCGGCACTTTGGAAATTGGCCGCCGCTCGGGAACTCACGTCTCTGGCGATGGCACGCAGTTTTTCTACTTCGACTCCGGCACTCTCAGCGTAGCGAACGTCGTGCCCGTCGGCTTCAGCGAAGCAGCCGCCAGCAACACCGCCACCCTCACCCTCGAAGGCGGCACGATTACTTTCACCAACGGCCTCAACCTCGCGAGTAACAGCGGCAACAACACCACGACGACCGCCAGCGCCACCTTCACCATCGACGGCGACGCCGCCGTCACCAGCGGCCCCATCACCATGGCCGCTCTCACTGGCGCGACCGCCAGCCGCACCTCCACCGCCGCCATCACCCTCCTCGGTGGCCGCCTGACGATGACCGGCGGTATCGTGCGTGGCGCCGCGACCGGCACCGGCACGGCGTCCGCCTCCATCACACTCGCAGGTGGCGTTCTCGACATGCAGGGCAACCCGATCGGCAGCGCGGCGAGTCCGATTTCCGAACTCGCCTTCGACGCCGGAACGTTGCGCAACATCGCGGGCATCAACGGCACCGCCAATCTGGTGAAGGACGGCAGTGAGACGCTCACGCTTGAGGGAATCAACACCTACACGACCAACACAGTCGTGAACGCAGGAACCTTGAACCTCGCCCCGGATGCCCAAATGCGCTTCGCCATCGGCAGTGCGACCAGCAACAAACTCACCGGCGCGGGCGAGGCTTTGCTGGAAGGAAATTTCTACTTGGATCTCAGCGGAGCCGCTCCCACCGACGGAAAAACATGGACGCTCGCGGACATCGCTACGCCCACCTATGCGACGACCTTCGGCTTGAAAAGCACGCTCGGTGATTTCATCGGCACGAACGGTGTGTGGGTTCTCGTCGATGGAGGAAATACCTGGACCTACACCGCAGCCACGGGCCTGCTTTCGTTCAGCGTCACGACCGACGCGTGGACCGGCTCGACCGGCAACGCCACCTGGGCCACTGCCGCGAACTGGTCTTCATCGGTGGTGCCAGGTTCCGGCGGCACCGCAAGATTCCGCGGCGCGGGCGGCGCGGTGAGCACCATTGATCTCGGCGGCAATGTGACGATTCAGTCGCTGCTTTTCGACACCCCGTTTGCGGCTGCTTACATCATCGGCTCCGGTGCTCCCGGCAGCCAGACGCTGACGCTGAACGACGGCGGCTCCATCCAGGCAAGCAACACGATTGGCCGAAATCAGACGATTAACGCGGCATTGGTTCTCGGCACCGACGGCAGCGCGCAGAGTTACAGCCTCGTCAACAACGACGCCGACAACAGTCTCATCTTCGCCGGAGGAATCCGCGGCGGCGTCGGCGGCACCGCAGGAGTGAAGACCCTGAACGTAGCCACGCCCGGACCCATCACTATCAGCGGCCCCATTTCCAATGGCGGAGCAACGAGCTTGGTCCTAACGAAAGCCGGCACGGGCACGTTGACCCTCACCAATACCAACACCTACTCCGGCCAGACCACTGTCAACGGCGGCACGCTCCAACTCACCGGCACCGGCGTCATCAATCCGACGGCCGGGGCGACTTTGAATGTCGGCTCCAGCACTAACAGCACCTTCCAATATGACAGCAGCGGCACCAGCAAGTTCGGAGCGATCAATGTTGCGAACGGCGCTGGCTCCTCAGGCAGCACTCTGAACCAGACCGATGGCACGATCACCGGCACGTCCCTAACCCTGAACTCGCCCTACACGACCCAAAGTGGCGGCAACGTGAACTTGAGCGGCGGCACGATGACCATCTCCGGCGCGACGATCCTCTCCAACCAAACCGCCGGGGACAACGTTCTCAGCACCTTCACGATCAGCGGCGCCTCGACCATCCTGAACGCCAATGGCGAGTTGCGCCTGACCGGAGCGCCGACTACGGGACGCTATGCAGCTGGCAAGCTGGTCCAGACCAGCGGCACGGTGAACGTGGCAGGCACGAACGGCCTGATGCTAACTCAGGGCTTTTCGGTCAGCAACACGGCAACCCGCCGCGGCCAATACGATCTCAACGGCGGCATGCTCAACGTCAACAAGATCACCAGCACCTCCTTTGCAGCAGCCGATGCCGTCGCCATTTTCAACTTCAACGGCGGCACGCTCACACCCACTGCCAGCAGCACGACCTTCTGGGCAAACAACGTCCAGACCACCGCCAACGTCCGCGATGGCGGCGCGGTGATCAACACCAACGGCAGAGACATCACCATTTCGCAACCGTTGCTGCACAGCAGCATCGCTGGCGATGCGGCGATCGATGGCGGCCTCACCAAGACCGGCACCGGCACGCTCACTCTGAGCGGTTCCAACACCTTCACCGGCCCCACCTCGATCCTCGGTGGCAGGCTGACGCTCGACTCCACCGGATCGATTTCCGCCAGCCCGGCAGTGACGATCGCACCGAGCGCGTTGCTGGATGTTTCCCTGAAATCCACCTTCGCTCCCGCCAGCAGCCAACCCATCACCCTCCGCGTCGATGGTACCGGCGCCGGGAGTGCGGGACGTCTCAAAGCCGCTGGCCTCAATGTCAGCGGCGGAGTCATCATCCTCGACATCGTGGCACCGCTCGACGATCCGGTTTACATCCTCGCCGAATATAC